>CAVRMG010000037.1:0-116254 GCA_963721495.1 uncultured Actinomycetota bacterium | reverse complement strand
GCTTGAGCGCGATCAGCGCATCGATGTCGTCGGTTGCGACGACGCCGGTCGGCTCACTCAGGCCGCACAGTTCGGACGCATCCCGTCCGATCTTGTTCGGGCTGGCGGCGTGCACACCGACCAACTCCAAATCGGGCCGACCGATGATCGCCGCCAACGAATGCTGGCCGACGTTGCCGGTGGAAAACTGTACTACTCTTCGCATTTGGTGCCTTCGCTCACTAGTCGGGAATCGGCAGCAGCGGTGTCACGCGTCATCCGCGGTCTCCGGTGCTGTAACTCTGCTGCTCTTTATAGGTTCGGTTGCTCGCATAGGCCATCAGCCGCACGGCGGTACGGCGTCCCATCAGGTGGCGGAACGCAAAGTGCGTGACACGCAGCACGCGAGCGGGGAACAACGTCGGCGTTTTTCCAAGCGCGTTCAGCGTCTCTTCGGCGACCTGCACGGGCTCCTGGACCGGCACATTGCTGTCGTCTGGCTCCGACGCCAGGTAGTTCGGCGTTCGTGTCGCTCCTGCGCAGCTCACCAGGACATCGACCCCGTCGTCGCGGAGCTCGGCCCAAAGACCCTCGGCCAGTACCAAGTTGTAGGCCTTTGTGGCGCTGTAGTTCGCGACCCGCACCATGCCTTGCAGCGCCCCCATCGAAGACAGCAGGACAATCCCGCCACGACCTCGCGCGCGGAACCGCTCGCCAAAGCCGTGGGCGAGCACGAGCGGCCCGCGCACGTTGACGTCGATCTCCTTGAGGTGCGTGTCGATGTCGAAGTTCCAGAACGGTCCGACGACGGAGAACGCGGCGTTGTAGATGAGGAGGCCGACGTCGACATCGGCGAGATCGGCGAGGATGCGGTCGAGGTCGTCACGGTCGGCGAGGTCCGCTCGCAACGCGCGCGTCTGCACGCCGGTCACTGCGGCGATGTCGTCGGCGATCTGCTGTGCGAGTTCGATGCGCCGTGCGATGAGCACGACGTTGAGCCCCCGGCTGGCGCACCCTCTGGCGAGCGCCTCACCGAGCCCTTCGGACGCCCCTGCGACTACGGCCCACGGGCCGTAGCGCTCTGCAAACGTCGCCATGGCTAGCCCGCGCCTTTCGTTGTGATCGGTCGTGTAAAGGGGTGCTCTCGCCACATTCGGATGACCACCCATACCGGGACGATCAGCCAGCCCGCGTTCGTTGCCAGCACAAGCGGCAGGTGATCACTCGCGAATGGACCGGCGATCTCCTCACCAAGAATGATGGTGACCGTGGTGAGCATCACGGACGCCCAGATGATCGACCAGTTACGGATCCACTCCTTGCCCTTCCAGAAGGCGTACAGCGCAGCGATGTAGAAGGGGCCGTAGACGACCTGGTCGATACAGACGATCGTCGTGTACCAGACGGGCCGCTCATAGAGCAGTGGGTCGTAATTCTCGAAGTACCAGTGCAGGAAGTCGATCATGTAGGCCGGAGGCCAGATCGGGTAGGTGAAGTTGTCCGGGTCGCGGATGACGAGCTGCTCGATGTCCGCCTGGTAGGTCACGAAGATAACGTTGACCAGAAAGAAGATCCACAAGGCGATATCCTGCTTGCGCTCCCGGAACGGGATGACCTCGCGTGCGGTGGCAACGGGCGCATCGAGTTCCGGCGGGTCGATCTTGTTGGGCATCAATTGAACTCCATCGGCAGACTCGTCGGCCCACTGGGACCGCGCACTGGTTTCCATGGAACCGTGCCCACACGACGCGGATTCGGGCAACGTCGCGCCATACCAACCCTCCATCTCAATTGACTGCAGTCAATCACAGATGACGGAGCAAGACCAGAACCGGCGAGAACCACGCTGTAGGCGCTATCGTCGGAGCATGGCAGTGGTGGACAAACCCTCAGCGCGCGAGGCCAAACGGCTGCAGACGCGGGAGCGGCTGATGGGTGCGGCCATCGCCGAGTTCAAGCGATCGGGCATGGCCGAGGCCGATGTCAGCGCGATCGTCGCCGCAGCCGGAGTCGCCCACGGCACCTTCTTCTTCCACTTTCCGACCAAGCAGCACGTGCTGCTGGAACTGGAACAACGCGAAGAGGAGAGGATCGCCAAACAGCTCGGCAAGTACGCGGATTCGAAACGCAACCTGTCGTCGATCCTCAAAGAGGCGGTCAGCCTCGTTCTGGGTCTGGAGCGTCGTCTCGGCGCCATGCTGTTCAAGGACTTTCTTGCACTGCACTTTTCACAGACGCGGCCCGCCGACGAAAGCAAGGAGCACCCTGTCATCGTCAGGGTGGCGCAGGAGATCGAGCGCGCCCAACAGCGGGGAAACGTGGGTTCCGACGTGAATCCGGTGAACAGCGCGGTGTTCTTTCTGCTCGGCCTCTATGCCCTGTTGACCACCACACACGACTGGCCGACGCAACGCGAGATCCTCGATGACTACGTGGTCAGGACCCTGCGCGGTATTGAAGCCCGCTGACTGATTGACTATAGTCAGTTTCCGGTCGCGAAGCTCAAGGCTGCGCGGACGCTAGGAGGGGTCCTTGACACTGCATGCCAGAGCGACCGGCAGCGGCCTGGACGACCACATGGAGCAGTCGCGCCTGGCCCAACGGCAGGCCGACAAGTGGCTCATCTCGGGCAGCTTCCTGATCGGTACCGCCGCACTGGGAATCTTCGGGCTGCCGCTGTTCCTTCGCGGCGTCTGGCTGCAGCGCAAGGCGCAACGCGACGGGCTGTCGGTTCGGCCGATGCTGGTCACGCTCCTGGGATATCTGGTCATCATCGACGCCGCCATCAACATCTTCGGCTGGGCACTCGACCTCGTCGCCAGCCACACCATCCTCGCCCGAGTGTTGTTGAACGGCTGGGGCGCCATGTTCGACGCCGGCTACTTCTGGCACTACAACGAGCTGTGGCTCGGTGGTGCGGCAGGCCCCGGCGAGAAGGCGTTGGAAGTCGGGTTGATTCTCACCGTGTTCACGATGCGCATCGCCGCGGCCATCGGATTCCTGCAGATGAAGCGGTGGGGCCAACAGTGGATGATCGTCACCTGCTGGATGGGCGTGCTGATCTGGTGTGTCTACGTGTTCAACATGACCATGTTCGCGGATGTGCGCTACTCCGGTGTCATCTTCCCCGTCGTCGGGTGGTGGCTCTACGACATCTTCTACATCACGCCGTTTCTCGCCATCCCGTATCTGCACACGGTCAACAGGGAGATCTTCACCGACTGATTCTCGTCAATGACTGAACTCATTGACTTGAATCAGTAATTGCGTTACAAAGAGCGGACCATGAGGCCTCAGGTCACGCCGTCGACGCGCGAAGCACGCCGACTGCAGACGCGGGAACGCATACTCGGCGCCGCGATCGCCGAGTTCAAGATCTCGGGTATGACCGGTGCCGAGGTGAGCGCGATCGTTAACGCCGCGGGCGTGGCGCATGGAACGTTCTTCTTCCACTTCCCAAGCAAGGAACACGTCCTCCTCGAGTTGGAATCTCGCGAAGAGGCGCGAATCGCAGCAGAGTTCGCCCGGTTCCTGGACCGCCCGCATGACATGGTCTCCGCACTGACCGCCGTCGTCGACCTGGTAAGCAACCTTGAGCAACGGTTCGGCCCGGTCCTCTTCAAAGAAATACTCGCACTGCACTTCTCGCCGACGCGGCCGCACAAGGACGAGTGGACGGACCATCCGGTCATCGTGCTGCTGGTCCGCGAGATCGAGCGGGCGCGAGGTGACGGTGAGGTGCATCCGGAGGTCGACGCGTTCTACAGCGCGACGTTCTTCCTCCTCGGCATCTACGGGGTCCTGACCACCACAGACAACTCCGAGACGCGCGACACCATGCTGGCCAAGTTGATCTCCACCGCCGTGCGCGGGTTGGAGATCCGATGACTTCAACAGGCACGACGACACGAAACGAGGAGGTCTGAGATGGACTGGATCTGGGAGATCCTCCGCTATGTCGCAGCGTGGGGCGGCACCGGCCTGGTCATCTGGTTCTGGTACTGGATGTTCTCCACCCTCGGCACCTTCTGAGTGTCGATGTCCGAACTCTCCGACGCACACGCGATGGCGATCGAGCGCAGTTGCGCCGTGACCGCTGTCGCGTTGAGCGGTCAGCGTCGCGAGGGCGTACGGCTTGTGACCGGCGCCCACCGCGAGTTCAGCGTGAGCTCGTCGCTGGACTTCGTCCATGTTCCGTATCCGTCACTCGGACGCGACTGGACGCGCAGAACGCTGACATGCGGTATCGCGCTTCAATGTTCGCCATCCAAAGAGCGCCTCGCCGGGTATCGGCTGAATGAGCTGTCCACCCGCGAACTGGTTGCCCTGACGGCCGTCGAGGCCGGCGCGGCGATCGGCTGGGTCGCGTCCACCTGGCCGGGTCTCCTGCCCGAGGTGCGACGCTTGCTCCCCGACCTCGAGATACTCCCAGGCGACGTCGATGCCGAGGAGATGCTCAACCGTGCTGTCGAACTGGCGCGCAGCGGGCAACCCTTGACGGTTCATCCGCTACTGGGCAGGTTGCCGTTGGCGTACACGATGCCGCAGGGACTCTCCGACAAACTGCGGCGCAGTTTCGGCAGGATGCCCTGGACCACAACGCAGAAGCGCGTTCCCCGGCCGTATTCGGTGCCCGTGGGCGGCGACGGTGGTGTACGAAATCCCAATCTTCCGCCACCGAGCAGACCCCAGGACAACGATCTCGACGTCACCCCGGAGCACCGTCCTGGCATCCCGTACCCGGAGTGGAACGAGTGGACGAAGAGCTTCATGCCGGACCACGTCGCGGTCCTCGAGCGCCCGCACACCAGTCGCACGCGTCAGCCGGCGCCGACGTCGGCCGACTTGCGGAAATGGTTCTCCGAGCACACCCACCGCGCGATGAAGAACGGTCTCGAAGACGGCTCGGATCTCGACGTCGACCAGTACGTCAGTCACTACATCGATCTGACGACGGGCGAGGCGATCGAGCCGCGCATCTTCCGTGAGCTGTTGCCCAGCAGTCGCGATGTGACCACGGCGGTGCTGCTCGACGGGAGCTCCTCGTTGGGTGTGCACGGTGGCCGGATCTTCAAGCTGGAGTTGGCCTGTGCCGACGCGCTGTCCCGGGCGATGACACTCGCGCGCGAGCGGCACGGCATCTTCGTGTTCACCGGCAATACCCGGCACCGGGTCGAAGTCAATTGCCTCAAGGACTTCGAGGACCGGCGGTTCGTTCCACCTAGCCGTCTCGGCCTGGCCACCGGCGGATACACCAGGCTCGGCGCACCTCTGCGCCATTTGACGAGTCGACTTCTTGCGCAACCCTCGGAGCGACGCCTTCTCATCGTGATCGGCGACGGCCTGATCTCCGACGAGGGCTACGAGGGTCGGTACGCATGGGCCGACGCGGCGCACGCCGTCGAAGAGGCCGGCGACGCGGGCGTGTCGATGTACTACGTCGGTGTCGGCCCGACCCGAGTCGACCCGCTCCCGGAGGTCTTCGGACCGCGCCGGTCCCAACGCATCCGGCGCATCGAGGACCTTCCGCGGGTACTGGCTCACGTCCACCGCGAGCTCGTCGCCGCATGAGAAACAACCAGCTGAGGAAGAGATGACCACCGACACTTATTACTCGAACGGCAACGAAGTCCAGTTGTTCGAGCAGGCGTATCACCAGCGCCTCCCCGTGATGCTCACCGGACCGACGGGGTGCGGCAAGACGCGACTGGTCGAACACATGGGAGTGCTTCTGCGTCGGCCGGTGGTGACGATCAGCTGCCACGACGACCTCACGAGTTCCGATCTCGTCGGGCGGTTCATGGTGACCGGCGGCGACGTCGTGTGGACGGACGGACCGCTCACCCGGGCCGTGAAGGCAGGCGCCATCTGCTATCTGGACGAGGTCGTTGAGGCCCGGCACGACTCGCTGGCGATCCTGCACTCGCTGACGGACCATCGCCGCGCGTTGTATCTCGACCGCGCCGCCGAAGTCGTCCAAGCACCGGAAGGCTTCATGCTGGTCTGTTCGTACAATCCCGCCTACCGCAGCTCACTGAAGGAGCTCAAACCGTCCTTCCGCCAACGCTTCGTCACACTTCCGATGAAGTATCTGCCTGCCGAACGCGAGGCCGAGGTGATCGTCGCCGAAGCGGGTATCGACTTGCCGACCGCCAGGCGGCTGGTCGGCTGCGCCACCGCGATCCGCACCGCGGACGAGGCGTTTCACTTCGAACCACCGTCCACCCGCGTGATTGTCACCGCAGCACAGCTGATCGCTGCCGGTGCAAGCGAATTGGACGCCGCCGAGGCCTGCATCCTCGCGCCGCTGTCCACCGACGGCGCGATCACCGACGGCTTGCGCGAAGTAGCGGTGGCCAGCCTGGCCGCCACCGACAGCCCGAGCACACCCCGATAGAGAGGAGTCAACTGACATGGACCAAAAGGAGATCAAGCGCAAGCGTGCGCTCATCATTCTGCAGGTGGTCATCTACGGATACCTGGCGTTGATGTTCGGAATCCAGCTCTACATGTCCTTCGCCCGCGGCTGGTGGGAATTGTGAATCTCCCCTTGCTCAACCGCTTCTCGGCCGGCAAGACGGCTGTGCCGGTCGACGGTTCGGTCAGCCTCGAGGACCACCACGAAGAGTCCCGGCTTGCTCAGCGGCGGGCCGACAAGTGGATGATCGTCGGCGCCGCCTTGATGGGCATGTGGGCGCCCGGCCTCATCGGCTTCCCGATCTTCATGCGCGGGGTCTGGCTGCAGCGCCAGGCGCTACGGGCGGGCCTGTCGGTTCGGCCCATGATTGTCACCTTGATCGGCTACCTGGTGCTGATCGACGGCGCGCTCAACAGTCTCGGGTGGGCACTCGACCTCGTCGCCAACCACACCCTGATCAACCGGGTGCTGATGGTCGGCTGGGGCAACATGTTCGACGCGGGCTACTTCTGGCACTACAACGAACTGTGGGTCGGCGGTGCGGCCGGACCGGGCGAGAAGGGCTACGTCGCCGGCCTGATCCTGACGGTCTTCGCCATGCGCTGCGCCGCGGCGATCGGCTTCCTGCAGATGAAGCGCTGGGGTCAGCAGTGGATGATCATCACCTGCTGGATGGGCGTGGTGATCTGGTGCGCATACGTCTTCAACATGACCATGTTCGCCGACGTCCGATACGCCGGAGTCGTGTTCCCCGTCATCGGATGGTGGCTCTACGACATCTTCTACATCACCCCGTTCCTCGCCATCCCCTATCTGCACACGGTCAACCGCGAAATCTTCACCGACTGACCAGGTTTAAGGAGAAATCTTGTGACGACCACACCTGAATCGACCGAGGAAACCAAGGCCGACGATCTCCCGCCGGGGACGACGCCGTTCTACGCGAACATGCACAAGTGGATCAAACGCGCGGTCCTCGTCTGCCTGGTCGCGCTGGTCATCGAGGGAGCATTCACGCTGCCGTTCATGGCGGTCTACTACGGCTACCCGACCCTGAGCCTCACCGAGATCTGCAGCGAGCTGCTCAAGGTCCGCTACTCCGACGACACGTTGGAGTGCAAGGTCCCCTACCCGGCGTTGGGGCCGCCCGAAGGCGCCGAGGGCAAGGACACCGCCCAGGACCAGTGGGGCATCCAGCCGGTGCCGAAGTACCACCGACTGGGGTTCCGCGAACTGGTGCGCATCCACGATGAAAGGGTGGCGCGCGAGGCGGTAGACCAGCAGCAGGGAGCGCCATCTCCGTGACGATGAAATCACCGGAAGAACATGCGGAGAACCTGGATCTTCGCCACGAGGACTTCAACGACAACGATTTTCTGTACGACGTCTACGAAGTCATGCGACGGGACACGCCGTTCTCACACACCGACACACCGTTTCTCAGTGCGACCCCCGGTGGTGCCTGGGTGGCGAATCGCTATGCGGAGTGCTACAGGATCCTGCAGGACTGGGAGCACTTCTCCAGCAATCCGACTCCGGAAGGTGCCGAACAGCTCGCGGGTGATCTTGTCATCACGCTCGACCCGCCGCGACAACAGAAGTTCCGCAAGGTCCTCAACCCGTATTTCTCACCCGCACGGATGAAGGCGCTGCGGCCCCAAATCCGGTCAGAAACCGACCTTCTGATCGACAGCTTCATCGAGGACGGTAAGGGCGACCTTGCGCAGGTCGCCTGGCGGCAGCCGGGCGTCGTCTTCTTCAAGTACCTCCTGGGCATGCCCATCGACGATGTCCCGCTGTGTATCGAGTTGACCGACACCGCGCTCAACGGCGACACGGAGGAATCGCGCATGGCCGCCTGGGGCGGGCTCTACCAACACCTCCATGACGCCGTGTCGGCGCGCACCAGCGAGCCGCCCCGGGACGACATGATCGACGTCCTGCTCTCCGCGGAGATCGACGGCGTAAAGCTGCCGTTCCAAGACGTCGTCGCCAACGCGATGCTTCTGGTACAAGCCGGTCTCGAAACGACGGCGAGCGCCATGTCGTTCGCGTTCCATTACGTCGCAACGCATCCCGTAGAGCGTGACCGGCTCATCGCGGAACCCGAGATGACACCGAAAGCCGTCGAGGAGTTCATCCGCTTCGCCGGATCGATCCACGGCATACCCCGCACGGTCGCGAAAGACGTCGAACTGAGCGGACACACCTTCTGCCCCGGTGAATCGGTGATCGTCAACTACGCTTCCGCCAACCGCGACGCCGCCGAGTTCCCGGATCCGGATCGCTGCATCCTCGATCGCCAAGCGAATCGGCACCTGGGATTCGGCGCCGGCGTCCATCGGTGCCTGGGCTCCAATCTGGCACGCCTGGAGTTTCATGTCGGTCTCGAACAGGTCTTGACGCGCATGCCGGACTGCGCCCTCGCGCCCGCTGCTGATGCCGTTTTTCACGGGAACTCCGTGACGCGGGGGTTCCGGGCGATACCCGTCGTGTTCACCCCCGGTAAGCCGTCCGCATGACCCATCGAATCGTCCAGTGGACAACCGGCAATGTCGGGAAGAAGTCGATACATGCGATAGCCGCCAATTCGTTGCTGGAACTCGTGGGGTGCTATGCGTGGTCACCGGACAAGGTCGGCCGCGACGCCGGCGAGTTGTGCGGGATCGAACCACTGGGCGTGCTGGCCACAGACGACGTCGACTCGCTCATCGCTCTGAAGCCGGACTGCGTGGTATACAACCCGATGTTCGCGAATGTCGATGAGTTGGTGCGAATTCTGGGTGCCGGCATCAACGTGGTGACGACCTCGGAGTTCATCACCGGTCACCGGCTCGGAGCGGGCCGTGACCGCATTGTGGAGGCTTGCGAGCTCGGCGGTTCGACGATATTCGGCAGCGGGCTCAATCCGGGCTTCATGCAACTATTCGCGATCATCACCGCCGGAATATCCGACCGGGTGGACCGGGTGTCCATCGTGGAGTCTTTCGACACCACCATCTACAACTCCCCGGACACCGAGAAGATCATGGGTTTCGGCTATCCCATCGGCCAGCCCGGCCTGCGCGACATCACCGAGCAGGGCTCGGGGATCTTTCGCGAGGCCGTGATTCTTCTCGCCGATGCCCTCGGCGTCGAGCTGGACGAAATCCGGTGTGAGGCTGAGTATGCGCAGACGACTGAAGACCTCGACCTGCCCGGGGGCTGGCATATCGCCAAGGGCTGCGTTGCGGGAATCGACGTCCGCTGGAAGGGCTACCTCGGCGATCGCGACGTCGTCGAGGTGCGTGCAGTGTGGACCAAGGGACAGTCATTGGAGCCCACCTGGTCAATGGGTTTCGGATACGACGTCACGGTCGAGGGACGTCCGACGATCAAGACCACGCTGAGCTTCGAACCGCCGCCGGACTTCGTGGGAGAGACCATCGAGGACTACGTCCTGTTGGGGCTCACCATCACCGCCGTGCCCGCGATCACCGCGATACCGGCTGTCATCGCGGCCCCTCCGGGCATCGTCACCTACAACGACCTTCCGCTGCTGCTACCCCGGGGAGTGCTCAATGTCTGAGAAAACGTACCGCGTCATCCAGTGGATGACCGGCGACGTCGGTCAGGTCGGCGTTAGGCATTTCGCCGACAACCCGGTGTTCGATCTCGTCGGGGTGCTGGTGCACAGCAAGGAGAAAATCGGCAAGGACGCCGGTGATATCGCCGGCATCGCACCGGTCGGCGTCGCCGCGACCGATGACATCGAAGCGATCGTCGCCATGGACGCCGACTGCGTGTTCTACACCCCGATCATCATGGACACCGACACCGTCTGCCGACTGCTGAGTTCGGGCAAGAACGTCGTGACGACAAGCGGATTCTTCTATCCCTCACCCGATTTCGCCGCCGATGGTGCCAAAATCCGTGCCGCGTGCGAGAAGGGCGGAACGTCCTTCCACGCCGGCGGCATTCACCCGGGCTACGCCGGCGACATCCTGCCACTCACGCTCGCCCGCGTGATGAGCAGGATCGACCAAATCCGCGTCTACGAAGTCGTGAACGTCCTCACCGATGCGCCGCTGGACCACATCGACTGGATGGGATTCGGGAAGGACAAGGACGAATTTCTCTCGGAGCCAACGATTCTGGGTCTGGGCGTACCGTTCTTCGCACAGTCGATGTACATGATCGCCGACGGTCTCGGCGTGACCATCGACGAGGTGACCGCCGCGGAGGTGAAGGCCGCCGTCGCCACCGAAGACATTCCGCACGAGTTGGGGGCGATACCCCGGGGCACGGTGGCCGCACAGCACCACGAATGGACGGCCTGGGTAGGCGGCAGACCGCTCATCGTCTTCCATGCGATCTACTTGACGAGCGCCCCGGACAAGATCGAGCCGGCGTGGGACTGGGGTAAGACGCGCTACCGCATTGTCTTCGAGGGAGATCCGCCGAGCGAGTTGACTCTCGAGGGTGTCGAACAGCCGGACGGGTCGATGGCGCACCCGGGATACGACTGGACCGCGATGGGTGCCGTCAACGCGATTCCCGACGTCTGCGACGCGCCACCAGGCTGGGTCACCCATCTGGATCTCGGCCTGATTCGGCCGCGTGGGCTGGTCCGCACATGACAGAGGAACGCGAGGCACCGAAGCTTCATCACGTCGTGTTCGCGGTCGCGCCGGAGCGGCGCGCCGCCGTCGCCGAGATGTTCACCGAGATCGGCTTCGCATTCGAGCCCGTCGAGCTCACCGAACTCGGCGTCACTGTCCACCTGGACTGGAACGGGGGTCTCGAATTGATCAGTGCGGTCCCAGGGTCGACCGCCGAGGTCGCCACGTTCGTCAACGATTTCGTGGAGCGTCACGGCGACGGCGTCTATACCGTGGTGCTGCGGGTCCCGGGGACGTCGGCGGCCGAGGCCGTCGCCGAGCGCTACGGATCGGCAACGCGTTTCCAGCAGAGCTTCTCCGGAGAGGGGACCTACCTCGACGAGATCGACCTGTCCGTATTCGGCCTTCCGCTGACCTTTCTCTCGACGAACATCCCATGACCGTCGACGCCGCCAAGCCCAGCGTGTTCGACGCGGGTCTGCCCACACTCAGCTACGACGTCACCGACACGCCACAGGAGATCTATCCCCAGTTTCGGGAAGCGCAACAATCCGCACCGATTGCGTTGGGACCCATTGGCCCCGAGGTACTTTCCTACAACCTGGCGCGAACGGTTCTCGGCGACCCCCGGTTCGGCATACCTCCTGGCATCCATCTCACCGCACACGGCATAACCTCCGGCGAGCTGTGGGACCGAGTGACACGCAGCATCCTGTGTATGGAAGGCGACCAACACCGCCGACTACGCAGCTTGGTTTCGCGGGCCTTCACGCCGCGCGCCACCGCACGTATGGACGAGACCATCCACACGGTGATCAACGAACTCACCGATGCCGTCGATGCTGCAGCCAGCTGTGAATTCGTCGAACAGATCGCACGGCCATACCCGATACCCGTCATCTGCGCGCTACTCGGCGCACCCCCTGAGGGCTGGCAACTGTTCTCGAAGTGGGCAGAAGACATCTTCAAGGTCGTCAGTTTCGATATCGACCTCGCCGCAGAGGAACCCACGGTGTTGAGAGCGTGGGATGCGTTCGATGACTACATCGACGACATGATCGCCGATCGGCGCGGCCACCTGACCAATGACCTTCTCTCCGAACTCATTCGGGCCGAAGTCGACGGCGATCGGCTAGACGCCGGCGAAGTGCGCATGCTGGCATTCAGCATCCTCTTGGCCGGCACCGACACCACGCGCACGCAATTGGGCGCCTCGATGCAGGTCTTGTGCGACCATCCAGATCAGTGGGTACTACTTCGAGACCGCCCCGAGTTGGGAATGAACGCCGTCGAGGAGACCATGCGTCATTCGCCGTCGATGTGCAGCACGCTTCGCAGCGTCACCGAGGACGTCACCGTCGGCGAGTACACCTTCCCCGCAGGCACGTTCATCCTCGTCAACACTTACGCGGCGAACCGGGACCCGGCCATCTACGACGATCCGACCCTCTTCGACATCACCCGCAACGACCCTCCACCCATCCTGACGTTCGGCGGCGGTGCCCACTACTGCCTCGGCGCGAACCTGGCGAGACGTGAACTCTCCGAAGCACTCAAGATCCTTGCTCACCGGATGCCGAACCCCCGGGTCGTCGGGCCGGCGCCCTGGCGGCCACTGCTCGGTATGAGTGGGCCGACCAGTCTGCCCATAGAATTCGACCGATGAAGTCGTACAAGATCGACCCGGACGTCCTGCACACGGTTGCCAAGGAGGTCGTCGGCCTGCCACTGGAAGGTGGGGAGCTGCTCAGGCGGGTCACCGAGCTTCTCGCGGCCGAATACCCCGATCACATCGATCCCACGCCCGGGCGCTGGGTGGGCAGCAAGGCGGGCGGCATCCTGGGCAAGGTCCGGTTTCTGTACTTCAGCCCGCGCGAATACATCGTCATCTTCGGCTCTCCCTCTGGTACACAGGGGTTTTCGGGGCGCTATAAGCACGTGCAGATTCACAAGTTCCTGATTGCCGGCCAAATCGACTCGTACGACCTGGAATCGGATGACACCACCGCCATGACACTGCTGCCCGGCGAGCACACATGCCTGGAGAAGGGCCACGCGAGGGGTCTCACGATTCACCCCGGCTCGTGGCACATCGAGTACGGCCGCGGCGCGGTCGCCACCACCCTGCCTTTCGCGATGGTGGATACCCTGCTGGTGTCGCTGGAACTGGAATCCGTACGCCGTTCCGCGGTCGAATTCACCCAGCTGATCCGTCGACGCCCGCGCCGCTGACGCGGTTATCCCCAATCGCGGATTCATCCACAGGTAGGGGTTTGGGCACGTTGGTTCGTCGGTCCGTGTGAGCAGGATTGGAAGCGTGTTCGAATCAGCTACCGACAGTGAGTTGCTTGATGTGATGGGTGATGCGCAGCGCGCCGAGCGGGTCGCGGTCGCGCGCAAGGTGGTGGCGGCGGGTCGGTTCACGCTGCAGCGGTTGGCCGCCTCGGGTCAGGACTTTCTGCAGTGGTGTGTGGACTACTGGGATGTGGTGGCCGCCGAGATCGCCGCGGAGTTGGGGATCAGCCGCGGGCGGGCCTCATCGATGATGGACTACGGACAGACCCTGATCGAGCGGCTCCCCACCCTGGGCGAGGTGTTCACCGCGGGCGCGGTCGATTTCCGGGTGATCCGGATCGTGGCCTTTCGCACCGCGCTGATCAGAGACGAGCAGGCCCTGGCGGCAATCGATGAGATGGTGGCCCATAAGGCGCCGGCCTGGAATGCGCTGTCGGATAAGAAGCTGGCCGATCTGCTGGACTGGATGGTCCTCGACGTCGACCCCGACGCGTGGCGGGTCGCCCAACAGGCAGATGAGGACCGCCACCTCGAGTTCGGCCGCGCCAAGGACGGGACGGTCGAGGTCTACGGTTCGCTGCGCATCACCGACGCCGCAGCGCTGAACGCCAGACTCGCAGGGTTAGCGGCCACGGTGTGCCGCGACGATCCGCGCACCACACGGCAACGCCGCGCCGACGCGATCACCGCGGTGCTGGCCGGGGAATCGACCATGGCCTGCCAATGCGGATCAGAACACTGCCCCGCCGCCACCAATGCCGATGTCCCGTCGAATGTGGTGATTCATGTGGTGGCCGAGGAGGCCACCGTCGCCGGCGAGGGCACCACGCCGGGATATGTCGCCGGTCACGGGGTGATTCCGCCGGCCATGGTGCACCAGATCGCCAAAACCGCCACCCTCAAACCAATCATCGTGCCCAAAGACACCGTGGCCGAGCCGCAGTACCGGCCCTCGGCCGCGCTGGCCGATTTCGTGCGCTCCCGCGATCTGACGTGCCGCTGGATGGGCTGCGACAAACCAGCATGGCAGGCCGACATCGATCACACCGTCCCGTATCCGCTCGGGCCCACCCACCCGTCGAACAACGATTGCTTCTGCCGGTTCCATCATTTGATGAAGACGTTCTACACCGGGGCCGACGGTTGGACGGTGCTCCAGCAGCCCGACGGCACCATCGTGTTCACCACACCCACCGGCCGAGTGCACACCACGAAGCCGTTCGGGGCGATGCTGTTCCCGCAACTCGCGATACTCACCGGCGAACTCGTCCTACCCGAACAGCCGCCACCCGGCCCCAACCGCGGCCTGGCGATGCCGAAACGAAAAGGCACCCGCGCCCAAGCGCGCGCCTACCGAATACAACGGGAACGCACCATCAACGCAGCCCGCCAAGCCAACGACCCCCCACCGTTCTAAAACACGTGGGATGTCATAGGCATTGGACGCACCGAACTGTCTACGAATGGAACCGACGTTCACGCGTGCGGGCTCCGTTCACAGAACCGCAACTGGTTACCGAACGGATCCGTCACGTCCACGGTCAGTCCCCACGGCTCATTCTCAAGCCCCGGTTTCGCGAATCGGTAGTCCCTAGCGGTGATTTCGGCGTGGAACTCACGGATGCCGTGCATCGGCACGAACACCACGCTGCCCGGCGTGCCGTCGCCGTGGTGCTCCGAGAGGTGAATGATCAAGTCGGAACGACTGATCTGTGCGTACCGCGGGAAGTCCGGCTCGAACCGGTGCTCCCAATCGGTGGTGAAGCCGAGATAGCCGATGTAGAACTCCTCGGCCTTGGCCTGATCGAAGACCCTTAGCACTGGGATGGCGCGCTCGAATGCGATCACGCCGGCGCGAACACCGATTTGAACTTGTCCAGCGACTGTCGGATATCGCCCTTAAGCGCGCCTGCCACCAGCATGCCGATCGGGCCGAACAACGCGGGCCCACCGAGATGCACGTCGAACGTGACCGTCGACCCGTCGGCCGACGGGCTTGACCTTCCCGATGAGTTTGACCTTGACGCCGCCCACGCCAACGCCGTCGAGCGTCATCGCCTCCGGCGGCTTGTAGTGGACGATGGTCCACCTGATCCGGTTGGGCATGCCCTTGACCTCCACGATCGACTCGATGACCGTGCCCTTCTCCAAGGTTTCGGGCAGCTTGCTGCGCCAGACGCGGTGGATGCTGAGCCACTCTTTGTAGCGGGACAAATCGGACGCGCACTCCCACGCCTTCTCCGGCGGCAACGGGACGTCAACGGAGACGGAGAGTTTGGCCATACGTACTAGGGGGTCTGCGGGTTGCTCTTGTCGACTGCGTTCTTGGCGGCCTCCTGCACCTTGTCGACGTGCTGGGCGTACTTGCCCTGCGTCTTCTGATCGACGACGTCAGCCGCCTTGTCGATCGCGGTGTCCACCTTGTCGGCGTTCTTGGCCAGCAGACTCTTCACCTTGTCGAGGAATGCCATGCGGCTACCCTACTCGGACCGCCACAGCGTGCGGCGCTCTCCCAGAATCGCTCCCTGGACCCACCAGATGCCCTCGATCGCCGCCGCTCCGACGAGGCCGATGATCAGCGCCATCGACGTGATCTTGACGTTCGACGGATCGAGCATGAACGCCTGCCGCGCCATCGGAATCGAGAAGATCACCACGTACGCCAGTCCCGATACGCTCACCAGCGCCACCCGCCACCCCTGGTACGGCCGTGCCACCACCGCCAGCACCCACACGCCGGAAACCAGCAGGGTGATCAGCGCCGCGGTCGACGCCTGCGTCTGTTCGGTCGGCGTGGCCTCGCGGCCCTGATACGCCACCAGGTAGGAGGCGAACGTCGCGATCCCGACCACGAGTCCCGACGGCAGTGCCGCCGTCATCACCCGCCGCACGAAGCCGGTGTGCGCGCGTTCGTTGTTGGGCGCCAGTGACAGGACGAACGCCGGAATGCCGATGGTGAACCACGCCGCGATCGTGACGTGGATGGGCTGGAACGGAAACGGCAGCGGATCGGATCCGAAAAGCTTGGACGACAGCCCCGCCAGACCGACGAGAATCGCCAGCAGCACCGAGTAGACGGTCTTGGTGAGGAACAGGTTGGAGACCCGCTCGATGTTGCCGATCACGCGACGCCCCTCGCCGACGACGTACGGCAGTGTCGCGAACTTGTTGTCCAGCAGCACGATCTGCGCCACCGCCCGGGACGCCGAACTACCCGAGCCCATCGCCACGCCGATGTCGGCATCCTTGAGCGCCAGCACGTCGTTGACCCCGTCCCCCGTCATCGCCACCGTGTGGCCGCGTGACTGCAGGGCGTGCACCATGGCCCGCTTCTGGTCGGGCCGCACCCGGCCGAACGTCGTGTACTCCTCGAGGGTGTCGGCCAACTGTTCGGCAGTGTCGGGTAGCTGTCGTGCGTCCATCGTCTCGCCGTGAAGACCGAGCGACCTGGCCACCGCGCCGACCGACACGGCGTTGTCACCTGAGATCACCTTGATCGAAACCTTCTGCGAGGCAAAGTAATCAAGGGTGTCGCGGGCGTCTGGCCGGATACGTTGTTCCAGCACGACCAGGGCGGCCGGCGTGACCCGGCCCGGCGCATCGGGGTGGTCGACGGACACGTCGCACGAGCCCAGAAGCAATACCCGAAGGCCTTGCGCACCGATCTGCTCGGCCTGTTCGGCGACCGTGGACCCCGGCTCGAGCAGCACATCGGGCGCCCCGATCACCCAGTTCCCGTGCTCACCGTAGGACGCACCGCTCCACTTGGTGGCGGATTTGAACGGCGCGGCGGCGGTGGCGTGCCAGCCGGGTGGCATCTTGTAGGCCTCGCCGATGGCCTGCATGCTCGCGTTCGGCCGCGTGTCGTCGGCCGCGAGTTGCGCCAGAATGTCGGCGACCTGGCCAATCCCCGGGTCGCTCCGCTCCAGCCCGCCGGCACGTTCATCGAGTCGCTTGAGATCCGAGACCCGCATGCCGTTCTCGGTCAGCGTGCCCGTCTTGTCGGCACACACCACGTCCACACGGGCCAGACCTTCGATCGCGGGCAGTTCGTTGACCAGACATTGCCTGCGGCCCAGTCGAACGACGCCAACGGCGAACGCGATGGACGTCATCAGGACGAGGCCCTCGGGCACCATCGGCACCAAGGCGCCGACCATCCGCAGCACCGACTCGCGCCATCCCGCGTCGGTGGTGAACAGCTGCGTGTAGATGATCAGGATGCCCGCCGGGACCAGCAGGTAGGTGATGAACTGCAGGATCTTATTGATACCGCTGCGCAGTTCGGAGTTCACCAGCGTGAACTTGCTGGCTTCGTCGGCGAGCTTGGCGGCGTAGGCCTCCCGGCCGACCTTGGTGGCCCGGTAGGCACCGGAACCGGCGACGACGAAGCTTCCCGACATCACCGGATCGCCGGGATCTTTGGCCATCGAGTCGGCCTCACCGGTGAGCAGGGACTCATCGACTTCGAGGTTGGCCTCCTCCACGACCTCGCCGTCGACGACGATCTGGTCGCCGGGCCCGAGTTCGATAATGTCGTCGAGCACGATCTCAGCGGGCAGCACCTCCTTGGCGCCGGACTGCCTGCGCACCAAGGGTTTCGCCTGCCCGACGATGGCCAGCTTGTCGAGCGTCTGCTTCGCCCGCAACTCCTGGATGATGCCGATCGCGCTGTTGGCGATGATCAGTAGGCCGAACGCGCCGTTGATGACCGAGCCGGTGGACAACACGATGGCGACCAACACCCCCAGGATCGCGTTGATGCGGGTGAAGACGTTGGCCCGCACGATGTCGGAGACGCTTCGCGCCGCGCGCGTCGGCACATCATTGGTCTTGCCGTCAGCGACGCGCTGGGCGACTTCGGCATCAGTCAGGCCCGTTGCGACGACGGTGGTCAACTGTGCACTCTTCTCTTCGCGCAAGCGCTCATCGGAAGAACGTCCCCTTCTTGAACGTGTCGTAATACTCGAGCGTCAGCTTGTCGCCGTCGAACGTGGCCTTGGAAACCGTTCCAGGCGGCGCATTTTCGGAGACCCAATCATAGGTGAAGACGCTGCCGTCCCAATGATCCAGTGGCACATCCAGTGTCGTGCCGATGGCGAGTTGCAACTTGCCGTCTTTCTCGGTGATGCGCGCCGGGCCCCAGTAGTCGTTGTTGTAGGTGCCGACGTAGGAGGTCAGCGGCCCACTGCGCGCGGGACTGGCAGGCGGCTTCTGTCCGACCAGCGAGCCCGTCGGCTCCTCCATCTCCTTGAAGAGATCACCGTAGAGCTTGTACCAGTCCTCCCGCACCTCGCCGAACTGGACGAGGTCGGCGAATTCGGCAGTCAGCGATTCGGGCACACCGGACGCAGTGCCGTTGGTGAGCGCGACGATCGCCACGTCGGCGGACGGCAGGACGACGAAGTTGGTGCCGGCGCCGAGGACGAACCCGCCGGAGTGGCTGAGCTCCATGCGCGCCGCCGACGTCGCCCCCACATTGAAGCCGTAACCGTAGAACCCCGACCGCATCGCGGGCTCCGTCGCGCGGCTCGACACCATCTGTGGCGTCACCGCAGGCAGCAGCGCCCTTGAGTCGACGATCTGCTTGCCCTCGTGGCTGCCGTCGGCCAGCACCATTGCCAGCCAGCGCGTCATGTCGTTCACCGACGAACTCGCGCCCCCGGCAGGGGCCTCGGGGGCGGCGTCGCGGACATAGCGCGGTTCGTAGCGGCCGTCGACGTGGATATGGCCGACCGCGCGGTCCGGACGGGCTGCATAGTCGGCGAACCGGAAGCTCGTCGACGCCATCCCGAGCGGACGGAACAGCACCTCATCGGCGAGATCCTCCCAGGATTTACCGGCGCTCACCGCGACCGCCTCGGCACCCGCGGTCAACCCGAAGTTGGTGTAGGCATACGAGATTCGGAACGGATCAAGTGGCAACTGCCGGAGTCGGTCAAGCACGTAACGCCGGTCGTAGCCGAGGTCCTCCAGCAAGTCGCCTGCGTGGTCGGGCAGCCCAGAGCGGTGCGCGAACATGTCCCCCACGCTGACCATCGGCGTGACAACCGGATCCGACAGGGCGAACCATGGCAGCTTGGACACGATCGGGGTGTCCCAGCCGATCGCGTTCACACCGACCTGATGGGCCACCACCGTTGCACTCAGCGACTTGGACAACGACGCCAGCTGAAACACCGTGTCTGCGTCAACTTTTTCGCCACTACGTACATCTTTGACGCCAAACCCCTTGGAGTACACGGTCTTTCCACCGTGTACGACGGCCACCGCCATTCCGGGGATGCCGGACTTCTTCATCAGATCCTCGGCGACGCCGTCGAGTTTGGCGACGGCATTGTCGACGGCGTTCTCGGGCAACGCCATCGCGGGGACCAGCGGCGGTGGTACGTCCGACCGGGCCGGCATGGACGGCGGCGCCGGTTCCGGCGGCTTCGGCGCGGTACAGCCGGGCAGGACCGCGAGCAACGCCACGACGGCCACCCTGGCCAGTACGTTCATGACGTGCACGGTATCCCGTCGAACGCACGGTCGTGCGGTCGGCGAATGGCTTTAAAGGTGCCACCACGGGTCGATCGCCGAGGCCGTCTCGGGCAACAGGCGCTGTCCCGGCTTCGGCACGGCGACCTGGACGCTCTCCGATTCAGCGGCCTTGACGAGCCGCTCGATCGGCTGGGCCCACGGATGCGGTGCGAGGCGGAACGTCGCCCAGTGGATCGGCACCAACAGCCCCGCGTCGGTGACGTCACGGTGCGCACGGACCGCGTCCTCGGGATTCATGTGAATATCGGGCCAGCCGGGGTGATACGCCCCCACCGGCATCAGAGTGAGGTCGAACGGTCCGTGGTCGGCACCGATGTCGGCGAAGCTCTTGCTGTATCCGGTGTCACCGCCGAAGAAGGCGCGGTGACTCGGTCCGATCAGCGCCCACGACGACCACAGGGTCACATTGCGCGTCAGGAACCGCCCGGAGAAGTGCCGGGCGGGTGTGCACACCAAGGTGAGTTCGCCGAGTTGGGCGCTCTCGTTCCAGTCGAGTTCGACAATCCGATCGGCGGGGATGTGCCAGGTCCGCAGGTGCGCGCCGATGCCGAGGGGTACGAAGAACGTGGCCCGCTGGGTGCGCGCCAACTGTTTGATGGTGTCGATATCCAGGTGGTCGTAATGGTCGTGGCTGATGATCACCGCATCGATCGCGGGCAGTGCTTCCAGCGGAGCAGGTACCGGGTGCAGCCGCCGGGGACCCACCGCACGGGAGGGTGAGCAGCGGTCGCTCCAGACGGGGTCGGCCAGCACGCGGTAACCGTCGATCTCGATGACTGCCGACGAGTGGCCGTACCAGGTAACAGCGAGGTCGGCCACGGCCAGGCTCGGGTCGGGGACGACCACCGGGACGGGTTCGCAGGGATGCTGGCTGGAACTGCCGCCGACAACCTCGCGGACCAGCAGGAACTGCTCCTGACGGGTCAGGCTGACCGGGCTCGCCGGTTCAATGTTGACGAACTCCCCGTCGCGGTAGTTCGGAGAGCCCTTGGCGATGCCGTCGATCTCCACCGGCGACGCGCCCAGGGCCGAGGGCGTGCCTTGCAGCGCGCGCAACGCCCAGCCCCCGGCCAGCAGCGAGGCCGTTCCGAAGCCGATGCGCAGGGCAGCCCCGATCATCAGGCCCCCTGGAACCTCGGTGGGCGCTTCTCGATGCGCGCCACCTGGGCCTCGATGACGTCCTGACTGGCCCAGGCCCGGTCGAACAGGCTCTGGTGATCGGGCCACGGATCCTCGTAGGCGCCGTCGTCGTTGAGCACCCGCTTCGCGTGTTGCAGGGCCAGCGGCGCGAAGCCCGCGATCTCTGAGGCCCATGCCTGCGCGTCGGCCAGCGTGCCGATCCGGTTGGCCATGCCCGTCTGCAGGGCGACCTCGGCCGTGAGTCGTTCGGCGCCGAACAGCATGCCGCGCGCCCGGCCCGCTCCCACCAACGACGTCAACCGCCGGATGCTCCAGTTATCCAGCGCCAGGCCGTATTTCGCGACCGGAAACTGGAAGTACGCCTCGGGTGCGACGACGCGCAGATCGCAGATCATCGCGAGAATGACGCCGGCGCCGATCGTGGGGCCGTTGATCGCGCCGATAACGGGTATCGGCGCCTTGTCGATGGCCAGGTTCAACGCCTTGGCCTTGTCGGGCAGCTCCTCGGCCATCCCTGCGGCGTCGGTCAGGTCGGCGCCCGAGCTGAACACGGCGCCCTGGCCGGTCAGCACGATGGCCCGGATGTCTTCGGCCGAGGCCTTCTCGACCGCCTCGCGCAGGCTGTCGACGAGCTCACCGTTCAGGGCGTTGCGGCGCTCGGCGCGCTGAATTTCCAGTGTCATCACGTGGCCGTCGCGGGTCACACCAATCATGGCGCCACCCTATATAGCCTTCATGGTGTGAGCCGGATCAGCGCCGTCGCGCTGCGCGACACCGTGCTCGACGACGGGTCTTTCCGCAGCTGGGATACCCCGCCACGGGTCGTCGACGGCAGCGCCGAGTACCGGCGCGAACTGGCCGCGGCGGCCGCGAAGACCGGCATGGACGAGTCGGTGCTGACCGGCGAGGGCACCGTGCTGGGCCGGCGCGTGGCATTGGTGGCCTGCGAGTTCGACTTCCTCGCGGGCTCGATCGGCGTCGCCGCGGCCGAGCGGATCACCGCCGCGGTGGAGCGGGCGACGGCCGAGGGGCTGCCGCTGGTGGCTTCGCCGAGTTCGGGCGGCACCCGCATGCAGGAGGGCACGGTCGCGTTCCTGCAGATGGTCAAGATCGCGGCGGCCGTCGAACTGCATAAGCGGGCACATCTGCCGTACCTGGTGTATCTGCGCCATCCGACCACGGGCGGGGTGTTCGCGTCGTGGGGTTCGCTGGGCCATGTCACCGCCGCCGAACCGGGCGCGCTCATCGGATTCCTCGGCCCGCGTGTGTACGAGCACCTCTACGGTGAGCCGTTCCCTCCGGACGTCCAGACCGCAGAGAATCTGGAGCGCCACGGCGTCATCGACGGCGTGGTTCCGCTCGAGGCGTTACGCTCGACGCTCGACCGCACGCTGAAGGTCGTCGCCGACCCCCCAGACGTTCCCCCGCCGTTTCCCGACGCGGCGCCGGTGCCCGACATACCCGCGTGGGAGTCGGTGCAGGCGTCTCGCCGGCCGGACCGCCCCGGCGTGGGATATCTGTTGCGGCACGGCACATCCGAACGGGTGCTGCTCTCGGGGACGGGCCGCGGTGAGGACGCCACCACGCTGCTGGCGTTGGCCAGGTTCGGCGGCCAACCGGCGGTGGTGCTCGGACAGCAGCGTGTCATCGGCGGCCCTGGTTCAATCCCGGGTCGTCCCCCTACCCTTCGGGTCGGCCCCGCGGCGTTGCGGGTGGCACGCCGGGGCATGGCGCTCGCCGCGGGCCTCAAACTCCCTTTGGTACTCGTCATCGACACTGCCGGACCCGCGCTCACCGTCGAAGCAGAACAGGACGGCCTCGCTGGTGAGATCGCCCGCTGCGTGGCCGATCTCGTCACGCTGGACACGCCGACGGTATCGGTGTTGCTCGGCCAGGGCAGCGGAGGACCCGCGCTGGCGATGGTGCCGGCCGACCGGGTGTTGGCGGCGCTGCACGGCTGGCTGGCGCCGCTGCCGCCAGAAGGCGCGAGCGCCATCGTATTCCGCGACGTCGCACATGCACCGGAACTGGCTGCGGCGCAGGGTATTCGGTCGGCCGACCTGTTACGTAGCGGTATCGTCGATGCGATCGTGCCCGAATGGCCCGACGCGGCCGACGAGCCGCTGGCCTTTACGCAGCGGTTGTCGGCCACGATTGCCAACGAATTGCATTCGCTGCGTGGAGTTTCCGACACCGATCGGCTGACCACGAGACTGGAGCGCTACCGGCGGATCGGCCTACCCGGTTGACGCGAGATCTGCATGAGGGCTGCGCTGACGCGCGAATCACAACCCTGGTGCAGATCTCGAAGCGACGCGGACTTTGACGTCGAAATACTGCTGCGTCGTCACCAGCCGCCGGGTCGATTGCCGGCCCGATTAAAGGCGGCTCGCAGCGAAAGTCGCTGCCTGGATAGCCATTCCGGATTTCACATAGGAAAGGTGCGCGTCTGAGAACATCTCGTCACGCGACGGCATTGACGTGTTGCCGGGCGAGCAAATCGGATCGCCGGGGACACACAAGTCGATGGCCTTGGGACCGAACTGTGGGCTGACCGAGGTCAGCGGTCCCCCCAGATATCTGTCCAGTGGATTTCCGAGGACGGCGACAGCAGCGACGTGATCTGCCACCTCGGGCGGCATTGGCGCGGGGGTGAAGCCCGCGAACGCTACTGGCAATGCAGTGATCAAATCGATCACGATTGCACCCTGGGAATATCCACCGAGCACCATCCGAGTGGTGGGACAGGTCGCGGCCACAGTCTGAACGCGTGCCCTAGCGTCATTGGCACCGACCGAGGCGGAGTTCGGGAAATCCTCAGTTGCCGGGTAGTTGACTGCGTACACGCTGACGGACCGTTCCCCAGCTTGCGAGCGCAGTGCATCAACAAATGCCTGTCCGACCTCGCCGACACCGGGCGGCTCGGTGGTGGCACGGGCGAACACGACCTCAACATCGGGGCAGGGAGCGGCGGACGCGGAGGGAATGCCGATGAGCGCGTACAGCGCCGCCGAAGTTGCCGCCATGGCGGACGCCAGCAAACTCACGATCCGGTTTGCGCGCACGTCTCAATGCTGACATAAGGCGGCTTGCACTGTCATGTAGTTGCCGTCGCCGATTATCACGGTGCCTCCAGGTACCGCTGAACAGTGGGGCCCAACCACGCGACCGCCTCGTCGTGTGGCATGGCGACGATCGGCGGCAACTGCAGCACATAGCGGCACAGCGCCAGTCCGAGCATCTGCGTCGCGATCAACGCCGCGCGGCGTTCCGGGGCGTCGGGGTTGATCTTGGCAACCACCGGCAGCAGTTGACTCGCGAACATCACTCGCATCCGTTGCGCCGCTTCGGTATTGGTAGCACTTGACCGCAACAGCACGATCAGGGCCTCATCGCGCTCCCACCGGTTGATGAAGTGGTCCACCAGCACGGCACCCACCTGATCGTGAGCGACGTCAGACAGCTCCGGTATCTGCAGGTCGAAATCGGCCGCTGCGGCGAACAGCTGATCCTTGTTGCCGAAGTACCGCATCACCATCGACGGGTCGATGTTCGCGTCCGCGGCGATGGCCCTGATCGTGGCCCGTTCGAACCCCGACTGGGCGAATCTCTCCTTCGCCGCCGCCAGGATCACGGCCTTGGTCTGTTCTGACGATCTGCGCATGCCAACAAGTGTAGGCCAACAAGTGTTGACAAAGTGGGATCACCGGAACATAGTTATGCCAACAAGCGTTGGCATAGATCAGCAAGAGAGGAGAAGAACATGTACGACACCGATGTTCTCGTCATAGGAGCCGGTCCGACCGGTTTGGCGTTGGCCACATCTCTGGTGGCCCGCGGTATCGCGACGACCGTCGTCGACCGGGCGCCCGAGGGCGCCAACACCTCACGCGCGGCGGTGGTGAACGCCCGCACGCTGGAGGTTCTCGAGCACCTCGATGTGGCCAGGCGGCTCGTCAAGGAAGGTGTGCAGGCACCGGTGTTCACGATCCGCGACCACGGTCGCACCTTGATCCCGATCGATTTCAGTGCCCTGCCGACGGACTATCCGTACTCGCTGATGGTTCCGCAGTCGACCACGGAGCGGCTGCTGCTCGACCGGCTGGTCGAACTCGGCGGTTCCGTGTTGCGGCCGAAAGCGGTGACCGCGATCGCTCAGGATGCCGACGGCGTGACCGCGACGTTCGACGACGGTGGCGTGATCCGCGCGCGCTACGCCGTGGGCGCCGACGGCATCCACAGCATCGTGCGCGAGCAGGCCGGCATCGGCTTCGAGGGCGGCGTGTACGAGGAGTCCTTCGTACTGGCCGACGTCCGGCTGACCGGTGATGTGCCGCACGACGAGGTCATCCTGTTCTGGGCGAGGGCGGGACTGACCGTGGTCGCGCCACTGCCCGACGGTGTCTATCGAATCGTCGCGCCGGTCGCCGACGCGCCCGAGGAACCCTCCGGGTCGTTCGTCCAGGAGATCCTCGACACGCGGGTGGGGTCGGGCCGGCTTGTCGTCACCGACGTCATCTGGGGTTCGCGGTTCCGGATTCATCACCGCGTCGCTGACACGTACCGCGCAGCTCGCCTGCTGCTCGCCGGTGACGCGGCGCATGTGCACAGCCCCGCCGGCGGGCAGGGCATGAATCTCGGCATCCAGGACGCCGTCGCGCTGGCCGATGCGCTCGCCGCCGTCCTCGCCGGTGAGCCCGACAGCCTGCTGGACGACTACAGCGCAGCGCGCCGCCCGATCGCCAAAGGTGTTGTGACGATGACGGATCGGCTGACCCGGCTGGCGACGCTGCCGCGGGCGGTTCGACCGATCCGCAACGTAGCGATCAGCCTCGTCGGGCGGGTGCCTGCCGTTCGGCGCGCACTGGCCCGACAGCTCAGCGGGCTGGCCTACCGCTGATCTGGCGTGCCGTCCAGAAACGAATACTGCATTGAGGGCTTCGGTGGTTGGTGCGCTGCAGCCCTCAGCGCAGCGATGCGGCCTCTGCTACGGACGTACAGCGCCGCGGCGGCGGCCGCGACCTCCACGAGCGCGACCAGAGTCGCCACCGCCATCAGGGGCGACGGCGAAGCCGCCGCTGCGCTCACGGCGCCGTGGTGATGCGCGGGCGCGGGCAGATGAAGCGCGATCATCGCGAGGTTCATCAGGGCGACGACCACCCAGGCCCGCTCAGTGCCGTCACGCCAGAGTTCGCGCGCGCAGTACAGGCACGCCGCGATCATCGTGGCCAGCAGGCCTGCCGCAATCGGGTTCGACGCGTGGCCGAGCATCGCCGCGTGCAAACCGGCGGAGGCGACCGCCAGCGCTGCACACGCCCGTCTTCCCGAGGTGGATGCAGATGCCACACAGATAGAGACTCGCCCCGGCGCCGTTTTTCATCCCTCCTCGGCGTGCAGGCCGAGAATCTTGACCGTTTCGGTGCGCATCTCGACCTTGCGGACCTTGCCGGTGATGGTCATCGGGAACTCGTCGACGACGTGGACGTAGCGCGGGATCTTGTAGTGGGCCAGCTTTCCGCCGGCGAAATCGCGAACGGCCTGAGCGTCCAGCGGGCTACGCCCCGGCTTCATCCGGACCCAGGCGCAGATCTCCTCGCCGTACTTGTCATCGGGGACGCCGATGACCTGGGCGTCCTCGATGTCGGGATGGGTGTACAGGAACTCCTCGACCTCGCGCGGATAGACGTTCTCCCCGCCACGGATCACCATGTCCTTGATGCGCCCCACGATGTTGCAGT
This sequence comes from uncultured Actinomycetota bacterium, assembly GCA_963721495.1. GTDB lineage: Bacteria > Actinomycetota > Actinomycetes > Mycobacteriales > Mycobacteriaceae > Mycobacterium. Next base: position 89,540 of record CAVRMG010000037.1, on the reverse strand, counting down.
AACTGTCGTCGCGCATGACCGCGAGGTCGCCGGTGTGCATCCATCCGTCGTCATCGATCGCCTCGTGCGTCTTGGCCTCGTCCTGCCAGTAGCCGAGCATCACCGAGTAGCCGCGTGTGCAGTACTCCCCGGGCTGACCACGTTCGACGATCGCACCCGTGTCGGGGTCGACGATCTTGATCTCGACGTGGGGATGGACACGGCCGATCGTCGCGGTGCGCCGCTCGAGATCGTCGTCGATGCGCGTCTGGCATGACACCGGTGACGTCTCGGTCATGCCGTAGGCGATGGCGACCTCGGTCATGTTCATCTCGTTGACGCAGCGCTTCATCACCTCGATGGGGCAGACCGCTCCGGCCATGATGCCGGTACGCAGCGACGACAGGTCGCGGGCGGCCAGACGTCGGGTCGCCTAGCATCGCAATGAACATCGTCGGCACACCGTAAACCGCTGTACACCTTTCCTTTTCGAGGGCGTCGAGCGTCAGACCCGGGTCGAATCCAGGTGCGGGAATGACCATCGTCGCACCGTGGCTGGTGCAGCCGAGGTTGCCCAACACCATTCCGAAACAGTGATAGAACGGCACCGGGATGCACAGCCGGTCCTCGGGGCCGAGGTTGATCAGCTCGGTGGTGAAGTACCCGTTGTTGAGGATGTTGCGGTGCGACAGCGTCGCGCCCTTCGGGAAACCGGTTGTGCCCGATGTGTATTGGATGTTGATCGGCTCGTTGTTGTCGAGGGTGGTCATGCGGGCGCGCAGGGCGTCGTCGGCTACCGCCTGCGCGCTATCGACGAGGCGCGTCCAGTCGTCGGTGCCGACGAACACCACCTCGCACAGGTCCGGTGCGTCCGACCGGACCTCGCCGACCATCGCGACGTAGTCCGACGTCTTGAACGTCGTCGCGGAGACCAGAGTGCGGACACCGGACTGCTCGAGGACATAGGCCAGTTCGTGCGTGCGGTAGGCCGGATTGATGTTGACCAGGATGGCGCCGATCTTCGCGGTCGCGTACTGCACGATGGTCCACTCGGGACAGTTGGGCGCCCACATGCCGACACGCTCACCGCGTTCGATGCCCAGCGCCATGAGACCGCGTGCGACCACGTCGATTTCGTCGTTGAGTTCGGTGTACGTCCACCGCCGGCCGCTTGCCATGTCGACGAGCGCGTCCCCGTTGGGGTTTGCCGCGACCGTACGCTCGAAGTTGTCCCCGATCGTCTCCTCGAGAATGGGGATGTCGGTCGGACCTGCGTCGGATGACTGCATCTGCTCATCGTCGCGCCGAAACTGCACACAGATCGCGGATTGGCAGAAAAACGCGACCTGACCGCAGTCTCGGCGACGAGGAGGGCGAGGATGGGTGCATGGCTCAGATCTCGCAGATCACCCCGTTTCGCATCTCCGTCCCCGACGCCGACCTCGACGATCTCCGGGCGCGACTGGCCCGCACCCGATGGCCCGAGGCCGAATGCGTCGACGACTGGAGCCAGGGCATTCCGCTGGCCTACACCCGTGAACTGGCCGACTACTGGGCCAACGACTACGACTGGCGCGCACGCGAAGCCGCGTTGAACCGATTCGACCAGTACACCACCGAAATTGACGGCCTCGACATCCATTTCATCCATCAGAGGTCCAAGCGCGACGACGCATTCCCGTTGGTGATCACGCACGGCTGGCCCGGATCGATCGTCGAGTTCCACAAGGTGATCGAGCCCCTCACCGAGCAGGGGTTCGACGTGGTGTGCCCGTCGCTGCCCGGATACGGGTTCTCCGGCAAGCCCGCACATACGGGTTGGGGAATCGGCAAGACCGCCGAGGCGTGGGACACGCTGATGGGAACGCTCGGCTACGAGCGGTACGGCGCCCAGGGCGGCGACTGGGGCGCGGCGGTCACCACCCAGATCGGCCGCAACGGCGGCCGGTGCGCGGCGATTCACGTGAACATGCCGCTGGGCTTTCCCCCGGCCGGACTGAAGAACCCGACTCCCGAGGAGCAGGCGGCGCTCGATGCGGGCAAGCACTACGCGGACTGGGATTCCGGCTACTCCAAGCAACAGTCGACACGTCCCCAGACTCTCGGCTACGGGTTGGTGGATTCACCGGTGGGTCAGCTGGCGTGGATCGTCGAGAAGTTCTGGTCGTGGATGGACTGCGACGGCCACCCCGAGAACGTCCTCAGCAAGGACGAGATCCTCGACAACGTGATGATCTACTGGCTGACCGCATCGGGGGCATCGTCGGCCCGGCTGTACTGGGAGAGTTTCACCTTCTTCGGCGGCTTCGAGCGCGTCGAACTGCCCACCGGTATCGCGTCTTTCCCGAAGGAGATCCTTCAGGCGCCACGCAGCTGGTGCGAGGCCGGCTACAACATCACCCACTTCACGAGGATGCCGCGCGGCGGCCACTTCGCGGCGTTCGAGCAGCCCGAGCTATTCGTCGATGACGTCAGCGCCTTCTTCGCTACCGTGCGATAGATGGGGCGGAATATCGAGGCTGACTACCTCGTGGTGGGTGCGGGCGCGATGGGGCTCGCGTTCGCCGACACCTTGGTGAGCGAATCCGACGCGACAGTCGTGGTGGTGGATCGCAACGACCAGCCGGGCGGCCACTGGACGACCGCCTACCCGTTCGTACGGCTACATCAGCCGTCGGCGTACTACGGCGTGAACTCGCGCAACCTCGGCACCGACACCATCGACCAGAGCGGCCTCAACGCCGGATACTACGAACTCGCCAGCGGCGCCGAGGTGTGCGCCTATTTCGACACGGTCATGCGACAACACCTGCTGCCGACAGGACGGGTGACCTACCTGCCGATGAGCGAATACCTCGGCGACGGGCGGATCCGCACCCTCGGCGGCGAGGACATCGAGGTGAGCACGCGACGCGTGGTCACCAGCCGTGTGGAGATCATCGTGCCGTCGATGCGTCGCCCGTCCTATGACATCGCCCCCGGTGTCGATTGCGTGCCGCCCAATGACCTGCCGCGCATCCGCGAAGCCAGAGACCGCTATGTGATCGTCGGGGCGGGCAAGACCGCGATGGACGCATGTCTGTGGCTGCTGCGGCACGGCGTCGCGCCGCAGCGGTTGACGTGGATCAAACCCCGCGACTCCTGGGTCCTGGACCGCGCCACGATCCAGCCCGGTAAGCAGTTCGCCAAGGGGGTGCTGCGCGACTTCTCCAACCAACTCGCCGCGGTGGTCGAGGCAGACTCGCTGTCGGACCTGTTCCACCGGCTCGAGACCAAGGGCTGCCTGCAGCGCATCGACACCACCGTTGACCCGACGATGTACCGGTGCGCGATTCTGTCGCAGGCCGAACTCACCGAGCTGCGCCGCATCGAGGACGTGGTTCGCATGGGGCATGTTCAGTCGATCGAGCCGGGCCGTATTGCACTCGACGGCGGGACCCGCGACATCGAAAGTTCCGCGCTCTACATCGACTGCTCGGCAGACGGTTTCGCTCATCGGGATCCGATGACGGTGTTCAGCGGCGACCACATCTCCCTGCAGGCCGTGCGCACCTGCCAGCCCGCGTTCAGCGCGGCGGTCATCGCTCACGTCGAGGCCGCCTACGCCGACGACGACACCCGGAACGCGTTCTGCGGACCGGTGCCCTATCCCAGAGAGCCAACCGACTGGCTGCGAATGATGCTGGCGTTCAACAAGAACCAGCTCAAATGGTTCACCGACCCGGAGATGATGGCGTGGGTCGACACCGCGCGCCTCAACGTCCTGCACCACGTGACCGCCGCCGTCAGCGAGCGGGCGCGCGAGAAGATCATCTCGGTGCTGACCTCACAGATGCCCGCCATCAACGACAAGCTGGAAGCGCTGCTGGCGCAGGCGGGTTAAGCCAGCGAGTCCACCCACGCGCGGTGCAACGCCGCGTACCGGCCGTCGTCGCGCGTGATCAGATCCTCGGGCGCGCCGTCCTCGACGATGCGGCCGTGCTCGAGGACGAGCACCCGGTCGGCGACCTGCACGGTGGACAGCCGGTGCGCGATGACCAGGGAGGTCCGGTCGGCCAGCACTGTTTCCAACGCGCGCTGGACCATCCGCTCACTCGGGATGTCCAGCGACGACGTCGCCTCGTCGAGGATCAGCACCGCCGGGTCGGCCAGGAACGCCCTCGCGAACGCGACCAGCTGCCGCTGGCCCGCCGACAGTCGGCCGCCGCGTTTGGCGACGTCGGTGTCGTAGCCATCGGGAAGTGCGTTGATGAACCGGTCCGCGCCGACTGCCTCCGCCGCGGCGGCGACCTCATCATCGGTGGCGTCGGGCCTGCCGAACCGGATGTTGTCGGCGACGGTCCCGTCGAACATGAAGTTCTCCTGGGTGACCATCACGACGTGGCGGCGCAGCTCGGTCTGAGCGAGATCGCGCAGGTCGACCCCGTCCAGGGTCACCGACCCCGATGTCGGATCGTAGAAGCGTGCAATGAGTTTCGCGATCGTCGTCTTGCCGGCGCCCGTGGTGCCGACCAGCGCCACAGTCTGACCTGCCGGCACCTGGAAATCGAGATCCGGCAGCACCGGACGGCCGTCGACATACGAGAACTGGACGTCGTGAAAGTCGATGTCGCCGCGCACCATCGTCATCTCGACGGGTCGCTGCGGGTCCCTGATCGCCGAACGCTGGGCCAGCACCCCGGCCAGCTTCTCCAGCGCCGACGAGGCGGACTGGAAGGTGTTGAAGAACTGCGAGATCTCCTGCATCGGTTCGAAGAACATCCGCAGGTACAGCAGGAACGCCGCCAGAGTGCCGATGGTCATCTGGCCGTTGAGAACCTGGTAGCCGCCGTAGAGCAGCACCACGCCGGTGGTGATGTTGCCGACCAGTTTGACCCCGGGCATGAAGACGGCGAGCAGTCGGAAGGTCTTCTCGTTGATCTCCCGGTAGTCGTCGGCGATGTCCTCGAAGATCTCCTGGTTCCGCGGTTCACGCCGGTATGCCTGCACCGCCTTGATGCCGGTCATGGTCTCGACGAACTGCACGATCACCAGCGCGGCGCTCTCGCGCACCTTGCGGTAGACCTTGGCCGACTCTGCGCGGAACCACCAGACCAGCGCCACCAGCACGGGGAAGGCGGCCAGACACATCAGGCCGAGCCGAACATCCAGCGTCACAAGCAGAATGGACGTGCCGATCAGTGTCAGCACCGCGGTGATCAGGCTGTCGAAGCCGGTCTCCAGCATGTCCTGGATGGCCTCGACGTCGTTGGTCGACCGGCTGACCACGCGACCGGAGGTGTAGCGCTCGTGAAACGCGATGTCGAGTCGTTGGAAGTGCCGGAACACCCGACGCCGCAACTCCAGCAGGACCTTCTGCCCGATGCGGCCGGACCGCCGCAGGAAGAACATTCGACTGCTGGCCTGAACAAGCACCACCACAGCGAGCGCACCGACGATCGTCAACAGCGCGCGGGCCGACCCACCGTCGACGATCGGCGGAATGCCGTGGTCGATACCGCGCTGTACGAGAAGCGGAACGGAAAGCCGCGCAGCGTTTTCCACCACGACGACCAGGGCGAGCACGGCGACGGTCGCGCGGTACGGCCGCAGCAGCGACCACAGCAGCGCGCGAGCCTCACGGCGCAGCGGCAGGTTCTCGTCGATGGGCAGGTCGTCGGTCTGGTCCTCGTCGAACCTGCCCCGCCATTCCGTACCGGACGATGACGATGCGGGCGAGGGACGAGACCGAGGAGCAGTCGGCCCGTGAACTGTGGTCATCGGCGCTCGGCCTCCGACGTCACGAAACGTCGTTTGGCGCGTTCGGATTCCAGCGCCTCCTGCTCCTCGTAGGACTGACCGAGCCGGCCGCGGACCTCGTCGTCCTGCCATGCGCAGGCACGCTCGGCGCCGTCGTCGAGTTCGTCGTCGGCGGCCAGCAGGTACCGGTACTGCGGGACGGTGGCGAGCAATTCGGCGTGGGTGCCGATGTGGGTGATCGTGCCGCCCTCGAGCAGCGCGACCTTGTCGGCCAGCAGCACGGTCGACGCGCGGTGTGCGACGACGATGCCGGTGACCGCGTGCAGCACTCGGCGCAGCGCCTCCTCGACGACGGCCTCGGTGTGCACATCCAACGCGGACAAGGTGTCGTCGAGCACCAGGATCTTCGGCGCCGCCAGGATGGCGCGGGCCAGCGAAAGCCGTTGCCGCTGACCACCGGACAGGCTCATGCCCTGCTCACCGATGCGGGTGTCCAGCCCGAACGGCAGGTCGTAGACGAACTGGGCGGCGGCCACCTCGATCGCCTGCGCCATCTGCTCGTTCGTCGCGTCCGGGCGGCCCAGCCGCAAGTTCTCGGCGACCGACATCGAGAACAGCGTCGGGTCCTCGAACGCGGTGGCCACCGTGTCGCGCAGCGCCGCCAGCGACAGCTCACGGATGTCGTGGCCGTCGATGCGGATCTCGCCCTCGGTGACGTCGTAGAGCCGCGACAGCAGCGAGGCCAACACGGACTTTCCCGATCCGGTCGAGCCGACCAGCGCCAGTGTCTCCCCCGGTTCGACCGTCGCCGTGACGTGCCGCAGGGCCCAGTCCTCTTCCGGAGCCGCCCCGGCGGCGACATCGGGCCGGGCGGCATCAGGGAACCGGAATCCGACGTCGACCAGTTCCAGCCTGCCGCCCGCCGGCAGCTCGTCGTTGAGACCGTCCTCGATTTCGAGTGGCGCATCGAAGATTTCGGCGATCCGGTTCGCCGCGGTGAACGACTCCTGCGTCATCGACAACAGGAATCCCAGTGACGCGATCGGCCACACCAGCGACAGCATCATCGTGATGAACGCGACGAGCGTGCCCATGGTGACAAATCCGTGGCCCGCAGCGTAGGCGCCGAAGCCGAGCACCACGATCAGCGTCAGATTAGGAATCACCTCGAGCAGCGTCCAGAACTTCGCGGACACCGAGACCCTGCTGACCTGCGTGTCATACAGGTCGGTGAGTTGGTCGTCGAACCGGTCGTAGACGTAGTCCTCGCGGCCGAACGACTTGACCACGCGCAGGCCCAGCGCGGACTCCTCGACATGCGTGGCGACGTGGCCGGACTGGTCCTGGGCCAGCCGCGACAGCCGCGTGTACTCCCGCTGAAAGTGCAGGACGGTCGCGGCGATCGGCACGATCGACAGCAGCACCACCACGCCCAGCGGCCAGTACATCGCGAGCAGTATCGCGGTCACCACGGTGATCTGGATGACATTGAGCAGCAGGAAGACCATGCCGAATGACATGAACCGGCGAATCGTGCCGAGGTCGTTCATGATTCGCGACAGCAGCTGGCCGGACTGCCAGCGGCCGTGGAAGCTCATCGGCAGAATCTGCAGCCGGGCGTACAGGTCCTTGCGGATGTCGGCCTCGACGCCCATGGTGGCGCGCGCAACCAGCCACCGGCGGATGAACCACAGCACCGCCTCCGAGATGCCGACTCCCATCGCGGCGGCACCGAGCAGCCACAGGCCCTGCTGGTCCTGGTGCCGCACCGGTCCGTCGATGACGGCCTTGGTCATCAGCGGGATCGCGATGGTGGCGGCGAGGCTGGCGAGCGCGATGAGGACCATCGCGATCCAGCGCACCCGGTAGGGCAACAGGTACGGCAACATGCGCCACAGATCCGAACCGGTTCGTTGCCGCGACGGCTGCCGCGCAATCGCGGGGGCCGCTCGCAGGGCGTTGCGTTCCGGTTCAACCACTTAGAACATCTTCCCATGTTGGGCAAACGGATAACCGGGCCACGAACGTCGGGTCATGCGACGGCGCGCTCCTGGTCGCCGAACTGCGTCTCATAAAGCTCGGCATAGCGGCCCCGTTTGGCCAGCAGCTCGAAGTGGGTGCCCTTTTCGACGATGCGGCCGTGCTCGACGACGAGGATCTGGTCGGCCGCACGCACGGTGGACAGCCGGTGGGCGATGACGATCGACGTGCGGCCCTCGAGCGCCGCCGCCAGTGCCTTCTGCACCGCAGCCTCCGACGACGAGTCCAGCGACGCCGTCGCCTCGTCGAGCACCACCACGCGCGACCTCCCGAGGAGCAGGCGGGCGATGGTCAGCCGCTGCCGCTGCCCGCCCGACAAACGGTATCCGCGCTCACCGACAACCGTGTCCAGGCCGTCGGGCATCTCGGCGACGACGTCGGCCAACCGCGCGCGTTCCAGGGCCTCCCACAGTTCTTCGTCGGTCGCGTGCGGCGCCGCAAGCTTCAGGTTCGACCGGATCGACTCGTGGAACAGATGGCCGTCCTGGGTGACGACTCCGACGGTCTCCTTCAGTGACGCGAAGGTGAGGTCACGAATATCGACACCGTTGAACCGCACAGCACCGGATTCGACGTCGTACAGGCGGGCCATCAGTGACGCGATCGTCGACTTGCCCGCGCCCGATGAACCCACGAGCGCGATCATGTGGCCGGGCTTGGCGGTGAACGAAATACCATGCAGCACTTCGTCTCCACCTCGGTGGTCGAGCACTGCGACCTCTTCCAGCGAGGCCAGCGACACTTTGTCCGCCGACGGATACGAGAACCGCACGTCGTCAAAGGCGACCGACACCGGCCCCTCGGGTAGATCGATTGCACCCGGCCGCTGTTGGATGAGCGGTACGAGGTCGAGCACCTCGAAGACCCGCTCGAACGACACCAGCGCACTGGCGACCTCGACGTGGGCGTTGGCCAGCGCCGTCAACGGCGCGTACAGCCGCGTCAGCAACAGTGCGAGCGACACGATCGCACCGGCCTGCAGGTGTCCGCCGATGGCCAGCACCCCGCCGAGGCCGTAGACCAGGGCCAGGGCCAACGCCGACATCAGCGTCAGCGAGTTCATGAAAACCGACTGCAGCATCGAGGTTTTCACACCGATGTCGCGCACCCGGCCGGCACGCAACTCGAACTCGCGCGATTCGGTCGACGGGCTGCCGAACAACTTGACCAGTGTGGCGCCCGGGGCCGAGAACCGTTCCGTCATCTGGGTGTTCATCGTGGCGTTGTGTGTCGCCGCCTCGCGCGACAGCCGCGCCATGGTCGCTCCGATGCGTCGCGCGGGCACGACGAACAACGGCGTCAGCACCAGCGACAGCAGGGTGATCTGCCACGAGATCGACAGCATCACTGCCAACGTCAGCGTCAGCGTCACGACATTGGAGACGACGCCGGACAGCGTGTCGGAGAACGCGCGCTGCGCGCCCATCACGTCGTTGCCGAGCCGGCTGACCAGCGCCCCGGTCCGGGTGCGGGTGAAGAAGGCGACCGGCATCCGCTGCACGTGGTCGAACACGGCGGTGCGCAGATCGAGGATCAGGCCCTCACCGATCGTCGACGACAGCCAGCGGGTCACCAGCGACACCGCCGTCTCGGCGACCGCCACCAGCGCGATGACCGCCGCCAACAGCACCACGGCGCCGGGCGCACCGCCAGCTTCGGGTTTGGTGATCTCGTCGACGACCTTGCCTGCGAGCAACGGCGTGGCCACGGCGAGCAGCGCGCTCACCACGCTGACGGCCACGAACCAGCGCAGCCTGCCGTGATGCCGATTCGCGAAACGCCAGATACGGCTCAGCAACTCCCGGTTGACGAGCGCGCGCAGGTCTCCGCCGCGGGCGTGCGATTGCCGGTACAGCGTTTGCCGCGCGACCGTTTCAATACTCATGGAATCACCGTAAAACCTCAACAATAATTGAGGTCAACGGCTTCCCGGGGCCGTCGACCAGGGGACACGGGCTTCAGCGGTGGATACCCGCGTTTCCCAGCTTGTAGCGACGAATTCGCTGCGAGCGTGCTATCACGGATCGTTCAACCGGCCGTGACATGGCGGTGACAAGACCGTCGCTGCCGCGATACCTCCGCAATCCCGCGCCTGCCGCATGCCGAGGACGCCATCAGGCAAGATTGGGGCCATGGACAGCACTGCAGCCTCACCCCGGGTGCTCGTGGTCGACGACGACCCCGACGTGCTCGCCTCGCTCGAGCGCGGCCTGCGGCTGTCCGGCTTCGACGTGTCCACCGCGGTCGACGGCGCCGAGGCGCTGCGCAGCGCGACGGAGACCCGGCCCGACGCGATCGTCCTCGACATCAACATGCCCGTGCTCGACGGCGTCAGCGTGGTCACCGCGCTGCGCGCCATGGACAACGACGTCCCCGTCTGCGTGCTCTCGGCGCGCAGTTCGGTCGACGACCGCGTCGCCGGTCTGGAGGCCGGGGCCGACGACTACCTGGTCAAGCCGTTCGTGTTGGCCGAGCTCGTGGCTCGGGTGAAGGCGCTGCTGCGGCGGCGCGGTTCGACGGCCACCTTCTCGTCGGAAACCATCCAGGTCGGCCCGTTGGAGGTCGACATCCCCGGCCGCCGCGCCCGCGTCAACGGTGTCGACGTCGACCTCACCAAGCGCGAGTTCGACCTGCTCGCTGTGCTGGCCGAGCACAAGACCGCAGTGCTGTCCCGGGCCCAGCTGTTGGAGCTGGTCTGGGGCTACGACTTCGCCGCGGACACCAACGTCGTCGACGTGTTCATCGGATACCTGCGCCGCAAGCTCGAGGCCGGCGGCGCGCCCCGGCTTCTGCACACCGTGCGCGGAGTGGGATTCGTCCTGAGGACGCAGTGATCAGCGCCTGTGCGAAGAGCCGACGACGGTAGCCCGATGAGCCTGCTGTCCCGGGTCTTCCGCCGAACCCCGTCGCTGCGCACCCGCGTCGCGTTGGCCACGGCGATCGGCGCGGCGATCGTGGTGGTGATCGTCGGCACCGTGGTGTGGGTCGGCATCACCAACGACCGCAAGGAACGGCTGGACCGCCGGCTCGACGAGGCGGCCGGTTTCGCGATTCCGTTCCTGCCGCGCGGGCTCGACGAGATCCCCAAGTCACCGAACAATCAGGACGCCGTCATCACCGTGCGCCGAGGCAACGAGGTGACCTCGAACTCCGACGTCGTGCTGCCGCATATGGACCCCGGATACGCCGACACCAACGTCTACGGGGTGCGGTACCGGGTTCGCACAGTGGACATTCCGTACTACCCCGGGCCGATGTCGGTCGCCGTCGGCGCGACGTACGAAGACACCATCGCCGACACCAACAACCTGCACCGCCGGGTGATCATCATCTGCGTGTTCGCCGTCGGGGCGGCGTCGGCGTTCGGCTGGGTGCTCGCCGCGTTCGCGGTCCGGCCCCTGCGACGGCTGGCCCAGCAGACCCGGCAGATCGACACCGGCGACGAGGACCCCGACGTGGAGGTGCGCGGCGCCACCGAGGCCGTCGAGATCGCCGAGGCGGTGAAGGGTCTGGTCGAGCGGGTGTGGGAGGAACGGGACCGCACCAAGGCGGCGCTCACGTCGGCCCGCGATTTCGCCTCCGTCTCGGCGCACGAACTGCGCACGCCGCTGACGGCGATGCGGACCAACCTCGAGGTGTTGTCCACGCTGGATCTACCCGAGGAGCAACGCAAAGAGGTGGTCAACGACGTCATCCGCACGCAGTCGCGCATCGAGGCCACACTCGGGGCGCTCGAGCGGCTGGCCCAGGGTGAGCTCTCGACCGCGGACGACCACGTCCCGGTCGACATCACCGAACTGCTGGACCGCGCCGCACACGACGCGATGCGGGTGTACCCCGATCTGGACGTGTCGTTGGTGCCTGCGCCGACGGTGATCATCGTCGGGCTTCCCGCGGGTCTGCGGATTACGGTGGACAACGCGATCGCCAACGCCGTCAAGCACGGCGGCGCGACACGGGTGCAGCTTTCGGCGGTCAGCTCGCGAGCCGGCGTGGAGATCGCGATCGACGACGACGGCGTGGGCGTTCCGGAAGAGGAACGCAGGATCGTGTTCGACCGATTCTCCCGCGGCTCGACGGCGTCGCATTCGGGCTCCGGGCTCGGGCTCGCGCTGGTCGCCCAGCAGGCCGAATTGCACGGTGGCACAGCCTCGTTGGAGGAAAGCCCGCTTGGCGGCGCCCGGCTGTTGCTTCGGTTGCCCGGTCCGACCTAGCGCGAGCGCTATTTGGTGCCCAGCAGGTCGATCACGAAGATCAACGTCTTGCCGGACAACCGGTGCCCGCCGCCCGCGGGACCGTAGGCCTGCTCCGGCGGAATGACGAGTTGGCGCCTGCCGCCGACCTTCATCCCGGGGATGCCGTCCTGCCAGCCCTGGATCAGACCGCGCAGCGGGAACTCGATCGACTCGTTGCGAGCCCACGAACTGTCGAACTCCTCGCCGGTGTCGTACTCGACGCCGACATAGTGCACCTCGACGTTGCCGCCGGGCACCGCTTCCGCACCGTCGCCGACCACCAGGTCCTTGATGACCAGTTCGGTCGGAGGGGGTCCGTCGGGAAACTCGATCTCTGGCTTCTGCCCTGAAGTGGAAGTCACCGCACTCAATGTAGTCGGGCAGACTGAACCAATGGCGAAGGACCAAGACATTCTCGATCAGGTCAACGAGCTGGTCGCCGAGGAGCGGGAACTGCGGGCCCAGCTGCAGCACCGCGATATCGACGAGTCCGAGGAGCATCAGCGCCTACGTGCGCTCGAGGTCGCACTCGACCAGTGCTGGGATCTGCTGCGGCAACGACGCGCACTGCGCGAGACCGGCGGCGATCCGGGCGAGGCCCGCGTCCGGCCGCCGGGCGAGGTCGAGGGCTACCTTGGCTAGCCGAGGCCGGCCGAAGAGGTGATGCCACCCGACGCCGTCATCGTCGGCGGTGGGCACAACGGGCTGGTCGCGGCCGCGTACCTGGCGCGCGCGGGCCGACGGGTTCAGGTGCTGGAGCGGCTCGACCATGTCGGCGGGGCGGCGGTGTCCGCGCATGCATTTGACGGTGTCGACGCGCGGTTGTCGCGCTACTCGTATCTGGTGAGCCTGCTGCCCCGGCGCATAGTCGAGGACCTCGGCGCCCGGGTGCGGCTGGTTCGCCGACGCCAATCGTCGTACACACCTGACCCCGCGACCGGAGGCCGGACCGGGCTACTGATCGGGCCGTCGTCGACGTTCGGCGACATCGGCGCCGCGGGTGACGAAGCGGGCTTCGAGGACTTCTACCGGCGCTGTCGCGTACTCACGTCGCGCATGTGGCCGACCCTGCTGCGGCCACTGCGTACCCGTGGCGAGGCGCGCAGGCATGTGGGCGACGACAACGCGTGGCGCTTGATGGTCGACGAACCGATCGGACACGCCATCACCGACGCCGTATCCAACGATCTGGTGCGCGGCGTGATGGCCACCGATGCGTTGATCGGTACATTCGCCCGCGCCGACGACCCGTCGCTGACGCAGAACGTCTGCTTCCTGTACCACCTGCTCGGAGGCGGCACCGGCGACTGGGACGTCCCGATCGGCGGCATGGGTGCGGTCAGTGGCGCACTGGCCGCCGCGGCCACCGGCCACGGAGCCGAAATCATCTGTGGTGCTGAGGTTCACGCCATCGACCCCGACGGGGAGGTGCGCTACCGCCGCGACGGTGCAGAGCACCGCGTGCACGCCGGGCACATACTCGCGAACGTGACCCCGACTGTGCTGGCCGGACTGCTCGGCGAACCCGCGCCCGTGCAGGCGCCAGGGGCGCAGGTGAAGGTCAACCTGATGCTGCAACGCCTTCCGCGCCTGCACGACCAGTCCGTCGCGCCGGAGCAGGCGTTCGGCGGGACGTTTCACATCAACGAGACCTACCGCCAGCTCGACACGGCCTTCACGCGCGCAGAACACGGCGTGGTGCCCGACCCGTTGCCGTGCGAGATCTATTGCCACTCACTGACAGATCCCACCATCTTGTCCGAAGCTCTACATGCCAGTGGCGCGCAGACGCTGACGGTTTTCGGCCTGCACACACCGCATTCCCTGATCGCCGCGGGCGACCCCGACCGCATGCGGGACACGTTGACGTCCGCGGTGCTCAACTCACTGAACTCCGTTCTGGCAGAACCTGTTCAGGATGTGCTGATGCAGGATTCGGCGGGGCGGCTGTGCATCGAGGCGAAGACGACGCTCGATCTGGAGCACTCGCTGGGCATGACGGCGGGCAACATATTCCACGGTGCGTTGTCGTGGCCGTTCGCCGAGGATGACGAGCCGCTCGACACACCTGCGCGACGGTGGGGCGTCGCGACCGCACACGATCGGATTCTGTTGTGCGGCTCAGGATCACGTCGGGGTGGCGCAGTGTCGGGGATCGGCGGGCACAACGCCGCGATGGCTGTGCTGGAGATGTGATTTCGCTAGCCGGCGGTCAGCTTCTCGAGGATCGCCTGCAGCGACTTGAGTTCGGCGTCGTCGAGCCTCGCCAGAATGTCCGGCGCCGGGTCGTTTACCGCGTCGATCTTGCGAACCGTTGTGCGGCCGGCCTCGGTGAGCGACACGGTCTTGGACCGTCGATTCGCCGGATCGGTCTCGCGCACCACCAGTCCACGCTCTTCGAGGTCGTTGATCGCCACCGTCGCCGCAGGCGGGTCGATGGTCGCCGCACGCGCCAACTCCTTGACCGACATCGACTGCCTGCTCAGCCGTTTGAGGATACGGATCCTGCTGAACGGCAACCCTGACTCCTCGACCACCGCACGCTTCCAGCTGTCGCGGTTGTCGATAACCAGCGCCGCCATTGCGCGCCAGACCTCGTCGGCGAGCAGGTTAGGAGACATCGGCGCCCTCCCGTTGCGCGTCCGGTCCGGCGATCAGTGGGGCGAGGCGATCGGCCGACCGCAGCGCGCGTGCAGACGTCGAGTAGACGCCGAGCGCGGTGATCGTCACGCCGAGCACGGCGCAGATCAACCACAGCGGCCGCGCCGCCGCGGCGAAGTCCGCACCCGTTCTCGCGAGCGCGGTCCCGGCGACCGAACCACACAGCGCCACACCGAGACTGACGCCGACCTGTCGGCTGGTGGTGGCGACGGCAGAGGCGGCACCTGCCCTGTCGGTCGGCATGCCGCTGACCGCCGCGGTGGTGATCGGCGCATTGACCATCGAGAAACCGATGCCAAAGACGGCGAAGACCGTGAGCAGCTGCCACACCGGCGTGGTCGCGGTCAGCCCGGCGAGCATCACCGTCGCCGCGGTGATCAGGACGCCGGCGATGACGATCGACGGCCGGCTGCCGTACCGCCCGACCATCCGGCCCGACAGCGGCGAGAACACAAGTGCGCCAATGGCAACCGGCAGATAGATCAGACCCGTGTGCATGGCTGAGAAGCCCCGCTCGTCCTGCAGGTACAGCGACATCATGAACAGAAACGCCCCCCACGCGGCGAACGCACACACCGCGATCATGGTCGCCGACGCGAACGGGATGCTGCGGAAGAACCGCAGATCGATGAACGGGTCGTGTCGTCGCGACTCGTAGGCCAGGAACGCGACGAACGCCAGCACCGCGACGACCGCGACGGCGATGGTGCGGATGTCGCCCCAGCCGAAGCCCGGGCCCTCGATGAGCACGAAGACGATGCCGAACAGGAAGGCCATGCCGAGTGCCTGGCCGACGGGGTCGACGTCGCGCATCGTCACCGACTTGGATTCTGGAACGAAGATCACGGTGAGCAGGATCGCGAGCGCACAGATCGGCAGGTTGATCCAGAACACCGCGCGCCAGTCGACGATCTCGATCAGCGCGCCGCCGACGATCGGGCCGAGCGCCATCGAGATACCCACGACGCCACCCCAGACGCCGATCGCGCGGGCGCGCTCCACGCGGCCGGTGAACACCTGGGTGATGATCGACATCGCCACCGGGTTCATCATCGATCCGCCGACCGCCTGCAGGAACCGCGCCGCGATCAGGGCCTCGATGTTCGGCGCCAGGCTGCACATCAGCGAGCCGAACGCGAACACCGCAAGGCCGATCTGGAACGTGCGCCTGCGGCCGAACCGGTCTGCCGCCGCTCCGGACAGCAGCAGCAGCGAGGCCAGCACCAGCGTGTAGATGTCGATGACCCACTGCAGCTGCGCCGCCGACGCGCCGAGGTCCTCGCGGATGTTCGGAATGGCGACGTTCACGATCGTCGCGTCCATCGACACGATCAGCAGGCTCAGGCAGCAGGTCACCAGAATGATGGCCTTGCGCCGACTGCTCTGGGGCCCCCGCGAAGCTGGGGACGACCGGACGACGGCTTCATTCATACAACTATTGTGAAACTACAACTGTCTGGAAGGCAAGGGGCTGTGGCCGAGTAGACGCAAAGTGCCCGCGACACGCCGCGTTGAGGGACAATTTGCGTTCCCCAGCTGACGCGTGGGCCAGCTCGCGCAGAAGAGCAGAAGAGCAGAACTACCTTGAGCCGGTGTCGACGTAGTCGCGCTCGGTGTAACCGGTGTAGATCTGGCGCGGACGGCCGATCTTGCCGCCACCCTCGTCGTGCATCTCACGCCAGTGCGCGATCCAGCCGGGCAGTCGGCCCAGGGCGAACAGCACGGTGAACATGCGGGTCGGGAAGCCCATCGCCCGGTAGATCACGCCGGTATAGAAGTCGACGTTCGGGTAGAGCTTGCGCTCGACGAAGAAGTCGTCGGTCAACGCGACCTCTTCCAGAGCCTTGGCGATGTCCAAGAGTTCGTCGTCGCCCCCGAGCTTGCCGAGGATCTTGTCGGCCTGTTCCTTGACGATGCGCGCCCGCGGGTCGTAGTTCTTGTAGACCCGATGGCCGAAGCCCATCAGCTTGACGTTGTCTTCCTTGTTCTTGACCTTCTTCACGAAGTCGTGAACATCGCCGTCGGCCTGCCGGATCTTCTCCAGCATCTCCAGCACCGCTTGATTGGCGCCGCCATGCAGCGGGCCCCACAGCGCGTTGATGCCACCTGAGATCGAGGTGAACAGGTTGGCCTGCGACGAGCCGACCAGTCGCACCGTCGACGTCGAGCAGTTCTGCTCGTGGTCGGCGTGCAGGATGAACAGCATGTCGAGGGCACGGACGAGCTCCGGGTCCACCTCGTAAGGCTCCGCCGGGAGCCCGAACGTCATCCGCAGGAAGTTCTCGACGAGGGACATCGAGTTGTCCGGATAGAGGAAGGGCTGCCCGACCGACTTCTTGAACGCGTACGCAGCGATCGTGGGCAGCTTGGCCAGCAGGCGGATGGTGGACAGCTCGACCTGCTCGTCGTCGAACGGATCCAGCGAATCCTGGTAGTACGCGCTCAGCGCGTTGACCGCACTGGACAACACGGGCATCGGATGCGCGTTGCGCGGGAAGCCGTCGAAGAACCGCTTAAGGTCCTCATGCAGCAACGTGTGCCGCTGGATCTGGGTGGTGAACTTCTCGAGCTGATCCGGTGTCGGCAGCTCACCGTAGATCAGCAGGTAGCTGACCTCGATGAAGTTGGACTTCTCGGCGAGCTGCTCGATCGGGAAGCCGCGATAGCGCAGGATCCCGGCGTCGCCGTCGATGTAGGTGATGGAACTCTTGGTCGACGCGGTGTTGACGAAACCCTCGTCGTACGTCGTGTAGCCGGTCTTGGCCAACAGTGAACCCAGGGCGACGCCATCGGAACCTTCGGTGGCGTGGACGACGTCCAATTCAAGCTCGCCACCGGGGTAATTGAGAGTGGCGTGCTCGTCCTTTTCGGCCACGGGGATCCCTTCTACGTTGCAAGGAATGCGGAGTCTGCTCCTCAAAAGGTAGTCCCATTGGCGCACTCTCGCCCGCGGGGGGGTTGCCAGACGGTCACACCGGCTGTCGGATGCCCGTCGTGAGCCCGGTGAACTCGGCGAATGAGACTTCCAGACGGTCCATTACATCGTCGAGGCTCAGCTGCGACCACTCCCTGCACCCGGCTGCGAGATCGGTCACCGCCGTCATGAGTATCGAACCCCACACCGCCGACACCAGCTTCGGGCCGCGATCATCGACGGCCGCCCCCATCCGGTTGGCGAGCTCGATGTCGACGGCGTTGGCGCGGTATTCGAGTGCCGCCTGCTGAAGCGTGGGCGACGACAGAACGATCCGCACGATGCACATCACCCGCTCGGCCGACAGTTCCCCGGCCGGCGCGGCCTTGGCCGAATCGGCCATCGCGAGATAGGCCCGCAGCAATGCCTCGAAGTGGTTCATCCCGCGCGGTTGGCGCATCAGCTCGACGGCCGTTTTTTCGAGGACTTCGTCGACCAGGGCCAGTGCGATGGCGTCCTTGGTCGCGAAGTACCGGCTGAACGTGCGGGGCGAGACGTCGGCGATTGCGGCGATCTGGTCGACCGTGGTGCGGTCGAACCCCTGCCGTTCGCAGAGTTCGACGGCGGCGTCGATGAGGGTGACGCGGGTCCGTTGCTTCTTCCGTTCCCGCAGTCCGAGGGCAGCCTCCCCCCTGAGATCAGGCACGAAAGGCATCGTAACCAGCCAAGCTAAGAAGCTGCTTAGAAACTGACGGGCACCGGCACTTGGCCCGCGTCACACTTTGTCATCGTCGGCCACCCGGTAGCGGACGAACGCGGGAACGAGCACCGCGCACGCCATCATGCCGATCACCACCAGTGCACCACCCCCGGCCGCCGCCACTGTGGTGCCGACGGCAGCAGCGGCGGCACCGTGGGTGGCGTCGGCCAGCCGGGGCCCGCCCGCCACGACGACGGTGAACACCCCCTGCAGGCGGCCGCGAAGGTCATCGGAAGCCACCTGCTGCAGGATCGTCGAACGAAACGCCGCCGACACCATGTCGGCCGCACCGCCGACAGCCAAGCAGGCCAACGAGATCCAGAGGAACAGGCCCGCGTGCCCGTCGGCGAATCCTCCGGCGAGGCCGAAGCCCACCATGGCCACCCCCCAGACCACGATCGAGGCCACGACCGCCAGGCCCTGCCGCCGAACGCTTGGCAGCCAGCCCGAGAACAGGCCGCCCGCCACCGCGCCCGCTGACATCGCCGCCGCCAGCAGCGCCATCGTGGTGCCGCCCTCGATCGGCCCACCGAAGCTCTCGTGCGCCATTTGCGGGAACAGCGCGCGCGGCATCCCGAAGATCATCGCGATCAGATCGACGACGAACGACATCAACACGACCCGGTTGCCCGCGAGGTACCGGAAGCCCTCGAGGATTGAGCGCACCGCGCCGAATCCCGTACCCCCGCCGCCGTCGCTGGTCGGCATCGGCGAAAGACGGAACGTCGCCCAGATCGCCGCGACGCACGTGATCGCGTCGATCAGATAAAGCGTGGACAGGTCCATCCAGTGCAGCATCACTCCCGCGAGCAGCGGGCCGACGATGGCCCCGAACTGCATCACGGTCATGTTCAGCGAGTTGGCCGCCGGCAACTGATCGCCGGGCAACATCCGCGGAATGGCTGCGGCGCGCGTCGGCGAGTTGATCGCGTAGAACGACTGCTGAACCGCGAGCAGGCACAGAACCACCCAGACGTTGTTCATCGCAAGCGCGGCCTGCAACCACAACAACACCGACGCCACGGCCAGCCCGCACGACGCGATGATGAGCAGCAGCCGCCGGTCCATGGCGTCCGCCCATGCGCCGCCCCACAGGCCGAACACGATCAGGGGCACGAGCGCGAACAGGCCGGAGAGGCCGACGTAGGCGGAGTTCTGCGTGAGCGCATAGAGCTGCACCGGCACCGCGAAGATCGTCAGGTTCGCGCCGATCACGGTGACGATGCCCGTCAGCCACAACCGCCGGAAATCGGGTGACCGCAGCGGCGCGGTATCCGCGAAGAGCCGCCCCCGCGAGCGAGGAATTCGGCCGCGCACCTATGGCTGCAGCCGCTCGATGCGGCTGTTGTGCACGGTCACCGGCAGTTCGGAGTCGGTGGTGACACGAATCCTGTTGTGCACCCGGTTCTCCCGGCCCTGCCAGAACTCGACGACCTCGGGCGCGATCAGGTATCCACCCCAGTTCGGCGGCACCGGCACCTCATCGAGTCCGGCGAACCGCTCGGTGACATCGGCCAGCTGTTCGAGCAGCGCGGCGCGCGAGGCGATCGGCATCGACTGGTGCGACGCCCAGGCGCCCAGCTGCGACCCCCGCGGGCGCTTGGACCAGTAGTCGGCGGTCTGCTCGGCCGGGACCTTGGTCACCAGACCTCTCACATGGACCTGACGTCCCAGCAGATACCACGGAAACGTCGCCGACGCGAAGGGCGTGGCCGCCAGATCCTCACCCTTGGCCGAGTCGTAGTTGGTGAAGAACGTGATGCCGGTTTCGTCCACGCTTTTGCACAACACCGAGCGGGTGGTGGGCCTTCCCCGGCGGTCCACGGTCCCGACGACCATGGCGTTGGCTTCGGCCACACCGGCGCTTTCGGCATCGGCTAACCACTTGCGCAGCAGCACAACCCAGCCTTCTGCGAGCCAGTCGGCGTCGAGGTCGTCGCTGCCGTCCTTCTCCACCGATCCGTATTCCACCCGCATCCTGGCCAAGTGGTCATCGTCGCGCTGTGTCATCCCCCGGTCGCTCCGCTCTGCGCTGCCCTTCGGGCGTGGGCCCAGCCCTCCGGTGCCACGCGACAACGCTACGCCTGAAGTTGTTCGCCGACGGGTTACCGACCGGTAGGAAGCGCCGCTAACGCGGGTGCAAGAATCTGCCCATGACTACGACGTCTGGCGTACCGGAGGACTTCGTCGAGGGGCTGGAAGGCGTCGTCGCCTTCACCACCGAGATCGCCGAACCGGACAAGGACGGCGGCGCGCTGCGGTACCGCGGCGTCGACATCGAGGATCTGGTCAACCAGCAGGTCACCTTCGGCGACGTGTGGGCGCTGCTGGTCGACGGCAGGTTCGGCCATCCCCTGCCGCCCGCGGAGCCGTTCCCGCTGCCGATCCACAGCGGCGATGTGCGTGTCGACGTGCAGGCCGGCCTGGCCATGCTCGCTCCGATCTGGGGATACGCGCCGCTGCTGGACATCGACGACGACACCGCCCGCGACCAACTGGCCAGGGCGTCGGTGATGGCACTGTCCTACGTCGCGCAGTCCGCGCGCGGCATCTATCAGCCGGCGGTCCCCCAGCGGATGGTCGACGAATGCTCCACGGTGACAGCCCGTTTCATGACGCGCTGGCAGGGGGAGCCCGACCCCAAGCATGTCGAGGCGATAGACGCGTACTGGGTGTCGGCCGCCGAGCACGGCATGAACGCGTCGACGTTCACCGCGCGGGTGATCGCGTCGACGGGTGCGGACGTGGCGGCGGCGCTGTCGGGGGCCATCGGCGCAATGAGTGGTCCGTTGCACGGCGGCGCGCCTGCACGGGTGATTCCGATGATCGAAGAGACGGAGAAGACCGGCGACGCAGGCGCTGTGGTCAAGGGCATCCTGGATCGAAACGAAAAGCTGATGGGCTTCGGTCACCGCGTCTACCGCGCCGAGGATCCGCGGGCCCGGGTGCTGCGGGCCACCGCCAAGCGGTTGGAAGCACCGCGCTACGAGGTGGCCGCTGCGCTGGAGCAGGCCGCGCTCGCCGAGTTGCGGGAACGGCGCCCGGACCGTGCGATCGAAACCAATGTCGAGTTTTGGGCCGCGGTGATCTTGGACTTCGCGCAGGTACCGACCAAGATGATGCCCGCGATGTTCACCTGTGGCCGCACCGCCGGCTGGTGCGCGCACATCCTCGAGCAGAAGCGGCTCGGCAAGCTGGTGCGCCCAGCGGCGATCTATGTCGGCCCCGACCCGCGCAGCCCGGAGTCCGTCGAGGGTTGGGACAAAGTCTCCAAGTCGTGACGACGGCGACGTTCACCTCGGCGGCAAGGAGTTTCGCGGAGCTGGTGCGCGAGATTCCGGCCGCAGCGTGGGACGGGCCGGGTCTGGGTGAGTGGGACGTTCGCGCGCTGGTCGGACACGCGTCGCGCTCGCTGATCACCGTGAGCACCTACCTGAAGACCACCGCCGAGCGCGAGGACATCACGACACCGGCGGAGTACTACGTCCGGGTGAGCCCGTCGGCGCTGGGAATCGACCCGGCCGAAGTCGCCGAGCGCGGACGGCAGGCCGGCCGAGAACTGGGCGAGGATCCGGCGGCGACGATCGACGCGTTGGTGTCACGCGTGTTGGGCGAGTTGGCTAACACGGGCGACCCGCTGATCCGGGTGATCGGCGGACTGGGAATCCGCCTGCACACTTATTTGCCAACGCGAGTATTTGAGCTGGCGGTGCACGGCCTTGATATTGCTGACGCCGTGAATATCCCGCACGTTCTGCCCCCAGACGTGCTCAACGAGGCCGTCGTGCTGGCAACGCGGACAGCCGTCGCGTCCGGGCGCGGGGAGACGGTGCTTCTGGCGTTGACCGGGCGCATCACCTTGCCGCCGTCGTTCTCGGTGGTGTGATTCTCGGGGACTCGTTGCGACACTTGACGACCCTGATCGCACGCAAAGTACGCCTTGGGCCTTTAAGGTGTCGAAATGCCTCAGATGGATCGTCGCAACATGATGATGATGGCGGGACTCGGCTTCTTGGCCGCTACGATTCCCGTCGCCCAAGCTCAAGCAGCCCCAGCTGACCTCGCACCGCAGCCCGAGCAGCCGCCTCCAAGTGGCCAATCGCCGGCCTACATCTTCCAGGACGAGTTCGACGGCCCGTTGGGCGCCGGCCCCGATCCGGCCAAGTGGACGGTGCAGACCTGGCAGGACGACGTGTTTCCGCCGGTCGCGGCGCTGTACCGCGATGATCGCAGCAACGTCTTCCTCGACGGCAATTCCAACCTCGTCCTGCGCGCCACCGATGACATGGGCCAGTTCTACAGCGGCAAGCTGCGGGGCAACTGGCGGGGCATGATCAACACCACCTGGGAAGCGCGAATCAAACTCGACTGCCTGACAACCGGCGCGTGGCCCTCGTTCTGGGCTGTCAACGAGGATCCGCTGCCCGACGGCGAGGTCGACATCTTCGAGTGGTACGGCAACGGGGCGTGGCCTCCGGGCAGCACGGTTCACGCGGCGTCCAACGGCAAGACCTGGGAAGGGAAGTCGATTCCCGGATTGGTCGACGGCGCATGGCATACCTGGCGGATGCGTTGGGACACAGATGGTTTCAAGTTCTGGCGGGACTACGTAGACGGTGCAAAACCGTATTTCAGTGTGCCGCCGACACCGATTCAGGTGTCGGGGCGCCCCGGCGACTTGCGTTGGCCGTTCAGCAATCCCGGCTACTGGATCCAGCCCATGTTCACCCTCGCGGTGGGTGGGCCCGGCGGCGGCGATCCCGCCCTGGGTCAGTTCCCCGCGGCGATGCTCGTCGACTACCTCCGCGTCTGGTAGGCGCTTTCGGCGCTCATCGCTCCGCCTTGATGACCTGAACCAGGTTGAACTGCCAGCGCTCCAGCAGCCGGTAGCCCAGGTCGCGGGGAACCGAGAATGCGGGGGTGCCTCCGAACCGTGGGCCCGGCGGCAAAAGCGGGTCCTGTTCGTGTGCGGGTCTTGACTTGTCGGCTTCGGTGATGATCCACACGACGCGGCATACGCTTAACGGCCCGGCACTGGCCTCCGGTATGAGGTTGGTGTCGAAGACGTCGTTTCGTTCCGTCGCTCGTTGCCACAGACTGATGTCGACCACCTCGCGGTAGGCGTCGGGGCGCGCCGCCAACAGGGGGCGCATCGGTGCAGGCATGAAGGTCACCGTGTCGTTCACCAGCAGGCAGTCTCCCGGTGCGCCTTGCGTTGCGATCAGATCGGCCACTTGGCTGTAGTCCATTCCGTACTTCGCGTACGGACTCCTCTGCACCAGAAGATAATTCGGAGCCGCGGCGAGGGTGAGAACACTCACCGCGACCGCGGCCGCCCAAGGCTTGGCGGCCAATGCACCGACGCAGACGCCCAACACCAGAGCAACCGCCGGTGCGGTGAAGCTCAAATACCGAGGTGTGTAAATCGGGTGAACCCATGCCGACCAGCCGACGATCACGGCCGTCGGTACCACCAGCCACGTGATCGCCACGGTCAACAGTTGCCGGTCAGCCTGCGCCAGTTGGGTGGATGTAAAGCGCCACAAGACAATAGCCGTCACGACGACCAGTGCAGACACGAGCAAGAACAGCGGGCTCCTTTCAAAGGACTGCTGAATCGCCACGTCCTCGATCGTCCGTCGACCGATCGGTGCGATCCAGACGATCTGATGCACTTGGCCGGCGGTCTCCCTCACAAACGGCGCCACCGCACAACCCGCGAGAACCGACGTGACGGCGAACCGCATCAAGACTGTTCGGCCACTGCGGTAGAAACAGAGAAAGGCGGCGTGCGCCAACACCATCAACGCGAGATACACCTCTAGCAGGATCGACAACGCAACGACGGTCCCGTACAGCAGCCAGAGCCAGCCACTGTCGCGACGCGCGACATGGACGAGCAGGACGGTCACCCACACGGCGGCCATCATCGAAAGGGCATAGGGCCGCGCTTCGACGCCTGCCCACGTCGCGCGGGGCAAGATCGCGCAGATGATCCCGGAGCTCAGGGCGACGGTGCGAGACGAGAACTGCCTGCCCAGCACCACGACGCCGGCCGCCGCGCCTCCGACAGCCAGGCCGCTTGGGACGCGCGCCCAGAACTCCGTGGGCGGGAAGAGTGTGAACCAACCGTGCATGAGCAGGTAGTACAGGCCGTGGACGGCGTCGACATTGCTCAGCATCTGCCACAACTGCGCGAGCGAGCGACTGTAGGACGCCGAGATGGTCGCGGCCTCGTCGTACCAGAAAGACGGTCGGCCCGCGCCAACCAGACTGACCGCAGCGGCCAGGACTCCAACGATGAGCGGGTCCAGCACAGCCGACCTCTGCCTCATCAGAAATCCCTGCAGAACACGCCGCTATGTTGCCAGAAGCGACAGGGATGGCATTCGGCCCCTTGACGGCCCGGCGGACCTTCTCTTTGAGTGTGCCCGGTGGTTGCATGGGCGGCGGCGCGATGAGTTCGGTCCGCTCGGCGGGTCGTACTCGTAGCCCGCACGGGAAGATCAACTCTTCAAGGAGATCGCTCATGGCAATCGAAGTCCAGCCCGCTGTATCCCCCCACCTCGTCGTCGATGATGCTGCCGCCGCCATCGACTTCTACGTCAAGGCGTTCGGCGCCCAGGAGCACGGCCGGGTTCCCGGCCCCGACGGCAGGTTGGTCCATGCGGCACTGAACATCAACGGGTTCACGGTGATGCTCAATGACGACTTTCCCGAGATGTCGGAGGGCAAGTCGATGACGCCGAAGGCGCTCGGCGGCACGCCGGTCACCATCCACCTGACGGTCACCGACGTCGATGCCAAGTTCCAGAAGGCCGTCGATGCGGGCGCGACGGTGGTCCACCCGTTGGAGGATGCGTTCTGGGGCGACCGCTACGGCGTGGTCCGCGATCCGTTCGGCCATCATTGGTCGATGGGCCAGCCGATGCGTGAGGTCAGCATCGACGAGATCGAACAGGCGATGAAGAAGAGCCAATAGCGACCCCAAGGCCTCCCCGGTCGCTGTCGTCATCGCGGGTGAATCGGCGTAACGTCTGCCCATGGCACTTTTTGACGTCGCCGTCATCAGCGGATCGCTGCTGATCCTGGTCGGCGTCATCGTGGCGATCGCCCGCCGGTGGGGCAGGCACAAAGAGCCCGAAAACCCCGAGGAGCGCTACCGACGCGAAATGGTGAATCTTCGCCCCGTAGCGCAGACTTGGCGCGCCAAGCGGTCCGAGGCCAGGCGCGCCCAACGTGCCAAGAGTCGCCGCGGAGCCTGGGCAGCCGGTACCGCGGGCGCCGTGGGCGCGTACGGCATCGGCATCCCCGGCGGGGACAACGGCGGCGGCGATCCCGGGGCTTTCACCGACAGCGGCGGCTGCGGCGGCGGATTCGGTTGCGGCGGTGGAGGCTGCGGCGGCGGCGGAGGCTGCGGCGGCTCCTGACGCGCCGAAGGCTTACGGCGCGGCGCCCGGGACGTACATCTCCAGCACGTCCATCGGCAAAGCGTTCGCGCCCGTGATGCCGCTGATGACTCCGATGCTTTCCGGCTTCGGCGTGCGCTCCAGTTCGGGTGTCGTCGGGTCGGACCCGTAGAGCCCGAACTGGAGGCCGTAGCCCTCCGACCACTCAAGGTTGTCGACGAACGACCAGTACGTATAACCGCGGATGTCGGTGCCATGCGCGACGAGATCCTGCACGACCGCGATGTGGTTGGCGAGGTAGCCCGGCCGCTTCGTTTCGTCGTCGTCAGCGATGCCGTTCTCCGTCACCCAGAGCGGCACCTGCGACCCGTCGGCCAGCGTGTAGGACGATGCGATCTCGAGGACCTCGCGGAAACCGCCGGGGTCGATCGGCTGGTTGAAGTCGCTGCACGTCTGCGAGTCGGCTGAGCACCGAACCGGAAAGCCGCGCAGGAACGGGAATCCCGGAATGGGTGCGATGCCGAAGCCTCGCATGGGTTGTGAGCCGTAGTACTGCACGCCCATGAAGTCGACCTTGTGCTTGAACTCGTCGTGCACCTCGTTGGATTGCTTGATGCCGTCGAGATTCGAGTCGACCCACCCGTCGATCACGGCGTTGGGGAACCAGCTGTTGAAGGACTGGTTCCAGGCGTCGGCGGCCTGCACGTCGAGCGGATTGACCGGGTTGGCCGGGCGGGCGGGAACCATGTTGTTGGTGAAGCCCACGAACGCCGCGGGCTGGCCTTCGGTGGCCTCGGTGGTGTCCCATGCGTGGATCTCGTCGTACGCGGCGACGTGCGCCCTGGCCTGGTTGACCAGGAACGTGGAGGCGAGGTCTGGCCGGATGAGGCCCGGCGGCCACGCGGGGACGACGCCCGGCAGGGCGAAGAACTGGGTCAGCACCGGCGGGAACGGCTCGTTGATGGTGGCCCAGTTGTCGACCTGGTCGCCGTACTTCCACGCCAAATAGGCTGCGTACTTCTCGAATTCGACGGGGGTGGCCGGCGACAGCCAGCCGGCGGCGGGTGCGGGCAGACCCAGCTGCGCGAGTACCCGCGTCGTGATCGGATTGTGCACCCATGTCGGCAACGAGAAGTGGGTGACCGTGACCATGGGTTCCAGCCCGTGTGCACGCAGGGATGCCAGGACGTCGCGGTAATGCTGCACCTCGTCCTCGTTGGCGAGCGCGTCGAGGGCCTGCAGATCCTCCAGGGTGACAACGCCACCGTCGTCCGAAATATCCACTGAAGCAGTCGAATTCGGGAAGATGCGGCTCCACTCGATTCCCATGCGGAACGTGTTCATGCCGAGTTCTTCGCGCGCCAGCGCGGCGTCGGTGTCGTACTTGACGTACGCGCCCGGCCCATCTTCGGGCACCCCCTTGGTCAGCCCGAGCAGCTGGTTGATCGGGTCGTGCACCCATCTGTACCAGTCGGAGTTCGGATCCACCGGCGACCCGGGACCGCCCTCGGCCTGGAAGCCCGAATGCGCGACACCCCAATGGAAATCGTCGGGAAGCGACAAGTCGACGCCGGCGACACGGGCCACGTCGACCGTGATGGTCTGCGCGACCGCGTGCCCACCCCCGGGATTCAGGAAATCTCCCACGATGGGCACGAACTGCAGCAACCCGAGCAGGCCGTGGATATGAAGACCCGCCGCCTCCTCACTGACAACGACGACGAACGAGTCGGTGCCGCCGACGGCGGCCATCGCGTTCATCGGCCGGTACGTGAAGTTGCCGTCATCGTCGACGGCGACCACGCCGCCGTTGAGTGGGCGCCCGATGACCGTGTAGGTCAGCTGGTCGTCGTCGACGTCGTCCGCGCCGACATTGCCCGTGATGAGGACGTCACCGTCGACGAGACTCTGGCTGTTCTGCACCGGGTCGTAGGCGATGGTCGGCGAGGAGTTGAAGAATTCCCGACGCACCCAGGCCAGCAGTGTCCACAGCGTCGGCGGGTCGGCGGGTAAAGCGGGCGCTCCCGCGGCGAACGGGCTCAGGACCGCGTTGACGAGGCTCGACACGATGCCCGTCACGTAGGTCACCACTGTGGTCGGGTCGAACGCGGTCGGCCACAACCGCAAGGACGGCACCGTCGGAGGTGCGACAGTCGTGGACACCAGGGCGGACTCGGTCGGCGACATCGTCCGCGGGGCAAAGGAATTGAGTGGCACCGTCTCCGAGTCGGCCGGTTCGTCGGCGGTGACGCGCAGCTCGGACGCGTCGACGTCGGCGGTGACGCGCAGCTCGGACGCGTCGACGTCGGCGGTGACGCGCAGCTCGGACGTGTCGACGTCGGCGGTGGGCCCCGCCTTGTCGGCGGATTCCTCGGATATGCGTGCCGAGTCGCCGGTGTCCCCGTCGTCCTCTACGGCGTCGGGATCGGGTTCGGCCTCCCCAGGCGCTCCGTGTCGACCCCGGCTCGGTCGATCGGTTTCGGTTTCGGTTTCGCTCTCCTCACCGGTGTCCGCCTCGGTATGTGCATCATCGTCGGCTTCGGCATCGGCACCCACTTCAGATTCGGCCTCGGTCTGATTTTCTGACTCGGCTTCTGTCTCAGTGCCGGCGCCGGTGTCAGTTTCGGCGGCGTCGTTCCTCGTCGGGTCCGGCGACGTGTCCGGCTGCGAACCAGAGGCGTCTCCCGCCGCGCCCGACGTCGAGGAGCTCGTGGTCGACGACGACCCCGACGAGGGCGTGTCCGCCCACGCTGCCGGCCCCCCGTATCCGGTGGCGACCGCGACCCCGACCCCCAGGGCGACAGCCAAACCCCCGACCCGACCGACCCACGCGGCAGCATTCATGCCATTTGCTTACCGCCACCCATTATCAGCCGGGCGGCTTTCGGCGAACTTCGACTAGCGAAGCAACCCGGCGAGCACGCGCTCGCGCATCGACGGCCGGGGTGCGGCGGCCGCGGCGGCCACCATGTCGGCGACGGCCGTGAACTTGTCGCGGGGACGCGTCTGGCCACCGCGCGCAATCTCCGCGGCGTCGATCGCCTTCCAGCCTCCGGCGTCCACCATGTCGGGCCGCCTGCTTCGCACGAGCTTGTCCAGCGCGGAAGGCTTACTCGCAGGGTCGGCGAGCAGACCCGCGTTGTAGTCGGCCACCAGTTTGTGCACGGTCTGTCCCGCGCACGACTTGTTGGTGCCGATGAAGCCGGTGGGGCCGCGTTTGATCCAGCCTGCGACGTAGCTGCCGCGCACCGCGTCGCCCGACGCCGGATCGATGACCCGTCCGCCGTCGTTGGGTACCACCGCGGTGGCCTCGTCGAACGGCAGATCGCGAATCGGCTTGCCGCGGTATCCGATTGAGGTCAACACCAGGCCGGCATCCAGACGGCGAACCTCGTCGGAACCCGTGACTGTGAACTCGACGCCCTCGACGCGTTGCGCGCCGAGAATGCGATTCGGGGTCAGCTGGTACGCCAGTCGGATGCGCGGACCGTGCGCGGGCGCCAGCCCGCAAGGTCCAGCGCTGCCGAGCTTGCTGAGGATCTCCAGCTTGTTGCGCGTCAACGGATCCGAGACGATGGCCAGGTCGCGGACGACCCGATCATGGTCGGCCGCGTCCAGTACCACGTCGCACTTCGACGTGAGCCCGATCAATTCCGGCAGTGTGAAAGCCGAATGCACCGGGCCGCGACGGGCGGCGATCACGACCTCGGTCACCTTCGAATCGCGCAGAGCGGCCAGCGCATGGTCGGAGATGTCCGTGCGCCCCAGCGCATCCGGATCGGTTGTCAGGATCCGCGCCACGTCGAGCGCCACGTTGCCGTTGCCGATGACGACAACGCGTTCATGACCCAGATCGACTGGCAGATACGTGAATTCGGGGTGGCCGTTGATCCACGCCACCATCTCGGTCGCGGTGCCGGTCCCGGGCAGGTCCATGCCCTCGATGTCGAGCGTGCGGTCGTTGGGCGCCCCGACCGCGTACAGCACGGCATGATGGTGGGCCAGCAGTTCGGCGTGAGTCAGGTCCGATCCCACCTCGACGTTGAGATAGAACGTAAATCCAGGCAGCCGCGTCACTTTGTCGAAAAGAGTCGTCACCCGCTTGGTGCTCTGGTGGTCGGGAGCGACCCCGGCACGCACCAGCCCGTACGGCGTTGGCAGCCGTTCGAAGACGTTGACCCGCACGCCCTGCTGAGTCAGCAGTTCGTCGGCGGCGTACATCGCCGCCGGACCCGAGCCGACGACCGCCACGGTCAACGGCCGGCCGGAACGCGGACGAACCAGCGGCGCATCGATGACCGGTGCCAGGTGGGACGTCGGCGGCAGCTTGGTCTCACGCTTGGGATAGAACGCCGCGTTCAGTTCCACGAACGGCAACTGCTCGGGCTCCAGCCGGGAATCGGGGGCGATCGCGCCGACCGGGCAGGCGCTGACACACGCCCCGCAGTCCACGCATGCCACCGGATCGATGTAGAGCATCTCGGCGGTCGCGAACCCCGGCTCGTCCGGCGACGGGTGAATGCAGTTCACCGGACAGGCGTAGACACAGGACCCGTCGCTGCAACACGACTGGGTGATCACATGCGGCATGAGACCCCTACGCGGCGGAGACCACGTGCTGGCGTGCCGGCTCGCTGCGGTAGCGGCTGGGCTGTCCGTCGATCTTGCAGATCCGCCACACCAGCTTGGCGATCGGGTTGATCAGGCCGGTGTCGTGGCACAGCATCCGGACATCACCGAACATGTCGCGCAGCATCTGTCGCGACTCCGGCGACTTGAAGAAGATCTCCTTGCGGACCGAGCGCGGAATGTCGAATTCCTTCCAGAACGCCCGTGGCGGAACGATGATCGCCGAACACAGCATCCGCATGGTCAGCGGGACGTAGATCGACAACCAGAACCGCTTACGCCGCGGCAGGTGAGGCACCCGCTTACGCAGGTACTCGTGCGCGAACGAGATGTGGCGCGCCTCCTCGGCGACGTGGATCGCCATCACGCGCTCCATGATCGGGTGCAGGGTCTTGCCCTCGCGCAGCACGTTCTTCTGCGTGTGGTCGATCGGCTCCTCGCCCGCGAGGATGCCGAACCAGAACGGGATCGGCAGCGGCCCGGCGACCAGCGGAATGACCGGCTGGATCCACTTCAACATCCTCGGCATACCCGGCACGTCGGCGCCGATTCGGTTCACCATCTCCTGGAACATCATGGTGTGGTTGCACTCTTCGACCGCCTCGTGCAGGCAGTACCGGTATTCCGGCGAGCCGTTGGGCGTCCAGAACGAATACTCCATCAGCCCGCGGATCAGTATCGACTCGAAGTGCAGGCCGACCTTGGCGACATTGGCCTGCCGCCACATGCCGATCTCGATCTGCCGCTCGACCGACTGTGCCTGATACCAGGGATGGCGGCCCAGCGGGTCGGTGGCGGGAAGGATCCAGCGCGGGTCGTTGTCGACCACGGCGAATTCCGGCGATTGCCAGTCGATGTCGGTATACGGATTGAAGTTGCGCCGCACCGACCCCTCGGACAGTGTGGTGAGCATGTCTATGTACTGCCGATCGTCGCTGACATCCATGTTGCGACGCCAGCGCCTTACCAAACGTGTGCGGGCCATTCGAAGCCTCCTATGAGGTTTGCGTGTGCGCCTTGTTGTCGAACACGGTACCGCAGGTATCGCATACCGGAAATACCCCTTTCTCGGATGTGTCACACCGGACCCGGAGCGGATTTCTGTGACGGAGGCCACACATGGTTGAGCTGAAGACCAAGTCCGAAATCGACTCGATGGCCGCCGCCGGGGCCGTCGTCGCAGAGGCGCTGCGGGCGGTCGTTGCCCACGCGAAACCGGGCCGGACCACCACGGATCTCGACAAGATCGCGGCCGACGTGCTGGCGCGCCACGGCGCGACCTCGCCGTTCCTGAACTATCACCCGCGGTGGTCGCCGAGCCCGTTTCCCGCAGTGCTGTGCGTGAGCGTCAACGATGCCGTCGTCCACGGCATCCCCACCGACTACGCGCTCGCCGACGGCGATCTGGTCTCGGTGGACTTCGGCGCGACCCTGCGCGGCTGGACCGGTGACGCGGCGCGCAGCTTCATCGTCGGCACCCCGCGAGCCGAGGACGCCGCGCTGATCGCGGCGACCGATGCGGCGCTGGCGGCGGGCATCGCGGCGGTGCGGCCGGGCAACACCCTCGGCGACGTCGGCCACGCCATCGGGTCGTCGGCGCGTGGCGCGGGCTACGGCCTGCTCGCCAACCACGGCGGCCATGGCATCGGCCGCACCATGCACGAGGCCCCGCACGTGCCCAACGAGGGCACGCCGGACAAGGGCATGCGACTGCGACCCGGCGTGGTGATCGCGATCGAACCGATGTTGATCGCCGACGGCACCGACGAGTACCTCCACGACCCCGACGGGTGGACGTTGCGCACCGCGTCGGGCGCCCGCGCCGCCCACAGCGAGCACACCGTCGCCGTCACCGCCGACGGCGCCCGCATCCTGACCACCTAACGACCGACGGAAGTCTCTTCGCTGGGCCTACCTCGTCCCGAAGTCGCCCGCCGCGGTCATCTTGTTGCCGTCGCTCACCGCCGAGAACCCCGCCTCGGTCAATCCGCAGTCCGTGATGATCGTGCGGTGGCCCGGGCTGTTCATCCACCAGGTGACCGCGGTAGCCGGGGTGCCTGCGGAGCCGGTGCCCCAGAAGACGACCTCGCCGAGCTTGGCGTACGACGTGTAGCCGGCGTCCGTGACGCGCTGGACTAGCGAGGAGCCGTCCGAACCGGTGTGGTCCTGCACTCCGTTCTCGAGCATGTCCTTGGCTTGCCGCGCTGCGGACGCAGTCAACTGCGGATTGGCCGCAACGGGGCCACAGCCGTTCGCCGCGCGCGTGGCGTTGATCTGGCTCAGCACCGCGCCGCCCTGGTCACCGCCGACGGGTCCGTCCGGACTGCCGCCCGCGCCGTCGGCCTGGGCCGGCACCGCGGCGAGCATCGGAGCGAAAGCCGTCACCACCGCTGCACATACAGGAATGAGCGTCGAAGTCTTCCCGCGACTGATCACGTGCCCCCCATGGGCTCAGTCCCCGACAGATCACAGTATGGACACAGCGGAGTCGATGTAGCGGGTGTTTACCGACAATTCCGGTATTTTCCGCCCACCCTCCCCGCAGAAAGTGCATAAGTCCGGTCACTACTCTTGACCCCATGGCCGACTTCACGATTCCCGCGGACCTCAAGCCCAAAGACGGACGTTTCGGCTGCGGGCCCTCCAAGGTCCGACCAGAGCAACTGGCTGCGCTGGCCGCCGCGGGCGACGTGTTCGGCACATCGCACCGGCAGGCGCCGGTCAAGAATCTGGTGGGCCGGGTTCGCGACGGCCTGCGCCAGCTGTTCTCGGTGCCCGACGGCTACGAGGTCATCCTCGGCAACGGCGGCTCGACGGCGTTCTGGGACGCCGCCGCGTTCGGGCTGATCGACCAGCGCTCGCTGCACCTCACCTACGGCGAGTTCAGTAGCAAGTTCGCGTCGGCGGTGGCCAAGAATCCGTTCGTCGGCGACCCGGTCGTCATCAAGGCCGAGCCCGGCGGCGCGCCGAAGCCGCAGTCCGACCCGTCCGTCGACCTCATCGGCTGGGCGCACAACGAAACCTCAACGGGCGTGGCAGTTCCCGTGCAGCGGCCCGAGGGATCCGATGGCGCGCTGATCGCGATCGACGCCACCTCGGCCGCAGGTGGCCTGCCCGTCGACATCGCCGACGCCGACGCGTACTACTTCGCGCCGCAGAAGAACTTCGCGAGCGACGGTGGGCTGTGGGTGGCGATCTTGTCCCCCGCCGCGCTCGCCCGCGTCGAGGCGATCGCCGGCTCCGGCCGCTGGGTGCCCGAGTTCCTGTCGTTGCCGATCGCCATCGAGAACAGCCTCAAGAACCAGACCTACAACACCCCCGCCATCGGCACGCTGATCATGTTCGCCGACCAGCTCGAGTGGATGCTGGGCAACGGTGGCCTGGACTGGGCGGTCAAGCGCACCGCTGACTCGTCGCAGCGGTTGTACGGCTGGGCGGAGGCGTCGACGTTCGCGACGCCGTTCGTCGCCGACCCCGAGTTACGGTCACAGGTGGTGGGCACCGTCGACTTCTCCGATGCCATCGACGCTGCGGCCGTGGCCAAGACCCTCCGGGCGAACGGAATCGTCGACACCGAGCCCTACCGCAAACTCGGCCGCAACCAGTTGCGGGTCGGCATGTTCCCAGCCGTCGAGCCCGACGACGTCAGCGCGCTGACCGCATGCATCGACTGGGTGGTAGAACGCCTCTGACCTGCCCGCGTGTCTACCGGGTAACGAGGAGATAACACAGTAGGGTCCCTCTAATCGGGCTTGCCGCCAGCCCGGAGGAGGTCGTCATGCGGGAACTCAAAGTCGTTGGACTCGACGTCGATGGCAAACGAATCATCTGCGAGGCCGAAGGCTCCGGCGAGAAGTTCATGTTGTTTCCCGATGACCGGTTGCGTGCCGCGGTATCCGGCGAAAAGACCGCATCCAACT
The DNA here is from genome assembly GCA_963721495.1 of uncultured Actinomycetota bacterium. Taxonomy (GTDB): domain Bacteria; phylum Actinomycetota; class Actinomycetes; order Mycobacteriales; family Mycobacteriaceae; genus Mycobacterium. Next base: position 55,254 of record CAVRMG010000037.1, on the reverse strand, counting down.
CACCCCCATCCAACGACGAGGTCCCAAGCGTGCTGCGTCCCAAGGAGATCCAGGCCAGAGTCCGGGCGGGCGCATCCGTCGAACAGATCGTTACAGCGTCCGGGGTCGACATCGCGCGGGTCGAGAGATTTGCTCATCCGGTGTTGCTCGAGCGGTCGAGGGCGGCCGAGCTGGCAACCGCAGCGCATCCGGTACTCGCCGATGGACCCTCGGTGCTGACGCTCCTGGAGACGGTCACGACGGCGCTGATCGCCCGCGGTCTGGACGCCGAGGCCACCAACTGGGACGCGTGGCGCAACGAAGACGGACGCTGGACCGTGCAGATGGCGTGGAAGGCCGGATTGTCCGACAACCTCGCGCACTTCCGGTTCACCCCCGGCGCGCACGGCGGCACGGTGACGGCGTTCGACGATGCGGCATGTGAGCTGATCGACCCCGATTTCGCGCGGACGCTACGGCCGGTCGCACCACTGGCCACTGTCGAAATCGAGGTTGAGGTCGAAGAGCCGACGCTGCCCATCGACCCGCCGATGCAATCGCCCGCGCCCACGCCGGAACCAGAGCCGCCCGCCGCACCCAAGCCCCGGGCGCGCAAGGGCAAGCCTGCCGTTCCCGCGTGGGAGGACGTGCTGCTGGGCGTGCGATCCGGCGGCCAGCGCTGAGACCGATCAGCCTCGCCATTGGGGTTTCCTACACCGACGGCCTGACAACCTGGCGGGCGCGACTGGCCGAGGCGCTCATCGGGCTCTGAATTCGGTTATGTCCCAAGCGCTATGGCCAGCACGGCAAGCCACGCGCCGACCACCCCGACCGCGGCGCCCAGCACGAACCAGCGCCAGACCAGTCGCTTGCGCCATTCCCACACAGTCGGCGTCAGACCACCGACGGCGACGAGGTTTAGTCCGACGGCCAGCAATGGATGGACCTTCATCAGTCCCAGGCTGAGCACCACAATCGCGGCGGCGATGACCGCTGCGACGAAAGCGGCCACCGTCAGGCCCATCGCCCACGGCGTCGAGTCGTCGGTCACGTCGGCGAGCCTAGCCTGCAACCCTGGCCCGCTCGTAGAACGCCAGGGCCGCTGCGGTGGCGACGTTGAGCGAGTCCGTGCCCCGGGACATCGGTATGCGCACCCGCATGTCGCTGGCCCACATCGCACGTTCGGTCAACCCCGGCCCTTCGGCGCCCACTAGCATCGCCAACCGTTGGTCGGCGACATCCGTCATCGCGTCGGCGAGCGTGCGGGCCGACGGATCAGGCGTCATCGCCAGCAGGCGAAAGCCGTTGTTCCGCAACACTTCCAGATCGGCCGGCCAGTCTCCGGCCCAGGCGTACGGCACCAGCAGCGCGTGACCCATAGACACCCGCACTGCGCGCCGGTACAGGGGGTCGGCGCAACCGATGCCGAACACGATCGCGTCGACGTCGAGGCCGGCGGCGTTGCGGAAGATGGAACCGAGGTTCTCGTGGTCGTTGACACCCTCGAGAACCGCAACGGTGCGCGCTCCGTCGAGTACCTGCGCCACCGTGAGTTCGGGCGGGCGCGACGCCGATGCCAGCACGCCGCGGTTGAGGTGAAATCCCACGACCTCGGCCATCACGTCGGCGGAAGCGCGATAGTACGGCGCCGCAACGCCGTCCAGGTCGGCGGCGAGTTCGACCAGACGCCGGTCGGTGCCCAGCATGGCCCGCGCGGTGAACCGCGACGTCAGCATGCGCTGCACCACCAGCACTCCCTCGGCGATGACCAGTCCCTTGCCGGTGGGCAGGTCGGGTCTGCGGTCCACACTGTTGAGGTCACGGAAATCGTCCAGCCGCGGGTCGGCGGGGTCGGTGACGTCGATTACGTTGGCGCTCACGCGCTTTCGTCGACCATCGCCGACATCAGGTCAGCGGCCATCAGCAACGTGTTGTGTTGCTCGGAATCGAGTCTTGCGAGCCGTTGCATCAGCCACTCCTGACTGGCGCGGCGCTCGGCCTGGAGCAGGTCCACGCCGGCCGGTGACACCGACACCAGCACCTGGCGGCCGTCGTCCGGATGTGCCGTTCGCGCAACAAGTCCCAGCTCACGGAGTGAGGCGATCACCCGCGTCATCGACGGCGGACGCACCCGTTCGCGCTCGGCTAAGCCGCCCGGGGTCATCGGGCCTTCCTTCGCCAGCGTCGAGAGCGCCGACAGCTGCGACAGCGAAACGTGGGATTCGGGACGTCGGAAGCGCAATTGGCGAGCCAGCCGGACAACCGCAAGCGAAAGATCGCTCGCCAGGCGACCGTCGGGGTCTCTCACGAGGCAAAGAGTACATAGCAGGACTGAAGAAAATGACCGCAATGCGTTAGGTTCTGAGGCGATGACGCCGGAACCACCCGCCCTGCCTCCCGCGCTGCTCAAGCAGTGGCCGGTGATCGTCGTGATCACCGCGGGCTGGCTGGTCGCCACGGTATTGGCGTTCACGGTGGCCGGGCTTGGAGAGTGCCGGCCGTTCGCGGTGGCAGGCCTGGGCGTCGGCGTACTCGGCACCTCGATATTCCTGTGGCAGCGTCGCGCCGCGCGACGCGGATCTCGAGGCGCGCAGGATGGACTCGACTGAATTCGACGACAAGCCAAGGAGGTAGCAATGGCAGAGCCGCTGTTGCAAGCGCAGATCGACATCGAGGCCCCGGTTACGAAGGTCTGGGCGTTGGTCTCGGATCTCAACCGGATGCCGCAGTGGAGCCCCCAATGCCGCGCGATGAAGGCGTTGGGCGGGTCGCTGCGCCAAGGCAGCAGAACGATCAATCTCAACCGCCGGAAGTTCCTGTTCTGGCCCACCACGAGCCGCATCACGGAGTTCATTCCGGACAAGAAGCTCGCGTTCCGGGTCAATGAGAACGGCACGGTCTGGAGCTATGAACTCGAGCCGACGGCCACCGGGACGCGGCTGACCGAATCCCGCCACGCCGAGAACGGGGTGTCGGCCTTTTCCAACATCACCATCGGTGCACTGATGGGCGGCGTGCCGAGCTTCGAGCGCGAACTCGTCGACGGGATGAACGAGTCGCTTTCGCGGATCAAGGCGGCGGCTGAAGGCTAGTCGGCCGGTTCGGTGAGTTCGATCACGCCGTCGTCATAGGGATCGAACAGCGGGGACCCGCTGCCGGGCGGCTGCGGCGTGTCCGAGTGTGCGCCGCATCCGTATTCAGCGTCGACGACGTGGCCGTCGGCGGAGAACTCGTTGGCGCACACCCCGAACATCAACCCCAGCGATCCGGACAGCGGGAGATAGAAGCCGCAGTCCCGGCACACATTCCGGGTGGACCGCGCCATCGACGACGCGGGACCGTGCTCACCGTCATGCCAGCGCTGGGCGGCGTCCCCGCGGCCCCACGGGCCCAGCACCTGTTTGCGGCCGAAGCCCACCTCCGCGGCGAGCTCGTCGACCTCAGGGTCTCCGCTGGACATGAAACCGGGAACCAGCCGCGGATCGTCGGCGGGCGGGGCGAGCAGATCGCCGGGGCTCAGATCTCCCGCCTTGACCCGCTCGTGCCAGGGCACCCACTTCGGTGCGAGCAACGCCGTCGGTCCGGGCACCAGCACGACTTCGCTGATGGTGGCGTGATCCGCGCCGGGGCACGCGGCGACGACGACGGCCCACTGCCAGCCGCGGTATCCCGGCATATCGGCAAGGAACCGGTGCGTGGCCGCGGTCGGGTCGTCGAAGCCGGCGCCGAGGTACTCCCCGACGGTGTCCTCGCCGCTGTACTCGACGATCGCCGCGCGCGCGGCATCGACGGAGCCCAACAGCACCGCCTCGAGGTCAGGCCGGGCCGCGGGATCCCCCTCAGGGGTATCCGCGCTGTACTCGGCAGATTCCGTCACGCTATCCATTGCCATTGATTTTGCCTGAGTGGCGAACGAGTAGCCACACCGGTCGCCCGCACGCCTCCTGTCACCGCGATGGGGGAGAATCATCGGCGTGACCGGACCGCGTCGTGACGACTGGGACTCGGCGGTTCCGCGCGACCCTCGCTACTACCCGCCTCGCCCGCCCGCCGACGCCGGCGAACAACATCCCGGGATGGCCAACTACCCCAGTGACCCCGGCGATGGCGGCTACCGCCGGGCGCGCCGGTCGAACCCGACGCCGAGTGCGAACCGGTGGCTGCCACCGCTCGGCGATCCGGCACGGCCGCACACTTCCGAGGCGCCGCCGCACTCCGTCGGCGCGGGGGCGGGCCAGCGGGTCACCGTGACGAGGGCGGCCGCACAGCGCAGCCGTGAGATGGGCTCCAAGATGTACGGCCTGGTGCACCGTGCCGCCACGGCCGACGGCGCCGACAAGTCCGGGCTGACCGCGTTGACGTGGCCGGTGGTCGCGAACTTCGCCGTCGACGCCGCGATGGCGGTGGCGCTGGCGAACACCCTGTTCTTCGCGGCGGCCTCGGGCGAGAGCAAGGGCAAGGTCGCGCTGTACCTGTTGATCACCATCGCGCCGTTCGCCGTCATCGCCCCGTTGATCGGACCGGCGCTGGACCGGCTGCAGCACGGCCGCCGCGTCGCGTTGGCAATGTCGTTCATGCTGCGCACCGCGCTGGCGGTGGTGTTGATCGCCAATTACGACAGTGCTACGGGCAGCTTCCCGTCCTGGGTGCTCTACCCGTGTGCGCTGGGAATGATGGTGCTGTCCAAGTCATTCAGCGTCTTGCGCAGTGCCGTGACCCCACGAGTCCTGCCGCCGTCGATCGACCTGGTGCGGGTGAACTCGCGACTGACGATGTTCGGCCTGCTCGGCGGGACCATGGTCGGCGGCGCCATCGCCGCGGGCGCCGAGTACCTGTTCAACCTGCTGCACATGCCCGGCGCCCTGTACGTCGTCGTCGCGGTGACGGTGGCGGGCGCGGCGCTGTCGATGCGCATTCCCAAGTGGGTCGAGGTGACCGAGGGTGAGGTGCCCGCCACCCTGAGTTACCACGGCCGCACCGGCGAGCTGCGGCGCCAACCCGAGACGTCCGCACGACAACCGTTGGGCCGCAACATTATTACCGCGCTGTGGGGTAACTGCACCATCAAGGTGATGGTGGGGTTCCTGTTCCTCTACCCGGCGTTCTACGCCAAATCGCACGACGCCGAGCGGCTGGGAGCAGCTGCGCATACTGGGGTTGATCGGCGCGGCCGCCGCGATCGGCAACTTCGCGGGCAACTTCACCAGCGCGCGCATGAAGCTCGGCCACCCCGCGCAGGTGGTCGTCCGGTGCACCATCGCGGTCACCACAAGCGCGCTGGCCACCGCTGTCACCGGCAGCCTCCTGGTCGCCGCGATCGCCACGCTGATCACCTCGGGGGCGAGCGCGATCGCCAAGGCGTCGCTGGACGCGTCGCTGCAGGACGACCTCCCCGAACGGTCACGCGCCTCGGCGTTCGGGCGGTCAGAGTCGTTGCTGCAGTTGGCCTGGGTCGCCGGCGGTGCGATCGGCGTGCTGATCTACACACAACTGTGGGTGGGATTCACGGCGGTCTCCGCGGTGCTGATCCTCGGCCTGGCCCAGACGGTGGTGAGCTATCGCGGTGACTCGCTGATCCCGGGCCTCGGCGGCAATCGTCCGGTGCTGGCCGAGCAGGAGGGCGGCCGCCCCGACAACGCGGCGGTGGCGCCGGAGTGAAACGCGTCCTGTCCGCGCTGGCGGTCGTGGTGGTCGTCGCGTGCGCAGCGACCGGCGTGCTGATCTGGCGACTGACCCGCGACCCTGCACCGAAATACCCTGAGATCAGCGCCTATTCGCACGGACAGCTGGTGCGTGTCGGGCCGTACCGCTACTGCGCGGTGCTCGATCCCACCGACTGCGAGGTGTTCGAGGAGCAGGGCGAGTTGCCCGTGACCGAACGCGGTGCGGTGCAGCTGTCGGTGCCACCCGCGATCGCAAGGGCGCCGTGGGTGCTGCTGCGCCAGTACGAGGACTCCGACGTGATCGAGGAGTTCCGGCCGGACAGCAGGCTCGCGGTCACCATTCCGACGATGGACCCCCGCCGCGGCAAGCTGACCGGGTTGGCGGTGCAACTGCCCACACTCATCCGGGTGGACGGCAACGAGGTGCCCGCTCCGCATGCCGAGTGGTCGGTGCGAACGGTCTGGTCCTAGCCGGCGCCGTGGCCGGCGGGTACCCGTTCACCCTCCCGTGTCGGACCCGGCGCTGTGCCGCCGCCGAACGGCCTGCCGCCCAACGCTTCCCGACCGTGCGGAGTCAGCCAGTTCGACAGGTCCGGCCCCTTCGGCACGATCTTCGTCGGATTGATGTCCGTGTGCACTATGTAGTAGTGCTGCTTGATCTGGACGAAGTCGGTGGTGTCGCCGAAGCCGGGGGTCTGGAACAGGTCGCGAGCGTAGGCCCACAACACCGGTGACTCGGCGAGCTTGTTGCGGTTGCATTTGAAATGGCCGTGGTAGACGGGATCGAAGCGGGCCAGCGTCGTGAACAGTCGGACATCGGCCTCGGTGATCGTGTCGCCGACCAGATATCGCTGATTCTCGAGCCTCTCGGACACCCAGTCCAGCGCGGTGAACAGCCGGTCGTAGGCCTTCTCGTAGGCCTCCTGCGACCCGGCGAAACCGCACCGGTAGACGCCGTTGTTCACCTCGGTGTAGATGCGCTGCGCGACCTCGTCGATCTCGTCGCGCAGCTTTTCCGGGTACAGCTGCGGGGCGCCTTCGCGGTGGAACTTCGTCCATTCGCTGCTGAAATCCAGCGTCATCTGCGCGAAGTCGTTGGTGACCACCTCACCAGTCGGCACGTCGACGATGGCGGGCACCGTGATGCCCTTCTCGTAGTCGGGGAACCGCTTGAGGAAGGCGTCCTTGAGGCGGGGAATCTTGAGCACCGGGTCGACACCGTCGGGGTCGAGGTCGAACGTCCAGCTGTCCTGATCGTGGGTGGGACCGCAAAAGCCGATGGACAGAACGTCTTCCAAACCCAGCAGCCGGCGCACGATGATCGTGCGGTTGGCCCACGGGCAGGCCCTCGCTACGACAAGCCGGTAGCGGCCGGGCTCGACGGGGTAGCCGTCGCGACCGTCGGCCGTGATGCGCGTCGTGATGTAGTTGGTGTCGCGGTTGAACTCGCCACCGCCGGCGACATATGCCATGAATTCAGTCTTACCCGCTTCGCCGAACGTGAAGCCGCTGCGAAGAATCAGTCCGTCGATTTTCGCAGTGGGTGCACACTCGAGCAGAAGTTACGCGTCGAGCTCACTGGCGACGGCCCGAACCACCTCGGAAACCCGCCGCGCGACCTTGCGGTCGGGGTAGCGGCCCTTGCGCAGCTCGGGCTGCACTGCACCTTCCAGCAGCGTGATCATGTCCTCGACCATGCCGTGTAGTTCGTCGGGAGTGTGCTTGTGCTCGGCAGCGGCGGCTTCGCGCCGGGTGCGCGTCAGGCTCGGCGGCGAGTCGATGATTTTCACGCTCAATGCCTGCGGGCCACGCCGACCTGCGGCCATGCCGAACTCGACCTTCTGTCCAGCCTTGAGGCCTTCAACACCCGCAGGCAATGCCGAGGACCGGACGTAGACGTCCTCGCCCTCTTCCTGCGAAAGGAAGCCGAAGCCCTTTTCGGCGTCGTACCACTTAACGCGCCCGGTCGGCACTGGTCTCACCTGCTTGTCTCGTACTCACATAAGGAAAGCGTCCCGGTTGCGCCGGGACGCGTTGGAGCGATCCTACTCGGACCTCGCCCGCATCATCACCCCCTTTACTCGGTAGGCTGGCACCACCGCTGGAGGAAAGATGCGCCTGATCCTGAACGTCATATGGCTGATTTTTGGCGGCCTGTGGCTGGCGCTGGGCTATCTACTGGCCGCGCTGATCTGCTTCGTCCTGATCATCACGATTCCCTTCGGCTTCGCGGCGTTGCGCATTGCGTCCTACGCGCTGTGGCCTTTCGGCCGCACGATTATCGAGAAGCCCGGCCCGCGACCCGGCGCGCTGATCGGAAACGTCATCTGGATCATCCTGTTCGGCATCTGGCTCGCCATCGGTCATGTCGTCACCGCAGTCGCCATGGCGGTCACGATCATCGGCATTCCTCTCGCGCTGGCCAACCTCAAGATGATCCCGGTCTCGTTGGTGCCGTTGGGCAAGGAGATCGTGCCCAGTGATCAGCCACGCTCGATTTCCTATTCATCCGGAGCAGCGGCATGACGGTCATCGACCTGGGCGTCCCGTCGCTGGGTCCAACCGCTCCGGCGCCTGCCGACGGCCCACTCGTCGACACGTTCGGCCGCGTCGCCACCGACCTGCGGGTGTCGCTGACCGACCGGTGCAATCTGCGCTGCACCTACTGCATGCCGGCCGAAGGACTGGACTGGCTGCCGGGGGAACAACTGCTGGCAACGGCGGAATTGACCCGGCTGCTGCGCATCGCGGTGACGAGACTCGGGATCACCAGCGTGCGCTTCACCGGAGGCGAACCGTTGGTCGCCAAGCACCTCGAAGACGTCGTCGCGGCCACCGCCTCTCTGCGGCCCCGGCCCGAAATCACGTTGACCACCAACGGAATTGGCCTTGCCAAGCGGGCGGCGAAGCTGAAGCGCGCCGGGCTGGACCGCATCAACGTGTCGCTTGACACCGTCGACGCCGCGCGCTTCACCCACATCACCCGCCGCGACCGGCTGCCCGATGTACTGGCCGGCCTGCAGGCCGCCAAGGCTGCCGGGTTGGAGCCGGTGAAGGTGAACGCGGTGCTGGATCCGGTCACAGGTCTCGACGACGCCGTCGACCTGTTGCGGTTCTGCGTCGACCACGGGTACCAGCTGCGCATCATCGAACAGATGCCGCTCGACGCCGGTCACGAGTGGCAGCGCAGCAGGGCCATCGCCGCCGACGACGTGCTCGATGCGCTGCGCCGGCATTTCCATCTGAGGCCCGACTCGGCGCCTCGAGGTTCGTCGCCCGCGGAACTCTGGCGCGTCGACGGCGGTCCAGGCGTTTCGGGGACGGTCGGCATCATCGCCTCGGTCTCGCACGCGTTCTGCTCGGCGTGCGACCGCACCCGTCTGACCGCCGACGGCCAGGTACGCAACTGCCTGTTCGCGCGGCAGGAAACGGACCTGCGTCACCTCATGCGATCCGGCGCGGACGACGACGCGGTCGAAGCCGCGTGGCGCGCCGCGATGTGGGTCAAGGCGGTCGGGCACGGCATCAACGACCCCGACTTCGTCCAGCCGGACCGCCCGATGAGCGCTATCGGCGGCTAGGGACATGACGGCGACCACCACGACGCAGGTGACCGTGCGCTTCTTCGCTGCGGCCAGGGCGGCCGCGGGTAACGAAGTGGAGACGATCCGGCTTCGGCGGGGGACGACGGTCGCCGGACTGGTCGACCAGCTCAGCGAGCGCGACGCAAATCTTGCAAAAGTGTTGAAGCGCTGCTCGTTTCTGTGCGACGGCGTCGCGGTTCGGGATTCCGACGCGGCGCTGGAAAACGCGCAGACGGTCGATGTTCTTCCGCCATTCGCCGGCGGATAACAGTGATTTCCGTCACATAACGAAACGGTCACAGACTGGCTACGAGGTGATGGAGCGCCGGATATACCTGCAAGAACACTCGAAACTCCTGCGGGTTTAGAGCTTCTTTAGGATTTGTCTTCCTCGGGAACGCCGTTACCGGCCAAGATGACGCCACCGGACCGACCCGTTACGGTCAACCCCCAAGCCCCTCGACCTCAATCGGGTGGCCCGCTGTGCCCCGATCACGCCGAGCTCCGTCCAGTCGGGACCAGCCCACAACGAACAACTTTGGACGGAGGCGGGGGACCCACCGGTCCACCGAACAGGTAGACCTGGAGCCGAATTTCGACTCCTTGGGGTGAAGCCGGCATCGTTTCGACGCCGCCGGCCGGGCAACCTCTCCAGCCCGAACCCGACAGCTGACCTCGCGGGCGTAGAAGAGAGGAAACCAGCGCACCTATGAGTGGACGGCATCGCAAGCCCACTACATCGGCGGTAAACGTCGCGAAGATCGCCTTCACGGGCGCAGTCATCGGTGGCGGAAGCCTCGCCCTCGCCGGGCAGGCAGGTGCCGCCACCGACGGCGAGTGGGACCAGGTCGCCCGCTGCGAGTCCGGCGGCAACTGGGCCATCAACACCGGCAACGGGTATCAAGGCGGCGTTCAGTTCTCCCCGAGCACCTGGAGGTCGCATGGCGGCGGCGAATACGCCCCCGCCGCGCACCTTGCCACCAAGGAAGAGCAGATCGCCGTCGCGGAACGCGTCCTGGCCACCCAGGGCAAGGGTGCCTGGCCGACCTGCGGCGGACCGCTGTCCGGCGCGACTCCCCGCAACGTCGTCGACAATGCGCTCGCGGGCTTGAACAACCTGCTGCCGCCTCCTCCGCCGGTTGATCCCTTCGCTCCGCCGCCACCGCCCGCGCCGTTCGACGCGATGGCCGCCCCACTGCCCGACGCACTGCCTCCGCCGGCGGACCCGTTCGCGCCGCCGCCACCGCCTGTCGAGGCGCCACCTGCGCCTGCGCCGTTCGACGCGATGGCCGCCCCGCTTCCCGAGGCCGCCCCGCTACCCGAGGCCGCCCCGCTACCCGAGGCCGCCCCGCTACCCGAGGCTCCCCCGCTTCCCGACGCGGCTGCGCCGCCCGAGCCTGCGCCGTTCGACGTGATGGCTGCCCCGCTACCCGAGGCACCTCCGCTTCCCGACGCGCCTGCGCCGGCCGAGCCTGCGCCGTTCGACATGATGGCCGCCCCGCTACCCGAGGCACCTCCGCTTCAGGACGTGCCTCCGATGGACGTGCAGCCCGTGAACTGGGATGTCGCCGACGGCCCGGCACCGGTTGATCAGCCGGAGCTGTGGGGACTGCACGCCGATGCGCCGCTGCAGCCCGCACCGCCGCTTCCCCCGGTGCCGCCCCCGCCCCCGCCGGCGCCCGCACCGCTGGCGGCGCCCGCGCCCCTCGCGGCGCCTGCACCCGACCCGCTGGCCCCGATCAATGCGATCGACGTGCCCCAGCCCGCGTTCGACGCGGCCAATCAGGCGGTGTCCGGTGAGATCCCGGTGCCGGCAGAGGTTCCACACCTCCCCAGCCCGGATGCACTCCCGCCGGGCTCCACGATGACCCCGACCGTCAACGACGCCGAGAGCCCGAACGTCAGCTACCTCAAGGACCTGTGGCAGGCCGTCCAGAACAATGACATCAGCGGCAAGGAAGCGCTGATCATGGGGCTGTCTCAACGCAACATGAGCACGCCGTACCCCGACCAGATGCCCGGCCCGAACGTGCCGGTTCCCGGGGCGCCGCCGGTCGATCCGGCACTCGCGCCGCCGGTCGATCCGGCACTCGCGCCGCCCGTTGATCCGGCACTTGCGCCGCCGCTTGATCCGGCACTTGCGCCGCCGTTGATCCGGCGCCTTTGCCAGCCTGAACACGATCGCCCGCCTGAGCGCTTAAGCCGACCCGACCCATTCCTCGGAGCCGTCGGCGAAGAACTGGTGCTTCCACACCGGTAGCCGGGCTTTGACGGAGTCCACCAACCGTTCGCACGTCTCGAACGCCGCGCCTCGGTGATCTGCGGCCACGGCCGCGACGAGTGCGGCATCGCCGATGTGCAGGGCGCCGATCCGGTGGCTGACCGCAATGGCTCGCACGCCGCGACTGTCGGCCGCGATCTCGGCGGCCACCTCGGCCAGCGTCTGCTGCGCCGTGGGATGCGCCGAGTACTCCAGCCGCGTCACCGTGCGCCCGCCGTCGTGATCACGGACCACGCCGGCGAATCCCACCACCGCGCCCGCGGCCGCATGCCCGACGAGCGCCTCGTGCTCGACAAGCTCGATGGTGTGCTCGGTGAGTTCAGCGCGCAGCACGACGGTCATCGCGTGTGGTCTCCTCCCGCGAGCTGATCCAGAGCGTGGTCGAGCACCTTGCCGAGAACGTCGAGGCCGTCTTTGACGCCACCGGACGAACCGGGAAGGTTGACGATCAGTGTGCGGCCTCTGACGCCGCACACGCCGCGGGACAGCACCGCTGTCGGCACCTTGTCCTCACCTGCCCGGCGGATGGCGTCGGCCAGGCCGGGGATCTGGTAATCGACGATGTTCGCGGTGGCGTCGGCCGTCCCGTCGGTCGGCGAGATCCCGGTACCGCCAGAAGTGATCACCACGTCGACGTTCACGCCGACGGCATCAAACAGCGCCTTGACCACTCCACGCCCGTCCGCGACGACGGTGGGCGCAGGCGTGGCGACGCCACGCTGATTGAGCCAGTCCACGATGATCGGGCCCGTGCGGTCCTCGTACACGCCCGCCGCGGCCCGTGTGGAAGCGATGACCACCCTGCCCGACCTCAACACCGATTCCAGTTCCCTGTCTTGCCGCCCTCTTTGCGCAACACCCGGATGTCGTCGATGCGGGCGGCGGGGTCCACCGCTTTGACCATGTCGTAGAGCGTCAGCGCGGCGACGCTCACCGCCGTCAACGCCTCCATCTCCACGCCGGTGCGGTCAGTGCTGCGCACGGTCACAGTGACGGCCACCTGCGCTTCACCGATCTCGAAGTCGACATCTACTCCGGTCAGGGCTAATTGATGGCACAGCGGGATCAAATCGCTGGTGCGCTTGGCGGCGAGGATCCCGGCGACGCGCGCGGTGGGCAGAGCATCGCCCTTCGGCAGCCCGCCCGATGCGATCATCGCGACGACTTCGGTGGTGGTGCGCAGGGTGCCCGCCGCGACGGCGGTGCGTCTGGTGGCGTCCTTGGCGGTGACGTCGACCATGTGTGCCGCGCCGGTCTCGTCCAGGTGCGTGAGCGCCGGCCGGTCCGAGCCCGGCGATCCTGCCTCGGCAGGTTCGGTCACTACTTGTTGACGACCGTGATCGGGTGCACGTACGGGACGTCGTCGACCGGCAGCGGGAACGTCAGATCACCGAACGGGGACAGCGCACCGGTGCGGTCGGCGGCCAGCTCGCTGATCGCGTGATCGTCATCGCCGCTGGTTGCGGGCCAGCCCGGGTCGACATACTGCTTCTTCTGCCGTTTGTTGTCAGCCACGCCTGACATTGTGGCAGGCACCGTGAGCTGTGGCGACACCGACGGGCTGCCCTACGCTGGTCGGCAATGACCGAAAACGCTCCGGGCGTTCCTCTGGGCGCCTGGCTGGCCGAAGTTGGCGACGAGCAATTAATCCGACTGCTGGAGTTGCGGCCCGACCTGACGCAACCTCCGCCGGGGTCGGTCGCGGCGCTGGCGGCGCGGGCTCAGGCGCGCCAATCGGTCAAGGCCGCCACCGATGACCTGGACTTTCTTCATCTCGCGGTGCTCGACGCCCTGCTGGTGCTGCACGCAGATACCGCCGCCGTACCGCTCACCAAGCTTATGGAGCTGATCGCCGACCGCGCGCCCGAAACCACGGTCACCGCGGCCGTCGACGATCTTCGTGAGCGCGCTCTGGTGTGGGGCGACACGTCGGTGCGGGTGGCCGCCGAGGCCGCCAACGGCCTGCCCTGGTATCCGGGCCAGGCTACGGTCGAAGACGCCGAGCAGCCCGAGATCGCCGACCGCCTCGCCGCATTGGACGATGCTCAGTCCGACCTCCTGCAGAAGCTCCTGGAGGGCTCGCCGGTGGGTCGGACCCGCGACGCCGCCGCGGGCACGCCGCCGGACCGCCCGGTGCAGCGATTGCTGGCGGCCGGGCTGCTGCGACAAGTCGACGCCGACACGGTGATCCTGCCGCGCGTGGTCGGCCAGGTGCTGCGCGGCGAGCTTCCCGGACCCACGGGGCTGATGGCACCGGACCCCGTGGTGTCGACCACCACCACGGCCGATGTCGACGCGGTCGCCGCCGGGGCGGTGATCGATCTACTGCGCGAGGTCGAGCTGTTGCTCGAAACCCTCGGCACCACACCAGTTCCCGAGCTCCGCAGCGGCGGGCTCGGGGTTCGCGACGTCAAACGGCTGACGAAACTGACCGGCATCGAGGAGGGCCGGCTCGCGCTGATTCTCGAGGTTTCCGCGGCGGCGAGCCTGATCGCGGCGGGCATGCCCGAACCGGACCCGCAGGACGGCGCGGGCCCGTACTGGGCGCCCACGGTGGCCGCGGACCGGTTCATCGAATCCCCGGCGGCCCAAAAGTGGCACCTGTTGGTGTCGACGTGGCTGGACCTTCCGGGCAGGCCGAGCCTGATCGGCCATCGCGGGCCGGACGGTAAACCCTATGCAGCGCTTTCTGATTCGCTGTTCTCCACCGCGGCGCCGTTGGACCGGCGACTGCTCCTGGACGTGCTCGCGGACCTCCCGCCGGGCGCAGGCGTGGATGCCACTGAGGCGTCGCGCGCGATGACCTGGCGGCGTCCTCGCTGGGCGGTTCGGCTGCAACCGGGACCGGTGGGCGACCTTTTGACGGAGGCGCACGCGATCGGCGTGGTGGGCCGCGGCGCCATCACTACCCCGACGCGCGCCCTCATCACCGAGAAACCAGCCGACGACATCGTCAAGGCGATGGACAAGGCCCTGCCGAAGCCCATCGACCACTTCCTGCTGCAGGCCGACCTGACGGTCGTGGTGCCGGGCCCGCTGGAGCGCGATCTGGCCGAGCAGTTGGCGGCCGTCGCGAGCGTGGAGTCGGCGGGGGCGGCGATGGTGTACCGCGTCAGCGAGGCGTCGATCCGGCGCGCCCTGGATACCGGACGGACCGCAAGCGAGCTGCACGCCTTATTCGAACGTCATTCCAGAACACCTGTGCCGCAAGGGTTGACGTATCTGATCGCCGACGTGGCCCGTCGGCACGGGCAGTTGCGGGTCGGCATGGCCGCCTCGTTCGTGCGTTGTGAGGACGCTGCCTTGTTGGCGCAGGCGGTGACCGCACCCGCGGCCGAACAGCTGGAGATGAGACTGCTCGCGCCGACGGTAGCGGTGTCGCAGGCGCCGATCTCCGAGGTGCTCGCAGGGCTGCGGGAAGCGGGCTTCGCACCCGCGGCCGAGGACTCGACGGGCACCATCGTCGACATCCGGGCCCGGGGCGCGAGATTGCCGGCACCCCCGCGCCGCCGCGCCCACCGACTGCCGAGCCCGACGACCCAGACGCTGGGCGCGATCGTCGCGGTGCTGCGCAAGGTGGCCACCGCGCCGTCCAGCGGCATGCGGCTCGACCCGACCGTGGCCATCTCGCAGCTGCAGGAGGCCGCCCATCTGCAGGCGTCCGTGGTGATCGGTTACGTCGACCCGGCCGGGGTGGCCACACAGCGGGTCGTGGCACCCATCAACGTTCGCGGCGGGCAGCTGACCGCCTACGATCCGGCATCCGGGCGGGTGCGCGAGTTCGCCATTCACCGCGTCACCTCGGTCGTGTCGGCCGACCCTGGATAATGAGCAAAATGACCAGCGAGCGAGAAGCGCAGCGGGATCGCGCATGACCGACGGCCCCCTGATCGTGCAGTCCGACAAGACGGTGCTGCTCGAAGTCGACCATGAGCAGGCCGGCGCGGCGAGGGCCGCGATCGCGCCGTTCGCCGAGCTCGAACGCGCGCCCGAGCACATCCACACCTACCGCATCACCCCGCTGGCGCTGTGGAACGCCCGTGCGGCGGGCCACGACGCCGAACAGGTCGTCGACGCGCTGGTGTCCTTCTCGCGCTACGCGGTGCCGCAGCCGCTGCTGGTTGACATCGTGGACACGATGGCCCGCTACGGCCGCCTGCAGCTGGTGAAGAGCCCGGTGCACGGTCTGACGCTGGTGAGCCTGGACCGCGCGGTGCTCGAGGAAGTGCTGCGCAACAAGAAGATCGCGCCCATGCTCGGAAACCGAATAGACGAAGACACCGTCCAGGTGCACAACAGCGAGCGCGGCCGCGTCAAGCAGATGCTGCTCAAGATCGGTTGGCCCGCAGAGGATTTGGCTGGCTACGTCGACGGCGAGAAGCACCCGATCAGCCTTGCGCAGGACGGCTGGCACCTGCGCGACTATCAGGAGATGGCCACCGACTCGTTCTGGCAGGGCGGCTCCGGTGTCGTGGTGCTGCCGTGCGGCGCGGGTAAGACACTCGTCGGCGCGGCGGCGATGGCCAGAGCATCCGCGACAACCCTGATCCTGGTCACCAACACGGTGGCGGGCAGGCAGTGGAAACGCGAGCTGATCAACCGAACCTCGTTGACCGAGAACGAGATCGGCGAGTACTCCGGCGAGAAGAAGGAGATCCGCCCGGTCACCATCGCTACCTACCAGGTGATTACCCGCCGCACCAAGGGCGAATACCGGCACCTCGAGCTCTTCGACAGCCGCGACTGGGGGCTGATCATCTACGACGAGGTGCACCTGCTGCCCGCCCCGGTGTTCCGGATGACCGCCGACCTGCAGTCGCGGCGGCGGCTGGGCCTGACCGCAACCCTGATCCGCGAGGATGGCCGCGAGGGCGACGTGTTCTCGTTGATCGGGCCCAAGCGGTATGACGCACCGTGGAAGGACATCGAGGCACAGGGCTGGATCGCGCCCGCCGAGTGCATCGAGGTCCGCGTGACGATGACCGACAACGAGCGGATGCTCTATGCCGTCGCCGAACCCGACGAACGGTACAAGCTGTGTTCGACGGCGCATTCCAAGATCGCGGTGGTGAAGTCGATCCTGGAAAAGCACCCCGGCGACCAGACGCTCGTGATCGGCGCGTACCTGGACCAGCTCGACGAGCTCGGTCAGGAGCTCGACGCCCCGGTGATCCAGGGATCGACGAAGACCGCCGAGCGTGAGAGTCTGTTCGACCAGTTCCGCCGCAAAGAGATACCGACGTTGGTGGTGTCCAAGGTCGCGAACTTCTCCATCGATCTGCCGGAAGCCAATGTGGCCGTGCAGGTTTCGGGGACGTTCGGGTCGCGGCAGGAGGAGGCGCAGCGGCTGGGGCGGCTGTTGCGGCCGAAGGCCGACGGCGGCGGCGCGATCTTCTATTCGGTGGTGTCACGCGACAGCCTCGACGCCGAGTACGCCGCGCACCGCCAGCGTTTCCTCGCCGAGCAGGGCTACGGCTACATCATCAAGGACGCCGACGACCTCCTCGGCCCGGCGATCTAGACGTGCGGCCCAACCGGTTTGGAGACGGTCAGTAGGACCACCGAATCCTCGACCGCACTCAGGCCGTGCCGTTCGCGGGGCAGGATGATGTGGTCGCCGGCTGAGCCCTCCCATCCCGCCGATGAGTTGGTCACCCGCACCCTGCCGTGCAACACCTGCAGCGTGGCCTCGCCGGGGCTTTCGTGATCGTCCATCGTGCTGCCTGCCGTCATCGCCATCAGGGTCTGGCGTAGCGAGTGCTCGTGGCCGCCGTAGACCGTGTGCGCGCTGCGGCCGCTGGAGGTCGCTCGGGCAGTTTCCAGGTGCTCACGCGCGAGTGCGGTGAGTGAGATCTTCTCCATCGTCGAGACGCCTTTCAGACGATCAGATATGCAGTAGAGCGTTTGGGCCGTCGATCGTCTCGATTCCGGGCTGTTGAATTCGAGACATGATCAATGCAACCACCACCATTCTCGTCATTGGCAGCACCGGCAAGACCGGACGGCGCGTGACAGATCGACTCGACGTCGCGTGGTTGCCTACTGGATATCGCCCTGACGACGCGCATACCGCGCGAAAGCGTTAGCCTCGTCACGGGTCGACAGCAGCCCTCGCGGGCTCGAGCAGGAAGCACATCACGCCACTCATGAGCGGACACACCTCCTCACTCACGCACGTCGCCAAGACTGCACTCGCCGGGGTCGTCATCGGCTTGGGAGCGCTGGCCGCGGCGGGCCAGGCCAATGCACAGCCGGTCGTGCCGCCGCTGCCGACGCCGGTGCCAGGCGAAACTCCTCCTCCGGGGCAGCCCGTGATGGACGTCCCGGGGGCCGAGCCGGTCGCTGCGCCTGCGCCGCCGCCGGTCGGGGCACCCCCCGTGCCGGAGGTCGCGAACCAGCAGTACGGGCAGGGAAGCAGGCCCGGGCCGTTGAGCTTCCTGCGGGATGCCTGGCATCAGGCCCAGGACCCGTACGGGTTCGCCGCGACACCGCCCGGCGAGATGCCCGCAGCGACCCCGCCCCCGCCGGGAGCCGGTCCGGCACCGCAGTTGCCGCCCGGATACCAGTCGCTGACCGACCCGGCGTCCAGCGGGCCTCCGCCGGCGGCGGGGAACTACTCGGGCGGCCCGCCTCTGCCGGAGGGGTATTACCCGATAACGGGGCCACCGCCGCCCGGGTACTTCGACGCGCCTCCCGCCCCGGGGACGATTGCGCCTGTTGACCCGGCTGCGCTACCGCCGGCCGGGCCGATCCCACCGACGCCGTAGCCAGGCCTGCTATGCCAGCGCGGGGATGACCTCGCGCTCGAACAGCTCGATGCCGGTGCGGTCGTAGGCGGCCTCCGGGAAGTAGAGGATGGCGTACTCGCAGCCCAGATCGCGCATGCGCTTGAGTTTCTCGATTGCCTGTTCCGGTGTGCCGCTTGCCGATTCGGGTGCGGTGATGGTGAAAAGCATGGCGTCGACGGCCGATTGGTCCGCCTTGGCGACCTGCCGGGCACGCACCCGCGCAACGCGGTCGGCGACGTCGGCTTCAGACGTGCCGATCACAGCGTTGAAGTTGGCCGACCGCACTATCGCGTCGTAGTCGGTCCCGACGGTCCGGCAGTGTTCGGCCAGGATCTGCGATTTGTGAGCGAACCCGTCGGGCTCCGATGTGAAGTTCGTGTACTGCGCGTACTTCGCGGCGATACGCAGCGTCACCTTCTCGCCGCCGCCGGCGATCCACAGCGGAGGCCCCCCGTCCTGCAAGGGCTTCGGCGCGACGATGGCACCCTTGACCTGATAGTGCTTGCCGTCTTCCAGGCTCACCCGTCCGTCGCGCCACGCGTCGCGCATGATCCGGACGCCCTCGTCGAGCATGCCCAGCCGGACGCCGGCGGAGGGGAAGCCGTAGCCGTACGCCTTCCACTCGTGCTCATACCAGCCACCGCCTATGCCCATCTGCACCCGCCCGCCAGAGATGATGTCGGCGGTGGCGGCCACCTTTGCCAGATAGACGGGGTTGCGATAGCCCATTGCCGTACACATCTGGCCGAGCTTGATGCGCGACGTGGCCGCGGCGTAGGCCGACATCAATGACCACGCCTCGTGGGTCGCCTCGTCCGTCGGCACCGGGACGGTGTGGAAATGGTCGTAGACCCATAGCGAGTCCCACGCGCTGCCGTCGGCGTAGGTGGCGAGGTCACGCATGACCGGCCATTGCTGGTCAACGGGGATGTCCACCAGATCGAGTCGCCAGCCCTGTGGAATGAACAATCCGAAGCGCATGGCTACCGACTCTAGGCGACAGCGGCTACGCGAATCCGGCACCCGAACCGTCTCCTGCACAGGGATTTCACGGCCGCGTGACGTTAGCTCTTCTAACAGTTTGCTGGCACGGAGCAGCGCCGATGCGCCGCGATCCGCTTCGCTGAGAGGTCGCCTTTGTTGTATGGTGTGGCTCACATAGTCGACAAGCGTGTGATCTCAGCCACATAGGAGGCGACGTGCGACGTGACCCGATAACGGGGCTGGAGCGGCGACCCGTACGCCCCGGTGGGGCCATCCACGTTCGATGGTTCATGGTCCTGCTCCTCGCCGTCATCGCGATCGCTGCCGTGGCAGGCATCGTCAGCACGGCCGCAATGGGACAGACACCGATCGCGATCGCGATCGGCATCGTTTCCATTGCGTTTTTCTCCCGCATAGGCTGCTGACGCACGTCAAAGCGCTTAACGGAGGTCGCGGCTAGCCTGACGGGATGGCCCTCTCCAAGGAAGAACGCGAACAGTTTCTGGCCGAGCCGCACATCGGTGCGCTGTCTGTCAGCGCGGGCGACAAGCGCGGACCCCTGACCGTGCCGATCTGGTACCAGTACAGCCCCGGCGGTGAGCCGTGGGTGCACACAGGCGCCGGCTCGCGAAAGCACCGCCTCATCGAAACGCAGGGCGAATTCACGCTGATGGCCCAGCGCGTCGAGCCGACGGTGCGCTACGTTGCGGTCGACGGCCCAGTCAGCCGCATCGAGCCCGCCACCGACGAACAGCTGGTCGAGATGGTCAAGCGCTACCTGCCGCCTGAGGCGGTGGACGGCTACCTAGAGTTCGCGCGCCGCGAGCACGGCGAGGGCGTGGTCATCTTCATGAAGCCCGAGCACTGGCTCTCATCCGACCTCGGATCGCTCTGAGCCGTCGGCACCGTGGCGGACCGTGCCCCGATCTCCTTCCTACAGCCGAGATTGCAGTCAGGGCTGTCGCTCTCGATCACGACCGTGTGCGCAATCTCGACCATAGGACGCGCGACGGGCTCTTCCCCCCG
Organism: uncultured Actinomycetota bacterium; assembly: GCA_963721495.1. Lineage (GTDB taxonomy): Bacteria > Actinomycetota > Actinomycetes > Mycobacteriales > Mycobacteriaceae > Mycobacterium. The sequence continues at coordinate 34,949 of CAVRMG010000037.1, read as the reverse complement.
CCGAGCAGCGACGCCTTTCGAGAGCCTGTGGCTCGATCGCCACCGCGGTTAGCCTGGAAGACATGAGTTCGCGGCAGACACTGTTTCGCGTCTTCTACCGGCTCGGATTCGTTCCGTGGGACGGGCATTCGCTCGCCAAGAGCATGCGCGACCTGGTCGAGGGCGACGGCGCACCCCCCGCGGGCAGGGCCCTGGATCTCGGCTGCGGTACCGGGGACAACTCGATCTATCTGGCCAACCACGGTTGGCAGGTCACCGGCGTGGACTTCGTGTCCAAGGCGGTCGACAAGGCGCGTGCGAAGGCGGCCGCCAACCGGGTCGACGTCACCTTCGCTCGAGCCGATGTCACGCGCCTGAGCGTTGAGGGAGTCGGGACGGATTTCGACTTGATCATCGACAGCGGTTGCCTGCACGGAATGAGCCCCGAAGACCGTGGCGCGTATGTCCGCGAGGTCACATCAGTGGCGTCACCGCGGGCCAGGCTTCTGCTTGTCGAATTCATTCCGGGCGGTTCGTTCGGGGTGCCCGGGATCGATCCGGCTGAAGTCGAGCGGCGCTTCTCGGCGGACTGGACGCTGTTGTCGTCGTGAAGTGAGCCGGAGATGGACCACAACGGCAAGGACCCTGCGCGCTACTACCTGTTTCAGCGCGCCTCGTAGAGTGCGGCGACCGCAGGCAGGCTGACCTTAAGTGCCGGGTTGCGCGGCAGGTCATCGACAACCGCGAAGGCGACCGGCACGTTGTACACCGGCAATGCCTGGCGGACAAGGTCTTTCAGGTCCTCATTCGACGGCGCGGTCAAACCCTTCGCGACTTCGATGGCGGCGAACGGCACGTGGCCCAGCCGCCTGTCCGGCACGCCGACCACGCAGGCGTCGCGGACGGCGGGATGGGAGATCAACACGCGGCGAACGGTTTCCGGAAGAATCTTGAATCCGCCACGGTTGATGGCGCCGTCGGCCCTTCCGTGCAGGGTGACGAACCCGTCCGTGTCGACCGAGGCGATGTCGGTGGTGCGGATCCAGTCGGGGCCCAGCGGTGCCACCTTCGCCTCCAATAGCCCGTGCTCGCCTCTGGGCAGTTCGGCACCGGTCTCGGGGTCGACGATGCGCAGCTGGGTATCGGGCAGAGCCCGGCCGACACTGTTGCGTTTGGCGTTTCCGAACTCGTCGATGAGATCGGGCGTCCACGCACAGAGCGAGCCGGCGAATTCCGTTGCTCCATAAGCCAACCGGACCGGGATGCCAAAATGATTCTCGAACTCGTCACGGGTTTCCGGGTCGAGCGGGCCCGACGCGCTGATGAGGAACTCCAGCGACGCCAGGTCGTCGATGGGCACGTCGGCGTCGAGCAGCATGCGGAAGACGGCGGGTTGCACACCGGATCGGGTGATGCGGTGTGTCTTGATCGCGTGAACGAAGCCGTCAACGGTGAACCGTTCGAGAATGACCATCCGCCGGGCGTTGTAGACACCGGCGATCAGCTGACACACGCCGATCCCGCCGAACTGCCAGTAGGAGAACTCCGGCGGGGTGCCAGGCGGGGCTTTCTCTCCGCTGGTCACGCTGAAGACCGTGCGTTCCAGCACCGGTGTCCTGATCGCCTGCCGCTTCGGCGGCCCCGTGGTACCGCTGGTGAGAATCTGGAGCGCCACACCCGATTCGACCTCGGCGTGCCGACGGGAAACGTCGCGACGCTCCAACCCCTCGACGGTTGCGACCGTCGGGTTCGTCAATGCGATCGCCACACCCGCACTGCCTGCCCGCTCGGCGGCGGCGATGACCTCGTCGGTCCAGTCCTCGCGATCAGCCACGATGGCCGACAGTTCAAGCTTCTCGATATCGCGTCCGATCGACCCGGGCGACTGGAACGAGTAGATCATCGACAGCGGCCGACCGGCGGCCAGGAACCCGACGATCGCGGCGGCGTGCTGCAACCGGTTGCGGACCACCAGGCCGACCGGTGCATCGTCGGCGACGCCGGCATCGCGCAGCAGCTCCGCGATGGCGTCGGCGTATTCGGTGATGTCGTCGCCGGTGTACCAGCGGCCCTCGAACTCGATGCACGGCTGCTCGCCGTAGCTCGCCAGCCCTGCGGCGAACTTTTCGGTAAAGCCTTCGGGCACGCCTAGACGATAGCCAAAGCCGTCAATCCATTTGCGGCGGCTGTGTCGATGTGGCCTTCGAAACCGAGCTCATGCGCCAGGCCGCGTGCTCTAGCGGCACCGTCCTGTTGCACCAGGGCGAGCGCATATAGGAAGCGGGCAGATTCAACGTTCAGGGCAGCACTATCCCCCCGCTGCCCCAGCGCAGAACTTCGCGTCGTCCCGCAGTTCTGTGGCACAGACTGCACAAGCCACCATCAGCGGATTATGCGCACCGGGACGTTGGCCCAGCCGATCACGTTGGTCATGTGCACGCGTGTGCAACGGTCCCAGTCGACTTCATACCGCGGCATGAAGGTCAAAAGTTTCTCCAGCGCGATAGCGCTCTCCATGCGCGCGAGCGCCGCGCCGAGGCAGCTGTGGATGCCGTAACCGAGTCCCAGGTTCTGCGATTCCGTTCGGTCGCGGTCGATCTCGAACTTGTCGGCGGCGGTCCACGCCTCGGGGTCGCGGTTCGCCGAAGCGAGCATCAGGAACACCGGCTTGCCCGTCGGGATCGTCATGCCGTGCAGGGTGACATCACGCATCGACCGGCGCACGTCGTACTGCACGGGGTTGTCATAGCGCAACAGCTCCTCGATGGCCGCAGGGATTTTCCCGGGATCGTCGATCAGCCTGGCCCACTGCTTGGGGTTGCGCGCGAACAGATAGACCGCGCTGGCCAGAAGTTTGGTCACCGTTTCCGCGCCGGCTCCCCCCAATTGCTGTGCAAAGCCAACGATTTCGATGTCAGTGAGATGGCTCGTCTCGCCGTCGTCGCGTTCGATCTCGGCGTCGATCAGCAACGTGAACAGGTCGTCGCGGGGCTGTGCCCGATGCTCCTGGACACAGCCGGAGTAGTACTCGACCGACTCGAGTATCGCCTGCTTGCCCTTTTCGTCAGTCTCGATCTGACCGGGTTCGCGGTGCATCGACGCGTCGGTCCACAGCCGGGCATGCTGCACGTGGTCCTCCGGCACGCCGAGCATTGTGGTGATCACCTCGACGGGGAAAGGTGCGGTGAACTCACGCACCACGTCGAACTCGTCGCTGTCGATCGCGCCGAGGTACTTGTCGATGATCGCCGTGATTGTCGACCGCTGGGCCTGGATGGCTCGCGGGGTGAACAACTTGTTCAGCACGCTGCGCATGTGGCGATGCTCGGGCGGGTCCATGAACTGCAGCAGTCTCACGTCCGGAGGCGGCCCGCCGGATCGCACCATGGACAGGTCGACTCCGTACGCCGACGAGTAGGTCGCAGGGTCCTTGAACGCTGCCGCGACATCCTCGTGTCGAGTCAGCGCATAGAAGTCGTACTGCTCGCTGTAATACACGGGCGCCTCCGCCCTCATCCAGCGGTAGGTCTCGTACGGGTCGTCGAAGAACTCCTGCGAGAACGGATCGAATGTCAGCGTCGATGCGCCCATGTGCGGACCGTACAGCCGTAGACGCGTCGGCAGACGCGAAAACGTACGAACTGGCCGTCGCCTACATACCCAGCGCCGCCATGGCGCCGTCGATGGTGGCTCGGCGCAACTGGTCGTGATCGGAATCGGGGAACTGCAGGCAGCAATCCTGCAGCCCACCGAACGCGATGACGGCGCGGGTCGACTGCTCCAGTGTTGGCCTGCTGCCGAAGACCAACCTGCTGAGTCGCTCGCGCCAAGCCAGCATCCGGTCGATCAAGCCGAGGTCGGCCAATGTCGTCAGTTCGGAGACGACAAGCAGCAGGTCGGCACGATGCTTGTAGTGGAAATCGAAGTAGCCTTCGAGCAGCTGCTGTGGAGTCGTGCGACTGGACCCGCGCCTCTTCTCGTGGGCGGCCACGAAGGCCTCGCCCTCGTCGATCAGTGGTTGCAGGATGCTGCGCACCAACTCTTCCCGCGAGTCGAAGTGGTAATAGAGCGCCGGTTTGGTCATTCCGAGCCGGTCTGCGATGTCTTGGAGGCTGGTGCGTTGGACGCCCTTCTGGGTGAACAGTTCCCTGGCCACGTTCTGAATACGCTGCCGGGTCTCGGACGGTGGTCTCGCCACGTAGCTACCCTAGCTTACTTAACAGTTGGTAAGCTGGTTGCCGCCCCTTACCAATCGTTAAGTAAGTGAGGAGTTTCGGCATGCGGATTCTGATTTCGGGCGCCAGCATCGCCGGCCCGGTACTGGCCTATTGGCTTAGTAGACGCGGATTCGACGTCACGGTCGTGGAACGCGCGCCTGCGTTGCGAAAGACCGGCGGCCACGCCGTCGACCTGTTCCGACCGGCGATGGAGATCTCGGAACGGATGGGCGTGTTGCCGCGCATTGAGGACCACGCGACCGGAACGACAACGCTGACCGTGCACCGGCCGTGGGCGGCGCGGCCGGCACGGATCGATTACCTCAAGCTGATCGCCGCGGTGTCGGACCGGCACGTCGAGATCATGCGTGACGACCTCAGCGAGATCTACTACGACGCGGGGCGCGACGCCGCCGAGTACGTATTCGGCGACCAGATCACGACCATCTCCGACGACGGCGACGTGACGTTCGAGCGCGGGGCGCCAAGGCGGTTCGACCTCGTCATCGGTGCAGACGGGCTGCATTCGGGAGTGCGCAGGATCGTGTTCGGTGACGACGTGCCCGAGCGCTTCCTCGATGGCTACCTGTCCGTGGTGTCGGTGCCGAAGTCGCTCGCGCGCGACGGCGATATGACCGGCTACTTCGAACCCGACCGGATCGCGATGATCTACACCGCCGACCACCTCGACGACGCACGCGCCGTGTTTCTGTGCCGGCCGCGTCGCCCGTTGGACTACGACCACCGCGATGCCGCACGCCAGAAAGACCAACTCCGCTCGGTATTCCGTGACATGGACACTGTCGTCGATCGCTGGCTCGAGGAGGTGGACCGCACACCGACGTTCTACTTCGATGCCATCACCCAGCTCGAGATGACGAGTTGGTCGAGCGGGCGCGTCACGCTGGTTGGCGATGCCGGCTACTGCCCCGGCCCCGCGGTCGGCGGAAGCACGAGCCTGGCGGTCTACGGTGCATATGTCCTGGCCGGTGAGATCGCGAAGACGGGAGGCGATCACGTCGCCGCGTACGCGAACTACGAACGCACGATGATGCCTGCCGTGCTCGGCAGCCGATCGCTGGCAAGGGTGAACGCCAAGACCCTGGTGCCCGGAAGCCGCTGGGGCGTGCGGGCTCTCGTGGGTGTCTCTCGCGCTGTGTCAGTTCTGCCGTTGCAGCTGACGCAGGCGCTGGCGCGGCTCAACCGTAAGGGCATCCGGCTATACGACAACATGCCACTGCCCGCGTACGCAGAATCCCCCGAAACCATTGCGGCTCAGGGGACTCTGCGTAGCGACTAGCTGGTCAGCGACGCGGGCGGGTTGAAGCGATCGCCATACTTGGCGGCAAGCTCCTTGGCGCGCGCGACGAACGCCTCCTTGCCGACACCGCCCGGACCTTCATAGCCGACGATGAACTGCGCCGACCCACCGGTGTACGGCGGGTAGCCGATGCCCATGATCGACCCGATGTTCGCGTCGGCGGTCGACGTGAGAACGCCTTCGTCGAGGCACTTCTGGGTTTCCAGCGCCTCGGCGAACAGCATGCGGTCGATCATGTCCTGCAGCGGAGGCTCCGAAGCACCGGACTTGAACGTCTCGCGCAGCCCCGACCACAGTCCGGCTCGCTTGCCGTCGACGTACTCGTAGAAGCCGGCGCCCTTCAACCGCGACGGGCGACCGAGCTCGATCATCTTCTCGACGACCGCCTCGGCCGGGTGCGGCTCATAGGTCTGTCCGGCGTCCTCGGCACCCTTGCGGGTAGCGGCGGCGATCTTGTGCATGAGCTCGAGGTTGAGCTCGTCGGACAGCTGAAGCGGCGGCGCCGGATATCCGGCCTGCGAACCCGCCTGCTCGATGCTGGCCGGCTCGACGCCCTCGCCGAGCATGGCGAGCGCCTCGTTGACGAACGTGCCGATGACGCGGCTGGTGAAGAACCCGCGGCTGTCGTTGACCACGATCGGCGTCTTGCCGATGGCCAGTGTGTAGTCGAACACCCGGGCCAGCGCCTCGTCAGAGGTCTTCTCGCCCTTGATGATCTCCACCAGCGGCATCTTGTCCACCGGTGAGAAGAAGTGAATCCCGATGAAGTCGTCCTGCCGCTTCACGCCTGCCGCGAGCCCGGTGATCGGCAGCGTCGAGGTGTTCGAGCCGAGTAGTGCATTGGGCTCCACGATGTCCTCGATCTCCTGGAACACCTTGTGCTTCAATTCGACTGACTCGAAGACGGCCTCGATGACGAAGTCGACGCCCTTGAAGTCGGCGGCGTCGGCCGTCGGGGTGATGCGGGCCAGCAGCGCCTTGCTCTTATCTTCGGTGGTCTTGCCCCGCTCCAGCGCCTTGGCCTCGAGCTTCTCGGAGTAGCCCTTACCCTTCTGCGCGGCCTCGATGCTGACGTCCTTGAGCACGACGTCGAACCCGGCCTTGGCCGACACGTAGGCGATGCCCGCGCCCATCATGCCCGCACCGAGCACGCCGATCTTGTTGATCTTGACGGGCTTGATGCCGTCCGGCCGCGAGCCGCCACCATTGATGTGCTGCAGGTCGAAGAAGAACGCCTGGATCATGTTCTTCGCGGTCTGCCCGGTGACCAACTGGGTGAAGTAGCGGCTCTCGATGCGGCTGGCGGTGTCGAAGTCCACCTGCGCACCCTCGACGGCCGCGTCGAGGATGGCGCGCGGCGCCGGCATCGGCGCACCCTTGAGCTGCTTCTTCAGCAGCGCCGGGAACGACGGCAGGATGCCGGCCAGACCCGGCGACGAAGGAGAACCGCCAGGCATCTTGTAGCCCTTGGCATCCCACGGCTGAGTGTGGCTGTCGGGGTTGGCCTTGATCCACGCCTTCGCGGCAGGCACCAAATCGTCCACCGTCGGCAGCACTTCGTCGACCAGGCCCATCTCCTTGGCCTTGCCCGGCTTGAAGCGGGTGCCCTGGCTCAGCACCTCCATGAACGCCTTCTGGATACCGAACATGCGCACCGAGCGGGCGACGCCACCGCCACCCGGAAGCAGGCCGAGGGTGACCTCCGGGAAGCCGACGACGGCGCCGGGCACGTCGGCGATGATCCGGTGGTGCGCGGCGAGCGCGATCTCCAAGCCGCCGCCGAGCGCAGCGCCGTTGATGGCAGCCACGACCGGCTTGCCCAACTTCTCCAGCGTGCGCAGGTCACGCTTGACTGCCTCGACCATGTCGAAGGCCTCGCCTGCGTTCTCGGGCCCGAGGTTGATCATGCCCTTGAGGTCACCGCCGGCGAAGAAGGTCTTCTTCGCGCTGGCGATGACGACGCCAGTGACCGAATCTGGGTCGTCTGACACAAGCCGTACTAGCTTTTCTACGGCGTTGTGCATGGACTCCTGGTAGTGCTCGTTCATCACGTTGGCCGAGCCCGTCGGATCGTCCAGCGTCAGGGTGACGATGCCGTCGGCATCCTTGTCCCACTGAATAGTGTTCTCTGCCATTGCTGTTCGTACCCTCTCAGACTCGTTCAATGATGGTCGCGACACCCATGCCGCCGCCGATGCACAGCGTGACGAGTGCACGGCGAGCGTTGCGGCGCTCGAGTTCGTCGACCATGGTTCCGGTGATCATGGCGCCGGTGGCGCCCAGTGGGTGGCCCATCGCGATGGCGCCACCGTTGACGTTGAGCTTCTCGTCGGGGATGTCGAGGTCTTTCTGGAACTTCAGCACCACCGAGGCGAAGGCCTCGTTCAGCTCGAACAGATCGATGTCGTCGACGGTCAGGCCGGCGCGGTCCAGCACCTTGCGGGTAGCAGGAGTCGGGCCGGTGAGCATGATGACGGGATCGGCACCGCTGGTGGCGGTGGCCACGATGCGGGCGCGCGGGGACAGGCCCTGCGACTTGCCCGCGGCCTCTGACCCGACGAGCACCAGCGCGGCGCCGTCGACGATGCCGGAGCTGTTGCCGCCGGTATGAACGTGGTCGATCTTCTCGACGTAGTGGTACTTCTGCAGCGCCACATCGTCGAAGCCGCCCATCGCACCGACGCCGTCGAACGCGGTCTTCAGCTGGCCCAGGCCCTCGAGCGTGGTGTCGGGGCGCATGTGCTCGTCGTGGTCGAGGATGACCAGACCGTTCTGGTCGCGCACGGGGACGACCGACTTGGCGAAGTAGCCGCCCGACCACGCCGCGGCCGCCTTCTCCTGCGAGCGCAGCGCGTAGCGGTCGACGTCCTCGCGGGAGAAGCCCTCGATCGTCGCGATCAGGTCGGCGCCGATGCCCTGCGGCACGAAGCCGAGGCGGTAGTTGGTCTCGGGGTCGGTCGCCCACGCGCCGCCGTCGGAGCCCATCGGGACACGGCTCATCGACTCGACACCACCGGCGAGCACGAGATCGTCCCAGCCGGAACGGACCTTCTGCGCGGCGGTGTTCACGGCCTCCAGGCCGGATGCGCAGAAGCGGTTGAGCTGAAATCCGCCGGTGGTCTCGGGCAGCTTGGCCACCAGCGCCGCGGTGCGGGCAATGTCGCCACCCTGATCGCCGACGGGCGAAACGACGCCGAGGATGACGTCGCTGATCAGGTTCTCGTCCAGGTCGGGGAAACGGCTGCGCAGCTCGTCGATGAGGCCGACGACCAGGTTGACCGGCTTGACCTCGTTGAGCGCACCGTTCTTGTTCTTACCGCGAGGCGTGCGAATGGCCTCGTAGATGAAGGCTTCTTCAGACATGAAGATATTTCCTGTTCAGGTGGGGTTATGGGATCCCTGCCCGCATGGGCGGTAGTCCGCTACACCCCGAGCCTAACAGCCTCGGCCAACCTGTTGGTTGGGCGGTCCGGTACCGCCTCTCACCGCCGAACGTGGGTTACCAGTACACGAAACGCCGGAATTGCGTGCTGGTAAGCCCACGTTCGCCGGGAATGGACGCTTACGCTCGACAGCCGTGACAGTCAGACGACTGCAGCCCTATGCGGTCACAATCTTCGCCGAGATGTCGGCGCTGGCCGCCCGCATCGGCGCCGTGAATCTGGGCCAGGGCTTTCCCGACGAGGACGGCCCGCCCGCCATGCTGAAGGTCGCGGAGAACGCGATCGCCGAGGGCGTCAACCAGTACCCACCCGGGCTGGGCATCGCGCCGCTGCGCGAGGCGATCGCCGCGCAGCGCAAGCGGCACTTCGGCACCGAGTACGACCCGGACAGCGAGGTGCTGGTGACTGTCGGCGCCACCGAGGCCATCGCCTCAGCGGTCCTCGGGTTGGTGGAACCCGGCTCTGAGGTGTTGCTGATCGAGCCGTTCTACGACTCGTACTCCCCCGTGATCGCGATGGCGGGTTGCGAGCGACGTGCGGTGCCGCTGACGCAGGACGGCCGCGGCTTCGCGATCGACGTCGACGGCCTGCGCCGCGCCGTGACGCCGAAGACCAGAGCGCTGATACGTCAACTCGCCGCACAACCCCACGGGCATGGTCGCCTCGGACGCCGAGTTGGCGGGCATCGCCGAACTCGCGGTCGCCGCAGACCTTCTGGTGATCACCGACGAGGTCTACGAACATCTGGTGTACTCCGACTTCCCTGGCCGGGGGCACCTCCCCCTGGCCAACTATCCCGGAATGGCTGGACGCACGATCACGATCTCGAGCGCGGCGAAGATGTTCAATGTCACCGGCTGGAAGATCGGCTGGGCCTGCGGTGCACCCGAACTCATCGCCGGCCTGCGTGCGGCCAAGCAGTATCTGTCCTATGTCGGCGGGGCGCCGTTTCAGCCCGCGGTCGCCCACGCGCTCAACACCGAGGAAGCCTGGGTGGCGACGTTGCGGGAGTCGTTGCAGGCCAAGCGCGACAGGCTGGCCGCCGCCCTCGACGAGCTGGGGTTCGAGGTGCACGACAGCTTCGGCACCTACTTCCTGTGCGCCGATCCGCGGCCGCTCGGCTACGACGACAGCACCACGTTCTGCGCGCAACTGCCCGAGAAAGCGGGCGTGGCCGCAATCCCCATGTCGGCGTTCTGCGACCCCGGCGCCGCGCACGCCGGCGCGTGGAATCACCTGGTGCGCTTCGCCTTCTGTAAGCGCGACGACACGCTCGACGAGGCGATCCGGCGACTGTCGGTCTTGCGTAGGTAGTCCGCAGCGCGACTACCGGCCCAACACCCGCTTTCGCAGACCTTCTGTCCCCGCATCGATTACCGTCTTACCGGCTCTCTTGATGAGGAACTCGGGAATGAGCGAGTCGGGCTCGACGGTGACGTCGACTCTCACCACGGTCGAGGTGCGGGTGGGGTCGGGCCGCAGTGTGTACTCGACGTGCTGCGCGTACTGCTGCGTCGTTGGCTCGGCATCCCACACCAACCAGTCTGGCCCCCAACGATATTCGAGTACCTCCTCGTCGAGGAGTCCCAGCACTCTGACCGCCATGCGTACGTGGTGCGGACGGCCGTCGTCGTATCTGTCGATAATCTCGGCACGCCTGTAGGCAGACGAGTAGGAGGGCATGGCCTCTACGTCGGCCAGCGCATCCATGATGGCTTCCGGCGGTGCCTCGATCACGATTTCTCGTGACGTGCGGACAGCCACGATGCCCCGTACCTAGGCCGACCCGCCGGCCATGACGCGCGTTCGCAGACATTCGGTGGCGATGTCGAGCACCATCTTCTTCGCCCGCCGCATGAGGAACGCCGGGATCGGCGCCGCCAGGTCGAGGATGATGTCGAACCGCACCCGTGTCCGGTCCTGGCCCTCGGGCGTGAGGTTGTACTCGACATGCTGGCCGCGCTGCTGAATGGTGTCCTTCGCGTCCCACACCATCCAGTCGTCGCCCCAGTGGTACTCGAGGACTTCCTTTTCGGTGATCCCCATGATCCGGAACGTCGCCTTGACGTGGTGCGGCCTGCCGTCCGGATATCGGTCCAGAACTTCGGCGTGCTTGTGCAGCGGCGACCACGACGGCACGTCCTCGACGTCGGCCAGCGCCTCCAGGATCGCCCCCGGTGGGGCGTCGAAGACGACCTCTCTAGATGCGCGTACAGCCATAGTGGCAAATCATAGTTACCTTGCTTGCCTCGCGCAATGGTTTTTGCAGCTAACCACGATTACCAGCCGATCTCCTCGATCGGGGTGGCGGCCTTCGGAGGGGTGCCGACAGGTCCGGCCGGCGTGCGAGAGAAGCGCGGCGCGGGCGCGGCCTGCTCGACACCGTGGGCCGACACCACCGTCGACCGCGCCAGCAGGTGGTCGTTCTGCGCGGCTTCAGTCCAGGTGAGGACGGGCGTGACGCATGCGTCGGTGCCCGCGAAGACGGCGCTCCACTCGTCGCGGGTCCTGCTCGCGAACCGGTCGGCGAAGATCTTGCGCATCTCGGGATACGCCACGAGATCGAACTGGTTGGGCACCTCGTCGGCCGAGAGACCGAGGCCGTCGAGCAGTTGCGCGAAGAACTGCGGTTCTATTGCGCCGACCGCCATGTACTTGCCGTCGGAGGTCTCGTAGGTCCGGTAGAACGGGGCGCCGCCGTCGAGCAGGAACGACTCGCGTTCGTCGCGCATGACACCGGTCGACTTCATCGTCCACATCATCTGCGACAGGATGCTGACGCCGTCGACCATCGCGGCGTCGATCACCTGCCCCGCGCCGGACCGTTCGCGTTCATAGAGTGCCGCGACGATGCCCAGAAGCACGAACATCGACCCACCGCCGAAGTCGGCGACCAGATTCAACGGTGCGACCGGCGGCCGGTCGCGGAATCCGATGGCGGAAAGCGCACCGGTCTGCGACAGGTAGTTGATGTCGTGGCCGGCCGTCATCGCCAGCGGCCCGTCCTGACCCCACCCGGTGATCCGCGCGAAGATCAGTCGCGGGTTGGCCGCAGCGCAGTCGTCCGGCCCGATGCCGAGACGCTCGCAGGTGCCGGGCCGGAAACAGTCGAGCAGCACGTCGGCCTTGGTGGCCAGATCCAGCAGTGCCTGCGGGTCCTTCTTGACGTCGAGGTCGACGGTGCGCTTCCCGCGGTGCAGCAGGTCGACGTCCTCCGCCGGCATTTGAAGCCCGCCGGGCCGACGCACCCGCACAACGTCGGCGCCCAGGTCGGCCAGCATCATCGCGGCGTGCGGGCCCGGCCCGATGCCACCAAGCTCGATCACCTTCACCCCTGCCAGGGGTCCCGTGTTGGTCACGCCACGCAGACTAGTGGGATGGCCAAGACAGAAAGCACGTTCACGGTGTTCGTCGCCTTCGCCGCCAACCTCGCCGTTGCGATCGCCAAGACGGTCGCCGCGGTGCTGTCCGGGTCGGCCTCCATGGCGGCCGAGGCCGCGCACTCTTGGGCCGATACCGGCAATCAGGGGTTCCTGATCATCGCCAACCGGCGAAGCAGTAGGCCGCCTGACGCCGAGCGCCCTTTGGGGTACGGGGCTGAGGCCTACGTGTGGTCTCTGTTGGCGGCGGTCGGTCTGTTCGTGGTCGGCGGAACACTGTCGGTCTGGCGCGGGGTCAGCGAACTGCTCCACAGCGAGTCGGGCGCCGAGGACTACCTCGTCGCCTACATCGTGCTGGGCGTCGCGTTCCTGCTCGAGTCGTTGTCGTTGCTGCAGGCTTTGCGCCAATTACGCGGCGAGGCACGCCAATACGACAAAGATCTTCTCGCCCATGTGCTCGAGACGTCTGACCCGACCAGCCGCGCGGTGTTCGCCGAGGACACCGCGGCACTGATCGGTATCGTGCTGGCTGCGCTCGGGATCGGGCTCCACCAACTCACCGGTCAGGTCGTGTGGGATGCGATCGGATCCATTCTGGTCGGCATCCTCTTGGGTGTCGTCGCCGTCGTGCTGATCGACCGCAACCGCCGCTTCCTGGTCGGCGAGCCGGCGAGCCCCCAGCTGCGGGAGGCCGCGATAGCGCGTCTCCAGGAGCTACCGGAGGTGGCGGCGGTGCGTTTCGTCCGGCTGGTATACGTCGGTCCCAGGCAACTGTTCCTGGTGGCCAGCGTCGATCTGGTGGGCGACGCAGCCGAGTCACAGGTGGCTTCCAGGCTGCGTAGCCTCGAGACTCAGCTGCAGGAAGAGCCGTACATCGTCGACGTCGTCTTGACGATCGCCGAACCGGACGAGCTGGATCGGCCGGCCTGACGATGGAAGGACCAGCCGCCCTTCACCTTTAGCACCCGCTTGCGCAGCCGTCGGTGGCCCTCTCCATCAATCCGTTGGCACCCTTCTTGATCAGAAAGCCGGGCAACGGGACCATCGGTTCCACGGTCAGTTCGGAGCGCACCCTCGTCGAATCGCCTTCGGGACTCAGCGTGTAGCGGCCGTCTTGTGGGCGTTGCGATTGGGCCGAGTTCACGCACGTCAATATCGTCATTTTTGACCGTCGTCGCGTGCCACACGCCATACCCTTGGCACATAAGTCAGTCAATGGGTGCCGCGGGATCGGCGGGGACGCCGTGACGCCGACAACGGAGGTATGCCGGTCCTGTGGGGCTGTGCCACACGAGGGTGCTCGATTCTGCGATAGATGCGGGTCACAGCTGGTGCCATCGGTCGACAGCGCGGAGTACAAGCAGGTGACGGTGTTGTTCGCCGACGTGGTGCGCTCGATGGACATCGCGGCCGTCGTGGACGTTGAGCGGTTGCGCGAAATCATGACCGAGCTGGTGGAGCGGTCGGCGGCGGTGGTGCAGCGCTACGGCGGGACCGTGGAGTACACCGGCGACGGGGTGATGGCGCTCTTCGGTGCCCCAGTTGCGTTGGAGGATCACGCTTTTCGGGCGTGCCTTGCCGCGCTGGCCATCCAGGAGGAGGCGAACCGGTTGGCCGCCGAGGTGGCCCGCCGCGACGGCGTGGCGCTGCGGTTGCGGGTGGGCCTGAATTCGGGTCGGGTGATCGCCGGTGAGATCGGTTCGGGGTCGCTGGGGTACGCCGCGATCGGCGAGGCGGTCGGGTTCGCGCAGCGGATGGAATCGGTGGCGCCCCCGGGCGGGGTGATGCTGTCGGAGTCGACCGCGCGGCTGGTCGAGCACACCGTGACGCTGGCCGAACCGGAGTGGGTGCGCATCAAGGGCGCCGACGAACCGGTGCGCGCGCGCCGGCTGGTGGCGATCGGCCCGCGCGATGGCCTGGTCGGGCGCGCCGAGGCGAGCCTGGTCGGTCGGCGCTGGGAGATGGCGGCCCTCGACGCCCTGGTGGACCGCACGATCGGTGGCCGCGGTGGTGTGGTGAATGTGGTGGGACCGCCGGGCATCGGCAAGTCCCGGGTGGCCCGGGAGGCCGCGGCGCTGGCGGCCGGTCGCGGGGTCGAGGTGTTTTGGGCCTTCTGCGAGTCGCACGCCCGTGACATTCCTTCGATGTGGTGGCGCGGCTGCTGCGGGCGGGCAGCGGCGTGGCCGACCTCGACGACGAAGCCGCCCGCGCACGGGTGCGGGCGTATGTGCCCGCCGATGCCGACCCGCAGGATCTGCTGCTGCTGGATGATCTGCTCGGCATCGCCGACCCCGACGTGGCGCTGCCCGCCATCGACCCGGATGCGCGGCGGCGCCGGTTGACCGCGCTGGTCAACACCGACGACGCTGGCGCGCACCGAGCCGGCGCTGTTCATCATCGAGGACGCGCACTGGATCGATGCGGTCAGCGAGTCGATGCTGGCCGACTTCCTCACCGTCATTCCGCGCACCCCGTCGATGGTGCTGATCACCTCCCGCCCCGAATACGAGGGAGCGCTGACGCGGGTGCACGGCGCCCAGACGATAGCGCTTGCCCCACTGGGTGATTCGGACACCGCGGCGCTGCTGGATGAGCTGATGGGTTCGGATCCCTCGGTCGGCGAGCTGGCGGCGATCATCGCCGAGCGGGCCGCGGGGAACCCGTTTTTCGCCGAGGAGATGGTGCGCGAGTTGGTGCAGCGCGGGGTGCTGACCGGTGAGCGCGGCGGCTACGTCTGTCGCGCGGATGTCGCCGACGTCGCGCGTGCCGGCCACCGTGCAGGCGGCCATCGAGGCGCGCATCGACCGGCTGAGCACCCCGGCCAAGCAGACGTTGAACGCGGCGTCGGTGATCGGCGCCCGCTTCGACGCGGAACTGCTCGCCGCGCTGGGCATCGATGCGGTGTTCGACGAGCTGCTGGGCGCGGAGCTGATCGATCAGGTGCGGTTCACCCCGACGCGCCGAGTACGCCTTCCACCACCCGCTGATCCGCGCGGTGGCCTACGAATCGCAGCTGAAATCCGATCGCGCCGAGTGGCACCGGCGCCTGGCCGCCGCCATCGAAGAGCGTGACCCGGAGTCGGCCGACGAGAACGCGGCGCTGATCGCCGAACACCTGGAGGCCGCCGGCGAGCTGCACGCCGCGTATCAGCTGGCACATGCGCGCCGCAACGTGGGCGACCAACCGCGACATCGCCGCGGCGCGGCTGAGTTGGGAGCGCGCCCGAGCGATCGCCGACGCAATGCCCGCCGAGGACCCCGACCGGACAGCGATGCGCATCGCCCCCCGCACCATGCTGTGCGGGACCGCCTGGCGAGTCCAGGTGAACGTGGCCGGCGCCGGCTTCGAGGAATTGCGGGAGTTGTGCACCGCCGCCGGGGACAAGGCGTCGCTGGCCATCGGCATGGCGGAGCTGGTGATCGATCACGCGTATCACGGGCCGCATCCGCGAGGCGGTCGCGAGCTGGCATCCGAACGCATGGCCCTCATCGAGTCGATCGGCGATCCGACCTTGACGGTGGGGCTGTCCTTCCCGGTGATCTACGCCAAGCTGGCACAGCGCCGAGTGAGTTCGACGTGCTGCGGTGGTCGCAAAGGGTCATCGACCTGGCCGACGGTGACCCGTCGAAGGGCGACCTTCATTATCGGGTCTCCGTTGGCGCTCGCCTTTGCATGACGCGGGCCATCGCCCGGTATGGCCTGGGTCGTCCCGGATGGCGCGACGACCTGCGCGCACGGCGTGGCCATGGCCCGCAGCGCCGACCCGTTGTCCTACGCCATGGTCGTCGCCTACGTCTACTTCCCGGGAATACCGTATGGCGTGCTGGCGGCCCGATGATTCCGGTCGTGCGCGAGATCGAGGAGGCGCTGCGGATTGCCGAACGATCCGGTGATGATATGGCGGTGGTCTTCGCCCGGGCGATGCTGGGTCTTGCGCTGGTGCACCGCCACACGGATGCGGAGCGTGACCGCGGACAGGAGCTGCTGGCACGAGGTCAGCGACGTGATTCTGCGCCGGGGACACAACCTGAGCGAGTTCCGGCTCATCAACGTGTACTTGGCGCGTGAGAGGGCTCGGCGTGGAGATCGCGATGAGCGCGATACCGCTCATGTGCGCCGCCGTCGACCAACTGGTTCGCGAGGGACAACTGCTGTCGTGGGGCATTCCTGCGACGGGTGTTCTGGTGGAGACGCTGCTGGACCGTGGGGCCGAGGGTGACGTGGCCGAAGCCGAGGCCGCGATCGACCGGTTGGCAGCCGCGCCAGCCGATGACGGGCTGGTTATCCGCGAAATCTGGCTGCTGCGGCTGCGCGCGCTGCTGGCCCGGGCTCACGGCGACGACGTTGCCTACCGCGACTTGGTGAGTCGCTATCGCGCGATGGCGAAATCGCTTGGCTTCGAAGGACACATCGGCTGGGCCGAGGCGATGATCGAGGGATGACGGCGGGCGCGGCGTGCGGATCGTGCGGCACTGGGCTGCGGGAGAACGCCAAGTTCTGTGACGAGTGCGGCGCCCCAACCGCTGTTTCGGTCGACGCAGCGAAGTACAAGCAGGTGACGGTGCTGTTCGCCGATGTGGTGCGCTCGATGGACATCGCAGCCGCCCTGGATATCGAGCGATTGCGCGAAATCATGACCGAGCTCGTGGAGCGGTCGGCGGCGGTGGTGCGCGCTACGGCGGGACCGCCGAGCACACCGGCGACGGGGTGATGGCGCTGTTTGGTGCCCCAGTTGCGTTGGAGGATCACGCGTTTCGTGGGTGTCTGGCCGCGCTGGCCATCCAGGAGGAGGCGAAGCGGTTCGCGGCCGAGGTGGCCCGCCGCGACGGCGTGGCTTTGCAGTTGCGGGTGGGCCTGAATTCGGGTCGGGTGATCGCCGGTGAGATCGGCTCGGGGGCAATGGGTTACGCTGCGATCGGCGAGCCGGTCGGGTTTGCGCAGCGGATGGAATCGGTGGCGCCACCGGGCGGGGTGATGCTCTCGGAGTCGACGGCGCGGCTGGTCGAGCACACCACCGTACTGGGTGAAGCGGAGTGGGTCCGCATCAAGGGGGCCGACGAACCGGTGCGCGCGCGCCGGCTGATGGGGATCGGCCCGCGCGACGGCCAGCTCGGGCGCGCCGAGGCGGGCCTGGTCGGTCGGGGCTGGGAGATGGCGGCGCTCGACGCCATGGTGGAGCGCACGATCGGTGGCCGCGGTGGTGTGGTGAACGTGGTGGGACCGCCGGGCATCGGCAAGTCCCGGGTGGCCCGGGAGGCCGCGGCGCTGGCGGCCGGTCGCGGGGTCGAGGTGTTCTGGGCCTTCTGCGAGTCGCACGCCGGTGACATTCCCTTCCACGTCGTGGCGCGGCTGCTGCGGGCGGGCAGCGGTGTGGCCGACCTCGACGGCGAAGCCGCCCGCGCCGCGGTTGCGGGCTGGTCTGCCCGCCGATGCCGACCCGCAGGATCTGCTGCTACTGGATGATCTGCTCGGCATCGCCGACCCCGATGTGCCGCTGCCCCAGATCGATCCGGATGCGCGGCGGCGCCGGCTGACCGCGCTGGTGAACGCGACAACGCTGGCGCGCACCGAGCCGGCGCTGTTCATCATCGAGGATGCGCACTGGATCGATGCGGTCAGCGAGTCGATGCTGGCCGACTTCCTCACCGTCATTCCGCGCACCCCGTCGATGGTGCTGATCACCTTCCGCCCCGAGTACGAGGGAGCGCTGACGCGGGTGCACGGCGCGCAGACGATAGCGCTTGCCCCACTGGGTGATTCGGACACCGCGGCGCTGCTGGGTGAGCTGCTGGGTTCGGATCCCTCGGTCGGCGAGCTGGCGGCGATCATCGCCGAGCGGGCCGCCGGGAACCCGTTCTTCGCCGAGGAGATGGTGCGCGAGTTGGTGCAACGCGGGGTGCTGGCCGGCGAGCGCGGCGGCTACCTCTGTCGCGCGGATGTCGCCGAGCGTCGAGCGTGCCGGCCACGGTGCAGGCGGCCATCGAGGCGCGCATCGACCGGCTGGACACCCCGGCCAGACGGACGTTGAACGCGGCGTCGGTGATCGGCGCCCGCTTCGGGGCCGAGCTGCTCGCCGCGCTGGGCATCGATGCGGTGCTCGACGAGCTGCTGGGCGCCGAGCTGATCGATCAGGTGCGGTTCACCCCCAGCGCCGAGTACGCCTTCCACCACCCGCTGATCCGCGCGGTGGCCTACGAATCGCAGCTGAAATCCGATCGCGCCCAGTGGCACCGGCGCCTGGCCACCGCCATCCAAGAGTCCGAGCCCGGCTCGACCGAGGAGAACGCAGCGCTGATCGCCGAACACCTCGAAGCCGCCGGCGAGCTGCACGCGGCCTATGGCTGGCACATGCGCGCCGCCGCGTGGTCAACCAACCGCGATGTCGGCGCCGCCCGGCTCAGCTGGGAGCGGGCCCGCCGCATCGCCGACGCGCTGCCTGCCGACGACCCCGACCAGTTGTCGATGCGCATCGCCCCCCGCACCATGCTGTGTGCCACCGACTTTCAAGCCCGAGCAGTCCAGGAAAGCCGGGGCCGCTTCGCGGAGCTGCGGGAGTTGTGCAGCGCGGCCGGGGACAAGGTCTCGCTGGCCATCGCCATGACCGGGCTGGCCACCGAGCTCGCTCTACGCTGGGCGCTCGGCGCGAGGGGTCGCGGCTGGCATCCGAACAGATGGCGCTGCTCGAGTCGATCGGCGATCCCACCTTGACCATCGGGTTGGCGTTCATAGCGTTCGCCGCACTGGTTCGATGCCGGTGAATTCGGCGAGCTCTTGCGGTGGTCGCAGACCGTCATCGACCTGGCCGACGGTGATCCCGCCAAGGGCGCCGGCTTCGGTATCGGATCACCGCTGGCGGTCGCGTTGGCATTTCGCGGCATTGCTCGGTGGTGGCTGGGCCGTCCCGGGTGGCGCCAAGACCTCGCACGACGCCGTCGCGATGGCCCGAAACAGCGACCCGACAACCCTCGCCTGTGTCCTCGCCTGGACCTACGGTTGCGCGATGCAGCTACGGGGTGCTTCGGGCCGATGACTCCGCGCTGCGCGCGATCGAGGAGGCGGTGCAGACCGCCGACGGGCCAGCAACGATGTCGCAGTGAGATTGGCCGAGTACACGCTGGGTGTTGCGCTGCTGAGTCGGGACGCCGCGGCCGACCGTCACCGCGGGCTGGAGCTGATGGTGCAGCCCGCGACACGTGGCTGCGGAGCTGGTCCCTTCCTGGTCCCGGTCACCGAGTTGTGGGTCGCCCGGGAAAGGGCCAGGCGCGGCGACCGCGACGCTGCCATTCCGGTGATGCGCCAAGCCGTGGACGAGATGCACCAGGCAGGACGGCTCGGGTATGGCGTTTGCGGCACCGGCCTTCTGGTGGAGACGCTGCTGGAGCGTGGCGCCGAGGGCGACCTGGCCGAAGCCCAAGAGGCGTTCGACCGGTTGGCGAACCTGCCGGCAGATGAAGATTCGGCGATGCGCGAGATCACGCTGCTGCGACTGCGGGCTCTGCTGGCCCGAGCCCGCGGCGACGACGTTGCCTACCGGGACTTGACGATTCGTTATCGCGCGACGGCGGAATCGCTTGGCTTCGAAGGACACATCGCCTGGGCCGAGGCGAGATGCCTGACGTGATTTGACACCGGCCTACCCCTCGCAGGCCGGCGTCAAATCGTGCTGAGTGATCAGGCCTCGCCCCCAGACGAATTGCAATCCGAGGAGTCGTCGTCGTCACTGCGCCGGAAACATCGACCTCCGCGGTTGCGTCACCGATTAAATCGCATTACCCATGAGTTTCCGCGGTCCGTCGCGGTAAATCGACGTACCACGAGCCACAACCTCCGCGGTTGCGTCACCGATTAAATCGCATTACCCATGAGTTTCCTCCCTGATGTCCCGATAATGCTTGGTCACAACGAACTTCGAATCCGGGTTACGCCGTGGTCAGCGCCGTACTCCGCTAGCGATTCCTCGATGGCCGCCCTCAGGACCGGATGCGGACTGGCTTCTATGAACGTCCGATAACCGTGTTCGTACGACCACCTGACAGCCTGTTCGAACAACACCGGTTGCCGCAGATTGGCGTACCAGTAGTCGCCATCGAGGATCGACGTGTCCAGCCCGGCGCCGGTGACCGCCGAGACGAATGCGATTTCGGCGGTTCGCGGATGCAGCCCGGAAAGTTGGTCCCGCAATGACTCCCGCAAGGACTCGATCTCACTCGAATGCGAGGCGTAGTCGCCCGGAAGCCGCGTGGCCGGCACGCCATCGCGCTCGCACAAAGCCATCAGATCGTCCAACGCCGCTCCGTTCCCCGTGACGACGGTTGACGACGGACCGTTCTGCGCGGCAACGGAAATCGACATGCGCCATGGTTCGATAAGGGTGTGGACCTGCTCAATCGGCCGCCCGACCGAGACCATGCCACCTGTTCCCGCGATTGCCACGATCGCCCTGCTTCGCAACGCGACCACCTTCGCGGCATCGCGCAACGAGACGCCGCCCGCTACATAGGCGGCTGCGATCTCGCCCTGCGAATGGCCGAGGACGGCGTCGGGCTCGATGCCCAACGCTCGCCAATGCGCGGCCAGGGACACCGCCGCCGCGAACAGTACGGGCTGCGCTACATCGACCCGGTCAAGGCTTGGAGACCCGACACTGCCCCGCACGACCTCGAGAAGAGACCAGTCGACGAATTCGGCGAGGGCGGCATCGCACAGCCGCATCTGCTCTGCGAACGCCGGCGCCGAACGTAGCAGTTCGACCGCCTTCTCGGCCCACTGCGATCCCTGGCCCGGGAACACGAAGACAGTTCCGGCCGTGGAATCGGCGTTGCCACTTCCCATGCCCCCCACGTTGGAAATAGTCGCTCCAATCGGGTTGGGATGGGCGCAGTAGTGCGCCACTGCAGTTTGGCTCGGCTTAGGCGCGGCAGTACTGAGGAGGGCCGCGCCACAGCTGGTCAACGCTGATCCCCGCTCACAGCCTGCACATTTCCCGTGTCATGGCGGCGTCCTCGAGAAATGCATCACGGCGCGGTGGGTAGTGGCGCGGATCCGTCATCGCATCCTCAGATGGATTCGCATCCTCAGATGAATGCAGGAACATCGCGTGCAAGCGGGCGATCACGGTGGGTGCGGGCGTCTCACGTCGCAACGCCGCAGCGGCCGCCGTGCTGAAGGCGACTTCTTGTTCGGTTATGACGACGGGCGGCTGCCTCACCGCTTCGACGACGTGGCCAGGAGCTTCAACGACATCCTGCGGATCGGTGGGTGCCGCTATCAAATCGGACATTTCGCACCTTCTTTCCTCGGTGGTGTGACCGTCTCATCGTCAATCGGATTCACAGCCACGAGTGCAGTAGTGCGCCACTGCAATCTCGCGGGCGTTTCGGCGCGGAACTACTGAGTCGGTTATTCGGGCGCTCGCGCGCCGTCAGGGCGCGGTGTTCACTCTGTTGGCGCCCGATGGCGCGGCATCAGGCCGGCAAGTTCGTCACGGCTTGCAGTCCCGGTCTTCAACATGGCCCGGTAGATGTGGCTCTCGATCGTACGTACGGAAAGCGTGAGTCGCTCGGCGACCTCGCGGTTGGACAGGCCCTCACCGATCAGCATCACGATCTCTGATTCGCGGTCGGTCAGCGGCAGGCTTTCGGTCGCCTGACGAAGCGCCGGTGTGGTTGCGCCGCACTGGGCCGCGAGTGCATCTGCCCGCGTCGAGCATCCCAACGCCGAACCTCGTTTGTCCTGCCGACGATATGCGATTGCGGCGTGCGCCGCCGCATCGATCGCAGCAACCGGATCATTCATGCGTTCGAATTCCTCTGACAAGGAAGCCAATTCACCGGCGTCACCGTCGCGCAGGGAGTCAGCGAACCGTGCAGCCAGGCCGACGCGCGGCCCTTCCACGACGAGTTCGAGCTCACGCAGCCTGGGGCCCGCGGAGCTGTCACCGAACTGGGCGGCGGTCTGGAGGCACAGGACTTCCGCCGCGAATCGCCCCGTACCTCTCGCTCTCTGCGCCGCTGCCAGGACGATGCTGATCGCCTCGCTGACCGCGCCCTGGCCGACGGCCACCCACGCCCGGGCCAGGCTCAATTCACAGTCCAGGGACCGGAACTCTCGCTGAATCGAGGCGAGTGCGGCGAGTTCCTGGGCCGCCTCGACGGTCTGACCACTCATTGCGAGGGCGGCCGCATGGGACACCCGATAGCGGTATCCCCAGCCGGTCGGATGCGACGCGGACAACCCTTCGACTGCCTGTTTCAGCAAAAGGCATGCGCTGCGCAGATCGCCTGCGCCGAGCGCGGCCCGACCAGCCACCGCAGCAGCGAGCAGTTGAGCCTCGCCCGGGAGATTGGCCGCCTCCTCACGCGTACGCTCGGCCACGTCAAGCGCGTCTGCGACCTGACCAGACAGCAACAATGCACTGATGTTGGCGTCGGCGATGTTGAACCTCATGTGCGGGGCGTCTAGCGAGCGGGTCGCGACGGCGTGTCCCGCGTCTACGGCAGCGGCAGCATCGGTCACGCGCCCCGCGTCCGCGTATATCTGGGCCAGCACCCAGGCTATCTCGGCGCCGACAACGGGAATATCGTCCAGTGCAAGATTTTTCGAAGCCTGCAATGCCGCATCCGGCTCGTCGATCGCAAACCAGTACACCGTCAGGAAGGCGTCGATATGGGTGCGTGCGCGGGCAGGCGTGGCAGACGCCGCCTCGTCGATGAGTTCCTTGGCGCGCGCCGGGTCACCAAGCGCCCACAGCATGTTGCTGGACCGCAGGAACGCGCACCTGGCGCGGTCGTGATCGGTCAACTCTTTCGTCGGAATCCGGGCGAGTATGGCCTCCGCCTCCTCGCCGCGTCCGAGCCACGACAATGCATGCGCCCGAACAAAGTTGGGTTCTGCACCCGCTCCGGCGTGCATCGCCGCTCCCGCCAGTCGGTCGGCTAGCGGGAGGTCGGCCAGCCAGACCGCGCCGTGCGCTGCCCTCACGAGCAGGTCGGCATCGGGCGTGAGGTCAGAGTCGACACTCAACGTCGCGCGGCGCACGACGACTTCGATGTCGTCTCGGTCGCCGGATGCTGCGAGTTCGGAGGCCACCAGTCCGCGCAGCCGTCGTAGCCGGGTGTGTGGCGCACGCTTCCGGCGTATCTGACCGTAGAGCGGATGCGCCACCCGTGCCTCGATGCCGGCACCGGCGCGCTCGAGTGTGATGAGGCCACGGGTTTCGGCCTCCTCGACCGCGGCCGCATCGGTGATCCGGGTCAGGGCCGGGAGTTCGATCGGCTCTCCGACGGCCAGCACGTCGATCACGTCGCTGACGGGCGCAGGCAGCGTCCCGATACGGGATTCGATGAGCTCGACCAGGCCGGGCGGCATGATCGGATCGCCGACCCAGCGCCAGTACCCGCGCTCGTGCACGATTCGGCGGTCGGCGACTTCCTGCTCGACGATGTTCCGCAGGTAAAGAATATTGCCGCGAGTCAGCTTCCAGAGCCGCTGAGCTGCGTCGGGGTCCACCGGACCTTCCAGGGTCGCCGACAGCAGATTGGTGGTCTCGTCCAGCGACAGTTGCTCCACGTCGAGTCGGTCGAACTGACCGACCTTCCAGATCTCCGATACCGCGGCGGGAACCGGCTCTCCGTCTCGGACGGTGAGTATCACCTTCGCCGCGCCCCGCTGCACGATCTGGTGCACGACAAACGTCGACAGCTCGTCGAGCAGGTGTACGTCATCGACAGCCAAGACCACATCGGTGGCCGGCGGGGCGGTAGTCAGCGCCTCGATCACCCCCCGCAGCAACTGAAAGGTGTCGGTGACTCCCGACGGCGCCCACGCGGTGAAAGCGCCGAGAGGGATGTCTCGAGCGGCAGCTGTGCCGACCGTCCAGCGTGTTTCGCAGCCCCGCTGAGCGGCGGCCGTCAAAGCGTCACGTGCAATCCGACTTTTGCCCACACCCGCCGCTCCGCAAACGAGCATGCCGGCGACGGCCGAAGATGAGATGGCGGCCTCAATGGTCCGCATCTCCTGCGTGCGGCCTATTAACGGCCACGCCAATCTCACCCAAAAAGACTAAGAGCGATGCCGCCGCCACGCTGAAATATGGCAACTTCGCCGCTACGTGAGAGGCGGGGCGGTGACTCAGCCGCCCTTCTTCACCTTCAGTACCTGCTTGCGCAGCCCGTCGGTGGCGGTCTCCATCGCGCCCTTCATCGCCCGCTTGAGCACGAAGCCGGGCAGCGGAACGGACAGGTCAACGGTGATGTCGAAGCGAAGCTTGGTCTTGTCACCGTCGGGAGTGAGGGTGTACGACGCGTCCTGCGCCTTCAGCGCACTGGCACTGATGAGGGTCCAGCTGGCCTTGTTGTCGGTCCAGGTGTACTCGACGACCTGTTCGTCCGTGATACCGGCGGATTTCACCTTCATCTTGACCCGCCGTGGTCTGCCGTCGCTGTATGACTCCAGGACCTCGGCACTCTGATACTGCGACGACCAATCGGGTGTTGACTCGACGTCGGCGATGACGTCGAGGATCTCCTCGGGACTCGCCTCAATCACGACCTCTCGGGAATCGCTGGTAGCCATGGCGTGACCATAACCGGCCACCGCCGCGCCGAGGACGACTTTGCACCGTTTAGCGTTCCCTCATGGATATCTGGGAACTGACCGCTCGCGAAGGAATCAGGGACAGCCTTGCGCGATACAACTGGTCGGGCGATGCGATGCGGCTCTCGGAGCTCGCCGAATCCTTCTGCGAGGACGGCGAGCTCGAACTCCGCGGCAGCGCGCCGGTGCGGGGCCGTGGGGCCATCGTCGAGTTTCTCAGTGGCGCAGTCGCGTCACCGAACGCGACGGCCGAGGCCGCGAGCGTGAAACGCATCGTGCGCCACAACGTGACAAACATCCGGTTCACCGAGATGACACCGCAGCACGCGCGGGTCGCCTGCTACTTCACCGTGTTCACCGAAGTCGGACTCGACCATTACGGCCGCTACCGCGATCTCTTCGTGCCGGTCGGCGACGAGTGGCTGATCCGCCACCGGTTCGTCTCGACCGACTGGCATGCGCCGGAATCGACCATGGCCGGCTAGGGCTGCGGCGGGACCAGCATCGACTGCCATGTCTTGTTGCCGGGGTGCGCCAGGTTGGCCTGCGTGTAGCGCCTACCGTCTGGACCGATGTAGTCGCCGGTGGCGCGGTCGTATGGCACCGCCACCACCGGCGGTGGGGCCGCGTTCGGCGGTGGCGGCGCACCCGGCGGGAGTGCGGCGCCCGTGCCCGCCGGCGGCGGCAGCCTGGGATCGAGGCCCGGGGCGTACTGCGGCACACCCTGACCCGACCCCGTCGCGTTGGGGTCACCCTTCCAGTTGTAGCCGTCGTTGAGCGGGACGTACTGCTCGTTGCTTTCGCACAGCTCGACCGTCGGCGCCCGCTTGCCAGGAACCGTTTCGCACGGGATGTTGCGCACACCACGCACATTGAGGCCCGATTCCTGCGGCACCCGGCAGTACAGCTCACCGGCGGGCCGCTCAGGAGCGTCTTGCTCGGAAGGCGAACGCTGCTGCTGGACCGGGAGAAATCCGGTGTTGCACGGTGGCGGCAGATTCAGGTTGAGGTTGAAGTCGAGGTAGACGCCCTTATAGTCCTGTTTGGTATTGGCGTTCGGCAGGATGATCGACGACATGACGGCGGTTCCCTGCGGAAAGAGGACCAGCAGCTGCTCGATGTCGTTGCGGTAGGCGTAGGCGATGTCGCCGAGGCTGACCATGTTGGCCAGCAGCACCGGCAACGCGGGGGCGACCTGATCAAGGAAGGCTCTGCCTTCCTCCAACGCCGGACCGCCCTGGTTGAGCAGATCCCCGAATGCCGCGTCCTGAGCCTTGAGCTGGCCGGTGATCGAGGCCACCCGGTTCGCCCATGTCTCGATCGAATCTGCAGTCTGTACTTGGGAATTGAGCACCGGTGGGGACTGGTCGATCAATGTCGTGATCGGATCTTCGGTCTTGTCCGCGTCGATCGCCAGCGCGGTCGATCCGTCGACGATGCGCGACAGCTCAGGCCCAAGCCCGGCGACGGCCGTATTCGCCTCGTCGACGACCGTGCGCAGGTTGTCCTGCGGAATCGCCTGCAGCGCGGTGTTGGTGGCGTCGAGCAGTTTTCCGATATCGGGAGGCACAGCCACCTTGCCTGCGGGGATGACATCACCGTCACCTAGCGATGCCACATTGGGATCGTCGGACTCAGGGCTCAGTTCGACGAACTGCTCGCCGACAGCCGAGCGGCTGTGCACCGCCGCCCAGACATCGGACGGGATCTTCGTCGACGAGTTGAGCTTCAGAACGGCCTGCACACCGTCGCGGGTGACGTCGATCGAGTTGACCCTGCCGACCTCGAAACCGCGGTAGGTCACCACGGAGGACGGGTACAGCCCTCCGGATGCCGGGAGCTCGAGCGTCACGTTGTACCGTCCGATCCCGATCAACGCCGGAACGTTGACGAAGCCGAACGCCATGACGCTGCAGGCGATTAGCGTGACTGCTGCCAGGATCGCCAGCTGAATCCACACTGAGCGGGACAACCGCACCATGTCAGTAAGCCCCCCAGCGATACGGGGCGACAAGCGGGTTGCCTCCCGTGTACGGGCTCGGCTTCTGGCCGATCGTGCGGCCCCATTGCAGTTCGAGTTTGGTGAGATCGCCCTCCCACCTCGTCCCCGTGAACAACCCCGCGTCCAACCGGCTCAATGTCAGGTCGATGACGAGGGTGATGTTGGCGAAGTCGCCCCGAAACCAGTTGGGAATGGTGCTCTTCACCCACGGATAGGTCGACAGGAAGTCCAGCCCCCTGGTGAGCGCGGGCCCGGCGTCGGCCAGCTCCCTTAGCACCGGCGCGATGTTGCGCAGGTTGGCCACCAACGACTCCTTGGTCTGATTGACCGTAGAGGTGGCGATGGCGCCGAACTTGCCGAGCGCGTCGACGGCGTCGGCCAGCTTCTCGCGCGAATCCGCCAGTACGGAGATCGCCTGCGGGATCGTGGTGAGCGCCGTGTCGACGGTCTGATCCTTCGCCGCAACCTGACCGACCAGCGTGTTGAGATTCTCCGTGGCGGTGATGATGTCGTCGGTCTGTTCGTTGAGCTGCTTGATGAAGATGTCCAGCTGGGTGAGCAGGCTTTTCATGTCGTTCTCACGGCCGGCCAGCGCCTTGGCGAACGTCTGGTTGATCTCCTGGAGCTGACCCAGTCCGCCGCCGTTGAGCAGGATCGACACCGATGCCAGTGTCTGCTCGGTGGTCGGGTAGGTGCTGGCCGCCGACAACGGAATCAGCGAGCCGTTCTTGAGTTCGCCCTCAGGCGCCTCGACCGTCGGCGGCGCCAACTCGATATGCATGGACCCCAGCAGACTGGTCGTCCCGACCTTGGCCGTGCTGTTCGCCGGTAGATGGACGTCCTTGTTGATCCGCATGGTGACCAGCGCATGCCAGTCCTGTACCTCGATCTTGGTGACGTTGCCGACGTTGACGTCGGCGACGCGCACCCGGGTGTTCTGCTGAATGACCACCACATCGGGCAACTGCGCCTGGATCGTGTAGGAACCGTCGCCGCTGCCCTCGGTGCCCGGCAGACTCAGCGAATTGAGGCCCCGCCACTCACATCCGGTGAGCGCGGACACGCACACGACGACGAGCACTGCCGCCAGCGGGCGCCTCATGGTGCGCCCTCCGGCGGCGATTGTGCGGCGGGCGGAGCCATCAGGCCCTGCAGTCCCAGGCTGGGGTCAGTGGGTGTCGCCGCGGCGTACAACGGCGCTTCTGCAGGCAGTGGCCCGCCAGGGGCGGCCAGCGGCGCAGGGACGTCCGCCGGCGGTGGCGGCGGCAGATTCGGGTTCAGTCGGGGTTCGCTGAAGGTGATCTCGTTGGGCCGCGCCGATGCGCCGGCGAACGGATTGATACCGAGCGGCGGAAAGTTGTACTGACGGTTCTTGATGATCGGCGCCAAATACTGCACACACAGCTTCGACGACTTCTCGAAACCCTGACGCGATGCTGCTTCGATTGCGCTGCAGATGAATTGGACCGTGTTGGCGAAGTTGACCGGGGCCAGAATCCCCGTGACCGAACTCTGTGCCGGCTGGTAGATGTTCATGAAGTTCTGGAAGACGGTGGGCGTGATGTGCAGAACCTGCTTGATATCGCCGCGGCTGTCGTTCAGCGCCGTGGTGATCGAGGCGAGCCGGTCAAAGGTGACACCCACCCCTTCGCGGTTCTCGGCGATGAAGCCGCGTAGGTCGTTGACCGCCGCGTCCAAACCCTTTGTCGCGCTGGCCACCTCATTGGGCGTGTTGGATAACACCGTGGTGATATCGGCAAGGTTCGTATTGAACGCGGCGAGCAGGTCACCGCTGGACGACAGTGCGGATACCAGCAGCTGCAGGTTGCGCACGGTGCTGAAGATGTCGGTGCTGTGATCACCGAGTGCCGAAACCGCTTGGGAGAGTTTGATTACTGTATCGCGCGCGGTTTCGCCCTGACCGCGCAGGTTGCCCGCGGCGGTGTTGATGAATTCGCCTACCGGGCTCACTCCCCCGGGTGTGGTGGGCTGCAGGGAGTCGGTGAGCTTCTCCAGCTGCTGCCGGAAGTCGTCCCACTCGACGGGCACCGCGGTGCGCTCCTGCGGAATAGTCCCGCCCGCAGCCAGTTTCGGTCCACCGGAGTATGCGGGCACGAGCTGGATCGCCCGCGCACTCACTAGTGACGGTGACAGGATCGCCGCCCGCGCATCGGCGGGCACCGGGTACTCTCTGTCGACCGAGAACGTGACTTTGGTGCGGTTCGGCTGTGGGTCGATCGCCTCCACCCTTCCGACTTCGACGCCGAGGATGCGGACCTCGTCGCCGCTGTACAGACCATTGGCATTGGCGAAGTACGCGACAAAGGTGTTGTTGGACACGCGGTCCCACCATGGTGTGGCCACCACCGTGGTCGCGACGGCCAGGATCACGGCAAGGGTCGCCGCGAGCGCGATCCGCCATTTGTGTTGGGGACCCGGACGAGAGGAGGACCAAATTGACATAGTCACTGACCTCCGTCTTGCGGCTCGGGCGCCGGCGGTCCGACCGTCGGTGGCGGCAGTTCCCCTGGGGCCGGCCCCAGTGCCGGCGGCCCCGGCGGAGGTCCACCGGGCGGCGGCGCAGGAAGGGGCTCGCGGAATGGATAGCAGCCCGTAGGGCCGGGCAGCGGCAAGCCGGCCGGACCGCACCCCGGATCGCCGGGGTTGCCGGTGATCGCGTCGGGCAGATTCAGATGCGGGTCGCCGCCCTGACCTGTGCGCGGAAAGGGCACCGGCAGAGCAGGAGTGCCCGGCTGACCGACGCCGGGGTCGACCAGTTCCGAGGGCAGCAGCACGTTGGGATCAAGGCCGAGATCGGAGAATGCCGCATCGATGAAAGGCTGGGCGAACTGGCCCGGAGCGAGGTTGACCAGGGAGGCCTTGAAGAACGGGCCCGCGCCCAGCACCTCGCCGAACGACATCGCATAGCGCCGAAGCAGGTAGAAGGTCCGCTGCAGTTCCTGTTTCCGGTTGTCCAGGATGCCCAGCACCCCGTTGAGCTTGTCGATGGCGGGTTTGAGTTGCGTGCGGTTGTCGTCGACGAGGCCGGAGATCTGCTGTGACACCGCGGTGAGGTTGTTCATCAACGCATCGATGGAATCGCGTTGCGACAGAACCTCGCTCAACAGCGCGTTGGTGTTGACGACCAGGCTGGCGATCTGATCGCTGCGCTTGCCGAGCACGTCGGTCACCTTGTGGGCGTTGGCGAGAAGGTTGCGCAATTGCTCGTCGCGGGTGTTGAGAGTGTCGGAGAACCGGGCCACCCCGTCCAGTGCGATCTTCAGGTCAGGTGGGGTGTCCTTGAAGGTCTCGGCCAACGTTGTCAGCGCCGAGGACAGTTGTGTGGTGTCCAGAGCGCTGATGGTGGTGGTCAAGTCTCCCAACGCGGTCGGCAGGTCGTAGGGCGACTTGGTCCGCTCGAGCGGGATGACGCCGGTGAGCTCGCCGTCCCCGCGTGGGGTGACTTCGAGCATCTTGCTCCCCAGCACGGTCTCGGTCTTGATCGCGGCCTCGGTGCGGTCCCCCATCTCGACGCCGTTTTCGACGGTGAAGTCCACCAGCACCTTCGTCCCCTCAAGGTGGACGCTGGAGACGCTGCCGACCGACAACCCCGACACCCGCACGTCGCTGCCGGGTTTGATGCCGCCCGCCTCGGCGAAGTAGGCGGAATAGTCGGAGGTGCCGTTGATGAACGGAATCTTGTCGTAGGAGAAGGCTGCGATAACCACGGCGACCACAACGAGAATGCCGACCGAACCCACTGCCAGCCGATTGCGATCGGCCAGCGGCTTGATATCTGGTCGCTTCAGTGTGAACCGTGTCATTTGGCTGCGCACCGTCCCGTGGATTGGCCGACGAGTTTGACGAACACCGGTTGGCCGCCTTTGCCGTTCAGCTTCAGAATCGCATCGCAGAGATAGAAGCCGAAGTAGTCGCCGTACAGACCCTGGCGGGCCAGCACCTGGTATGCGTCGGGAAGGGTCTTGAGCAGGTTGTCGACGTAGTCGTGGTCGGCCATGATCTGGCCTGACACCCGATCGGTTTGAGTCACGGTGTCCCTGATCGGTTGGCGTGCTTCGACCAACAGATCGGCAACCGAACCCGCCGCGGCGTTGATGTAGGCAGTCCCGGATGCGATGTCAGACCTTCGGTCGGCCAATCCCTGCGCGAACTGTGACAGCTTGTCCAGGCCCTCGGAGAACTGATCGTCGCGCTTGGCGAAGGTACCGAGGACCGTGTTCAGGTTTTTGATGACCTCGCCGATCAGTTGATCGCGCCCGGCCAGGGTCGACGTCAACGCCGAGGTCTGAGAAAGCACCGACGAGATGGTGCCGCCCTGGCCCTGGAACACCCTGAGCAGTTCGCCTGACAACGCGTTGACCTGATCGGGATCCAGCGCGCGGAACAGCGGCCGGAAGCCGCCGATCAACGCATCGACGTCGAGTGCGGGAGAGGTCCGTTCGAGCGGGATGGTTTGGCCCGGTTGAAGTCTGCGCACCGAGCCCGCACCCTCTTCGAGCGACAGGTATCGGTCGCCGATCAGGTTCTCGTAGCGCACGGCGGCCTTGGTGCCCTCGGTCAGGGTCAGTCCCTTGTCGATGGAGAACTCGACGGTGACCGTGCCGTCCTTGTGCAGGCTCATGTTCTTGACCTTGCCGACCTCGACACCGGCAATCCGCACGAAGTTGCCGCCCTTGAGGCCCGACACGTTTGTGAAGACCGCGCTGTAGGTGTTGCGCGCGTCGAATCGGAACTGACCGAACACCGTCACGAGCACGAACATGAACACCAAGCACATGGTGATGAACAGCACCACCCGGGTGATGACGCCCCGGCTATTGCGTCTCATGGCTGCTCTCCTGGCGGTGGTGGTGGTGCAGGCGCGGGCAACGGCGTCCCGGGTTCGACCGCCGGGGGTGCGCCGGGGGGCGGCGGCGGGTAGAGCGGCGTTCCATCCGGCCCGTACAGCGGGGCGCCGTAGGGCGGTGCCCCGGGGTAGGCAGGCAGCGGACCCGGCGCAGGACCGCCGGGATAGCGGATCCTGGGTGGCTCCGGATTCGCCTTGGTGACCGGGAAGTAGTTGGCGATACCCGGGAAGCCGATGCCGGGGTTGGGCCGCACGTCGAGCCCGGTGCCGAAACCGGTGTCGGTGACGAGGTACTTCACCGGGTAGTTCTTGCTGATGTCGGGCAGCGAGCCGCAGCTCGGCTTGCCGCCGGGGCCGCCCTTCGCGTTGACGATCGGCAGGTTGTCCGGATAGCGGTACGGGTCGTCGCCCATTAGCAGCGCGGCGTCCATGATGACTGATTTCCCGTTGCCGCCCAGTGCATCTCGTCCGCCGTGCTCCAGGAACCACTGGGCACCCATGAAGAGACAGGTATACGTCGGCGAATACCTGTTCAACAACTCGGTCGTCGGTACCGCAGTGTCGAGCGCGCGCACCAGGTTGGGCTGGTTTGCGCCGATCGTGTTGATGCCCGACTGAGAGAATCCGACCGCGGACAGCAGCAGTTGGTCCAGCGCCTGCGCGTCGGCCGATATCGTATTGCTGGTCGTCGAGAACGAGTCCAAGATCGACAGGATGTCTTGGGCCGCATCCGAATACGCCTGCGTGGTCTCGCCGAACAGCTGCCAATCCTGCCGAACGGTCTGCATACGCGGATTGACCGCGAGCAACACGTTGTTTCCGCCGGTGATCGCCTGCCCGATGACATCACCCTTGCCGCGTAGCGCTTCGCCCACCGCCGAAAGCACCGAGTTCAACTTCGCCGGGTCGATGGACTGCACCACGGACTGCAGGTTCTGGAACACCGTGTTGACCTCGACGGTCACATTGCGGGAGTGCAGCACCGAGCCCGGTTTCAGTGGCTGCGAGCTGGCGCCTTCCGAAGGCACGATGAGATCGACGTACTTCGCGCCGAACGCGGTGCTGGCCTTGATCTCCGCCTCGACATTGCTCGGTAGGTACTGAAACGGACCAGGGTCGATCTTCAGTGTCAGCTTCGAAAGATCACTGCCCACAACGGTTTCAGCGCCGATGTTGTTGACCTCGCCTATCTGGACGCCGCGCAATTTCACCTTGGCGCCGTTCTCCATGACCAAGCCGGCCCTGTCGGATACCAACGTGAGCGGAACGGACTTGCGCAGCGCTCCGGAGAACAAAAGGGCGGTCAACGCGATCAGTGCCGCGGCGAAGATGAACAAGACCGGTGCCCACCAGATGGGATCGATCGATCCCCGCCGGGGCGAGTTGAGCGTGCCGTCAGTCATGCCGTCACCCCGAGAGGTGGAAGTTGCCGGACTGGCCGTAGACGGACAGCGTGATGGTTAACAGGATGAACACGCCCGCGGTGATCGACAGGCGTACTGCGCGTCCGACCGCCTCGCCGACGCCGGCCGGGCCACCGGTCACGGTGTAGCCGTAGTAGGTGTGCACTGCCATGACGGCGGCGGCCATCGACAGCGCCTCCACGAAAGACCACAGCAGATCTGTCGGCTGCAGGAACGTCGAGAAGTAGTGGTCGTAGACGCCTCGCGACTGCCCGTAGACGACCGTCGTGCCGAATCGGGTTGCGAGGAAAGACATCAGCACGGCAACGGTGTAGATGGGGACCACGGCGATGACGCCGGCAACGATGCGGGTCGAGGCCAGATACGTCACCGGCCGGATGCCCATCACCTCGAGTGCGTCGATCTCCTCGTTGATGCGCATCGCGCCGATCTGCGCGGTGGCGCCTGCGCCGATGGTTGCGGCCAGCGCCACACCCGCCGTCGCCGGAGCGATGAACCGCACGTTCAGAAAGGCCCCCAAAAAGCCGGTCAGGGCTTCGATGCCGACGTTGGACAGGGTGTTGTAGCCCTGCACGGCAATCAGCGCACCGGTGGACAGAGTGAGGAAGCCGACGATGACGACCGTTCCGCCGATGACCGCCAGTGCCCCGGTTCCCATGCCCATGCCTGCGATCTGGCGCAGCACCATGGTCGGGTGGCGCCGCACAGCGTCGGCGGTTCCCCACAGCGCCTGGCCGTAGAAGGCCGTCTGCTCGCCCAGCCTGCGGGTGCGGCCAACCGCCTTCGCCGCCGCCTGACCAACGAGTGAGGAGTCGTCTACGCCTGAAATCACGGGGCCACCTTGACGCCGAATGCGGTGGCCAGGATGTTGATGAGAAACAGCGCCATGAAAGCGAACACCACGGTTTCGTTGACGGCTGTGCCCACCGCCGTGGGACCGCCACCGACGTGCAACCCCTTGTAGCACGCGATCAGGCCCGCGGACAGACCGAACAACAGCGCCTTGACGAGGGACACGATCACCTGCGGAAGGCCGGTCAGCAGGGTCAGTCCGGCGGCGAAGGCCCCCGGCGTGACGTTCTGCACATAGACGACGAAGAAGTAGCTTCCCGTCAGTCCCACAACCGCTACGACCGAATAGAGCATCAGCGCAACGAATGTCGCCGCGATCACCCGGGGGACCACCAGCGCCTGAACAGGGTTGACACCGATGACCTTCATGGCGTCGATCTCCTCGCGGATCGTCCTGGCGCCGAGGTCGGCACACATCGCGGTGGCGCCCGCGCCCGAGACGACGATGGCGGTGACCACGGGACCCACCTGTGTGACCGATGCCAGCGCCGCACCTGCTCCCGACAGGTCACCGGCGCCGACTTCGATGAGCACGATGTTGAGCGTGAACACGATGAGCACGGTGTAGGGAATCGACAACACCAGCGTGGGCACGATCGACACCCTGGCCACGAACCAGATCTGCTCGATGAGCTCCCGCCAGGCGAACGGCGGGCGGAACATCGCGGCGAACGTCTCGCCTGCGAGGACCACGAAATCGCCCACGGCGACGGCGGGCTTCGACCAGGCCACCCCCGTCATGGTTGGCGACCGAAAGATTGCGGCACCGGCTTACCCTTTACGCCGGGAGGTGTGCGCGCATGACGACGACAGCGGCGCCGTCGCCGCACTGCACGCGCACTCCCCTGCAGAC
Organism: uncultured Actinomycetota bacterium; assembly: GCA_963721495.1. Classification (GTDB taxonomy): domain Bacteria; phylum Actinomycetota; class Actinomycetes; order Mycobacteriales; family Mycobacteriaceae; genus Mycobacterium. The sequence goes on along the minus strand of CAVRMG010000037.1, from coordinate 16 downwards.
CCCAATGCATTTCCCA
>CAVRMG010000036.1:0-45896 GCA_963721495.1 uncultured Actinomycetota bacterium | reverse complement strand
CCGGGCCAATGGAAGACCGGCCCTATCAAGAGGATGCTTCTAGCTCCGACACTGCTCGGACACGCACACCTCGGAGGTGTGACCGTTCGTGACGGCCAAGGTCGACCGGTGAAGATGTGCGCCGATCCGCTGGCGACCGACGACGAGCGGGAATTGATCGCAGCCGAGCTTGCTCGGGTCCAAGCTGGGCCTCGGGAGCGGAGGCAGTCCGCTGCGCTGGTAGGCGTCATCTTCTGCTGGTTCTGCGAGTCTGCGCTGTCATCGACCATCCACAAACGCAACGGTCGCGGTACCAGTACTACCGATGCCACACCAACAGGTGTACGTCGATCCCAGCGGAGGCAGCGGAGGAGCGAGCCGAGGAGGAGCTGCTCCGCACCCTCGGCGACGAGGACATCACCGAACGGGTGTGGATGCGTGGTGACTCTAACGAGACCGAACTCCGCACCGCTCTAGCGGCGTTTGAGGAGCTGTCGGCTGCTGCCGGGAAGATGACATCCCGGACGGCCAAAGACCGGCTGCAGCGCCAGCTTGCCGCGCTGGACGCTCGTATAGCTGAGCTGGAGTCGATGCCAGCCCGCGAGGGTCGATACGAGTATCGACCCACCGGGGAGACCTACCGAGAAGCGTGGGAGAAGAACGCCGACCCCGACGCGCGTCGGGATCTGTTGAAGCGTGTAGGCGTCGACATCCGAATGGGGATTATCGACGGTCACCTACATGTCCACCCGGTGGCGCTCGGTGACCGGCTGCCGCTGCCTGAGTGGGCACAGGTGGACGAGAACAGTTCGCCTGAGCAGATCCAACGGTGGCAGAAGGGAGCCGCTGCCGAGCGGCGCAAATGGGGCGTACCGAACCTCGAATAGGTTAGCGACCGGACTTGAGGCCCAACCGGATCGATCCCTGAACCATCCATGTATCCGAGAACGGTGACTCCGTCTGAGTGGTGCCTGTGCCTCGGTGATGGAGTCGCCGGCAACCATGCTGTAAAGGACGGCTCCGGATGCGCTCGCCGCTATGGTGCCGATGGCGTATTCGATTGTTTTGTATTACAACGGCCGCGTCACGCCGCCGCAGCACCGGATTGCTCGCTCGTGGGGAATGGCCAACGCCCGCCCGTCGGTCTCACACTCGTACACGCCCGACCGCGCCGCCCTCGAACGCCTCCGCACCGCGCTGGCCGCGTACGACGACGCCACCGGTTGCACGTAGACGCCACACAATCGCCCCATGCGTCCCGGACCCGTCTCGCGTCGGCACTCGTAGCCCGAAGGCACCCTTACACAGCAAATAGACAGATGTCCGCCGTTTGTTATAGCCGTCGCAATTGTTTCTGTCGTTTCAGCCCCGTGAGATCGCCTGTGGGCGTAGTGTTTTGCCGCCGAAAGTTTCCATCCCAGCAAGGAGCCACGATGCGTAACGTCACTCATTTCGGTCGAGTCAGTGCGTTGGCGATCTCGCTGGGGCTGGGCATGGCGATTGCCAACAGCCCGGTGATCGCGCTGGCCGGTCCGGGCGGGTCTTCATCGACTGATTCGTCGGGTTCTTCGTCGAGCGGTTCGACGTCTTCGAGCTCCACGAATTCCGGGGCGCAGCCGAAACCATCGATCGACCCAGGGCCCGCAGGCGTGCAGGCCACCGGCGGCGCCACAACCTCGATGCCCGAGCAGGACTCACGGTTATCGGCGGAGGCGGCGAAGCCCAGGTCCCGCATCAGCCGACGCACCTCGACATCCGCCAAGCGGGACAGGAACTCAGCGGCCGTTTCGCCGAGACGCGGCCCGACCACCTTGAACTTTCGCCTGGGTGCCGCCAACGACACGGCGTCGAGCAAGTCGGTGACATCTCTTCCGGAGCGACCCGCAGCGGTGAGCTTCTCGAGCAGAAGCACATCACCGATGGTCACCGCGAACGTCGCGCCGGCTGTCGCGACCGCCAGCTCCCACGCCAACACCCCAGCCGTCGTGACCCCGACCGCGCCGGCCACACTGAGCCCCCGCCGCACCGCGGGCGACACCGTCACCAAGCTGGTCTCGGGCCTGCTCTCCGCGATCGGCTTCAACCCGCAGGCCGCGAGCGGCCCGGCAGCTCCCGCACAGGCGCCGGCGTTGTGGACCCTGCTCGCTTGGGTGCGCCGTGAGTTCGATCAGACCTTGTTCCCGAATGTGGCGGTGGCCGCAACGACAAGCCTCGTTCAAAGCCCGAACTTGCTAACCAACCCGGGTGCCGAATTCGGCGACCCGTCGCTGTCGGGATTTAGTTCGGTGACCATTCCGGGCTGGACGGTGACCGGCACACCGACCGTCATCCAATACAACACCAAGGTTCGTTTGCCGTGGCCACTCGGGTCGCCGGGGCCGACGCTCCCCGCGTTCCTAGGATTTCCGACCTCGCAACGCGCGCCTCTGGACAGCGGCATCCAATTCTTCGGCGGTGGAAACGTGGCCACGTCGACCCTCACCCAAACCCTCAACCTCGGCGACGCGGCGTCCCCCATCGATGCCGGCAACATGCCCTACACGCTGAGTGCGGCGCTCGGCGGCAAGGGGTTGCAACGGTCCGCTGCCTCGGTCACCGTCAACTTCCTGGACGAAAACCATCTGTACCTAGGTTCAGGCACGATTGCACCGGTCACCCCGTTCAATCGCTTGTTCCGGACGAGTTTGCTCGAACGCCAGACCTCCGGGACGATTCCGGCGCAAACCCGCTTCGCGCAGGTGGTGGTGACCTTCAAGGACTATAGGAACTACAACAACGCCTATGCCGACAACATGTCGTTCACCGTCGGCGATTCCGACCTGACTGCCCCGCCGCCACCGACGCCGCCGGTGCCGACGGTCGGTTCACTCGATCACGTGTTCATGGTCTACCTGGAGAACAAGGGCTTTGATGACATCGTCGGCAGCCCTAACGCGCCGTATTTGAACAGCATCATCAATGCCAACGGATTGGCGTCGAACTACTATGCGCTGACCCACCCCAGCCTCCCGAACTACTATCCGATCCTGGGCGGATCAGACTTCGGCATCAACTACAACTGCACCTCCGACTGCTTCGACGAGCCCAACCTGGTCGACGAGATCGAGGCAGCGCAGGAGACATGGGCCGCCTACGAGCAGAACGGGGGCGGCGACACCTCCCCCGGCCAACTACCGTTCCTCGCGTTCCATGACATCTTCAACAACCCGGCCCGTGTCGCGCACCTGCTTCCACTGACGCAAATGGCCCCGGATCTGTCCTCACCTGCCACCACTCCGAACTTCGCGTGGTTCGAGCCGGACGAGGACCACAACGGGGAAGGCCCCGTCGACACTCTGCTTGGCGCTCTCTCGTTTGCTCTGACCCAGGTCACCAATCATCAGTACAACGTCAAGGCGGCCGACCAGTTCCTCCAGGACACGCTGCCCACCATCTTGAACTCGCCCGTCTGGCAGGACCCCACACAGAAGAGCGCAATCTTCATTACGTTCGATGAGGACAACAACAACCTGTCGTTGGGCTTCGGTAACCAAGGCAACCACATCGTCACGGTCGTCATCCCGTCACCGGGGGCTGTGGCCAACGGCGGGCTGCCCGGCGGGATGCGCCCTGGCCCCTTCGTCGCGACCGACTACTACAACCATTACAGCCTTCAGCGCACCATCGAGGATGCGCTCGGGCTTGACCCACTCACCAACAACGACCTGTATGCCCAACCGATGAACGAATTCTGGGCTTAGGGAGCTGCCCCCGATGCGGGCGAGCGGTCGACCCTGAGGTTGCGATGTCACGCAGGGCATAGTCCAATGATGTGAATACACAAGCCCCTTCCGGCCAGTTGGGTAACTTGCCCGCTGTGGCTATCCGCTGGGATTACCCGGGCGGCGGTGAACCTCTCCGGTGGGCGCTGCAGTAGGGCGGCCTTCAGCCCCGTTGTGACGAAATTGGCACGCCATCCTGCTTGGGTGGCGGGCCGACTTGCAGCAGCAGGCCGATGAACTGGGCTAGCAGTCTCGTTACGCGAGCCTACGACCTTCGGCGTGTCTATCTGCTCAGCAAAGCTCGGGCCAATAGGATCCGGTCTCATGTGGGTGGCTCTCCGGCGTCTGCTTGCGGTCTTGCTGGTGGCCGCCGGCTTGTTCGGAGGTACGGGAATTACAGCACCGACTGCCGGAGCCTTGGGGTGGGGAGCGATCGCGATCTCAGCGACGACCGGCGGGGTGGGCTACTCGGCGGGCCGGAATTCGGCTATCGAGGCCGAACAGGCGGCCGTCGGCCTGTGCAAAGCCCGCGACTGCCGGGCAGTCGTGAACTTCACCAAGGCATGCGGCGCGGTCGCCCAAAGCACTCAAAACATGTCCTGGGGATGGGGCTGGGACCACGACAGCACCGGCGCGCAGAACAAGGCACTAGTCTCATGCGGTCAACACGGCGCCGGCTGCCGGGTCGTCGGCTGGATATGTAGCTGATCGCATACGGCGCCGCAGAATATGCTCCCTGCTGTGCTGGGCAAGTTGGTGCAGACGAGGATGGCAAGTGGATCACTCGTCCGCCGTCGCGATGCCGCAACGGGCATTCACTCGGCCCGAATCAGGTCCACGTGGGGCACGTCGCCTGTCTCGGGCATGGCGGCGGCGGCCACACGAGCTGGCGGTGTCGGACCTGCGATACCGTGGTGGACGGGCCCCCGCTTAACACACACTGCACGGTGCTCGAAGAGCCTGCGGCCGTGCGGATCTCGACCGTGCTGTAGTACCACCCCAACTAGGCATACTTGGCGGCCGCGCCTATTTGAGTTCAGTGGTTTGGGTCGAGGCCATCGAATAACGCAGCGGTGCCTAGGCTGGACTCTCGGCCACTGCAGCCATTGCCTAGTGGGAGGACAGCCGAGGTAGCGCGAGATGAGCACGAGTGATCAGGTGCGCGCGATCCTGGCTGGAACCATTCAGGCGTACCGGGCCGAACCCGCCTACCGCGAGCGTCCCGACGTGCACAACGAGCTGGACCGGATCGGCCGTCGACTCAACCAGCCCATCCGCATCGCGTTGGCCGGAACACTCAAGGCGGGCAAGTCCACCCTGGTGAATGCCCTTGTGGGTGAGGACATTGCACCCACCGATGCCACCGAGGCCACCCGCATCGTGACCTGGTTCCGGCACGGCCCGACGCCGAAGGTTACCGCCAATCACCGCGGCGGCCGGCGGTCGAATGTGCCGATCGGCCGCGATGGGGGCCTTACCTTCGACTTCGCCAGCCTCGATCCCGAGGACGTCGTCGACCTGGACGTGGAGTGGCCCGCCGCTGAACTGATCGACACCACGATCATCGACACCCCGGGGACCTCGTCACTGTCGCGGGACGTCTCGCAACGTACCCTGCGGCTACTGGTGCCCGATGACGGCGTTCCGCGCGTCGACGCCGTGGTGTTCCTGCTGCGCACCCTCAATGCCGCCGACATCGCACTGCTCAAGCAGATCGGCGAGTTGGTCGGCGGGTCGGCCGGCGCGCTGGGAGTCATCGGAGTGGCATCGCGCGCCGACGAGATCGGCGCGGGCCGGATCGACGCGATGCTGTCGGCCAAGGACGTCGCCACCCGGTTCACCAGCGAGATGGACAGGACGGGCATCTGCCAGGCGGTGGTTCCGGTGTCGGGCCTCCTCGCGCTCACCGCACGCACGCTGCGGCAGAGCGAGTTCGTGGCGCTGGAGAAGTTGGCGGGCGTCGACGCAGGAGTACTCACCAAGGCGATGCTGTCGGTGGACCGGTTCGTCCGTGAGGACAGCGAACTGCCGGTCGACGCGCCGACACGGGCCGCCCTGCTCGACCGGTTCGGCATGTTCGGGATCAGGATCTCCATCGCCGTGTTGCGTGCGGGAGTCGGTGATTCCGTGTCGCTGGCCGACGAACTTCTGGAACGCAGCGGCCTGGTGACCTTGCGTGATGTGATCGATCAGCAGTTCGCCCAGCGCTCGGATCTGCTCAAGGCGCACACCGCGTTGGTGTCACTGCGGCGATTCGTGCAGAACAACCCCGTCTACGCGAGCCGCTACATCATCGCCGACATCGACCCGCTGCTGGCCGACACCCACGCGTTCGAGGAGCTGCGGCTCCTCAGTCAATTGCGTTCTCGTCCAACCACATTCAACGACGATGAGATGGCATCGCTGCGCCGCATCATCGGCGGCTCGGGAACCGACGCCGCCAGCAGGCTGGGCCTGCAACCCGATGCCCCGTACGACGGTCCGCGGGCCGCGTTCGCCGCGGCGCAGCGCTGGCGCCGACGCGCCGAACACCCGCTCAACGATCCGTTCACCACGCGCGCCTGTCGGGCGGCGGTGCGCAGCGCCGAGGCGCTGGTCGCGGAGTACGCGTCGCGCGGCCGCTGAGCGGCCTCAACAACCTGAGCCGCTGAGTTCAGGGGCCGGGTGGTGGCGGCGCCGTCACCGTTTCGGTCACGGTGCTGGTCTCTGTACTCGTGCTCACGCTCGTGCTGACACTGGTGGTCGGCCCGGTCGTCGTGGTCGTGGTCGGCTCCGTGGTCGTGGTGGTCGTCGTCGACGCGGTGGTCGTCGGTGTGACGGTCTCCGTCACGGTCTGGGGCGCCGATGTCGTCGCCGTGGTCGCCGACCTCGATGTCGTGGTGAGCGGAGTCAACGTGGTCTGTTCGGAGGGCTCGTCGCCGCCGGTGATGAGACTCGCCAGTCCGAACACGATCAGCGCGATCAGCAGCGCGCCGAGCGCGCCAAACCCGACGAGCGCGGCGGGTTTGCGGTACCAGGGAACGGGCTCCTCCGGGGGCGGCCCGGGCGGTTCGCCGTAGCCACCGTTGCCGTAGTTGATGTAGGCGGTTGGGTCGTTGTCCGGTGAGTTCGGATCGTCGGGAGGTCCGTATCGCGCCACGGGGACCGATAGTAGGCGCTCACGGGTAGGGATTGAACGTACGCGTCACATTGGTGCGTGGCCTGCGTCGACTGGTTCTGCTGGGCGTGTCGTCGTTGTCGTTGCCACCGCGGCGGGCGGTCGTGCTGTCGGTCGACGTATCGCTGCCCGAGGTCGTCGACGTGGACGAGGTCGGTGGACCGTTGATGTCCGTGGTCTCCGGAGGGCTGGTGCTGGTGATCGTCTGGGTGGTGGTCGGGGTGGTCGCCGACTGTGTGGCGGTCGCCGAGAAGGTGGGTTCGATGAAGTTGAGGGGGGCATCCTCCGGTTCGCCGAACTGGCGGGACACCGCCGTCGCCACGACGATCAGGACGCCGATCACCGCGAGGGCGAGAACGCTCGCCCCGATGAGCGCCGGAGTGCGGTTGTGCCAGGGCTGCGGCGACGAGTCCCGTCGCTTGTCGTCGTAATCGTCGCCGGCCACGGCCACTGATAGTAGCCGCGGCTTGCTCGGCCAGCCCGGGTCAGCGGATCTGCGGGATCACCTCGGCAGCGAAGAACTCGACGTGATCCAGGTCGGACATGTCCAGAACCTGCAGGTAGACCCGCTGCACTCCGATCTGCCGGTAGTCGCCCAGCTTGTCGGCGATCTCGGCAGGCGTGCCCACGAGTGGGGAGTTGCTGCGCAGCTCGTCTACCTCGCGGCCGATCGCGGCGGCCCGCCGCGCGATCTCCTTCTCGTCGCGGCCCGCGCACACGACGAACGCTGCGGAGTATGTGAGCGTCTCGGGGGAACGGCCGGCGTCAGCGAGCGCTGAGGCGACGCGCTCGTACTGGGTCCTGGCCATGTCCGGCGGGGCGAAGGGAATGTTGAACTCGGACGCGAATGCCGCGGTCAGCGCCGGGGTGCGCTTGGCGCCCGAGCCTCCGATGATGATCGGCGGATGCGGCGACTGGACGGGTTTGGGCAGGGCGGGCGAGTCCGCGACGGTGTAATGAGTGCCCGAGTAGTCGAACGTCTCGCCGGCCGGTGTCGTCCACAGACCCGTGATGATGTGCAGCTGTTCGGTCAGCCGGTCGAATCGTTCGCCCAGCGCGGGAAACGGAATGGCGTATGCCTTGTGCTCGGCCTCGAACCAACCGGCCCCGATGCCCAATTCGATGCGCCCGCCACTCATCTCGTCGACCTGCGCGACGGAGATCGCGAGCGGGCCGGGATGGCGGAAGGTGGCCGACGTGACCAGCGTGCCGAGCCGGATCGAGGTCGTCTCGCGGGCGATCGCGCCCAGCGTGACCCAGGAATCGGTCGGCCCCGGCGACCCGGTGCCGCTCATCGCGGTGTAGTGGTCGGACCGGAAGAGCGCGGAGTACCCGGCGGCCTCTGCAGTCCGGGCGATGGCCAGTTGGTCAGCGTAGGTAGCGCCCTGCTGGGGTTCGACGAAGACGCGGAAATCGAGCGGTGAGTCCAGCCGGGAGGTCATGCCGCCAGCGTAGAGGCAGTCACAGACCTCGCCGTGCGGCGCGGACCGCTTGAATGGTCTGCGCGTCGGAGAACGTCAGTTGCGCCTCGTCGCGGCCGGCGATGAACAAGGTGAGTTCTCCGATGTCTCCCGTGACCGTCAGCTCAGGGCCGCGGCCGACGACGGCCACCGTTTTGCCATCGGGGGTTTGCAGGGTCACCCTGGCGGGCACCGAGCCCAGGGTCAGGCGGGCCATGACACCGAGCGGCCTGCGTAGTCCCTTGAGGGTGCCGTCGTCGAGACTGCGTGGCTGCCAGTCGCTTTGGGCGCGCCGGACGTCTTCGTGGTGGATGTACATCTCGTCCATGTTCGCCACCGGGTCGAGCAGTTTGAACGGTGACAGCAGCGGCGGCCCCGACGCGATCTTGTCCAGCAGGTCGTCCCAGTCGCTGGACGCCGCGACCTGGCGCTGCACCTTGTCGGTGTAGCCGGCCAGGAACGGGACGGCGATACCGGGTGCGGCATCAAGCCTGCGCTCGCGCACCACCAGGTGCGCTGCGAGGTCACGGGTCGTCCATCCCTCGCACAGGGTCGGTGCGTCGGGCCCGATCTCGCGCATGGTCGCGACCAGGGCGGCGCGCTCACGTTGGGCTGCAGTCATGTCCCAACCCTAGAACGGCGATCCCTGCGCCCGCGCCGAGGATTGAATAGGCTGCTCACGAAGCGGGCTCGGGGAGAGGACGCAATGCCGGATCAGGACAACTCGGTCCCGCGCGGACGCCTCCGGCGCACGGTGCCGCTGGCAGGGTTTGCCGCCCGGGCGGCCGGCGGCCGGCTGGCAGCCGAACTGCGGGAGAGGACCGGTGACGACGGGGCGGTCGAGCGATTCCACGAACGCACCGCCGATCGCTACGCCGAACTGCTCGGCAACTATCGCGGCGTGCTGATGAAGGTCGGCCAGATGCTGTCCCTGGTCGATGCCGAAGCGTTGAGCGCGGCCGGGTACACGCACTATCAGAGGGCGTTGGGCCGGCTGCAGGCCGACGCGCCGGCGATGGAACCTGCTACCGTCCGCAATATCCTTGAGTCCGAATTCAGTTCGCCGAGTAAGTATTTCGCCGATTTTTCGGACGAGCCGATCGCGGCCGCCTCGATCGGACAGGTCCATCGCGCGGTTCTGCGGGACGGGCGCGACGTCGCTGTCAAGATTCAGTATCCCGGTGTGGCGGAGGCTATTCAAGCCGATCTGGCCAACACCGAGATGCTCGCGTCCATGCTGCGCTTCATGACCTCGGCCATCGGCGCAGTGGCGGACTTTCGCGTCGTCGCGCGGGAGGCGAGTGCGCGGATCTCCGAAGAGGTCGACTACCGGCACGAGGCGGCCATGATCGAGCGATTCGGCGAACTGTACGAAGGGCACCCCTTCATCCGCGTGCCCGAGATCGTGCGGGAGGCGTGCACGGACCGCGTGTTGACGATGACCTACCTCGACGGGATGGACTGGGCGGCAGCGCAACAGGCGGATCAGGATGTCAAGAACACATGGGCCGAGACCATTCTGCGGTTCGGATGGGGCAACTTCCGGCACGCGAACCTGCTCTACGCCGATCCCCATCCCGGCAACTACCGTTTCAACCCCGACGGCACCGTGGGCTTCGTCGACTTCGGTTGTGTGCGTGTGCTGTCCGAAGAGGTGCGCCGGTCCTACGTCGCGGTGGTCCGCGCGGCGATCGAGGGCCGGAGTCAGGACGTGCGTGCTCTCATGGTCGAGAGCGGTTGGCTGGCAGCAGATTCGGCGCTCACGGCGGACAAGCTGCAGGGGTGGTGGTCGGACATGCTCCACGAGGTCATCGTCGCGCCCCAACCGGCGACCTATACGGCGGAAACCACGACCCGCAACGTGCGTGCCCTTTTCGACGTACGCGACATGGACCATCCGCTGGCGCGGATGAACGTGCCCGAGGAGTTCGTCTTCGCCGGGCGTGTCCAGCTGGCGATCTCGAGCGTGCTCGGCACCTTGCGCGCAACCTTGCCTGTCCGGGCGATCGTCGACGACGCCGACGGCGTGGCCGAACCCGTCACCGGGTTGGGTGTACTGCACCGCGACTGGCTTCGAGATCGCGGCTTGCCGTCAGGGTTGGGCGCCGGCTAACGCCGCGTACCCGTCGGACAGCGTTCGCAGTTGGCCGGCGCCGTCGCCGGTGAACGACGACCCGTGCATCATCGCCAGCGTGGTCGGCTTGAGGGCCGCGAGCTGCTCCAGCGTCGGCGCCAGATTCGTTGTCAGCCCCGTCGCGTGAAACATCTCCTCCGCCGCTAAAGCCGGCCCGACACAGTCCGATTCGGTGAGCGCCGGGCACTGGCCGATGTGGGTGAAGAGGTCACCGGCCAGCAGGGTGGAAGTGGTCTCGTCGAACCACAGTCCGGCCTCCCAGTTGTGCGGCACGTGCGGCGTCGGGATGAACCGCAACCGATGCCCGCCGATGTCGAGCACGCCGTCCTCCGGTGCGACGACGGGCGGGCGATCGCACAGGTCGTTCAGGGACAGCATCACCGCCAGCGGGCCGGCGATCACCTCGGCCGTCGGCGCGGCCTGCAACATCATGTTCATGGCGCCGCACTCGTCGGCCTCCACGTGACCGATCGAGATCCAGCGCAGCGTCTCCAGAGGTATGACCCGGTTGATGGCCTCGGACACGAGCGGGAACAGCTGGCGCATTCCGGTGTGGAACAGGAACGGCTCCTCACCGGTGAGCAGGATCTGGTTCACCGTGAACCCGTGCTCGGTGATTTCGGGGATGAAGGTCGACAGTCGGTAGATGCCGGCGCCGATCTCCTCGATGGTTGTCTCCACATGGCTATGGTGCGCCGATTCGCGGGCCGTGACCGAGGAACACGCAGCAAATCTGGTCGACCGGGAACAAAACCTCTCGACCCGCCGTTGACCCCTTCGACAGTTGAGCGCATAGGACTCAAGTCTGGGTTGACAGAGTATGGTCGGCCGGAGCAGTCTTGAGTGCGGTGCACTCAGACCCTTAGTAGGACTATTCAGGAGGCAAACAACATGGCTCGTGCGGTCGGAATCGACCTCGGGACCACCAACTCGGTCGTCGCGGTACTGGAGGGTGGCGACCCCGTCGTCGTCGCCAACTCCGAGGGCTCCCGCACCACGCCGTCCGTCGTCGCGTTCGCGCGCAACGGCGAGGTGCTGGTCGGTCAGCCCGCCAAGAACCAGGCGGTGACCAACGTCGACCGGACCATCCGTTCGGTCAAGCGCGAAATGGGCACCGACTGGTCCGTTGAGATCGATGGAAAGAAATACACCGCGCAGGAGATCAGTGCTCGCGTGCTGATGAAGCTCAAGCGTGACGCCGAGAGCTACCTGGGCGAGGACATCACCGACGCGGTGATCACCGTGCCCGCTTACTTCAACGACGCCCAGCGGCAGGCCACCAAGGAGGCCGGCCAGATCGCCGGGCTCAACGTGCTGCGCATCGTCAACGAGCCGACCGCCGCGGCGCTGGCCTACGGGCTGGACAAGGGCGAGAAGGAACAGACCATCCTGGTGTTCGACCTCGGTGGTGGCACGTTCGACGTCTCGCTGCTGGAGATCGGCGAAGGTGTGGTCGAGGTCCGAGCCACCTCCGGTGACAACCACCTCGGTGGCGACGACTGGGACGACCGCATCGTCGAGTGGCTCGTGGACAAGTTCAAGGGCACGTCGGGCATCGACCTGACCAAGGACAAGATGGCCATGCAGCGGCTGCGTGAGGCGGCTGAGAAGGCCAAGATCGAGCTCTCGAGTTCGCAGAGCACGTCGATCAACCTGCCCTACATCACGGTCGACGCGGACAAGAACCCGCTGTTCCTCGACGAGCAGCTGTCGCGCGCCGAATTCCAGCGCATCACACAGGATCTGCTGGACCGCACCCGCAAGCCGTTCCAGTCGGTGATCGCCGACGCGAACATCTCGGTGTCCGACATCGACCATGTGGTTCTGGTCGGCGGCTCCACCCGTATGCCTGCCGTCACCGAACTGGTCAAGGAGATGACCGGCGGCCAGGAGCCCAACAAGGGTGTCAACCCCGACGAGGTCGTCGCCGTGGGCGCCGCATTGCAGGCCGGTGTGCTCAAGGGCGAGGTGAAAGACGTTCTGCTGCTCGATGTCACGCCGCTGTCCCTCGGTATCGAAACCAAGGGTGGCGTGATGACCAAGCTGATCGAGCGCAACACCACGATCCCGACCAAGCGGTCGGAGACCTTCACCACCGCCGACGACAATCAGCCGTCGGTGCAGATCCAGGTCTTCCAGGGTGAGCGCGAAATCGCTTCGCACAACAAGCTGCTCGGTAGCTTCGAGCTGACCGGCATTCCGCCGGCCCCGCGCGGCGTGCCCCAGATCGAGGTGACGTTCGACATCGACGCCAACGGCATCGTCCACGTCACTGCGAAGGACAAGGGCACCGGCAAGGAGAACACGATCCGCATCCAGGAAGGCTCCGGCCTTTCCAAGGAGGAGATCGACCGGATGATCAAGGACGCCGAGGCGCACGCCGACGAAGACCGTCAGCGTCGCGAGGAGGCCGACGTCCGCAACCAGGCCGAGTCGCTGGTGTACCAGACGGAGAAGTTCGTCAAGGAGCAGCGCGAGGGCACTGGCGACGGGGCTGGCGGATCGAAGGTCCCCGAGGACACCTTGACCAAGGTCGACGGTGCGATCGCCGAAGCGAAGTCAGCGCTCGAAGGTACCGATATCGCGGCGATCAAATCTGCGATGGAGAAGCTGGGCGTCGAGAGCCAGGCTCTCGGCCAGGCGATCTACGAGGCCACGCAGGCCGAACAGGGCGCAGGCGAAGGTGGCGAGTCGGCCGGCGGAGCGGCGGACGACAACGTCGTGGACGCCGAGGTCGTCGAGGATGACCAGGAGAACAAGTGAGCTCAAACGATTCGTACGAGCCGGTGACCGTCACCGACAAACGGCGCATCGATCCCGAAACCGGCGAGATCCGCGAGTCCGCGACCGGGCCGGCCCCCAGTGGGCCGGCGCCGGGAGCGGCCCCGGAAGCGCCGCCGACTGCGGGCAGCGACGAGATCGAAGAGTTGAAGTCGACCCTGCAGCGCGTGAAGGCGGAATACGACAACTACCGCAAACGCACGCTACGGGACCAGCAACTCATCGCCGAACGCACCAAGGTGGCCGCCGTCACCCAGTTGCTGCCCGTTCTCGACGATCTCGATCGGGCGCGCAGCCACGGTGACCTGGAGTCCGGCCCACTGAAGTCGGTGGCCGACAAACTGGCGACCGCGCTTGAGGGACTCGGACTTTCGGGATTCGGTGACGAAGGCGACGATTTCGACCCGGCGCTACACGAAGCCGTGCAGCACGAGGGCGACGGAACCCGTCCCGTGGTCGGAACCGTGATGCGGCGCGGCTACAAGGTCGGCGATCACGTGGTGCGACACGCGCTCGTTGGCGTGGTCGACACAGTGCCCGATGCACCGAACACCCCCGATAACACCGACGCTGCGGCGCAACAGGCCGCAGAATCAAACGACGACTAGACACCAGGTAAGGAGGTGACGCGTTATGGCCCAGCGTGAATGGGTCGAAAAAGACTTCTACAAGGAGCTGGGCGTCTCCTCCGACGCCAGCGCTGACGAGATCAAGCGGGTCGCGCGCAAGCTGCAGGCGCAGTACCACCCTGACCGTAACCCGGACGACAAGACCGCAGAGGAACGCTACAAGGCGGTCTCCGAAGCCAAGTCGGTGCTGACCGACGACGCCAAGCGCAAGGAATACGACGAGACCCGAAGGCTTTTCGCCAACGGTGGCGGCTTCGGCCGAGGCCGGTTCGGCGGCAGCGGAGGTGGTAATTTCGGTGGATTCGGCTCCGACGGTGCCGAGTTCAACCTGAACGACCTGTTCGACGCGGCAGGCCAGAACGGCGGCGCCAACATCGGCGATCTGTTCGGCGGGCTGTTCGGGCGCGGAGCCCAACAGCCGCGGCCCAGCCGGCCGAGGCGTGGCAACGACCTCGAAACCGAGACCGAATTGTCCTTCCTCGAGGCCACCAAGGGTGTGGAGATGCCGTTGCGGCTCACCAGCCCTGCGCCGTGCACGAACTGCCATGGCAGCGGCGCGCGGCCAGGAACGAGCCCGAAGGTCTGTCCCAACTGCAACGGGTCCGGTGTTATCAGCCGGAACCAGGGTGCGTTCGGTTTCTCCGAGCCGTGCACCGAATGCCGTGGGAGCGGCTCGATCATCGAGCACCCCTGCCAGGAGTGCAAAGGCACCGGTGTGACCACCAGGACTCGCACCATCAATGTGCGAATCCCATCGGGGGTCGAGGACGGAAAGCGCGTGCGCTTGGCGGGGCAGGGCGAGGCTGGACTGCGTGGCGCACCGTCAGGTGACCTGTATGTGACAGTACATGTCAGGCCGGACAAAGTATTTGGCCGTGACGGCGATGATCTCACCGTGAGCGTGCCAGTCAGCTTCCACGAGTTGGCTTTGGGTACAACACTTTCGGTGCCTACATTGGAAGGCAAGGTCGGTGTCCGCGTGCCCAAGGGGACGTCCGACGGACGGATCCTTCGCGTGCGTGGCCGCGGCGTGCCGAAGCGTTCGGGCGGCCACGGGGATCTGCTCGTCACGGTCAAGGTCGCGGTGCCGCCCGATGTCGAGGGCGAGGCCGCAGAAGCGTTGGAGGCCTACGCGAAAGCCGAACGGGCCAGCGGGTTTGACCCGCGGGCGAACTGGGCGGGTTCGTGATGGCCAAGCGATCTCGCGAGGATGCGCGGACGTTCCTGATCTCGGTCGCCGCGGAACTGGCAGGCATGCATGCGCAGACTCTGCGCACGTATGACCGGCTCGGACTGGTCAGTCCGGAGCGCACCTCGGGTGGCGGAAGGCGCTACTCGCAACACGACGTCGAACTGCTGCGCGAGGTCCATCGCCTGTCGCAGGACGAGGGCGTAAACCTCGCAGGCATCAAGCGGATCATCGAGCTGACCAATCAGGTCGACGCGTTGCGAACCCGCATCAAGGAGTTGGCGCGCGAGATCGACGAGTTGCGGGTGCAGCAGTCCAGGTCGACGAGCACGGCGCTGGTGGTCTGGCAGCCTGGGGCCGCCCGGCGGCGACGTCAGGCCGAGTGACGATCTCTCTGCACTAACTGACTGCGATCGAGAAGCGTGCTGTCTCAGGCTTTCCGGGCGCCGCAGAGCGGTGACCGCCGCGGCGCAGTGAATCGGTCGGCGCGGCCATCGGCTCGAAGCACACGACGTCATCGCTGGTGGGTGCGAAGATCTGGGCGGCCGGATAGCCCTTCTCGAATGTGACGTCGATGCGGCGGTCGCCGCCTGCGAGTGAGAACACCGCCCCCTCCGGCACGCCGTCGAAGCCGTCGTCGAACGCCGTGGACCCGAGTGGCTCCGTGGTCGCCTTCCAGTTTTCGCGTTCTCCCGTCGGGATGCCGTTGTCGTCCACCGGAAGACGACGCATCGCCGGAGAGACGAGTGTCCATTCCGCGCGGGGCACGTCCGGGATCGTGAGGTACGGGTGGTACCCGAAGCACAACGGCACCGACGCCGAGGTCGTTGGCATCACCGTGGTCTCGATCGTCAGCGTGCGGTCCTGAAGCGTCACGCTCTGTGTAAGCATGTGGGGGAAGGGGAACGACGCCAGCAGTGGCGGCTTGCCGCCGAAGTCGAGGACCGCCGTCAGCGTGTTCTCCGATCTCGCGGTGACCAGCCAGCCGGGATACGCCGCGAGAACGCCGTGGATGGGTAGGCCGTGTTCGTCGGCGCGGACGCCGCCGATGCCTGGCGTCAGGGTCACGACGGCGCCGTCGATTTCATAGTTACTGGCGGCCAGGCGGTTTGCCCATGGATAGAGGATGGGGATCCCCATCGTCTTGCCGTTTGTCACGTACGCGTCCAGCCCGCGGCGCTGGCCCAGAAACTCGTCGTCGCCGTCGGCGAACGAGGTGCCCACCATGCCCGCCGCCGGCACGAAAGTGGCCGTCATCGACGAAGACGGATCCTTCAGTGTGGCGCGTTCGAAGTCAGCCATGGCTGGGATTATTCACCGAATGTGAACGTACTGCGAAAAGTCGGCGCGGAATTTCGCCGCAATTTCACGGTCGCCGGATCTGACTCGCCCGCAGGCCGTCAGTCGTAGTCGATCACCGCGCGCCCTATCTAGGACTCAGCCGAGCGGATCGTGCTGGATACGTTCGGCCGGTGCACCTTTGGCGATCAATGCCGACTTGGTGGACTCGACCATATCGGGGCCACCGCAGATCAGGATCTGCCGGTCGCCCCAACTGCCGTAGCGCGTGACGACGTCAGGCAGCATCCCTGTCTGGCGGACGTGCAGACCGCGAGGCGGCTGGGCATCGGGGTACTCGGCGGCCCACGGGGGATCGACGCTGTACTCCGAAACAGGCGTCACCGACAGCCACGGATTCTGCGAGGCGATCTGCCACAGGGTCTTCAGGTCGTAGAGCTCGCAGGGATAGCGTGCGCCGAAGAACAGATGCACCCGCGGATTGACGCCCTTGCGGGTGAGATCCATGATCAGCGTCCGCAGCGGGGCCAGTCCGGTGCCGCCCGCGACCATCAGAACATCGCCCGCGTCACGGTCGACGTGCATGCCGCCGTGTGGGTTGGACAGCCGCCACCGGTCACCGGGGGTGGTCTCGCCGACGATCGCCGGGCTCACCATCCCGCCACTGACCGAACGGACGTGGAACTCGATGCCGCCCCCGCGATCGGCGGGGATCGACGGGCTCAGGTAACGCCAGCGCCGCGGCCACTGCGGAACCTGGACTGTGACGTACTGACCAGGGTGGTAGAACAGCGGGCGGTCCAGTTGCAACCGGACAATCGAGACATCCCGGGTGGCGCGGATGTGCTCGATCACGGTGCCGTCGCCGTACGGTGGGCCCTTCTCGGCGTCGGCAGCTCCGCGCATCACCCCGATCAGCAGCGTCACCGCGTCGCGGGCCGCCTCCTCGAGCCGGTCGTCCCACCGTTCGATCAGCTGACTGCGAAGCGTGGTGAGCAGCGCATCCTGCATGCTGTCGTAATGTCGTTGCGTCACACCGTATTTGCGGTGGTCTCGACCGAGTTGCGCGAGGAATGCCACCGGCTCCTCGGCGCGTTGGTCGATGAGTTCACCGAACAGCCACGTCACGGCCTGAGCGAACGCGTCGCGTTGCGCCGTCATGTCAGGGGGGAAGAGGTCGCGAACCGACGAGTCGATGGCGAACCAACGGGTGTAGAACCGCCGGATCAGTTCGTCGGAGCCGAGCGCGGGGTCGACCGCGTCGCGCAGCGTGCGCAGCGCGTCACGGTCGTCGAGTCCCACGCCGTTCGATAGTAAGTTACGCCGCTGTGGCTCCGCGCTGTCGCAGCGCCGCGGCGACGATCAGGGCCACCCCGATCAGCGACCAGCAGGTCAGGACCACGATCGCCCACGCGCCCCCGGCGCCGTCGAAGAACGCCGTCGAACGCAGCAGCGTCGCGTTGGCGCCCTGCGGCAGCCATTGCCCCACCTGACCCCAGCCGGCCGGCAGCATCTCCGGTGCACTGGTCAGCCCCGAGAGTGGATTGCCCAGCAGCAGCGCCGTCAGCGCTCCCAGCGCCAGGCCGACCCGTCCGAACATCGAGCCGAGACCCAGCATCAACAGTCCGGCGGCCAGCACGCCCAGCGTCAAGCCGCCTGCAACACCCCAGAAGTTCGCATCGATCGAACCGAGCACAAACTGCAGCAGTGCGGCGATCGAGACACCGGCGAGGCCCGCGAAGGTCACCACCGCGGTGAATCGGGTCCATACCTCCCGCTTGAGCACGAACACCAGGGCGACCGCAGGCAGCAGTCCGGCCAGGGTGATCGGCAGCGCGGACGCGGCCAAGCCGGCGCCGCGCGGATCGTCGACGGCGGGCGGGGCCAGGTCCTCGGTTTTCAGCGGCACTGCGTCTGATGTCGCCGGCCCGGCTCCGCCGGCCCGGTGACCGATGCCGTTCCCGATCTGGGTCAGCATCTGGGCGACCATCGGGCTGCCGCCGGTGGCGATCAGCAGGCTGCGCCCGTCGGGGCCGAATGCGATGCCGCCGTAGACGTCCCGATTGTGGATCGCATCCCGCAGCGCCGCCTCGCCCGGGTAGTACGTGATCGCGAACGCGCCGGGTGCCTGCTTGTCCAGGATCGCGGCGACTTGGCCTTGTGCCGCCTGCGGGCCCGCCGCGCCGATCGGCACGTCGCGCGGTGCGGTGCGCGCTGCGGGCAGCGCGAACGCGATCGCGACGAGGGCGAGAGCGACCGTGAGTACGGCGACGATGCCGGCGGCGCGGATCGCTGCCGGCGGTTCGTGCACAGGTGTCGCGTGGGTGTGCCGGGGCAGGGTGTCCGTGACCATCAGCGTCCTCTTTTCATTCATCGTTGAATTAATTGCACGACGAGCGTATCGCGGCACGGCATTCATTTCAACAGCCATTGAAATGATACTGTCGATACATGCCGTCACCAGCAAAGACGACGAAACGGCGTGGCCGACGCCAGGGCGATCCGGTGTCCCGCGAGGCGGTGCTGGCTGCGGCGAAGGCGCGGTTCGCCTCGGAGGGCTACGAGAAGGCGACGCTGCGGGCGATCGCCGACGACGCCCACGTCGACCCGTCGATGGTGCTGTATCTGTTCGGGTCGAAAGCCGACCTGTTCCGTGAGTCGCTGCGCCTGATCATGGACCCCGACGCGCTGGTGGCACACCCTCACCGGCGGCCCCGACGACGACCCCGACATCGGCACCCGGATGGTGCACACGTACCTGCGGATCTGGGAATCGCCCGACACCGGTCCGAGCATGGTGGCGATGCTCCAGTCGGCGACGTCGAACTCCGACGCCCACGAAGCCTTCCGCGGCTTCATGCAGAACTACGTGCTGACCGCGGTGTCCGAAGTCCTTGGCGGCGGCGAGCAGGCCCGACTGCGCGCCATGCTCGCCGCGAGCCAGCTGGTGGGTACGGCGTTGCTGCGCTACGTCATGAAGGTGGTCCCGCTGGCGTCGCTCTCGGGCGATGAGGTGGTGCGGCTCATCGCGCCGACGGTGACCCGCTACCTGACCGCGGACGCCTCGGAGCTCGGGCTGCCTCCGCTATAGACCGTGAATTCCCTTGTACAGCACCAGGAGACCGATCACGACCAGAATGACGGCCACCAGCGACGAGTGGTTGCGCTCCATCCAGTCCTTGAGTCGCGTCAGAGGTGCGTGCAGGCGCTCGCCTGACACGAGGTAGGAGACGATGGGCAACGCGACGGTCGAAGCGGCGACCGCGACGTACCATGCTACGGCGAACCAGACTTCCGGTGAGTCAAGGCCCTCCGTGCCGATGGCCAAACCCGCTGCGGCGCAGATGAACAGCACTTTGGGATTGATGACGGTCAACGCAAGCGCCGTGGCGCCCGCGCGAGCGGGTGTGAGTTTCGCCAGGCTCTGGATCCACTTCGGGGAGTGCTCCGACTTCTTGCGGGTGAGCCATCGGTAGATTCCGAAAACGATCAGCGCAGCGCCGACGACAATCCGCAGCCAGGACGCCCAGCCCGGCGGCTTGGCGCCGAGTCCGCCGGCCAGGCTGGAGACCTCCACGAAGATCGCGGTCAACGCCGTGAGGCCGATCAGCCAGCCGAACAGGAAGGCCACGCCCGCCTGCCGCGGCCGCGGCGTGTGCAGCACCAGCACTGCCGGGATGATGGACAGCGGAGATAGCGCGACCACCAGCGCTAACGGGATGAGCTCGGTGAGGACCGATCCCCAATTGCCGGACAATGCCCGCCCCTCCGCCGCATACTTCGACCCGAACCTAGCAACCGATGACAAGGGTACGGGGACAATACGAGTCGATTGTCGCAGACGAAAAGCTTCGCAACGACACTTGCCCTCGTGGCCCTCCCCGCCGCGGTCGCGATTCCCCACCGACGGCCGCGAGCGCCGGCTCTTGCACCGAAGCGGGGACGAATATTCCCTTGCCGTCCGAAGAGGGACCGTGCGCCGACGTTCTCGTCCCGGAAAGCACGTCGACTCCGACGGCCGACTGATCAGTCGCGACGAGGAGGTCGCGAACACGAAGCCACTGCCGTTCACGATGAACCCGAGTGAGATGACCGGCTGGCGGCGGGCATTGCCGCAAATTTGCCACGAGCGTAATTTCGCCTATGTAAGCTGCGAATTGTTCAGTGCCGCTATGTAGCCACGTCCGTGGAGGAATGGAGAGGCTATGCGGCTTGGTTCCGGCTCACGCGTATTCGTCGCCCTGTTGGTCATCCTGTCGATGACCGCCGCCCTGACGAGCGCCTGCTCACGCGACGAGACGGCGCCAGCACCCGAGGCCGGCGTCAATGCAGGCCCCGACGGCAGCCCGGCCCCATACCGAGAGCCGGTCAAGCTGTCCAGCAAGGACGGGGTTCTCGAGGTGCGACCTCGTCGTAGACATGCCGCCGAAGCCCGGGGTCAAGGGGATCGACAACCCAGCTGTGCTGTACACCAACAACGGGACCGAGAACTCACCGGCCGTGCTGGGTACGGTGACCATCGACCCCAAGTACATCGCCGCGCGCGACGGCTTCTTCACGTTCCCGACGCAAACTCTCCTGAAGGTCACGCCCGACGCCGGTGAAGGAAAGACAACGGCATTCGAAACGGGGCAGAACCTCGACACCTACACGTCGTTCGTGGACACGTCGGTAATGGAGCCCGAAGTCAAGCGTGCATTCGACATCGGCGGCGGCTTCGGCAACAAGAAGGCCGACAAGAACGATCCGAAGGGCTTCACCTACCAGTTCGACGACAACATCTTTCCCAACATCCCGTTGATCCAGCCGCGCCTGAACTCCGTGGAGGAATGGGCGTTCACCAACTACAACAACGACAGCCACCCGATCCACATCCATGTCAACGACTTTCAGGTGCAGATGGTTGTGAGTCCACTCGACGGCACGACCACCGGGGTGCAGCCGTTCGGCATCGACAATGCGAACACCCCGCCGCCGGAGATCGACGAGGAGGACAACCCGCTCGTTCCCGCGGAGTTGACCCTGCGCTCGGACTTCATCGAGTATTCGGGCACCTACGTCGTCCACTGCCACCGGCTGAACCATGAGGACAACGGGCTGATGATGACCATCAACGTCATCCCCGAGGTGTCGACGTATGCGGTGGGAGTGCCCGGCTCGAAGGACAAGCCGGCAACCGTGCGGGTCCACGATGGCAACGGGGACAAGGTGATCGCCTTCGTCACGCCGTTCCCGTCATTCGAAGGCACCCCCTCGGTGGCGATGGCGGACGTGAACGGTGACCAGATCCTCGACCTGATCGTCGGCACCGGTCCCGGCGCGGACAACCGGGTCGTCGTCTACGACGGCAACGACTCGGCCCAGGGCCGGTTCACCGCGGAGCTGACCAGGTTCACGCCGTTCGACGAGGGATTCCAGGGCGGCGTGACCGTCGCAGGGGCCGATATCGACGGAAACGCCATGGCGGACAACATCATCGTCGGATCGGGCCCGGGCATCGATTCCCAGGTGAAGGTGTTCTCGTCCGAACTTCCCGGCGAGAAGGACAAGGTGCCGGACGTGTTCTCCAGCTTCACGCCGTACCCGGACTCGAAATCCGGTGTATCCCTTGCCGCCGGGATGGTCGAACTCGGCTCGGGCCGCGGAGTCCATTGTCACCGCGCCTGGCGCGGGAGATGCTCCGCAGATCAAGACATTCCGGTTCGATCTGTACAAGCCGTCCGCGCGCGCACAGGCCAACGGCACGGCCACCGAACACGCCGCCAAGCCCAACGAGCCGACTATGACGTCGAACTTCCTGGCGTACGACGAGGGCTACACCGGCGGGATATCCCTGTCCACAGGCTGGGTCGGCGGTGAGGAAGGTGGCGCGAAGAGCATCATCACCGGGCAACTCGCCGGGGCAGGCACCGTGCGGGTCTGGTCGACGGGGTCGCGGCTGGACGGCTTCCCCACCATGTATCTGGACAGTCCGAACCATCACGACGTCAATCTCAAATACCGGCAGACTGCGTCGTTCGAACCGTTCGCCGGTGCGGCGCCGGGCGTGACGGTGGCGACCACCAGCACGACCGCCGGGGCCGATCTTCTGGTCAGCGGCGTGGTGCCCGGCGGTTCCGAGGTGCGCAAGTTCGGGCTCGGTCGGGCCGACCCGGAGGCGACGACGCTGGCGCCGAAGCTCGCAGCCACGCTTCCGCGGGTGCCGACGGCGCCGACGCCGCTGGGTGGCCGCTAGGGACGTCACGGCAGGTGCCAGAACACTCGGGTAACCAGGTAGAAGATCAGACTCAAGACCGCCATAACGCCGATGACGAGGGCGAACCCCCGCCAATTCGTCTTTGTTTCGGACACCTCTGGGGGCGGCCGTAGCCAGTGCTTCAGCAGCGGATTGACGAAGAACGGCATTGTCAAGTAGCTCAGCGCGAAGCTGGACAGCAGGTTTCCGATCAGCAGGCCCAGCCACAGCGGCATCTTCAACGGTGACAGCGCAAGTGTGATCATCACGACGGTGGGATAGACGCCGACCCATACGGCGACGGAGGTCTTGAAGTTGGAAGGGGGCGGTGCCTCTGCTCCGTGCTGATCGAAGGCAAACCAGTTGCCGAACGAGTTGTCGATCGTGCGGGAGTGGTAGTCGGCGAACTTCTCCCCCTCGGCGAGGAGTTCCTTGCGCTCCTCCGATATGAGCCACCTGTTGAGGTCTTCGGCGGTCTTGTAGCGGTACAGCGCGGTCCACTCCTCTTGGATGCCCTCGACAGGCCGGAACAGCTCTGTGCCGCGAAATCCTTGAAAAGCGGTCTCCGCCAACCGAAGCCGCTCCTGCCATACCAGGAACTCATCCACGTCCTCCGGTTTGACTCGATGCGTGACCACGACCGTGACCAGGGAATCGGCCTGCCGCGCGCCGCCGCCGACCACCTGCTGGGTGCCGGGGCCGTCGAAGTACTTTTGACCGGCGTCGAGCCGCTTCTGACGTGACGCACTGTTGATCCACGCCTGAACGTGCGCGATCGAGTCGAAGCGAAAGATGACCACCCAGTCGCGTTGAACCGCGGTGGGCGGGTTGATCTCGGCGGCGATGAAACCGGGATACTTGGATGCCTCGCGATTCATTTCCTTCTGCCACGCCTCGAACGCCCTCTCGCTGCCGGCGCGCACGCGCTGGCCGATGATGACCGTCGCAGCGGGGTCGGTGACGCTTTGCGTGTTCACGTGGTTCCGATCAGGCGGTGGGGATCAGCGCGGTTTCACCCAGGCGGCTGTAAATGCGCTCGGGTGTGAGTGGAAGGTCGCGGTAGCGGACTCCCGTGGCATCGTGAAGCGCGTTGGCCAAGGCCGGCGCCACCGGATTGACGTTGGACTCGGCGATACCCTTCGACGCCATCGGCCCCACTGAGTCATGGGTTTCGACGAGAAGGACCTCCGTGCGTGGCACGTCCGCGTAGGTGGGAATCCGGTAGTTGCGCAGGTTGGGATTGACCACCACCCCATTTTGGTCGACGCGGAAGTTCTCGGTGAGGGCGAAGCCGATGGCCTGTGCCACGCCGCCTTCGATCTGTCCGCGCACCTGCTGCGGGTTGATGACGACGCCGGCGTCGGTAGCGTGCACGCTATAGAGGATGCGGATTTCGCCGGTGATCCTGTGCACCGCGATGCGGAACCCGTGCGCATTGGACGTAACGCTGCGGGGTGAGCCATAGGCCTTGCGGGACAACGTGAACCGCTTGCCACGATCGCCTGCGGCTTTCAACAGCTCTGCCAGCGTCAACCGGACGTCGCCACAGGCCACCTCGTCGTCATCCATCGAGCAATCCGTAACGTCGACGCCGACATGGCCCGCGGCGAAGTGCAGAATGCTGTCACGCAGCGCGGTCGAAGCCTTGTGCACAGCGTTGCCCGAGACGAACAGGCCCGCACTCGCGAACGCACCGGTGTCGAAGCCCGTTCTGTCGGTGTCGGACTGCACGAGGTTGATCCGTGACGGGGTCGTGCCGAGCACGCTCGCGGCGATCTGTACGTGCGCAGTCGAGGTGCCCTCGCCGAATTCCACCGTTCCTACGGCTATCTCGTAGATGCCGTCGTCGCGCAGCGTGGCCCAGGCGTCGGAAACGTGGTCGGTGGGCGGCGCGGTCTCGTGGATGGAACTCGCGGTGCCCGAACCGAGGAGCCACTCGGGTCCCATGTCGTGCTCGTCGGGTCGCCGGCGCAGCGCGCCGTCGACCAGGTCGATGCACGCGGTCAGACCGTCTTCGGTGAACGACACGTCTTCGGGGTGTTCGCCGATGGCCACCAGCGCATCGCCGGGCTGAATGACGTTGCGGCGGCGTAACTCCATCGCATCCATGTCGAGCGCGAGCGCCAACTCGCTCATCGCCGATTCGACGGCGAAGGCGGGCTGCGTCATGCCGTAGCCGCGCAGCGCACCGCTGGGCACGGTGTTGGTGTACACCGAGTAGCCGTCGAACTTCTTGTTGGGGCAACGGTATTGCATCATGGCGGCTCCGCCGGCGAACAACGTCTCGCCGCCGTGGTTACCGTATGCGCCGGTGTTGGACACGTTGCGGAAGTGCACCGCTGTCAGCGTGCCGTCGGATTTGGCGCCGAGTCTCACGGTGATCTTCATCGGATGCCGCGGTGAGGCCGTGGTGAACTCCTCCTCGCGGGTGTACTCCCAGCAGACGGGCCGGCCGGTGTCCAGAGTCGCCAGCGCGACCAGGTCCTCGGAGATGACCTCCTGCTTCCCGCCGAAGCCGCCGCCGACCCTCTTACAGAACACCCGAAGCTGGTCGGGTCGAAGGTTGAACAAGTGGGAGAGCTTGAGTTTCGCGACAGACGGCGACTGCGAACTGGTCCGCACGTGTAACCGGTCGTCTTCCATCCAGGCGATCGAACCGTGGGTCTCGAGGTGGGCGTGCTGGACGCGGGGCGAGAAGTACGTGCCTTCATGGACCACATCGGCTTCGGCGAAACCGGCCGCGATGTCGCCGACCTCGCCGTGCAGTTCGAGCAGTATGTTGCGCACCTTGTCGTGGGCGAAGGGGTCGTCGTAGCTGTGCAACTGCGGTGCGCCTTCGGCCATCGCCTCTTCGGGATCGAAGACCGCCGGCAATGGTTCGTATTCCACTGCGACCCTGCGACAGCCCTCCTCGGCGGCACCGACGGAGTCGGCGACGACGGCCGCCACCCGCTGGCCCGCGAACCGCACGACGTTGTCGAGTATGTAGGTGTCGTCTGGATCCACCAGGTGGTCGGTATGGATCGCTGTGCTGTAGCGCTTCCGCGGAACGTCCTGCCAGGTGTACACACGGTGCACGCCGGGAACCTCGAGCGCGGCGGACGTGTCGATGGAGACGATGCGCGCGTGGGCGTGCGGCGAATGCACCACCTTGAGGTGCAGCATCTCCTCCATCTCGGTGTCCATGGTGAACTCCACCGTCCCGGTCACCACACCGGTGGCCGCGGGTGCGCCGACGCTGGCGCCGACGGTCTGCCCGGGCGCCGCCTCCTCGACGGCTTTGACACCGTTGACCGCATCCTCGATCGCGCGATATCCGGTGCAGCGGCAGAGGTTTCCCTTCAGCGCGCGCGGCAGGTCCTGCTTCTGCGCGTCGGTGAAGGTGGCCGACGTCATGATCATCCCCGCGGTGCAGAATCCGCACTGAAACCCGGGCGCGTCCAGGAACTGCTGCTGCATCGGATGCAGGTTCTCCGGCGTGCCCAAGCCCTCGATCGTCGTGACATCGCGCCCCTCGGCCCGGAACGCGGGCGTGATGCAGCTGTGCACCGGGTCGCCGTCCAGCCACACCGTGCAGGCCCCGCAATCGCCTGCGTCGCAACCCTTTTTGACGCCGTGCCAACCCAGCGAGCGGACGAAGGTGCGCAGGCACTGCCCCGGCCGGGGCTCCTGCTCGAAGGCCTTGCCGTTCACGTTGTAGGTCATGTCACGCCTCCAGAGGTGAACTCGGCGCGGATTTCTTCGGCGTAGTGCTCGGCCAGGTGGCGGCGATGGTCCGGGCTGCCGTTGGGGTCGTCGAACCAGACGGCGGCGGGCAGGTCGTGGATGCGGCCCGTCAGCGCATCGGCGTCCGGCATCGAATCGAACTTCACGCGCACGGGATGGGTGGTGCCCGCGGTGATCGTCAGCAGGAGATCGTCGCAGCCGGGGCGTTGCGTCGCGATCATGAAGATCGTCGACCGACCGAGGTTGGTCAGGGTGAACCGTCTGTGCGCCTGCCTTTTGCGCAGCGCGCTCGCTGGGATGTCGACTTTTCTCAACACCTCGCCGGGTTCCAGGATGTTCGCGTGGTTTCCGGTGACGAAACCGGCCGCGTCGACGACGCGTTCGGAGCCGTCCCTCGCCCGCAAGGTGTAGGTGGCCTCGAGCGCCACCGTCAGGGTGATCATCGGGCCCGCCGGGAGGGACATGCAGATGTTGCCCCCGACCGTCGCGGCGTTCCACACCTTGAACGAAGCCAGGAACGCCTCGCAGCCGGTGGCGATCAGCCCCGCGGCCGTCCAGTCGGCAGGGGCGGAGAACGCGTGCAGGTCGCGGATCGTGCACATGGCGCCGATCTCGAGTCCGGCGTCACTGGCCGTGATGGCGTCCCAGCCGAGCGGCACCAGGTCGATAAGGCGCCGCAATTCAGGTTGCTGTTCGGAGAATAGCCAGGTTCCGCCCGCCAGAAAGGCGTCGCCTGCGCGCCATTGCGCCCCCGGCGGGTCGAGTGGCTGCCGGACAACTTCGGTGATCGTGTTGATGTCCAAATCACTTCTCCCCTGGGGATTAACGGCCTGTGCGCATCGCGCCCACGTTGGTTGGCCTGAGCGTAGGCCTACTACATACCGGGCGTAGGAGTTTGCCGATGTTGGCTTCCGCCATCGTAGATTACCCTGAAGGAGGTTGCTGAGCGGGCACCTAGGCAGTGCGGCCGTCGCCGTACCGACAGGCCTTCCATTCGGCGCTCTCGCGCACGAAATCGACCTCCAGGATCTTGGCGTCCGCATGGTTGGCCGCGGCGAATCGGACGTTGGCGACGGCTTGAGAAGGGGGGTCGCCCGCCACATCCACGGAGATGACGGTGATTCTGGTGGGCCCGTCGGTTTCCCTGCTCTGGTGCCACCCGGCTTCGAAGCCGTCGGCCCGCTTCATGTCCGCGCACACATGCGAGGCGAAGCTGTCGTAGTCGACGCTGTTGTACGACGCGTTCATGCCGTCGAGCACCGCCCGCACCTGGTCCTCTGCGGGCGCCGCGTGCGCGGGCGCCGAGGACAACACCAACAGTCCCGCCACGACGGCAGGCACGACGGCACGGCCCATGGCTCAAGCCTGACCGATGACACCCGCGCGTCGGGTTCGACGCGCCGAGGCAGGCTCACGGTTCGCACCACTTCCAGTCGTCGACCTCGCGGACGAATTTGATGTCGTCGGGTTCGGCGCCGTGGTTCTCGATGACGGCCGCGGCGGTATCGCTGTCGAAATCGACGGACTCGATCGTCAGTGCCAGCCGGCCGGCGATCCGCCGTGCCTCGCGAAGTTCACTCGTGCTGAATTGGCCGTCGGCGCGCAGGTCTGCGCAGACGAGTTGTCGCAGCGCGTCGAAGTCCTCGTCATTCCAGGCCTGTTCGAACTGGTCGACGACGTCGCGCACCTGATCGTCGTCTGACTTCGCGTCCAGCGTGGCAGTGGTGGGAGTCCCGGTGATGATCGGCGACCCGGTGGTGGCAACGACCGTGACTCCGGCGACGGCGACCAGGGAAAGGAGGAGGGCACCCGCGAGCCATTGCCGGCGACGAAAGCGAGGCCGAGAGGAGTTCCGTCCGCCCAAGAGATCCTCCCGCCGGGCCGTCACGGCAAACGTAGTCGACACCATATGCCGCGACCCGCCCAAAATTGATTAGAGTTGAGCGGAACAGACTCAACCTTGACGGCGTTGTACAACCCGACAAGCATTCTTTCCAGACGATCGGAGGTGTCGTGGACTCGTTCAACCCGACGACCAAGACCCAGGGTGCGCTGACCGCGGCGTTGCAGGCGGCAAGCTCCGCAGGCAACCCGCAGATCATGCCTGCCCACCTGTTGATGGCACTGCTCACTCAGAACGATGGCATTGCCGCCCCCTTGTTGGAGGCCGTCGGCGTCGAACCCGCGACCATTCGCACCGAGACGCAACGGCTGCTCGACCGGCTGCCCAGCGCCAGCGGCGCCAGCTCGGAGCCGAACCTGTCCCGCGAATCACTGGCCGCGATCACGGCCGCTCAGAACCTCGCCACCGAGATGGACGACGAGTATGTCTCGACCGAGCACCTGCTCGTCGGCCTGGCCACCGGCGACAGTGACACCGCCAAGCTGCTGACGGGCCACGGCGCGTCACCGCAGGCGCTGCGCGACTCGTTCGCCAAGGTGCGCGGCAGTGCCCGCGTCACCAGCCCCGACCCCGAGGCCACATATCAGGCATTGGAGAAGTACTCCACCGACCTGACCGAGCGGGCCCGGGAAGGCAAGCTCGACCCGGTCATCGGACGCGACAACGAGATTCGTCGTGTCGTGCAGGTGCTCTCCCGTCGCACCAAGAACAACCCGGTGCTGATCGGCGAGCCCGGCGTCGGCAAGACCGCGATCGTCGAGGGCCTCGCCCAGCGCATCGTGGCCGGCGACGTGCCCGAGAGCCTGCGCGACAAGACCGTCGTCTCGCTGGACCTCGGCTCGATGGTCGCGGGCGCGAAGTACCGCGGCGAGTTCGAGGAGCGCCTCAAGGCCGTGCTCGACGACATCAAGAACTCGGCCGGGCAGATCATCACGTTCATCGACGAACTGCACACCATCGTCGGCGCAGGCGCGACCGGCGAGTCGGCGATGGACGCGGGCAACATGATCAAGCCGATGCTGGCCCGCGGC
Source organism: uncultured Actinomycetota bacterium (assembly GCA_963721495.1). Classification (GTDB taxonomy): domain Bacteria; phylum Actinomycetota; class Actinomycetes; order Mycobacteriales; family Mycobacteriaceae; genus Mycobacterium. The sequence continues at coordinate 16,612 of CAVRMG010000036.1, read as the reverse complement.
GAGCTGAGGCTGGTCGGCGCCACCACGCTCGACGAGTACCGCAAGTACATCGAGAAGGACGCGGCGCTGGAACGTCGTTTCCAGCAGGTGCTGGTGGGCGAACCGTCCGTCGAGGACACCGTCGGCATCCTGCGCGGCCTCAAGGACCGCTACGAGGTGCACCACGGCGTGCGCATCACCGACTCCGCGCTGGTCGCGGCGGCCACATTGAGCGACCGCTACATCACCGCGCGGTTCCTGCCGGACAAGGCCATCGACCTGGTCGACGAGGCCGCCTCCCGACTGCGCATGGAGATCGACTCCCGCCCCGTCGAGATCGACGAGGTCGAGCGCATCGTGCGCCGCCTCGAGATCGAGGAGATGGCGCTGGCCAAGGAGGAGGACGACGCGTCGAAGGAGCGGCTGGAGAAGCTGCGCGCCGAGCTCGCCGACCACAAGGAGAGGCTCGCCGAGCTCACCACCCGCTGGCAGAACGAGAAGAGCGCCATCGACGTGGTCCGAGAGCTCAAGGAGCAGCTGGACACATTGCGTGGCGAAGCCGACCGGGCCGAGCGCGACGGCGACCTGGCCAAGGCCTCCGAGCTGCGCTACGGCCGCATCCCGGAAGTGGAGAAGAAGCTCGATGCGGCGCTGCCGCAGGCCGAGGCGCGCGAGAACGTCATGCTCAAAGAGGAGGTCGGCCCCGACGACATCGCGGACGTGGTGTCGGCGTGGACCGGCATTCCGGCCGGCCGGATGCTCGAGGGCGAGACCGCCAAGCTGCTGCGCATGGAGGACGAGCTCGGCAAGCGGGTCGTCGGTCAGACGAAGGCCGTGCAGGCGGTCTCGGATGCGGTGCGCCGCAGCCGGGCCGGTGTCGCCGACCCGAACCGTCCGACGGGCTCGTTCATGTTCCTCGGCCCCACCGGTGTCGGCAAGACCGAGTTGGCAAAGGCGTTGGCGGAGTTCCTCTTCGACGACGAACACGCCATGGTCCGCATCGACATGAGCGAGTACGGCGAGAAGCACTCGGTGGCCCGCCTTGTCGGTGCGCCTCCCGGCTACATCGGCTACGACCAGGGCGGTCAGCTGACCGAGGCGGTGCGACGGCGTCCGTACACGGTGATCCTGTTCGACGAGATCGAGAAGGCGCATCCGGACGTGTTCGACGTGCTGCTGGCCGTGCTCGACGAGGGTCGGTTGACCGACGGCCAGGGCCGCACGGTCGACTTCCGCAACACGATCCTGATCCTGACCTCGAACCTCGGCGCAGGAGGCACCGAGGAGCAGGTGATGGCCGCGGTGCGCTCGGCGTTCAAGCCCGAGTTCATCAACCGGCTCGACGACGTGATCGTCTTCGACGCCCTGCAGCCGGACGAACTTGTGCAGATCGTCGACATCCAGCTTCAGCAGTTGGACAAGCGGCTGGCCCAGCGTCGCCTGACCCTCGAGGTGTCGTTGCCCGCCAAGCAGTGGCTGGCCGAGCGCGGGTTCGACCCGCTCTACGGCGCGCGTCCGCTGCGCGGCTGATCCAGCAGTCCATCGGCGACCAGCTCGCCAAGATGCTGCTGGCCGGCGACGTGCACGACGGCGACGTGGTGCCCGTCAATGTGAGCCCAGACGGCGACTCGTTGATCCTGGGCTGAGTTCCCTGCGCGAGACACAAGGTCCCCGACACGCCGCGTGTCGGGGACCTTTTGCGTCTGCTCACGCAAGATGGGTCCGTGATCACTTTCATACCCGGCAATCCGAATCTGCTCCTCGGCGCATACGACCTGGCGACACTGGGTTACGGCGCCGAGGAGTTCTTCGTCTCGGGGACCGCGGCGTCATATGCGACCGACGACCGGTCGGACTTCACCACCCGCATCGTGGTGTGCCGGCCGATCGATGAGGCCACGTTCAACGGCACCGTCATCGTCGAATGGCTCAATGTCAGCGGCGGTATCGACGCCCCGGCCGTCTGGTTCATGGCGCATCGCGAGATCACCCGCGCGGGTTGCGCATACGTCGCGGTCTCGGCGCAGCAGGTGGGTGTCGAGGGCGGCGTGAGCCTGGTGGGCGCCGATATGTCACTGAAAGCTCAAGATCCCGAACGCTATTCGCGGCTGCACCACCCCGGCGATACGTTCTCCTATGACATCTACTCCCAAGTCGGCCGCCTGATTCGCGAGGGAGCGGTCGGCGGGCTCGAACCGGAAGCCGTTCTGGCGGTGGGGGAGTCCCAATCAGCGGCGTTCCTGACGACCTACGTCAACGTCGTCGATCCGGTCGCCGCGACCTACGACGGCTTCCTTGTGCATTCCCGATTCGGTCCCGCCGCGCCGTTGGACAGCACCAACGTGTTCGAGGAGAACGAAGCGGCGTCGCAGCCCGTGCCGTTCCGGGCCGACCTGCGAGTTCCGGTCATCACTGTCATCACCGAAACAGACCTCATCGGTGGCTGGCGGGTGGGGTATCACCTGGCGAGGCGTCCCGACGATGAGCGCTTGCGCGCGTGGGAGATTCCCGGCACCGCGCACGCCGACAACTACACCATCCGCGTCGGCTTCATCGACAACGGATCGGCGCCGCTGGAACAGCTCGTCGCGGCGTACGCACCTACCAGCGAGCTGATGGGCACACAGCTGTCGTACTCCATCAATTTCGCCCCGCAACACCACTACGTGTTGCAGGCGGCCATCGCGAGCCTGAACAACTGGGTCCGCACCGGTGAGCCCGCGCCCGTCGCACATCCCATCGCCCTGACCGACGGAGATCCGCCTGAGTTGGATCTCGACGAGAACGGGCTCGCCAAGGACGGTGTCCGCACCCCGTGGGTGGACGTCCCGATCGCGCGGACATCTGGCCTCGCGCCCGACGAGAGCCCGATGTCGTTCCTGTTCGGCTCCGGGGAGATGTTCGACGACGACACGGTGTGCAGGCTCTACCCCGGTGGCATGTCCGATTACCTCGAACGCTTCACCGCGGCACTGGATTCCGCGATCGAGTCGGGCTTCATCGTGGCTGCCGACCGCTCCGAGATCCTCGAGCTCGCCGCGGCGGCCAGTCCCGACATCGGCGGCCTCTCGCAATCGACCTAGATCTGGAGTTGACCGACCTCGACCTCGCGGGTCTGGCCACCGTTGTCGAGGAACGCCTGCATGCGCTCGGCGGCCGCCGGGCTTACGAGCGTCTCGCGGAACAACTGGTCCTCGATGCGCAGTCCGGTGGTCGGGTCGCCCCCCGCGGCGTCCACCGCGCGCTTGGCCGCCGCCACGGTGTCCGGTGGGAAGGACGCGATACGCGCGGCCAGCGTGTCGACGTACGGGCGCAACTCCTCGGGCGGCAGAGCCCGATTGACGTAGCCCCACGCCTCTGCGGTGGCCGCGTCGATGTCGTCGCAGCCGAGGATGACCTCCAAGGCGTGGGCGCGTCCGACCAGCCGGGCCAGGCGCTGGGTTCCGCCGCCGCCGGGGATGATGCCCAGCGCCACCTCTGGTTGAGCCAGTCGCGCCTTGCCGAGTGCGGCGAAGCGCATGTCGAAGGCGAGTGCCAGTTCGCTGCCGCCACCTCGGGCGATGCCCTCGATGACGGCGATGGTCGCCTTCGGCATGGTGCGGAACGCTTCTCCCAGCGCATGGAACGGGGAGATCTCGTCGTGCAACGACGTATCGCCGGTGGGCAGTTGCTGGATCAGGGTGATGTCCGCGTGCGCCATGAAGAAGTCCGGGTCGGCCGAATCCACGATGACCACGCGTACCGCATCGTCGTCGCCGACCTGCTGGGCGAACCGTGCCAGCTCGCCGATGAGGTTGATATCCAGCAGATTGATCGGGGGATTGTCCACTGTGGCGCGGCAGATGCCGTCCGCGACTGTGATCCGAAGTCGCTGGTAGTCGTCGTAGGCCATGGCTGAACGCTATGTGACGGGGTTGTGACTTGCTTGAGTTCGGAATTGAGGACTACCTGCAAGTAGGCTAGGTGTAATGGTCCCGCTCTGGTTCACGCTGTCCGCACTCTGTTTTGTGGGTGCGGCGGTCCTGCTGTACGTCGACATCGATCGTCGACGCGGCCTGGGCCGCCGCCGCAAGTCGTGGGCGAAATCGCACGGTTTCGACTACGAGCACGAGTCGCATGACATCCTCAAGCGCTGGAAGCGCGGGGTGATGTCGACCGTCGGTGACATCTCCGCCAAGAACGTCGTGCTCGGCCAGATCCGCGGCGAGGCCGTATTCATCTTCGACCTCGAAGACGTGGCGACGGTCATCGCGCTGCACCGCAAGGTCGGCACCAACGTCGTCGTCGACCTACGGCTCAAGGGAATCAAGGAGCCGCGGGAGAACGACATCTGGCTGCTCGGTGCGATCGGTCCGCGCATGGTCTACTCCACCAACCTCGACGCGGCGCGGCGCGCCTGCGATCGGCGGATGGTGACGTTCGCCCACACCGCGCCGGACTGCGCGGAGATCATGTGGAACGAGCAGCACTGGACGCTGGTGTCGATGCCGGTCACCAGTACACGGGCGCAGTGGGACGAGGGGCTGCGCACGGTGCGCCAGTTCAACGACCTGTTGCGCGTGCTGCCGCCGACCCCGCAGGCCACCGCCGGACAGTCCGTCACCCGTCGCAGCGGGTCGCCGAGCCGTCCGCTCAAGCCGGGACCCTCGCGTTCCGAGACACCCGCAGCCAGGGCGGAGGCGCCCTCGGGTCGTCCCGCAGCCAGGGCTGACGCGCCCTCGGGTCACTATGCCCAGGCCCCCGCTCGTCCCGAGGCCGCCCGTCGCCCCGCGGCGCCACCGGAGCCGCCGCCCTCGCGCAACGGACGGCAGTCTCCGCACTATCAGCGGTAAGTAGTCTTCCCGGCGGTACGGGGCGCTGGGCCCACGCGCGAAGCGTAGGGGACGACTCGGGGGAAGTAGCCTGTGTGCATGTCACGCCCTGTCGCCTTGATCACCGGACCGACGTCCGGACTGGGCGCGGGATTCGCCCGCAGGTATGCCGTGGACGGCTACGACCTGGTGCTGGTGGCCCGTGATGCCACGCGGCTCGAGTGCCTCGCCGCCGAACTGCACGACGAGGCGGGTGCGAACGTCGAGGTGCTCGTCGCCGATCTGGCGGAGGCTTCCGACCGGGCGAAGGTGGCTGACCGCCTCGCCACCGGCGTGCGGGTGCTGGTCAACAACGCGGGGTTCGGCACCTTCGGCGAGTTCTGGACGGTCGATTTCGCGCTTCTGCAGTCGCAACTGGACGTCAATGTCACCGCCGTCATGCAGCTGACGCACGCGGCGGTGCCGTCGATGCTCGCCGCAGGCGAGGGCACCGTGATCAACGTCGCCAGCGTCGCGGGATTGCTACCGGGGCGCGGGTCGACATACTCAGCGTCCAAGGCGTGGGTGATCGCGTTCTCCGAGGGCCTGGCCAATGGCGTTGGCGACCGCGGGGTCGGCGTGCATGCGCTGTGCCCCGGCTTCGTGCACACCGAATTTCACGAACGCGCGGGCATCGACATGGCAAATACGCCGTCGTTCATGTGGCTGGAGGTGGACGACGTGGTTCGCGAGACCATGGCCGATGTCGCCAGGGGCAAGGTGGTGATCGTTCCGGGTCTGCAGTACAAGGCACTCACCACAGGCGGCCGCATGGTGCCACGAAACCTGGTGCGGGCCATGACGAAAGTCGTCGGCCGCGGCCGAGACAGAACTTGAGCCGAACCTGGGTGTCCGTGCGTTCATTGCTCGCGGCCCTGGTGGCGGTCGTCCTGGTGGCATCCTCGTGCTCCAGCGACGACGACGCCGCCGACCCCTACGCCGCACAGACCGCCGCGATCGGCGAAGCGCTGGCGATCCTGGGTTGGAACATGTCGGTGTCGAACCTGCGTTTCGACGGCGACGACGTGCTTGTCGATGTCGACGCCTCTCCATCGGGCAACGGTCCGCACGCCGATCCCAAAGACCTGCGGTTCGGCCTCTACGGTGCATTGGCGCATCCGCTGGAGGCCAACGCGATCGGTGGCTGTCGCGATATGACAGACCTTGGCACACAACCGTTGTCGGCGCCGACGCCCGACAGGCTGACCGGCACGGTGTGTCTGGGGCCGCAGCGCGACCAGTCTCAGGTGCGCGGCGTATACGTCTATTCCACTCGTGACCGGATGGCCGGCACCACCACGGCCCGGCCCGCGGCGTTCCCGGTCGGCCTGCCGCAGACCAAGGACAACGACACCGGTCTGTCGCTGCGGACCACCAGCGTGGACGCGTTCCGTGCGGACGGCGCCATGCTCGACCCCGCCGCACTGGGCGACCCCAACGCGTTCACCGGCGGTGGCTACATGCTGCTGGGGCTCGAGATCGACGGTCTGGCAACGCAATACCGCGACGTGTCGGGGCGACGCGGCGGACCCACGATGGCGTTGATGTCCCCGACGCTGCCGGTGCCTGGACTGAGCCACGCATGCGACGTCTACGGCGCGTCGGTGCTGGTGCTCCCCGACGCCTCCCGCGACGCTGTCCAGGTGAGCGTGACGCTGTGCACGCAGGGGGACATCAACGCCGCACTGCTCTACCCGACACTGTCGCTGATCGGCACGCACGCCGGCTTGTGGACGACGGATGAGTGAGCATCAGCCCGATGTCGCCGCCGGGGCGGCTCCCGGCTCCGATGTCGCCGCCGGGGCGGCTCCCGGGCCGACCGAATGGGGGGAGAACCCCGGTGTCGGCCCGTGGCCGGGGCCGCCTCCCGACGACCCACGCTATGACCCCGTGTTGCTGCGCGACGGTGACACCCGCAATGTCGTTGACGCGTACCGCTATTGGACGCGGGAAGCGATCATCGCCGACATCGACGGGCGCAGGCACCCGCTGCACATCGCGATCGAGAACTTCGGCAACGACGCCAACATCGGCGCGGTCGTCCGAACGGCCAATGCGTTCGCGGTGGACACCGTCCACATCGTCGGGCGGCGCCGCTGGAACCGGCGCGGGGCGATGGTGACAGACCGCTATCAACGACTGCGCCATCACGACACCACCGCCGAGCTGCTGGCGTTCGCCGCCGAGGCCCGGCTGACCGTCGTCGCCGTCGACAACGTGCCCGGCGCCGTACGCCTGGAATCGACGTCCCTGCCGCGGGAGTGCCTGCTGATATTCGGTCAGGAGGGACCGGGCATCACCGATGGCGCCAGGGCCGGTGCCGCGCTCACGGTGTCCATCGCCCAGTTCGGCTCGACCCGCAGCATCAACGCCGGCGTCGCCGCCGGCGTCGCCATGCATGCCTGGATCGCTCAACATGGAGACATTTCGAAGGCCTGGTAGGGCAGGATCAAAGCCATGGATCAGCTATGGGCCAACCGCGCTGCCAGCGCCGAGGCCGCGATCACCGCGCGGCATCTGAAACGCCTCTGGGGAGTGCCGGGAACCCAGCTGGGCGTCGTCGCCTGGCCCTCGGAGCGCAAGTACCGGAAGTTCGGCACCTGGCACTACTGGTGGCAGGCCCACCTGTTGGACTGCCTGGTCGACGCTCAGGTGCGCGACTCCAAGCCCGAACGGGAACAGATGATCGCCCGGCAGATCCGGGGGCTGCGGATGCGCAACAACCTGCGTTGGATCAACGACTACTACGACGACATGGCGTGGCTGGCGATCTCTCTCGAACGTGCGGAGCGGCTGGCGGGTGTCGGGCGGCCGAAGGCGCTGGAGAAGCTGTCCGAGCAGTTCCTCAACGCATGGGTGCCCGAGGACGGCGGCGGAATTCCCTGGCGCAAGCAGGATCAGTTCTTCAACGTCCCCGCGAATGGTCCGGCCGCGATCTTCCTGGCGCGCTATGACCGGCTCCGGCGGGCCCAGCAGATGTCGGACTGGCTCGACGAGACGCTGATCGACCCGGAGACCCATCTGGTATTCGACGGCATCAAGGGTGGGTCGATGGTGCGGGCGCAGTACACCTACTGCCAGGGCGTGGTGCTGGGACTGGAAACCGAACTCGCGGTGCGCACCGAGGACGCCGATCACGCCAAACGTGTGCATCGGCTCGTCGCAGCCGTGCGCGACAACATGGCGCCCGAGGGCGTCATCAGGGGCGCGGGCGGCGGCGACGGCGGCCTGTTCAACGGGATCCTGGCGCGGTACCTCGCACTGGTGGCCACCGCGCTGCCCCGAACGACGCCGACGACGCCGCGGCCCGCGACACCGCCAAGACTCTGGTGCTGAAGTCGGCAGAGTCGGCGTGGGACAACCGCCAGACGGTCGACAGCCTGCCGCTGTTCGCCGCGTTCTGGGACCGCACCGCCGAGATTCCCACTGCGGCAGGCAAGAAAGCCGAGTTCGTCGAGGGTGCGGTCAACGCATCGGAGATCCCCGAGCGCGACCTGTCCGTGCAGCTGTCGGGCTGGATGCTGATGGAAGCGGCCCACGCGGTATCCGAAACGTGACGTCGGAGTCGGTCCCACGGCTGGTTCGCCTGTTACCCACGCGGTTCGGCCGCGACCCCAAGGCGATGAAGGCCGGGGAGAACGCCGCGGCGGGTCTGCTTCTTGCGTTCACCCTCATCGCGATCGTCTGGGCGAATTCGCCTTGGGCGGACAGCTATTGGAGCCTGCTGGACACCCATGTGGGCGTTTCGTTCGGCGAGCACCACCTCGACATGAGCGTCAAGCATCTGATCAACGACGGCCTTATGACGTTCTTCTTCTTCATCGTCGGCCTGGAGGTGACGCGCGAGTTCGCCATCGGCGAGCTCACCGACCGGGCCAGGGCGGCGGTGCCCGTTGTCGCGGCGATCGCCGGACTCGCGATACCCGCAGGGATCTTCCTGCTGCTCAACCCCTCCGGTGAGAACGCCCACGCGTGGGGTGTGGTGATCTCCACCGACACCGCGTTCCTGATCGGTGCGCTCGCCGTCATCAAGCCGAAATTCCCTGGCCGGCTGAGGATCTTTCTGCTGACCCTGGCCGTCGTCGACGACGTGGGCGCCTTGATCGTGATCGCGGTGTTCTACTCGGACGCCATCGCGGTGGTGCCGTTGGCGGTGGCGGGCCTGCTGCTCATCGCGCTCGCGCTGGTGCGGTACATGCCCGTGCTCCGCGGCCCGGCGTACGCGGTTCTGGGCTTCGCGCTGTGGATCGCGTTGTTCATGGCGGGCATCCATCCGACGCTCGCCGGCGTCGCCGTTGCGCTGCTGATCCCGGTGTTCGCGCCGGAGCGTAAGCAGGTGGAAGATGCCGTCGAGGTGATCCGCGCATTCCGGCAGTCTCCTAACTCGCAGTACGCCCGCACCGCCACCCGCCGTCTGCGCCAGACGATTTCGATCAACGAGCGGCTGCAGACCGACGTCGGGCCGTACGTGTCGTTCGTGGTGCTGCCGCTGTTCGCATTGGTAAACGCCGGAGTCCGGCTGGACGCGGCCGGCCTGGCGGCCGCGGCGCGCTCGCCGCTGACGTGGGGCATCGTCGCCGGCCTGGTGGTCGGCAAGTTCGTCGGCATCACCGGTGCGACGTGGTTGATGAACCGCACCGGCATCGGCCAGTTGGCGCCCGGGCTACGGTTGCGCCGAGTGGCGGGCGGTGCGGCCCTGTCCGGAATCGGTTTCACCATTTCGCTTTTCATCGTCGACATCGCGATCAGCGAACCGGCCCGACAGGACCAGGCGCGCATCGGCGTCATTGCCGCATCGGTTCGTGGCCTTCGTCGCCGGTTGGGCGATTTTTCACATCACCGATCTGGTCAGTCCTCCCGAACCCATCGGCCTCAAGCTCATTCGGGCCGTCGATCCAGAACGCGACCACATCCGCGGCCATCCCGATGCCCCACTCACCCTCGTGGAGTACGGAGATTACGAATGCCCGTTCTGCAGTCGTGCCACGGGTGGCATCGATGAGGTGCGAGCGCATTTCGGTGACCGATTGCGCTACGTGTGGCGTCATCTACCCCTCGAGCGGGTGCACCCCCGCGCCTTCGATGCAGCACGGGCCGCCGAGGCGGCCGGGCTGCAGGGCAGGTACTTCGAGATGGGGATGCAGTTGTTCGATCACCAGGATGATCTGGAGTGGTCGGATATCTATCGCTACGCCAACTCGATCGGGCTCGATCTCGAGCAGTTCGACGACGACGTGCGTGTGCATCCGACGAAGGTGCTGCACCGCGTGCAGGACGACGCGCAGGACGCCGAGGTGATGGACCTCAACTCGACGCCGACGTTCTTCGTCAACGGCAAGCGGCACAGGGGGCCGTGGGATTCGGCCAGCCTGATCCGGGCGCTGGAGGGGGAAAGCGCCTAGGTCGGCTGCTCGGTGGGATTCGGAGCCGTCTCGCCCACGGCCTTCTTGGCCGCCCGCCGCCGCTTGTACCACTCGATGAACATCGGGGCGATGGACGCCAAGACGATCGCGATGAAGATCGGTTCGAGGAGTTTCTGGATGATCTCGAACTGGCCGAGCCAGTAACCGAGTAGCACCAGCCCGACGCCCCAGACGACGGCACCGAGGATGTTGAAGATCGCGAACACCGGATAGCTCATCCGCGCGGCGCCGGCGACCAGCGGAGCGAGCGTGCGCACGATCGGCACGAACCGGGCGATCACGATGGCGAACGGGCCGCGCTGCTCGAAGAAGGCGTGCGCCTCGTCGAGGTATTTCTGCTTGAGCAGCTTCGCGTCCGGCTTGAACATGGCGGTGCCGACGTTGCGGCCGATCCAGTAGCCGACCTGACCGCCGAGGATGGCGGCGATCGGGATGAAGACCAGCAGCTGCCAGAGCTGGAAGTTGACGGTTTGCCCGCCATCCTCCGCAATCGCGGCCGTGCCCGCGGCGAGCATTCCGCCGACGAACAGCAGCGAATCTCCGGGCAGGATCGGGAACAGCAGCCCCGACTCCACGAAGATGACCACCAGCATCCCCACCAGCGCCCAGGTACCGAAGTAACCGAGCAGCTTCATCGGGTCCAGGAAATCCGGCATGAGCGCCAGCTGGGTAGAAGCCGCTGCGAGGGCCGTCGTCATAAGGCCCCAAGATACCGGTCACCGACTGCCGGACTCGAAGCGCAAATGTCTCGCGGCCTGGATTCGCCGTGATTAGGGTCGGAGGTATGCCCACCCACAAGGCTGTTCAGGTTGCTTCTGCGGGCGCTGAGCTCACGCTCGCCGACATCGAAACCACATCGCCACCGCGCGACCACGTCCGCATCACCGTCGCCGCCTGCGGTGTGTGCGGAACCGACCAAGGTGTCGTCCACGGCGGTTTTCCCGACATGACGTGGCCGGTGACACCCGGACACGAAGCGGCGGGCACGATTGCCGAACTCGGGGAGGGCGTCGAGGACTTCGCCGTCGGCGACCGGGTCGCGGTCGGATGGTTCGGCGGGAACTGCAATAAGTGCGTGCCTTGCCGCAAGGGCAAGTTCATGCAGTGCGTCAACTTCGAGGTACCCAGCCTGGCGTACCCCGGCGGCTACGCGGAATCGATCGTCGCGCCCGCGACGGCACTGGCCCGCGTCCCTGATGCCCTGTCCTTTGTCGAGGCCGCCCCGATGGGCTGCGCGGGTGTGACCACGTTCAACGCGCTCCGGCGAACGGCGGCCGTGGCGGGCGATCTCGTAGCCGTGCTCGGCATCGGGGGTCTCGGACATCTCGGTGTTCAGTGGGCGAGGGCGATGGGTTTCGAGACCGTCGCGATCGCACGGGGCACAGGTAAGGCCGAGGATGCCAAAAAGCTTGGTGCACATCACTACATCGACTCGACCGCTCAGGATGTGGCGGCCGCACTGCAGGATCTCGGCGGTGCGACGGTGGTCCTCGCCACCGCGGCGAATTCGGCGGCGATCGGTCAGACCGTCGGAGGTCTCGGCCCCGAAGGCGAGTTAGTGGTCGTCGGGGTGACGGCCGATCCGCTGCCGATCAGCCCCCTGGATCTCATTCTGGCGGGCCGCCGCGTGAGCGGGCATCCGTCGGGCACATCGCGTGACGTCGAGGAGACGATGCATTTCGCCGTGCAATCGGGGGTGCGGGCCTGGATCGAGGAGCGGCCGTTGGCGCAGGCGGCGGAGGTCTACGGCGCCATGCAGCAGGGGCGTGCGCGATACCGGGGAGTCTTGACGATGTGAGGTCGCGCTGTACCTGAGATACTCGCCAGAACGTACGGACCGCCGAGAGGAACGCTCATGCCCATCGCAACACCCGAGGTCTACGCCGAGATGCTCGGCCGGGCCAAGGAGCATTCCTTCGCGTTTCCCGCCATCAACTGCGTGGGCTCGGAGTCCGTCAACGCCGCCATCAAGGGCTTCGCGGACGCGGGCAGCGACGGCATCATTCAGTTCTCGACCGGCGGGGCCGAGTTCGCCTCCGGTCTCGGCGTCAAGGACATGGTGACCGGTGCGGTCGCGCTCGCCGAGTTCGCGCACATCATCGCCGAGAAGTATCCGGTCACCGTGGCGCTGCACACCGACCACTGTCCGAAGGACAAGCTCGACACCTACGTCAGGCCGCTGCTGGCGATCTCGCAGAAGCGGGTCGCCGACGGGGGCAATCCGCTGTTCCAGTCGCACATGTGGGACGGCTCGGCGGTGCCGATCGACGAGAACCTCGACATCGCGCGCGAGCTCCTCAAGGAGGCGGCGGCCGCCAAGATCATCCTCGAGGTCGAGATCGGGGTGGTCGGCGGCGAGGAAGACGGCGTCGAGGCCGAGATCAACGACAAGCTGTACACGACAGCCGAGGATTTCGAGCAGACCATCGAGGCGCTGGGCGCGGGCGAGCACGGCAAGTACCTGTTGGCTGCGACGTTCGGCAATGTGCACGGCGTCTACAAGCCGGGCAACGTCAAGCTACGGCCGGAAGTCCTGGCCGAGGGACAGAAGGTGGCGGCAGCCAAGCTCGGACTAGCCAGCGACGCACAGCCTTTCGACTTCGTCTTCCACGGCGGGTCCGGCTCGCTGAAGTCGGAGATCGAGGACTCGCTGCGCTATGGCGTGGTGAAGATGAACGTCGACACCGACACTCAATACGCGTTCACCCGCCCGGTCGCGGGGCACATGTTGTCCAACTACGACGGCGTGCTCAAGATCGACGGCGAAGTCGGCGACAAGAAGACCTACGACCCGCGCAGCTATCTGAAGAAGGCCGAGGCGTCGATGACCGAGCGCGTCATCGAGGCGTGCCGGGACCTGCACAGCGCAGGCCGATCGGTGACCTCCGGCTAGCTGCTGGGTGCCTGGCAGATCTTCCACTGATTGTCGCGGAACTCCAGATCCAGGCTGCGCGTCGAACGAGTCTGCGGGGCATACGCCATGAATGTCGTGACGTTGGCCTCGGCATGGTCTCCGTTGACCACCACCTGGTCGATGCTGGCCACTACGGGATACTGTTTGGCGGCCGCTACCCGTCTATGAGTTTCGGACCACGCGTGGTCGTCGTATGCGACGTAGCTGTCCCGTGTCGGGCCGCAGGTGATGCTGCGCAGCGTGGCGAGGTCGCCTTTTTCAAGCGCGGCGTCGTAGTTTTCGATCGTCGAGCGGACCATCTCCTCCTGGGAGACGCTCGACTTCGACTCGCGGGTCAGCATCACCGTCCCCAGCACCGCCACGGCCACCAGTGCCGCGATCACCAGCAACAGCGCGATCACCCAGCCCCAGCTACGTCGCTTCGGCCGCGGCTTGGGCGCGTCACCGCGCGGCGGGATAACCTGGGGTGCAACGGGTTTCGGTAGTGGCGCGGGCTGCGTGGCCATGATCTCGGTCGTCGGCTCCGACGGTGTGTCGATCCTTGTGGTCTCCCCCGCGTCGAAGCCGGAGGGGGCCGTGAACCGGCGCTCGGGCTCCTCGGTCACCGCGGGCGCCTGGGCAGTGGGCGCTCCGGCAGACATGATCTCCGTCGCCGGTTCGTGTTCGCGATCCTGGGACGCCATCACCCCGGTGGCGGAATCGGGATCCTGTGCATCCGCGTCGGCGTGCTCGACCTGTTCGGTCGGCCCGGCTCCGGTCACCTCACCGGTGACCTCGTCCGGCCGGTCAGGCCCTAATGGGTTCGACATCCCTGCTGCAGTCCTCCGTAAACGACGCTTCGGGCGCAAAGCTTAACCATCCGGCGGGACGACTGCTGTACGCCGCACGGCACAATGGGCCCATGACACGGATGGGCGACCTTCTCGGACCGGATCCGGTACTGCTTCCCGGCGACCCCGGGGCGGAGGCCGAACTCGCCGCGGGCGAGGACCCCGCCGTCGTGGCCGCCGCTCATCCGTCGGCTTCCGTCGCGTGGGCGGCGCTGGCCGAAGGCGCACTTGCCGACGACAAGGCCGTCACCGCCTACGCCTACGCGCGGACGGGCTACCACCGCGGACTCGACCAGCTGCGCCGCAACGGGTGGAAGGGCTTCGGACCCGTCCCCTACCGCCACGAACCCAACCGCGGATTCCTGCGCTGCGTGGCCGCGTTGGCGCAGGCCGCAAACACGATCGGCGAGGGCGACGAGTATCAGCGCTGCCTGGATCTGCTCGATGACTGCGATCCCACGGCGCGCTCGTCGTTCGGGCTTGTTTGATCGTCCCCCTGCCCTTCGGGCGGGAGGTGCCCCCACTTCGCGCAAGCGCTCATCGGCGCTGATCGCTCTTCGCGCAAGCGCTCATCGGCGCTGAGTCACCACTCCGCCTCGCACTTGCAGTCGGCGGCGCCGTCGGGCGGCTCCACCTGAACGGTGGCGTGGTCGAGCCCGCGCGCGGCGAGCACGGTGCGGGCGTCGTCGAGCACCAGGGCCGAGTCCCGCACGCTGGTCAGGTGCGCGGTCACCATGTCCTTGCCCGGCACCAACGTCCACACGTGCAGGTCGTGCACCTCGGTCACACCGTCGACGGCGCACAGCGCCTTGCGCAGTTCTTCGACGTCGATGTGGGTGGGCGAGGATTCGGACAGGATCCGCAACGCGGCGCGGGCCAACGCGATGGCGCGCGGCAACACCCACAGCGCGACGAACACGGCGACCACGACGTCGGCGTAGGGCCAACGGGTCGTCACCGTCACGATGCCGGCGATCAGCACGCCGATGCTGCCGACCATGTCGGCGACGACTTCCATGTACGCGCCCTTGACCGCGAGGCTGCTCTCGGAATGCGACCGCAGCAGCAGCGCGACGGCGGCGTTGGCGACCAGCCCCGCCAGCGCCACGGCGATCATCGGCACGCCGGGAACCTCGGGTGCGTCACCGAGCCGGTCGACGGCCTCGACGAGGATGAATGCCGCCACGCCGATCAACAGCGCCGCATTGGCGACCGCGGTGAACACCTCGGCGCGGTGCCAGCCGTAGGTGCGCGCCGGCGACACGCTGCCGTGGCGGGCCAGCAGCACAGCGCTCAGGCCCATGAAGATCGCGACCAGGTCGGTGAGCATGTGGCCGGCATCGGCCAGCAAGGCGATCGAGTCGATCATTAGCGCGGTCGTCAGCTCGATCGCGAAGAACGCCGTCAGGATCGCTGCGGCGATGACCATCCGGCTGACACGGGTGTCACGCGAGCCGTGATCGTGGCCAGCACCCATATCGGCAATCTATGCGTAAAGACGCATATGTCGCAAGAGGCCTGCTCAGAACCAAGCGGACCAGAAGCGGGTGAGATCCATCCCCTGCATCGCCAGCCAGCCCGGCACCCCGGAAAGCTCGACGAACCAGAACACCAGCTCGAAGAACCAGCGATTGAGCTGCGGTGTGAACAGCAGGACGACCAGGACGAGCAACCCCCACTGCTTGGCGGGTTGCAGGGCGCGCTGCGTCTGCGGGCTCAGGTGCGGCTCCAGGGCGCCGTACCCGTCCAGCCCGGGCACCGGCAGGATGTTCAGCACGAACGCGGTGACCTGGAGGAACCCCAGGAACGCCAGGGCCGCCCAGAACACCGCATGCTCCTGGTCAACCAGCAATGCAGTCGGCACCAACAACAGCACCGCGAACGCGAGATTGGTGAACGGGCCCGCGAGGCTGACCAGAGTTCGCTGACTCTTGGTCATGAACGACGTTCGTACCCACACCGCGCCGCCGGGCAGCCCGATCCCGCCGATCGCGATGATCAGCACCGGCAGCACGATCGACAGCAGTGGATTCGAGTACTTGAAGGGGTTGAGGGTCAGGTAACCGCGCACCGGGACGTCGTGGTCGCCGAAGCGCCACGCGGTGAACGCGTGGGCGAATTCGTGCAGGCAGAGCGTCACCACCCAGCCGGCGACCACGAACGTGAAAACGCCGATGTAGGCCAGCGGCCCGGTCGCGTCGGCCGAGAACCACGCCAACGCCGCGCCGACCGCGGTCAGCGCCACGATGAGAAAGAAGATGGGGCTGGGGCGCACCGATGACTGAGGGTGCAGCGGCCGGACGTTCACGGTTTGACGCTACCGAACCGACAGCCAGCCCTCGGTGTGCCGATAGAACGTCGACCGCCGAACCGGCCGTTTTCCGGCCATCCCGTCCCGCACGACCAACGCACCGTCGGTGCCGAGTTGAACCGCCCGACCCGCTACCCAACGCTTCGCGCGCATGCGGGACGACAACGCGCTGGCCCGCAGACCGGGCACGGCCCGGGTCGGCTCGATGAGCACACCGGGTACGTCGCCGTCGAACAGCAAGGTGTCGTCGACGGTCGCCTCGCCGTGCACTGTGGCGCTGTCTTCGTCGGGCGGCAGCCAGTGCG
>CAVRMG010000035.1:0-74400 GCA_963721495.1 uncultured Actinomycetota bacterium | reverse complement strand
TACGACGACTCGCGCAGCATCTCGACGCCCGCCGCGAGCACCTTGTGGAAGGTCTCCTCCTGCCGACGGTTGCGGGTGATCTCACCCGACTGGACGGGGACCTGGTGCGTGATCGCAACCACAGGATCACTGGACACATGTCCAAGTTATCCGACGAGGACGCTGCGAGGCAAGTGCACAGGTGAAATGGGTTGGCCTTGCTTCTGGTGGTTTAGTGGCGTTAAGGTTTGAGGTGACACAGTCGGACAGTTGTCCAGAAAGCGAACACAGGAGTTCACCGATGGCGATCCTGGCCGATCGCGAGAGTCAACTGCTCATCGACGGCAAGCTCGTCGCCGGCAGCGGCGGCACGTTCGCAGACGATCAACCCGGCCACCGAGGAGGTGCTCGGCGTCGCCGCCGATGCGGCCGACGACATGGGCCGGGCGATCGACGCGGCCCGCCGCGCGTTCGACGACACGGACTGGTCGACCAACGTCGAGTTGCGGGTGCGCTGCATCCGCCAGCTGCAACAGGCGATGCGCGATCACGTCGACGAACTGCGGGAGCTCACCATCGCCGAGGTGGGTGCGCCTCGGATGCTGACGTCCATGGCGCAGCTCGACGGCCCGGTCGACGACCTGGGCTTCTGTGCCGACACCGCCGAGACCTACCAGTGGACCACCGACCTCGGCAGTCGCGGCACCGATGGGCATCAAGACGCGACGGACCATCGCCCGGGAGGCCATCGGTGTCGTCGGCGCCATCACCCCGTGGAACTTCCCGCACCAGATCAACCTCGCCAAGATCGGCCCGGCGCTGGCGGCGGGCAACACCGTGGTGCTCAAGCCGGCGCCCGACACCCCGTGGAGCGCCGCGGTGCTCGGTCAGCTGATCGCTCGAGCACACCGACATCCCGGCGGGCGTCGTCAACATCGTCACCTCCAGCGACCACGGCGTGGGTGCGCTGCTGTCGAAGGACCCGCGCGTCGACATGGTGTCGTTCACCGGGTCGACGAACACGGGACGCGCCGTGATGGCAGACGGCGCGGCCACGCTCAAGAAGGTGTTCCTCGAGCTGGGCGGCAAGTCGGCGTTCCTGGTCCTCGACGACGCGGATCTCGCGGGCGCGTGCTCGATGTCGGCGTTCACGGCGTCGCATGCACGCCGGCCAGGGCTGCGCGATCACCACCCGGCTGGTGGTGCCGCGGGCCCGCTACGACGAGGCCGTCGAGGCGGCCGCGGCGCACGATGGCCGGGCTCAAGCCCGGGCGATCCGACGGATCCGGGCACCATCTGCGGGCCGGTGATCTCGGCGCGTCAGCGCGACCGCATCCAGGGCTACCTGGACTCGGCGATCGCCGAGGGCGGCAGGTTCGCCTGCGGCGGTGGACGTCCCGCCGATCGCGACACCGGGCTTCTTCATCGAGCCGACCGTGATCGCCGGCCTCGACAACAACGCGAAGGTCGCGCGGGAGGAGATCTTCGGTCCGGTGCTGACCGTCATCGCGCACGACGGCGACGACGACGCCGTGCGCATCGCCAACGACTCGCCGTACGGCCTGTCGGGCACGGTGTTCTCGCCCGACGCGGACCGCGCCGCGCGGCATGGCCGCGCGGCTGCGCGTCGGCACCGTCAACGTCAACGGCGGCGTCTGGTACTCGGCGGACATGCCGTTCGGCGGCTACAAGCAATCCGGCATCGGCCGGGAGATGGGGCTCGCGGGTTTCGAGGAGTACCTCGAGATCAAAGCGATTGCCACGGCTGCGCAATGACCACTCGCCGAGTGTCGGGTTGTGTCACGCGCAGACGGCGGAAACGTGTCATAACCCGCACTCGATGGGTAGGAGAAACATGTACGGAGATCAGTTCAACGACAAGGTGGCCATCGTCACCGGCGCCGGTGGCGGCATCGGCCAGGCGTACGCCGAGGCGCTGGCCCGCGAGGGCGCCGCGGTCGTCGTCGCCGACATCAACACCGAGGGCGCGCAGAAGGTCGCCGACGGGATCAAGGGCGAGGGCGGCAACGCGCTGGCCGTGCGGGTCGACGTCTCCGATCCGGACTCGGCCAAGGAGATGGCCGCGCAGACGCTTTCGGAGTTCGGCGGCATCGACTACCTGGTCAACAACGCCGCGATCTTCGGCGGGATGAAGCTCGACTTCCTGATCACCGTCGACTGGGACTACTACAAGAAGTTCATGAGCGTGAACATCGACGGCGCGCTGGTGTGCACCCGCGCGGTGTACCGCAAGATGGCCAAGCGCGGCGGCGGCGCGATCGTCAACCAGTCCTCGACCGCGGCGTGGCTGTACTCGAACTTCTACGGGCTGGCCAAGGTCGGCATCAACGGCCTCACCCAGCAGCTGGCCACCGAACTCGGCGGTCAGAACATCCGGATCAACGCGATCGCGCCGGGACCCATCGACACCGAGGCCAACCGCACCACCACCCCGCAGGAGATGGTCGCCGACATCGTCAAGGGGATTCCGTTGTCGCGCATGGGCGAACCGGAGGACCTCGTCGGCATGTGCCTGTTCCTGCTGTCGGATCAGGCCAAGTGGATCACCGGCCAGATCTTCAACGTCGACGGCGGACAGATCATCCGGTCATGAGCGACCAGGTGAAGCTCGGCTACATCGGCCTCGGCAACATGGGCGCGCCGATGGCCAAGCGGCTCGTCGAATGGCCGGGCGGCGTCATGGTGTTCGACGTGCGCGCCGAAGCGATGACTCCGTTGGCCGAGGCTGGGCGCCATCGCTGGCCGACAGTGTCGCCGACGTCGCGGCCGCCGACATCATCAGCGTCACCGTGCTCAACGACGAGCAGGTGCGCGACGTCGTCGGTGAGCTCGCCGCCCACGCCAAGCCCGGCACCGTGATCGCGATCCACTCGACGATCAGCCCCGAGACCGCGACTGAGCTCGCAGATGAGCTGCGGCCCAACGACATCCACGTCGTCGACGCGCCGGTGTCGGCGGTGGCGGGGCGGCCGCAGAAGGGTGAACTGGCCATCATGGTCGGTGCCGACCGCGAGGTGTACGAGCGGATCAAGCCGGCGTTCAAGCAGATGGGTTCCATGATCATCCACGCCGGGCCGCCGGGAGCGGGGACGCGAATGAAGCTGGCGCGCAACATGTTGACCTTCACTCGGTTCGCCGCCGCGTGCGAGGCGATGAAGCTGGCCGAGGCCAGCGGGATCGACCTGCAGCAGCTCGGCCGGGTGGTCCGGCACACCGACGCGCAGAGCGGCGGGCCGGGCGCGATCATCGTCCGCGACAACATGGCGAACCGTTGGAGCCGGACAACTTCCTGTACGACCCGTTCTCCCACGCCGCCGTGCTCGGCGAGAAGGATCTGAGCCTGGCGCTCGCGCTCGGCGAGGCAACCGGCGTCGACCTGCCGCTGGCCGAGCTGGCGTCTGAAGAACCTGGCCGCCGGCCTCGGTGTGCCGCACACGAAGGAGTAGCGATGGACGAGCTGCGCAAGAAGGGCCTCGAGAAGATGAACGAGGTCTACGGCTGGGAGATGCCGGACATGCCCGGCGAGTACTTCGCGCTGACCGTCGACCACCTCTTCGGCACCATCTGGACGCGCGCCGGGTCTGTCGATGCGCGACCGGCGGATGATGCTGCTCGCCGTGCTGACCGCGCTGGACAGGAAGCTCTGCTGGAGATGCAGGTCAACGCGATCCTCTACAACGGGGAGCTGACCGGCGAGGAGCTGCGGGAGATCGCGATCTTCCTCACCCACTACGTCGGTTTCCCGCTGGGCTCGAAGCTCGACGGCGCGTTCAACCGCGTGGTGCCAAAGCGGAAGAAGGCCGAGGAGAACGGCGCGGCCAGGGACGAGAAGGACAACGTCAACGACGCAGTCCAGATGCACGCGGGCAAGGACCTTCATGACAAGTAGGTATGCCGCGCTGTCGCGCGACGAGCTCGCCACGCTGGTGCCCGAGCTGCTGCTGATCGGTCAGCTCATCGACCGGTCCGGAATGGCCTGGTGCATCAGCGATTTCGGCCGCGAAGAGATGGTGCAGATCGCCATCGAGGAGTGGGCGGCGTCCAGCCCGCTCTACACCAAGCGGATGCAGAAGGCGCTGAAGTACGAGGGCGTCGACGTCATCACGATCTTCAAGGGACTGCAGCTCGACATCGGCGCCCCGCCGCAGTTCATGGACTTCCGCTACACCGTGCACGACCGCTGGCACGGTGAGTTCCACCTCGACCACTGCGGCGCGCTGCTCGACGTCGAGCCGATGGGCGAGGACTACGTGCACGGCATGTGCCACGACATCGAGGACCCCACGTTCGACGCCACCGCGCTCGCCACCAACCGCAAGACCCAGGTCCGGCCCATCCACCGGCCGCCGCGGATGCCGTCCGACCGCACACCGCACTGCGCGTGGACGGTGATCATCGACGAGTCCTACCCGGAGGTGCCGTTCATCCCCGCGATGGACATCGTCGCCGCAAGTCGCGCGTACCAGCACCGAACTCGACCCGATCGATCCGAACGACGAAGGCATGGCCGACTATTCGGGCGCGCTGCTGTCCGACGTCGACTTCGGCGCGTTCTCGCATTCGGCGCTGGTCCGGATCGCCGACGAGGTCTGCCTGCAGATGCACCTGCTGGTGCTGTCGTTCACGCTCGCGGTGCGCGCCGCGCGAAGGACGACGTGGCGCTCGAGCGGTCGATCCGCACCAAGCAGCTGATCGGCATCGCCGGGGTGGCGGCCGAGCGGATCCACCAGGCGCTGAAGCTGCCCGGCGGCGTCAAGGGTGCGCTGCGGGTGCTCGAACTGCACCCGCTGCTGAACCCGGCGGCCTACGTGTCGGCCGACGTCGACCCGGACTTCGTGCACGTGCGCCGCTCGCCGGCATACGAGGACGGCGCCTGGATCTCGCTGGTGTCGCCTGTCGCGGACCTGCCGCTGCAGGCCATCGTCGCCGCCGTCGACCCGCACCTGCGCGCCGAGGTGTCCGGCACGGAGTCCGACTGGACGGTGCGGGTCATCGAAACCGACACCGCGGCAAAGGAATTGCCGGAGGTCGGCGGTGTGCAAGTTCAGCGGCGGCGCGTCCTGGGTGTTCGAGGAACGGAAGTCGTCTGCCGCTGACGGTGCGTCTGACTGTCGGCTCCCGAGCGCGACGGCTCGGCCACGGTGTGATTGTCGGCTCGGCCGACGGTGGTCTGATTGTCGGCTCGGCCGACGGTGGTATAGCCGCGCCGACCCAGCGCCGCAGGTAGGCGCGCAGTTCGTCGCCCGTCGCGGCGGCCGGCCCGGGTCGATGACGAACGACTGGATGATCCGCAGCAGATGCTCGGCCAGTTCGTCGAGATCGCGCGTCGGTGAACCCGAGCCGGCCCAGTCGACGTCGAAGCGGCGCACCATCGAGTTCGCGAACTGCAGCGCGACGTCCGACGTCACCGATTCGGTGTGTTGGCTCGGCCGGCCGGGCACCATGAGCAGGCCGATGTGCTTGTCCTTGGGCAGCCATTCCAGCGCGGTCGCGATGGCCTCGGTGACGGCCTCGACCGGATCGGTGATGCCGCGCAGATGTGCGGCCAGCCGGTCGAGGAAGTCGTCGGCCGCGTGCACGGCGGCGGCGACGAGCAGCGCGTCGGTGCTGGGGAAGTACCGGTACACGGTCTGGCGGGTGACCCCGAGCGTGCGGGCGACGTCGGCGATGCTGAAGTCGGCGCCGCGCTCGTCGATCGCCTTGCCCGCGGCGTCGAGGATCCGGCGATGGCCTCCTCATCGGTGGCGGGCGCCGATCCGGACCAACCGTGGGTGCGCACGAACGAATCGTACGCCAGCCCCGGTAGGCAGCCACCGTAGGCGACCTGCAGCTCCTTGACGCCGTTGATCCAGCCCGACCGAAGTCGTTGCGGTTCGGACAGTTTCGCGATGTCCGGAATCTGGTCGGCGATCTCGTTGAAGATCAGCTTGATCTCCATGCGGGCGAGGTTGGCGCCGATGCAGAAGTGTGCGCCGTTGCCGCCGAACGCCAAGTGCGGGTTGGGGTTGCGCAGAATGTCGAACTCGAAGGGCCGGTCGAAGACGTCTTCGTCGAAGTTGGCCGAGCTGTAGAACAGCCCGACCCGCTGGCCTTCGCGCGATCGTCACGTCGCCGATCTCGACGTCGGCCAGCGCGGTGCGCTGGAAGCAGTGCACCGGGGTGGCCCAGCGGATGATCTCGTCGACCGCGGTCTCGGGCCGGTCGCGCTTGAACAGCTCCCACTGGTCGGGGTTGTCGAAGAACGCGTTCATGCCGTGCGTCATCGCATTGCGGGTGGTCTCGTTGCCCGCCACCGCGAGCAGGATCACGAAGAACGCGAACTCGACGTCGCCCATCGATTCGTCCGTCGATGTCGGCCTCGATCAGCCGGGTGACGATGTCGTCGGCCGGGCAGCGGCGGCGCTCCTCGGCCATGGTGTAGGCGTAACCCATCAGCTCGGCGTTGGCCGTCGTCGGATCGGAGTCGAAGTCCGGATCGTCGGTGTTCATGATCGAGTTGGTCCAGTGAAACAGCTTCTCGCGGTCGGCCTCGGGCACGCCGATGCAGGTCGGCGATGGCCAGCAGCGGCAGGCGCATCGCGATGTCGTCGACGAAGTTGCCGCCGTCCTTCTGCGGCCGCGTCCGGACGATCTCGCGCGCGGCGACGGCCAGCTTCTCCTCGAGCGCCGCGATCGGACCTGGGGTGAACAGCCGCGACACGATCTTGCGCAGCCGGGTGTGCTCGGGTGCGTCGTGGTTGATCAGCAGCGCCTTGGTCAGGCTCGAGCTGCTCGGCGGTGACGCCGTCCGGCAGCCGCATCACCGCACCCTTGCGGTTGGTCGACCACAGCGTCGCCGTCGCGCGAGATCGCCTTGATGTCCTCGTGGCGGCTGATCACCCAGTAGCCGCCGTCGTCGAAGATCGACTCGTCCTGGGCGTTCCACCACACCGGCGCGGTCTTGCGCAGCTCGGCGAACTCGGTGACCGGAATGCCCCTGAGCAGGACGTCGGGGTCGGTGAAGTCGTACCCGGGCGGCAGGAACGGGCAGCTCTGTGCAGTGGTCATGGCCATGCACTCCTGTGTGACGTGCAGCACTTTCTCCCGACCATACACTCTGTCCGCTCATCTGTATGGCCGAGGTCGCAGGACCCACCCGACGCGGTGCCATTAGGGTGGGCATCTGTGCGCGTCCTGGTGATCGGATCCGGAGCCCGTGAACATGCGCTGCTGCTTGCGCTGCGCCGAGACCCCGAGGTCGACGAGCTGGCGGTGGCACCCGGCAACGCGGGCACCGCGACCATCGCCGACCAGTACGACGTCGACATCACCTCCGGCGAGGCCGTCACCGAGCTGGCCCAGCGGCATCGGCGCCGACCTGGTCGTCATCGGGCCCGAGGTGCCGCTGGTGCTCGGTGTCGCCGACGCGGTCCGGGCGGCCGGCATCGCCTGCTTCGGGCCGACGAAGGACGCCGCGCGCATCGAGGGCTCGAAGTCGTTCGCCAAGGACGTGATGGCCGCCGCGGGCGTGCGCACCGCGACCAGCGAGATCGTCGACAACCCGGCCCACCTGGACGCCGCGCTGGACCGGTTCGGCCCGCCGGGCGGCGACCCGGCGTGGGTGGTCAAGGACGACGGCCTCGCCGCGGGCAAGGGCGTGGTGGTGACCGCCGACCGCGACGCCGCCCGCGCGCACGCGGCCAGCCTGCTCGACTCCGGGCACCCGGTGCTGCTCGAGTCGTTCCTGGACGGCCCCGAGGTGTCGCTGTTCTGTGTCGTCGACGGCGAGACGGTGGTGCCGCTGCTGCCCGCGCAGGACTTCAAGCGCGTCGGCGACGGCGACACCGGACCGAACACCGGCGGCATGGGCGCCTACGCGCCGCTGCCGTGGCTGCCCGACGACGTGGTGGCGGCGCATCGTCGACGACATCGTGAAACCCGTTGCCGCCGAACTCGTTCAGCGTGGCAGCCCGTTCTCGGGCCTGCTCTACGCCGGGCTGGCGATCACCTCGCGGGGACCTGCGGTGGTCGAATTCAACTGCCGCTTCGGCGATCCGGAGACGCAGGCCGTGCTCGCGCTGCTGGACAGCCCCGCTCGGCCAACTGCTGCACGCCGCGGCCACCGGTCGAGCTGGCCGAGCAGCCGCCGCTGCGGTGGCGCGACGGTGCCGCCGTGACGGTCGTGCTGGCCGCGGAGAACTACCCCGGCCGGCCGCGGGTGGGCGACGTCATCGGCGGCTCGGAGGCCGACGGCGTGCTGCACGCGGGCACCGCGCGCCGCGACGACGGCGCCGTCGTGTCGTCGGGCGGCCGGGTGCTCTCGGTGGTCGGCACGGGTGCGGACCTGGCCGCCGCGCGCGAGGCCGCCTACGCGCTGATCAGGTCGATTCGCTTGCCGGGCAGCCACTTTCGTACCGACATCGGCCTGGCCGCGGCCGAGGGCCGGATCACTCTCTAAGCGCGAGCTGGCCCACGCGTCAGCTGCGGCAGACACCAAAGTCCCCGACACGCCGCAATTTCGGGCCACTTTGCGTCTGCTCGCCCTCTTAGGCGACCAGCAACGGCGCCATCCAGGCCACCTCGCCGGGCAGCTGCGAGCTCCAGAACCCGCCGTCGTGCCCGCCGGGGGAGAAGCCGCCCGACGGGCGGGTTGGCCAGTTGGGCGATGAACTGCTGAGTCGCCGAATAGAACGGATCGCTGTTGCCGCAGTCGATCCGGATCGGGATCGAGTCCAGCGCGGGCAGGCCCCAGACGCTGTTGGCCGCGTAGTCGTCGGCGCCGTCGAACGCACCCGGTGCCGTCGCTCCCGACGACGTCCACAGTGCCGGGCTGACCGCGCAGATCGCCGCGGTGCGGGCCGCGCCGAGCCGCGCGCCGAGCAGCAGTGCGCCGTAACCGCCCATCGACCAACCGAGAAAACCGACTCGCGACGTGTCGAGGCCCTGCTCGGCCAGCATCGGGATGAGTTCGTCGAGCACCATGGCGCCGGAGTCCTCGCCGGACGCGCGGTCGTGCCAGTAGCCGCCGCCGCCGTCGACGGCGACCACCGCGAACGGCGGTATGCCCGCGGCGACCGCCTGGGCCAAGCCCTGCTCGACACCCCCCGCCATCACGCCCGCGGCATCCTGGCCCTTTCCGTGCAGCGCGATGACCGGACGCAGCGGTCGCCGTCTGGCCGGGTGGTCGGGCGATCGCCCAGTTGGTCGCGACGCCGCCGCGGGCCGCCGAGACGAATGAACCGTCGACATAGGTGGGGGCCGCGGACGCGGGTGGCGACAGACGGAGGGCCGCTGCCCCGGCGGCCGCACCGACGCCGAGACGCAGAAGGGCGCGGCGACTGAGTTCGGGCATGGCGGCCATCATGCCATCGGCGCCTCGACACCCGTCGGGAGGTGCGCGGGCGGCCGATGGCTCGCGCGCCATGAGCCCGAGTGCGATCTTCCCTGAGTAAAGGCTGATGATTAGCCGAAAGCGCGATGTCGCAACGCGCTGGCTGGCAGCATGCAAGAGGTGACAGCAGCGGTCACTCCCAAGGGGGAACGAAGGCGCCATGCGCTGGTCAGCGCCGCTGCAGACCTGCTGTGTGAAGGCGGGTTCGACGCGGTGCGGCACCGGGCGGTGGCTCGTCGTGCCGGCCTGCCGCTTGCGTCGACGACGTACTACTTCTCATCGCTGGACGACCTGATCGCGAAGGCCGTCGAACATGTCGGAACGCGCGAGGCCGAACAACTACAGGCCCGGGTCGACGCGTTGTCGCGCCGTCGCCGCGGCGCGGAGTCGACGGCCGACGTCTTGGTCGACCTGTTGGTCGGAGAGGCGAACGGGCTGCGGGTCACCGAACAGTTGATCTCACGCTATGAGCGCTACATCGCGTGTGCGCGCCAACCCGGGCTGCGCGATATCGAGCGACGCATCCTGGCGCAGCGCACCGATGCCGTGGTCGAAGTCGTCGAGCGCTCCGGACGGGCGGTGCGTGGCGAACTGCTGACGGCGCTGGTGTGCGCCGTCGACGGCGCGGTGGTTGCGGCGCTGGTGGGCGACGGTGACGGTCCCCGCGCGACGGCGCGCGCCACCTTGGTCGACGTGATCGACGTGCTGGCGCCGATCGACGAACACGTCGCGCAGGTGTAGCGACGTTTGCGCGCTTCGCATTCTGGATAACTAGCTCCGATGAGGTTCACGGGAGTTCTCGACGACGCGCTGGACCGCTCTGTCGTGCTGGGCTACACCACGCTCGGTTCACGACTTCGGCGGTTGTGGTGGCCGCCCGACCCGCCCCGAAGGGCGATGGCCGGAAAGCGGGTCGTCGTCACGGGCGCGACGGCCGGCATCGGGGAGGCGATGGCCGTCTCGTTCGCCGAACTCGGTGCGACCGTCCACCTGCTGGGCCGAAACGAGGAGAAGGTCAGACACTCGGCCGGTGCGATCCGGCGTGCGATTCCTCAAGCGATCGTGATCGAAGAGGTATGCGACGTCTCCGATCTGGATGCCGTGCGGTCGTGGTGCGATGGCCTCTGCGGGCGCATCGACGAACTCCACGGCCTCGTGCACAACGCAGGGGCCATGCCGAAGGAACGCATCGAGACGTCGCAGGCGCATGAGAGTCAGTTGGCTTGCCATGTCCTGGGTCCGCATCTGATGACCGAGCGGCTGCTGCCGCTGCTCCGTAACGCCGGCGGCGCCTCGGTCGTCTTCATGTCGTCGGGCGGCATGTACGCCGCGCCGTTGTCCGTCGACGACATTGAGACGAAATCCGGTGATTACAACGGTGTTCGGGTGTACGCACGGACCAAACGGATGCAGGTGGTGCTCGCTGACGCGTGGGCGGACAGATTGTCGGGCGATGACATCCGCGTCGAGAGCATGCACCCGGGTTGGGTGGAGACGCCGGGCGTCGCTGATGCCTTGCCGATGTTCCGAACGCTGACGCGGCCACTGCTGCGCGACACCGCCGACGGGGCGGACACCGCGGTGTGGCTCGTCGCCACCCGTCCGGAGTCTGAGCCCGCGCCACTTCTGGCACGACCGCGCCCAGCGTCCGACGACGTTCGGGTGGCAGCGTCCGGAGAAACCTGATGTGGTTGGTCAATTCCTCGACGCGGTGTCGTCGATGACCGGAACAATGCGGTTCACACAGAACTGGCAGGAGGCCGACCATGACTGAGCCGGACACCGTGGAACAGCAGCCAGAACTCAAACGCGTGATGGGCCCAGGACTGCTGCTGCTGTTCGTCGTCGGCGACATTCTCGGCACCGGGGTGTACGCACTGACCGGGCAGGTTGCGGGCGAGGTCGGCGGTGCGGCGTGGCTGCCGTTCCTGATTGCGTTCGTGATCGCGACCATCACGGCGCTCTCGTATCTGGAACTGGTGACGAAGTATCCCCAGGCGGCAGGCGCAGCGCTATACGCGCACAAGGCATTCGGGATTCACTTCTTCACCTTCATCGTCGCGTTCGTGGTGATGTGCTCGGGTATCACGTCGGCTTCGACTGCATCGCAGGCGTTTGCATCGAACCTCGTCAAGGGCTTCGGCTTGGACTGGGGCAAGGTCGGAATCGCGGTCATCGCGCTGTCGTTCATGGCGGCTCTCGCCGCGATCAACCTTCGCGGCGTCAGCGAAAGTGTGAAGCTCAACGTCGTCCTCACGATCGTCGAGATTGCAGGCCTGCTGATGGTCATCCTCGTCGGCCTCTGGGCGTTCACCCAAGGCGGCGACGACCTAGACTTCTCTCGGGTGATCCTGTTCGAAAGTGAAGGTGAGCGAAGCACTTTCGTGGCGGTCACCGCGGCAACATCGCTGGCGTTCTTCGCGATGGTCGGGTTCGAGGACTCCGTCAACATGGCCGAGGAGACCAAAGACCCGGTGCGGATCTTCCCGAAGGTTCTGCTGACCGGGCTGACCATCGCCGGTGTCGTCTACGTGCTGGTCTCGATCATCGCGGTGGCGCTGGTGCCGATCGGCGAACTGACGGCGAGCAAGACACCACTGGTCGACGTCGTCGAGGCGGCGGCGCCCGGGCTGCCGATCGGCACCCTGTTCCCGTTCATCACCATGTTCGCGGTGTCCAACACGGCACTCATCAACATGCTCATGGCCAGCCGGCTGATCTATGGCATGGCACGTCAGCACGTGTTGCCGCCGGTGCTGGGCGCGGTGCACCCGACCCGGCATACCCCGTGGGTCGCGATCCTGTTCACCACGACGATCGCGTTCGGGTTGATCTTCTATGTGTCCGCATTCGCCAGCGACAGTGCGGTTTCGGTGCTCGGCGGCACGACCTCGCTTCTGCTGCTGGCGGTGTTCGCGATGGTCAACGTCGCGGTGCTGGTGCTGCGCCGCGACGTTCGGGAGACGGGCGGGCACTTCAAGACGCCGACGGCACTGCCGGTGATCGGTTGCATCGCGTCGCTGTACCTCGTCACGCCGTTGTCGGGCCGCCCGGGAACGCAGTACCTCCTTGCCGGCATTCTGCTGGTGATCGGGGTCGTGCTGTTCTTCATCACCAAGGCCATCAACAAGCAACTCGGCATCCAGGCGACGGGCATCACCGATCCGACACAACTGGCCGAGTCGCCGGACTAGTTGTCGCCGTTGTTGAGCCGTTTGAGCCTCTCCCGCAACAGCGCCACCCGATGCGCATTGCCGTGCAGGCTCAGGTAGCGGTCGCCGAATACGGCGAGTAGCGCGTCATCGAGGCGGCGCACCGCGCCGGCCGGGTAGCGATACCCCATCGCCCGGTTGATCGCGTCGGCGTCCACGGTGTCCAGCAGGGTGGTCAGCTCGTCGATCGAGGTGATGCCGAGTTCCAGCAGCAGCCCCGAGATCCAGCCGTAGTGGTCGGTGCGCGACCAGCCGGCATCGGCATAGCGGTTGCCCAGGTAAGTCGCGAGCACCGGCGTCGCGATCCTCGGATCGGTCGACGATTCGTCATCGTCGGCGGTCTCCTCGCCGGCCATGGTGACCAGCAATCGCTCACGGATGGCGGTGAACTCGCGATCGGCGAGTTCGAGCAACCCTGCCGCCAGCGTGAACCGTCGATCGAGATCGGGTGCGTGCTCGGCGGGAATCGCGCCCTTGTAACGGATGTCGTGCTCGAACTCCGCCCATGCGTGCTGCAGCACGGTGCGGACCTGGATCGACGCCGGCTGCTGTTCGCCCTCGACGCCGACCAGTAGGTGTCTGCTGGCGTAGCCCCACCGGCCTTCGCGTGCGGTCTCCAGGCCCATGTCGCGGTCGTCGAGCAGCCGCATCTCATCGGAGAGCAGTGTCGCGACCGCGTCGACGTCCTCGCGCAGATAGGTGATGATCCGCAGCCCGACCTGGTCGGTGATCTCGACCAGAGGGTCGCTGAAGAGTCGGCGGCCGTCGACGGCACGTTCGGCTTTGGCCGCGAACGACTCGACGCTCTTGGTGCGCGCAGTGACGCTGAGGTAGTTGATGCCTGCGTCGTCGAGCAGCGCCGTCACCAACTCGCGGTAGTTCGCGGTGGCGGCGACAAGCGCGGGTCGCCGGTTCTGGTAGTCGGCGACGGCTGTCCGTACGGAGTCCGAAACCGGTTCAGCGGGTTGAGGATTCAGCCCGGGGGGGAGAGTCGGTGTGAGGATGTAGCCGGTGTCGACATCGCCGTAAAGGGTGACGTCGTCGGGCCGACGGACGGAGTAGAGCGCAACGTACGCGCACAGCACGGAGTCGACGGGATCCTCGGCCCGCCGCAATTCGCTCTTGCGCGTTGCGGTTTCGACCGAGCGTCGCAACCGTTGCCAGTCGTCGTGCTGCGGCGACCCGCAACGGCACATCGGCATCCTGCAGTCCCTCGATCAGGGTCATCAGCCGGAGCAGCTCCGACTGCATCTTCTCGAATTTGCGTCCCTTCTTGTCCTTGTACTTCAGTGTCTTGCCGAGCCGGAACAACGCCACCGCGGCCGCGTGCGGATAGACCTCCAGCGCGCGCCGCGGCCGAGGCGAGCGCGGGTCGAGGTCCAGGTCCATCGCGGCGGCCAGGCGTGCCCCGCGCGTCCCGTTCGCGAACTCGGCCTTGCCGGTGTTGGACGGGTGGGCGCCGGCCTCGAAGCCGCGGAAGTCCTTGTTCAGCGCCGCCTCGCACGGTCGATTGCCTGTCGGGTTCGTCACGATCAGTGGCGCGTCGATGCCGACCACGCAGTCATCGGCCACGAACGGCCTGATCGCCGCCAGGATGCTCGCGTCGTCGGTCTGCGCGGAAACGTGCACGAGGGCGCCCTTGTCGTCGACCACGGCGACGCCTGTCGGCTTGCGTTCACCCCATGCAAGGTCGAGTCCAACGAAGTGCATGGGGCCAGACTGCCCTACCGAGGTCGTAAGCTGTGTGTTTGTGACGATCCCGAATGTGCTGGCCAACCGGTACGCCAGCGATGAGATGGTGGCCATCTGGTCGCCTGAGGCCAAGGTCGTCGCCGAGCGTCGGCTGTGGCTGGCGGTGCTGCGCGCACAGGCGGAGTTGGGTGTCGATGTCCCCGAGGGCGTGGTGGCCGACTACGAGCGGGCGCTCGACGACGTCGACCTGAGTTCGATCGCGGCGCGCGAGCGGGTGCTGCGCCACGACGTCAAGGCGCGCATCGAGGAGTTCAACGCGCTTGCGGGTCACGAGCATGTGCACAAGGGCATGACGAGCCGCGACCTCACCGAGAACGTCGAGCAGCTTCAGATCCGTCGCTCTCTTGAACTGGTTCACTCGCACGGCGTCGCGGTCATAGCGCGGCTCGCGGAGCGCGCGATCAGCTACCGCGACCTGGTGATGGCGGGCCGCAGCCACAACGTCGCGGCGCAGGCCACCACGTTGGGCAAGCGGTTCGCTTCGGCCGCCGAGGAGATGCTCGTCGCGCTGACGCGGCTGCGCGAGCTGATCGACCGGTATCCGCTGCGCGGCGTCAAGGGCCCGATGGGCACCGCGCAAGACATGCTCGACCTGTTCGACGGCGACACCGCACGGCTGGCCGGGCTCGAGCGGCGGGTGGCCGAATTCCTCGGTTTCACAGACATTTTCACCAGCGTCGGGCAGGTGTATCCGCGGTCGCTGGACCACGACGTCCTCTCCGCGCTGGTGCAGGTCGGCGCGGGACCGTCGTCGCTGGCGCACACCATCCGGCTGATGGCGGGCCACGAACTGGTGACCGAGGGTTTCGCACCCGGCCAGGTGGGCTCGTCGGCGATGCCGCACAAGATGAACACCCGTTCGTGTGAGCGCGTCAACGGCCTTCAGGTGGTGCTGCGCGGATATGCGTCGATGGTCGCGGAGTTGGCGGGCGCACAGTGGAACGAGGGCGACGTGTTCTGCTCGGTGGTGCGGCGGGTGGCGTTGCCCGACGCGTTCTTCGCGATCGACGGGCAGACCGAGACGTTCTTGACGGTGCTCGACGAGTTCGGCGCCTACCCGGCCGTGATCCAGCGCGAACTCGACCGCTACCTGCCGTTCCTGGCCACCACCCGGATCCTGATCGCGGCGGTGCGCGCGGGGGTTGGCAGGGAGACCGCTCACGAGGTGATCAAAGAGCACGCCGTCGCGGTCGCGCTGGCGATGCGGGAGAAGGGTCTGGAGCCCGATCTGCTGGACCGGCTGGCCAGCGATCCGAGGCTGCCGATGGACCGGCCCGCGTTGGATGCGGTACTGGCGGACAAGCAGGCGTTCACCGGCGCGGCAGGCGATCAGGTGGACAGGGTGGTCGATGCGGTGGACGAGTTGGTCAGCCGCTATCCGGAGGCGGCCAAGTACACATCGGGCGCCATCCTGTGACGTCGTTGGCGGAGGTCGACTTCACCGATCTGGACAACTTCGCCAACGGTTTCCCGCACGACCTGTTCGACGTCCATCGCCGCGAGGCTCCGGTGTACTGGCACGAGCCGACCGAGCAACACGCCCGATGGGGAGGGCTTCTGGTCGGTCGCGACGTATGCGGAAACGCTTGCGGTGCTGCGTGATCCGGAGACCTATTCGTCGGTGACGGGCGGTTCGCGGCCGTTCGGTGGAACGCTGCTTCAGGACCTGGCGGTCGCGGGGCAGGTGCTCAACATGATGGACGACCCGCGGCACTCGCAGATCCGCCGGCTGGTGAGCTCGGGCCTGACGCCGCGGATGATCCGTCTGGTCGAAGACGATCTGCGATCGCGCGCCCGTCGACTGCTCGATGACGTCGAGCCGGGCGTTCCGTTCGACTTCCTGGTCGACGTCGCCGCCGAGCTGCCGATGCAGATGATCTGCATTCTGCTGGGAGTGCCGGAGTCCGAACGGCATTGGCTGTTCGAGGCGATCGAGCCACAGTTCGACTTCGGCGGCTCTCGCAAGGCGTCCATCGGGCAGCTGTCGGCCGAGGAAGCCGGGTCGCGGATGTACAACTATGGCCTGGAGCTGGTCGCGGCGAAGCGGGCCGAACCGAGTGACGACATGTTGTCGGTGGTGGCGAACGCGACGCTCGACGAGGACGGACTGTCGGGATCTGCCCTCTCGGAGATCGAGCTGTACCTGTTCTTCAGCCTGCTGTTCAGTGCAGGCGCGGAGACCACGCGCAACTCCGTCGCAGGCGGGCTGCTGGCGCTGATCGAGCATCCCGACCAATTCCAGGTGCTGCGTGCCGATTTGGATCAACTACCCACCGCTGTCGAGGAGATGGTGCGCTGGTCGTCGCCGTCGCCGTCGAAGCGCCGGACCGCGACCCGCGGCACGTCGCTGGGCGGTCACCAGATCGAGGCCGGGCAGAAGGTGCAGATCTGGGAGGGTTCGGCCAACCGCGACCCGCTGGTGTTCGATAATCCTGACAAGTTCGATGTCACGCGTAAGCCCAACCCGCACTTGGGGTTCGGCCAGGGCGTGCATTACTGCCTGGGTGCGAACCTGGCGCGGCTGGAGCTGCGGGTGCTGTTCGAGGAGCTGTTGACGCGGTTCTCGGCGGGGACTCTCGTCAAACCCGTGGAGTGGTCGCGCAGCAACCGGCACACCGGGATCCGTCATCTGGTGGTCGAATTACGCGCGTGAGACCGGATGTGTTCGCGGCGGTCATGGCGACCGGCATCGTGTCGATCGCCGCCGCGGACCACGGCTTTCACGATCTCAGTGAGGTGCTGATCGTCGTGGCGGCGGTTGCGCTGCCGGTCTTGATGGTGGTGGTGGTGCGGGCGTGGCGCGAACTGGACCTGCGCGATCTCGACGTGACGCTTGCGCTGTTCACCTACGTCGCTGCGTGCGCGGTCGTGGGGGCGCGACTCGCCGAGCACCGCATCGTGCTCTGGGTGCTGGCCGGCATGGCATTGCAGGCCTGGCTGTCGTTGACCTCGCTCGCGGCGCGGGCCATGTGGCGTCACCGGTGGACGGGGCTGCGGGACCGTGCACACGGCGGTTGGGAACTGGCGAGCGTCGCGACGTCCGGATTGGCCATCGTCTCAGCCGATCTCGGCATCGTGTTCTGGGCGGTGGTGTTCTGGGTGCTCGGTATTGCCGGCTACCTGACGATGACCGGGTTGGTGCTGTGGCACGCGCACCACGACGCGCCATCGCCGGAGTTGGTCCAGCCCGATGTGTGGATTCTGATGGGCGGAGCGGCGATCGCCACGCTCGCCGGGGACCACCTTCACCATGCGCTGCTGCCCGGACCGATCACCGACGGTGTGCGCGCGGTGACGATCGTGACGTGGATGGTGGCCACGCTGTGGATCCCGTTGTTGGTGTATGTGACGGTGCGGCGGTACGCGGGTGTGGGCTGGCCGACGGTGTTCCCGCTCGGGATGTATTCGTCGGCGACGTATGCAATGGCCGTGGAAACCGGTTGGCAGTGGTTCGCGACGATCTCGCTGACGGTCTTCTGGATCGCGCTGGCGGCGTGGCTCACCGTGGCTGTCGAAGCGCTGCTGCGATTTCGGCGATCACGCGCTGTGGGTACTCCGTCAGGTCCAACCACGTGAAGCGCAGCACCTGCCAACCTCTCAACGCGATCCGATTCTGTCGCTTGCGGTCGTTCTGGAAGGCGGCCTGGTCACTGTGGAAGGCCCAGCCGTCGACCTCGATAGCCAGTTTCTGTTTCGGAAACGCGACGTCGACGACATAGCCGCACACAGGGTGATTCGCCTTCCAGCCCGAGATCTTGGCGGCGCGGAGCAGCCGGATCAGCAGTCGCTCGGCCTCCGACCGCGCACCGTCTGCGGCTTCGCGCAAGAGTTGGTCTGCGAATCCAGCTCCGTGTCTGCGCGCATTGCGTGCTTGGGCCGACTGCAATTGCTCGAGACTGACGCCACGCTGCAACGCGCTGTCCATGATCGCTCGGCTGCGGGCGACGGCCACCGCTTCCAACACGGTGAGCGGAATGGCGGTGACGCGAAGATTCCTGCGGAGTGCGACATCGACTGAGGAGAGGTCGCGACGGCGCACGGTGGCCGGCCCAGAAGCGCGGCCGCTCTTGCTGCGCGGAACCGTTACCTCGACGTCGTACGGCGCCTCGCGAGTCAAGCCATGCCACCACGCCGCTGTCAGACCGTGCGCTACGGCATGATCGCCATGGGCCCACACCGACGAGCGGATTCGAGCCGATTCGGTGAACGGTCGATCGTCGGCGAAATAGACGCCACGCGCGCACCGACGCCACGCGCCGGCGTGGACTCTCCTGTCGACCGCGTCCTGACTCAGGCCCGCGCGGAGCGCTTGAGTCAGGGTTATGACTCCGTCTTGCCGTCTGAGATATGCATCCAACACCTAGGAACTGACGTTGGCAGGCTGCAGCGAGTTCCTTGTGTGCAGAAAGCCGCGCTGAGCGCGGTTGAGTGCACCAAAGTCGCAGATTCGCTAGTGGCGGAGCCGCTGGACGCCGGCTGCCCGCAGTTCGAGGGCGGCCAGGCCGTGGATCGCGGCCGCGTCGTGACTGCGCCATGCCCCCACGGGGTCTGCGTCTATCGCCACGAGTTTGGCCAGCGGCCGGTTGGCCAGCGCCCGCAGCGCCAGCAGCTGCTCACCCGCGGGTGTGCGCGCCAACGTGATCGCGATCCACTTGCGACGGAAGAATCGGATGCGCAGGAACAGCCAGGGCATCGCGACGAAGAGGATCGGCGGCGCGGCCACGGCCAGCGCCAGCACCCACGCCAGCCATGACGCCGTCGTGTCGAGGCTGTGCCCCGCACCGGCGATGTCCAGCGCGGCCTCGCTGGCCGCCCGCAGCGGCTTGGCCAGCGCATCCCCGATGAGCGGGAAGTCGTCAGTACGGTCACCCGCCGATTCGAGATTCTCGGAAACGCCGCTGGCGCCGGTCTCGACTTGGCGGCCGACTTCGGCGATCGTCGACACGGCGGTATGGACGGCCATTCCGACCAGCACCCAGATGGCGGTCCAGGTGATCACGATGATGTCGCTGATCAGCTGGCCCAGCAGGCGGGACGGCGTCGTGGCATAGGGAAGAAACCGCGAACTCATGGACCCGATGCTGCCCGATAGGCTGGCCCGATGCGCCCCGCTCTGTCCGACTATCAGTATCTGGCCAGCGGCAAGGTTCGCGAGCTGTATCGAATCGACGACGGGCACCTGCTGTTCGTCGCCACCGATCGCATCTCGGCCTTCGACTACATCCTCGACAGCGAGATTCCCGACAAGGGCCGCATTCTGACCGCGATGAGCGTGTTCTTCTTCGACTACGTCAAGGCCCCCAACCACCTGGCAGGCCCGCCCGACGACGAGCGCATCCCCGAGGAGGTGCTGGGCCGCGCCCTCGTGGTGCAGGAACTCGAGATGATGCCCGTCGAGGCCGTGGCCCGTGGCTACCTGACAGGCTCGGGGCTGATCGACTACCAGAAGTCCGGCAAGGTGTGCGGCATCGCGTTGCCGCCCGGGCTGGTCGAGGCCAGCAAGTTTGCGCAGCCGTTGTTCACCCCGGCCACCAAGGCCGAACTGGGATCCCACGACGAGAACATCTCGTTCGAAGAGGTGATCGAACTGGTCGGTACCGTGCGGGCCAATCAACTTCGCGAGCGCACCCTGCAGACCTACATCCAGGGCGCCGACCATGCGTTGACCAAAGGCATCATCGTCGCCGACACCAAGTTCGAGTTCGGCGTCGACAAGGACGGCAACCTGCGACTTGCCGACGAGGTCTTCACCCCCGACTCGTCGCGGTACTGGCGTGCCGACGACTATCAGCAGGGCGTGGTTCAAAAGAGCTTCGACAAGCAGTTCGTCCGCAACTGGCTCACCGGACCGGACTCCGGCTGGGACCGCGCCAGTGACATCCCGCCTCCGCCGTTGCCGCCCGATATCGTCGACGCGACGCGGGCGCGCTATATCGAAGCCTACGAACGCATCTCGGGCCTGAAATTCGACGACTGGATCGGTGCCGACGCGTGAATCCCCCCATTGCCAAGCGCATCGACCACCGCCGCGAGCACCATGGCGACGTCTTCATCGACCCCTACGAATGGCTGCGCGACAAGTCCGATCCCGAGGTGATCGAGTATCTCAAGGCCGAGAACGAGTACACCGATCAAGCCACCGAGGACCTCGCGCCGTTGCGGCAGAAGATCTTCGACGAGATCAAGGCACGCACCAAGGAGACCGATCTGTCAGTGCCGACCCGACGCGGCGATTGGTGGTACTACGGCCGCAGCTTCGAGGGCAAGCAGTACAACGTCCATTGCCGTTGCCCGGTCAGCGATTCCGCAGACTGGTCACCACCGGTGCTCGACGAGGAGACGGAGATCCCGGGCGAGCAGGTGCTTATCGACGAGAACGTCGAGGCCGAAGGACACGACTTCTTCGCGCTGGGCGCGGCGGGGGTCAGCCTGGACGGGAACATCCTCGCCTATTCGGAGGATATCAAGGGCGACGAGCGATACACGTTGCGGTTCAAGGATCTACGCACCGGCGGACTGTATGACGACGAGATCGTCGGCATCGGCGCCGGCGTCACCTGGGCGGCCGACAACCGCACCGTCTACTACACCACCGTCGACGACGCGTGGCGCCCGGACACCGTCTGGCGCCACCGGATCGGTTCCGGGCTGCCGGCTGAGCGGGTTTACCACGAACCCGACGAGAAGTTCTGGCTCGCGGTCGGGCGCACCCGCAGCGACAAGTACATCCTCATCGCGGCGGGCAGCGCCGTCACCTCGGAGGTCCGCTACGGCGACGCCGCCGACAGCCAGACCGAGTTCACGACCGTGTGGCCACGCCGCGAACTCGTCGAGTATTCGGTCGAACACGCCGTCGTCGGCGGCGAGGACCGCTTCCTCATCCTGCACAACGACGGCGCGGAGAACTTCACGCTCGTCGATGCGCCGGTGAGCAACCCCACCATGTTCCGCACCCTGATCGAGCACCGCGACGACGTGCGCCTGGACTCCGTCGACGCATTCGAGGGACATTTGGTCGTCGGCTACCGCAGCGAGGCGCTGCCACGCATCCAGCTCTGGCCGATCTACGCCAACGGAACCTACGGTCGTCCCGACGACCTTACGTTCGACTCCGAACTGATGTCGGCGGGCCTGGCGGGAAATCCGAACTGGAGTTCACCGAAGCTGCGCATCGGCGCCACGTCGTTCGTCACCCCGGTGCGGATCTACGACGTCGACCTGGCCACGGGTGAGCGCACGCTGTTGCGTGAACAGCCGGTGCTCGGCGACTACCGGCCGCAGGACTACGTCGAGCGCCGGGACTGGGCGGTGGCCCCCGACGGCGCGCGGGTGCCGATCTCCATCATCCACCGCATCGGCCTGCAGTACCCGGCGCCGACGCTGCTGTACGGATACGGGGCCTACGAGGTGTGCGAGGACCCGCGGTTCTCGATCGCCCGGCTGTCGCTTCTCGACCGCGGCATGGTGTTCGCCGTCGCGCACGTTCGAGGCGGCGGCGAGCTGGGCCGGCTGTGGTACGAGCACGGAAAGATGCTCGAGAAGCGGAATACCTTCACCGACTTCATCACCGTCGCACAGCATCTCGTCGACACCGACATCACCCGACCCGAGAATCAGGTCGCCTACGGTGGCAGTGCAGGTGGCCTGCTCGTCGGTGCGGTGGCCAATATGGCACCGCAACTGTTCGCGGGCATCCTCGCCACGGTGCCGTTCGTCGACCCGCTGACCACGATCCTCGACCCGTCGCTGCCGCTGACCGTCACCGAATGGGACGAGTGGGGAAATCCGTTGCAGGACGAAGACATCTACGAGTACATGAAGTCCTATTCGCCGTACGAGAACGTCGAGGCGAAGAGCTACCCGCCCATCCTGGCCATGACGTCGTTGAACGACACCCGGGTGATGTATGTCGAGCCGGCGAAATGGGTTGCGGCACTGCGGCACACCAAAGCCGACGTCCATCCGGTGCTGTTGAAGACCGAGATGAACGCCGGCCACGGTGGGATCAGCGGACGCTACGAGCGGTGGAAGGAAGCGGCGTTTCAGTACGCGTGGCTACTGGATGCCGCCAAGGCCCACCACGAGGGCGGCGCTTACGAAGACGATCTGCTCGACCGTTCGTAACCCCAGCCGCGCGTTCATGGACTTCGGCGGGTTCGGCATCCGCGCTGCGTAGACGTTGGCCGGGAACATGACCAGCATCAGCACGAACAGGCACAGCGCCGCCGCGATCCGGGTCGGCGGGTACAGCAGACCGGCCGCGCCGATCAGTTCCAGAACCCCGGTGACGGTGACCAGCAGTCTCGGTGAGGGCAGGCGCGGGGGCACGATCGCGATCATGTCGCGGCGCAGCGGGTTGACGAAGTGCGCGACGCCGGTCATGACGAACATCGCGGCCAGGCCGGTGGCGACGGCAGCCGGCCAGCTGTCGGCGTAGTCCACACCCAGCCAGCCGGCGAGGCGTGCCGCGAGGGTGCCCAGCAGCAGAGTGACGATGACAGCCATTGCAAACTCCAATCTAGACAGTGACAAGATGACACATTATTGAACGATCTAGGCATTGTCAAGATTCCCCGCTACGATGGCCGCATGAGCAGGGACTCCTATCACCATGGCGATCTGAAGGCCGTCATCCTCGCGGAGGCCGCCGGGCTGGTGGCCGAGCGTGGCGCCGACGGGATCTCGCTACGTGAGCTGGCCCGCGCGGCCGGGGTGTCGCATGCCGCGCCCGCCCATCACTTCACCGATCGCCGCGGTCTGTTCACCGCCCTGGCAGCCGAGGGCTGGCGCATGATGGCCGCCGCGCTCACCGACGCCAGGCCGGAGTTCATCGATGCCGCAATGGCGTATGTGCGATTCGCCCTCGATCACCCGGGCCATTACGCGGTGATGTTCGACCGCTCGCTGGTCAACCCCGAGGATGCGGACCTGATCGCGTCCCAGGACGCGGCCGGAGCGGAGCTGGCGCGCGGCGTCGGCACCCTCGACGATCCGCGTGCCAAGGACGACCCACAGGCGGCGGCACTGGCAGCATGGTCTCTGGTGCACGGCTTTTCGCTGCTCTGGCTCAACAAGGCCATCGATGCCGACGACGATCCGATCGCGACGGTGGACCGAGTCGCGGGGATGCTGTTCAAGACACGGTAGCGTGCGAGGCATGACCGACACACCACTCACCGACATCGCCCTGACGACGCTCGACGGACAGCCCACCACGCTTGGTGAACTCGCAGACGGTCCCGTGCTGGTGGTCAACGTCGCTTCGAAATGTGGCCTGACGCCCCAGTACAGGGCCCTCGAGCGGTTGGCGAAGGAATTTCGCGACCGTGGGCTCACGGTGATTGGTGTGCCGTGCAACCAGTTCATGGGCCAGGAGCCCGGCACGGCCACCGAGATCAAGGAATTTTGCTCGTCCACCTACGGGGTGACGTTTCCGCTGTTGGCCAAGACCGACGTCAACGGCAACGAGCGGCATCCGCTGTACACCGCGCTGACCAAGGCGCTCGACGACGCCGGTGAGGGCGGCGACATCCAGTGGAATTTCGAGAAGTTCCTGCTCGCACCGGGTGGCACGGTGGTGAAGCGATTCCGTCCACGCACCGAGCCCGACGCACCCGAGGTCATCGCGGCCATCGAAGACGTGCTGCCGCGGTAGCCGAATGGACAACTTTTGTCCGGGTGTTGGAAACCGTTGCGACACCTGAAGTTGCCACAATGAACGCGTGGCTGGACAACTGATCGTCTCGATCTCCGGGATCAGCGATCGCACGCTGCAGGATGTCGAGAACTTCTGTGAGCAGCTCGACGCACGTCATGTGCCGGTGTCATTGCTGGTGGCTCCCCGGATCAAGGGAGGTTACCGACTCGACGACGACGCCCCCACCGTCGACTGGCTCGCCGCTCGGCGCGAAGCCGGTCATGCCGTAGTTCTGCACGGATTCGACGAGGCGGCCACCAAAAAGCGGCGCGGCGAATTCGCGACTTTGCCTGCGCACGAGGCGAACCTGCGTCTGATGGCCGCCGACCGGGTGATGGAACACGTGGGGTTGCGCACCCGACTCTTCGCGGCGCCGGGATGGACGGTGTCGCCGGGAACCGTGATGGCGTTACCCCGCAACGGCTTTCGCATGCTCGCGGCGCTGCACGAGATCGCGGATCTCGTGCGTGGCACGACGGTACGCGCGCGGGTGCTCGGCATCGGCGAAGGCTTCCTCAGTGAGCCCTGGTGGTGCCGCACATTGGTGCTGTCCGCCGAACGCACAGCACGGCGAGCTGGCATCGTCCGGGTCGCAGTCGCCGCACATCACCTCCGCAGGCCCGGCCCCCGCCAGGCGATGCTCGACGCCGTCGACCTCGCGCTCATGCATCAGTGCGTACCCGCCGTCTACCACTGGACTCCGTACAGCGCATTGACAGACGCCGCATAGTCGTCGGCCGCTAACGTGGCGGCCATGGCAGACGCTGACGTCATCGTCGTGGGAGCGGGCCTGGCGGGGCTGGTCGCGGCATGCGAACTCGTCGAACGCGGACGTCGGGTCCTGATCGTCGATCAGGAGAACGCCGACAACCTCGGCGGTCAGGCGTTCTGGTCGTTCGGCGGGCTGTTCTTCGTCGACAGCCCCGAACAGCGCCGGCTCGGCATCCGCGACAGCCACGAGTTGGCGCTGCAGGACTGGCTGGGCGCCGCCGGTTTCGACCGGCCCGAGGATTACTGGCCGCGGCAGTGGGCACACGCTTACGTGGATTTCGCGGCGGGGGAGAAGCGCAGCTGGCTGCGCGAGCGCGGCCTGCAGACGTTCGCTCTGGTCGGATGGGCCGAGCGTGGTGGCTATGACGCACGCGGACACGGCAACTCGGTGCCGCGATTCCACATCACCTGGGGTACCGGGCCCGCGATCGTCGATGTCTTCGCGCGTCGGCTACGCGACCCGTCGAAGGCGCGGTTCGCGCACCGCCATCGGGTGGACGAGCTGATCGTCGAGGACGGCGCGGTGGTCGGGGTGCGAGGGGCGGTACTGGAACCGTCGAGCACCGCGCGCGGTGTGACGTCGTCACGAAATATCGTCGGGCGACTTCGAGTTCCGCGCCCAGTCGGTCGTCGTCGCCAGTGGGGGTATCGGCGGCAATCACGACCTGGTACGGCAGAACTGGCCCGAACGGATGGGCCGGGTGCCCGATCAACTGTTGAGCGGGGTGCCCGCCCATGTCGACGGCCGGATGATCGGCATCACCGAGGGCGCCGGCGCACATGTCATCAACAGCGACAGGATGTGGCACTACACCGAGGGAATCACGAACTACGACCCGATCTGGCCGATGCACGGCATCCGAATCCTGCCGGGTCCTTCATCGCTGTGGCTGGACGCCACCGGAAAGCGGTTGCCGCCGCCGTTGTACCCCGGCTTCGACACCCTGGGCACGCTGGAGTACATCGCTCAAACCGGCCAGGACTACACATGGTTCGTGCTGAATGCCCGCATCATCGAAAAGGAGTTCGGCCTGTCGGGTCAGGAGCAGAACCCCGACCTGACCGGGCGCAGCATTCGCCAGGTACTGTCGCGCGTCAAGCCGGGGGCTCCGCCGCCGGTGCAGGCGTTCGTCGACAGGGGCGTCGACTTCGTGACGGCGGATTCGTTGCGGGAGCTGGTTTCCAAGATGAACGCGGTGCCCGACGTGCAGCCGCTCGACTACGCGATGGTGGAGGCCGAGGTCACCGCCCGCGACCGCGAAGTGGCCAACAAGTTCACCAAGGACAGTCAGATAACCGCGATCCGCGGTGCGCGCGCATTCCTGCCCGACCGGATCAGCCGCGTCGTCGCCCCGCACCGGCTCACCGACCCGAAGGCGGGTCCGCTCATCGCGGTCAAGCTGCATATCCTCACCCGAAAGTCGTTGGGCGGCCTGGAAACCGACCTCGACGCACGGGTGCTCAAAGGCGACGGCAGCGTATTCGACGGGCTGTACGCCGCGGGTGAGGCGGCCGGATTCGGCGGCGGCGGCGTGCACGGCTACCGCTCACTGGAGGGGACGTTCCTCGGCGGCTGCGTGTTCTCCGGCCGGGCGGCGGGCCGGGCCGCCGCGCGCGACGTCGGTTAACTCCGCGAGCAGACGCAAAGGCACCCCGACACGCGCGGAAATGGTGCACTTTGCGTCTGCTCGCGCTAGAAGTCCGTGCCGTTCTCCGGTTCGAGCACCTGGAAATCGGTGTCGGTCATCTCCGAGAGCCTGCCGTAGAA
Organism: uncultured Actinomycetota bacterium; assembly: GCA_963721495.1. Lineage (GTDB taxonomy): Bacteria > Actinomycetota > Actinomycetes > Mycobacteriales > Mycobacteriaceae > Mycobacterium. Next base: position 47,830 of record CAVRMG010000035.1, on the reverse strand, counting down.
GATGCCCCGGGCGCTGGGATCGATGATCGCCTGATGGATGGGCACCGCGTGCGTCGGCGCCACCGCCCGCAGATAGTCCACCGCCTCGGAGATCTTCATCCACGGCGCGGCGGCGGGCGTCGCGAGGACCTCGACCGGCTCGCCGGGCGTGAACAGGGCGTCACCGGGGTGCATCAGCTTCACCGCGTGCGACGTATCGCCGACGAGATACGAAATGTTGTCTATCACAGGGATTTCTGGGTGGATCACCGCGTGCTTCCCGCCGACGCCGCGCACGGTGAGGTGGCCGATGCTGAATTCGTCGCCGACATTGACCGCGCGCCACGGCCCGCCGAGTTGTTCGGCTGTCTGCGGATCGGCGTAGAGCGCGGCCTGCGGGTTGGCGTCGACGAGTGCGGGCAGGCGCTCGGTGTCGGCGTGGTCGGGGTGCTGATGGGTGATCAGGATGGCGGACAGGCCGGTGATGCCCTCGAAGCCGTGCGAGAAAGTGCCAGGGTCGAACAAAATCGTCGTTTCGCTCGCCGAATTGTCGCGGAAGTTTGCGAGAAGGCACGAATGCCCGAAATGCGTCAATTGCATGCCTATATTGTCCCGCAGGTGAACCCCGGGGGGACTCAGACGTGCGATCGATTTTGGCGGTAGTCCTCGCGACATGCGGGTTGGTCATATCGCCGAGCACGACGGCCGGCGCCGTTCCCGGCGTGTGCCCGCCCATCTGCGATGCCATCCCCGATTCGGCGTGGATCGCGCCGACCGCCCTCCCGCTGTATCCGGTGTATCGCTGGCCGGCCCTCGCCGGGCTGGCAGTCACCGCTCACCCGCCGCGGTTCACGTTCGAGGAGGCCTGTGCAACACCGCCGACGCTCGGCGATGCTCGCGACTATGCCGTGGCCGCCGAGGCGACGGTCATCAATCCGGCGGGCCAGTGGCAGTTGCAGGTGCAGATCATGCACTGGCGCGGCGATACTGCGCAGGGCGGGCCGACGGCGTCGGGCATCCTCGAGATGGCAAGGGCTCAACTTCGCGACTGCCAGGTCACAGCGCCGCTGGCCTCGCCGTCCATCACCACTGTCGATCCCCAGCGGCTGGCGGCCGTGATCAGCGTGGCCGGGCAGCGGGTGGTGCACCAGTACCTGCTCGCAGACCCGGCCAGTAGCACCGTCGTCGGCCTGGCCATGTGGTCGACGCTGCCGCCGCTGCTGCCCTGGCCCGCCGTGGCGGACGCGCAGGTCCTCGACGCGATGGCCGCACCGTTGTGCGGTGCCTATCTCGGATCGTGCCGGTGAAGCGGTCCGGACGAACGCGCAGGTAGAGTGATCGCCGTGGCAAGGGTGGTGGTGCATGTGATGCCCAAGGCCGAGATCCTCGACCCGCAGGGGCAGGCGATCGTCGGCGCACTGGGGCGTCTCGGCTTCGGTGGTGTCTCAGATGTGCGGCAAGGCAAGCGGTTTGAGCTCGAAGTCGATGACAGCATCGACGACGACATCCTCGCCGAGATCGCCGAGTCGCTGCTGGCGAACACCGTCATCGAGGACTGGTCGGTGAGCAGGGAGCCGTCGTGACGGCCCGGGTCGGCGTGATCACCTTCCCCGGCACGCTCGACGACGTGGATGCCGCGCGGGCGGTGCGGACCGCAGGCGCCCAATCCGTCAGCCTCTGGCACGCCGATGCCGACCTCAAGCGGGTGGACGCCGTCGTGGTGCCCGGGGGCTTCTCCTACGGCGATTACCTGCGCACCGGGGCGATCGCGAAATTCGCTCCGGTGATGGGCGAGGTCATCCGGGCCGCCGCGCAGGGCCTACCGGTGTTGGGCATCTGCAACGGTTTTCAGATCCTGTGCGAGGCGGGGCTTCTGCCGGGTGCGTTGACGCGCAACGCCGGCCTGCACTTCGTCTGCCGCGATCTGTGGCTCGAGGTGGTGTCGAACTCGACGGCGTGGACGTCGCGCTACGACATCGGCGCCGACCTGCTCGTCCCGCTGAAGTCCGGCGAGGGCCGCTACGTGGCCAGCGAGAAGGTGCTCGACAAGCTCGAGGGTGAGGGCCGCGTGGTGTTCCGCTACCGCGACAACCCGAACGGTTCGATGCGCGACATCGCGGGCATCTCGTCGGCCAACGGGCGGGTCGTCGGCCTCATGCCGCACCCCGAGCACGCGACCGAGGCGCTGACCGGCCCGTCCGACGATGGGCTCGGCCTGTTCTACTCCGCTCTGGATCTGGTGCTCGCCGCTTAGGGGAGTCAGGCCGCGGGCCGGATCGCCGGTGCGCCGCCACCGACCTGCAGGACAGCGCCGTTGACGTAGCTCGCCGCTGGTGAGGCGACGAACGCGACGGCGTGGGCGATCTCGTCGGGCTCGCCGAGTCGCTGGAGCGCCGTGGTGCGCCCGAGTCCTTCGATGAGGTCGCCGAGTTCTGCCGTCCCTTCGGTCTCGACCGGTCCGGGAGCGACGGCGTTCACCCGAACGCCTGAGACCCCGAACTCGTCGGCCCAGAGCTTGGTGAGCAGATCGAGTGCCGCCTTGCTGGCACCGTAGATCCCGGCGCCGGCCGCAGGGGTGCTGGCGGCGATGGTGCTGATGTTGACGACCGAACCGTGGCCACGCTCGATCATGCCCGGCACCAACTGCTGAACCAGGATGTACGGCGCGCGCACGTTGGTGTCGAAGTGAAAGTCGAAGTCGGCGTCGTCGGTGTCGAACGTCGGCGCGAAGTTGTACACGCCTGCGTTGTTGACCAGAACGTCCACCTGCCCTGCCTCGACGGCCAACCGGCGCACGTCGTCGGCGTCGGACAGATCGGCGGCGATGAATCGGGCTTTACCGCCAGCGTTCTCGATATCGTTCACGGTCTTGGCCCCGCGCTCAGCGTTGCGGCCGTGCACGATCACTTCGGCGCCCTCGCGCGCGAGTTCCAGCGCGATCGCGCGGCCGATGCCCGCAGTCGCCCCGGTGACCAGTGCCGTGCTGCCCTCGTATGAGTTAGTCATGCAGCCCAAAAGGCGGATTCGACGCTGTTTATTCCATGACTGCCCTCTCGTTCACGGCTGCAGAGCTGGAATCCCGATTCACTCGGCCCCGCAGCATCGGCGCTCAGCGGTGCCAGACACTCGGTCTATACCGTTGTGCGCGATCTCGACGACGGTCGTTGTGACGGATGCCGGCCGCCGCGAGCGGTGAGCGGCCTCGAGCTTGGAGGTGCGCTGAATGGTCCGCCGGGCTGCGAGCCGGTGGTTGCGTTCGCCGTCGCCGTGTGCAACGGTTGATCCAGGCCGCGCGGACTCGACGCCCTGTTTGATCACGCCGATCGAGTCGATCGCGGTGAACTCTCCGTCAACGACAAGTGGGTGGTGCTCATCAAGCCGGCCCGCGTTTCGGCAGAGAAGGCCGCTCAGCTACAGGCTCAGGCTAAAGCAGAGCAGGTGGAGATCAACCGGTTGCTGTTCGCGGTCAGCGATGCTGACAACACCACCGCGGCACAAGTACGAGCTGCGGCAATGGATTTCGGCTTCTCGCTGCCCGTCCCGACGATCCTGGCAGTCTGTTCCCCGGCCCGGGTATGGCTCCGCCCGGCGACGAGGTTTCCAACCCGATGACGATAACAGGGCTCATCCAGCAAGGCGTCGTGCGTGACAACGATATGGCGCAGACCGTTCGACGACGCTGCTGATGGACGGCAGCCGCCATGAGATATACGATGGAATGACTACGCCCCGTGCGTCGAGGACCCTTCGACGAATGGGATCCAGCATATTCTCCCAGGACAAAACGAACTACGACGGCAGCAAGTTCACGTCGATCAAGTTCGCCGACGGCACCGCGGTGACGATCACGCGCCCTGCCGACGGCAAGTGCATCGGCGGCGTATCGCGCCCCACGGCCACGGTGTCCTGCCCGACGACTTCTTCTCCCACCCAGCGCTGACCACCGTCGGGGGCGCCTTCACCGGGCTTGAGGAACAGGCCAAGCGCGGGATCCCTATGCTGTCACCGCAATCCGTGGAGAACCTCGGCAAGGTAGGCAGTACGGCGGACCGACGATGGGGGTCGCGGTGGCGCTGTACGACACGGTGACTGCGAAGACGTTCGAGGACGCCTGCGTTGCTGCAATCTCGGGCGGCGCGGCAGTCGGATGGTATGCGCAGTGTCCGGACCTACTGGCTGCGGGTTTGGCGACCGCGCATGGGCATTCCAGAATTCGCGCCGACAGCCGCGTGGGTCGGCGACATGGCCGGCGCATGGACCTTCGGTTACATCGGCGGCATCATCGGCAATATTGTGTGCCGTTGATGAGGTTCCGTACGACCGCAATCCTCGGTGGACTGTTCTTCGGCAGCTTCGGCGTCTTCAGCGCGGTGTGGTCGTCCTATTCGTACTCCGCGGCGAGTTTCTCAATGTTGTCGTGGCGCTGGGAGTCTCGGTGTTCTGCTTCGGGTTCATCCTGCTATTACGAAAAGTCGTCCCGGGAAACATCGCTCCGCGTGCGGAATTCGATGATGAAGGGACCACCTTCCGGCCCGACCGCGGAGTTGAAATCCCGATTCAGATCGCGTTGGTCGGCGCCGTGCTAGCCAGTGCGGTTTATATGATTTTCGCGCCGCCCGGATATGGTGATCACATCGCGGTACTGGTCCGCGCGAGTCGGCGACACGCTTCAGCCGGACATCGCCTGGACCTACGAGTACCCGATGTGTCAGGTCGCGTCGATCGCCGGTCTCCACTGCCTTCTACATCGAGAAGCTCGTTACCTTCGTCGACGGTCAAAGATTGCCGCGGCCCTCGACGACACTTCGTCTGACAGCGCGATATCGGACAAACAGCTACCGACGTTACGGCGGTATCCTGAAAACACTGTTCTCCCTTGACAAGTCGGCACCGCCGAAGGATTCCGACGGTAATCGGAACCGCGAGTCAGGGCGTGAGCGCGACCGACGCTTCGGCGGTGTAGCAGAGGAACGTCAGCGTCTCCTGCAGGTACAGCTCGACGGTTTCGGCGTCGTGCGACAGATAGCCGATCGACACGTCGGTGCCCAGCTGCAGATCGAAATCGCCTCCGCGGGTGGACAACACGAACGCGCCGTCGATGGCGGGCGCCCAGATGATGTCGCCGTCCACCAGCCGGTTGAGGTGCTCGCGAATCGGATAGCCGTGTTCGGTCGTCTCGCTGACCTTCGTGTACACATCCGCCGACAGCAGCACCGAGTACGGCCCGTCCACACCGGCCAGTCGCAGCTCCGAGAGCGCCTGCGAGATCACGTCCGGGATGCCGCGAGCGTCGTCGGGCAGGGCCAGCGCGGTGTTGGAACTGCACGCCCGGACGCCCTCGATCGAGGCCGCTTCGTAGCCCTCGAAGATCGCCCGGTCCTCGACGAACGCCAGCTTCTTGGCGGCCTCCTTGACGGGGTCCCAGTCCGAATCCTGCGAGCCGCGTTCGACATCGTCGATGGCGGTGCGGCTGACCGTGAACGGCACCCGCAACCGCACCAGCGGCTTGCTCTCCCGCAGGTGCGCCACCACGCCCTCGCCCGGCGGGGCGACATCGGCAAGGTGGCCGGTGCTGATCGCCGCAGTCACCGGGCCGCCGGGCTCGCTGACGTCGACGACCCGCCGCCCCGCGATGTGCCGCTTGAATGTGCGCGTCGCCTCCGTTTCGATCTCTTCCCAGGCTTCTTCGGTGATCGGGGCTAGATCGCGGTACAGGTTGTTCATCAACGGATTCCTTTCAGGCTGCCGATGCCGAGTGAGCCATCTCGGATCGCGGGAACCGCGGTTACTGTCGGGGACTCCTGCTCAGGAGCCGAATCCGGCAGTGGCGGTGGGTCATTGAGGAAGTCGACGATCGGTGTGAAGAACTTTCCACCGGTGACAGCTGTGGAGAAGTCGAGGATGCGGTCGGTGTTGCCCGGCGGATCGCCGACGAACATGTTTCGCAGCATCCGCTCGGTCACCTCGGCGGTGCGCGAATACCCGATGAAATAGGTGCCGAACTCACCCTTGCCGATCTCGCCAAAAGGCATGTTGTGTCGGACGATCTTCAGCTCGTTGCCGTCGTCGTCCTCGATCACATTCAGTGCGATGTGTGCGTCGGCCGGTTTCTGGTCGTCGTCGAGTTCGATGTCCTCCAGCTTGGTGCGCCCGATCACCAGCTCCTGCTCGGTCACCGACAACGAGTTCCAGGAGTCCATGTCGTGCACGTACTTCTGCACGTGCACATAGCAGCCGCCCGCGAAATCGGGGTCCTCGTCGCCGATTTCGGTGGCCGACACCGCAAGTGGCCCGTCCGGGTTCTCGGTGCCGTCGACGAAGCCGAGGAGGTCGCGGTTGTCGAAGAATCGGAATCCGTGTACCTCGTCGACGACGGTCACCGCTCCCAGCGCCTTGACGATCCGCCCCGCTAATTCGAAGCACATGTCCAACGACAGCGCCCTGATGTGGAACAGCAGATCCCCCGGTGTCGACGGCGCCTCGTGGCGAGGGCCGGACAACTCGATGAACGGTGTCAGCTCCGCAGGCCGGGTACCCGAGAAGAGCCTGTCCCAGGCCTCCGATCCGATCGACGTCACCGCCGACAGGCGCTTGTCCGGCTCGCGAAAGCCGACTGCGCGCACCAACCCGGAGATGTCGGGCAGGGCGTCGTGAACCGTCTGCTCGCCACCTTCGTCGATGGTGACCACCAAGAAGATGGCCGCAGGTGTCAGCGGCGCCAGAACCGGTTGCGGCAGAGGATCGGGCACCGTCTGACCCTAATTCAAGATCGTCGGCGATGATGTTGAACCATGTCTGCAAGTCCGCAGGGCCTGGCCGAATTCATCGACGCGTCGCCGTCACCGTTCCACGTATGTGTGACGGTTGCTGACCGGCTGCGTGCGGCGGGCTTCCGGGAACTGTGGGAAGGCGACGGCTGGGGCTCCGCCGCGGGCGGCGAATCCAGCTCCGCCGCGGGCGGCGAATCCAGCTCCGCCGCGGGCGGCGAATCCAGCTCCGCCGCGGGCTTGTACTTCACCGTGCGCGCGGGCTCGCTGGTCGCCTGGAAGACCGCCGAGCCCGGTCGACCGTTTCGCATCGTCGGCGGCCACACGGACAGCCCGAACCTGCGCGTCAAACAGCACCCCGACCGGTTCGTGTCGGGTTGGCAGGTGGTGGCGCTGCAGCCCTACGGCGGAGCGTGGCTGAACTCGTGGCTGGACCGCGACCTCGGCATCAGCGGCCGGCTGTCCGTGCGGACCGGCGACGCCATCGATCACCGGCTCATCCGCATCGACGAGCCGATCCTGCGGATACCGCAGCTGGCAATCCATCTGGCCGAGGACCGCAAGGCGGTCTCGCTGGACCCGCAGCGCCATGTCAACGCCGTGTGGGGCGTCGGCACCGGCGCCCGATCATTCCTCGGCTACGTCGCCGACCGGGCCGGGGTCGACGTTGTCGACGTGCTGGGCGCGGACCTGATGACCCACGACCTCACCCCGTCGACACTCGCGGGCGCCGGCCAGGAGCTTCTCAGCGCGCCGCGGCTGGATAACCAGGCCACCTGCTACGCCGGCCTGGAGGGGTTTCTGACGGCCGAGCCGCGCGACTGCACGCCCGTGCTGGCGCTGTTCGACCACGAGGAGGTCGGCTCGCAGTCCGACCACGGTGCGCAGTCGGAGCTGCTGCTCACCGTGCTCGAACGCATCACGCTGGCCGCAGGGGGCGGCCGCGAAGAGTTCCTGCGCCGGCTGCCGGGATCGATGGTGGCGTCCGGCGACATGGCGCACGCCACGCACCCGAACTATCCGGAGCGTCACGAACACGGCCACCTCATCGAGGTCAACGCCGGGCCCGTGCTCAAGGTGCAGCCGAACCTGCGATATGCCACCGACGGGCGCACCGCGGCGGCGTTCGCGCTGGCGTGCGCGCAGGCCGGCGTGCCGCTTCAGCGCTACGAGCACCGGGCCGACCTACCCTGCGGATCCACGATCGGGCCGATGACATCGGCGCGCACCGGCATCCCGACGGTCGACGTCGGCGCGGCCCAGTTGGCCATGCATTCGGCGCGCGAAGTGATGGGCGCCGACGATGTCGCGGCCTACTCGGCGGCGCTCGGCGCATTCCTGTCGCCGGCCTGATCAGGGTCAGATCGCGTCGGTCTCCACTTGGTCGTAGCGGATGACGTTCTCCACGACGACGCCGTCGCGGGTGCGGACCCGGTCGAGCCCGCGGATCGCGAACGGACCGTCAGGCCCGGTGCCGCGGCCGACGTAGTGCAGGAACACGAGCTGTTCGCCGGCTGCGCGGCCGTCGACGGTGGCGCTGTCGACGAGTTCCAGGCGCAGATCGGGGGCTTCGGCCAGGAGCTGAGTGATCTTGCCCGTGTAGGCGTCGCGCCCGCGCACCGGCCTCGGATCGCCCTGCCAGTAGCCGACGATGTCGTCGGCCAGGATGTCGCCGACAGGGGACTCGGTGGGCGCGGACCAGAAGGCCGCCCACATGTCGGCGCTGAATCTCGGATGGGTCTGGGTGTCAGTCATGCACCCAGCGTGCGTCGCAACGGTGTGCGGCTCAATTACCCGCGACGTAATCGCCGGGCGTTTTGTCACCGGCCTGCTCTAGGGTCAGCGCCATGGCGCTCAAGACAGAGAACATCACTTTCGACAGCACCGACCCGGAAAGGCTTGCCGATTGGTGGGCCCGCGCTCTGGATGGGCAGGTAAACCCCATCGCACCACCGTTTTTCGTCTCCGTCACCCGTGCCGAGGGCCCGGGGCTGGCCTTCCAGAAGGTCGACGACCCGACGCCCGGCAAGAACCGCGTGCACATCGACTTCGCCGCCACCGACGTGGAGGCTGAGGTCAAGCGGCTGGTCGAGATCGGCGCCAGCGAGACCGGCCGGGGCAAGTTCGGCGATTTCGAATGGGTGGTGCTCGCCGACCCCGACGGCAACGCGTTCTGCGTGGCACCCGCCGGCTGACTGCGGCAGCGCCAGGCCCGAGTGCGTCGCGGTGCCGGGACGATGCGGCCCAAACTAGACTGTCGTCGTGACGTCGGAGCTAACCCAGGTCCCGAATACCGTAGACACCGTCGACCACGCCGCCGCCACTCCCGACCAGCCTCAGCCCCACCGCGAACTGGGCCTCAAGGACGACGAGTACCAGCGGATCCGCGCGATCCTCGGACGTAGGCCCACCGACGCCGAACTGGCGATGTATTCGGTGATGTGGAGTGAGCACTGCTCCTACAAGTCCTCGAAGGTGCACCTGCGCTACTTCGGTGAGACCACCACCGAGGCGATGCGCGCGGGGATGCTGGCGGGCATCGGTGAGAACGCCGGCGTGGTGGACATCGGCGACGGATGGGCGGCCACCTTCAAGGTGGAGTCCCACAACCACCCGTCCTACATCGAGCCCTACCAGGGCGCGGCCACCGGCGTCGGGGGCATCGTGCGCGACATCATGGCCATGGGCGCGCGCCCGGTGGCGGTGATGGACCAGTTGCGGTTCGGCGCGGCCGACGCACCCGACACCCGCCGTGTCGTCGACGGCGTCGTCCGCGGCGTCGGTGGGTACGGCAACTCGCTCGGCCTGCCGAACATCGGCGGCGAGACGGTGTTCGACGCGTCCTATGCGGGCAACCCGCTGGTCAATGCGCTCTGCGTGGGAGTGCTGCGCAAGGAAGATCTGCACCTGGCGTTCGCGTCGGGGACCGGGAACAAGATCATCCTGTTCGGTGCGCGCACCGGCCTCGACGGCATCGGCGGCGTCTCCGTGCTGGCGTCGGACACGTTCGGCGGCGACGAGAGCGGTGCCCCAGGTCGGAAGAAGCTGCCCTCGGTGCAGGTCGGCGACCCGTTCATGGAGAAGGTGCTCATCGAGTGCTGCCTCGAGCTGTATGCAGAGAATCTCGTGATCGGCATCCAGGATCTCGGTGGCGCCGGGTTGTCCTGCGCCACATCCGAACTCGCGTCGGCCGGCGACGGCGGCATGCGGATCGAGCTGGACACCGTGCCGCTGCGCGCCGCGAACATGTTGCCTGCCGAGATCCTGTCCAGCGAGTCACAGGAGCGCATGTGCGCCGTTGTCGCGCCGGAGAACGTCGATGCGTTCATGGCGGTGTGCCGCAAGTGGGAGGTGCTGGCCACCGTCATCGGTGAAGTCACCGACGGCGACCGGCTCGTGATCACCTGGCATGGTGAGACCGTCGTCGACGTGCCACCGCGCACCGTCGCGCACGAGGGTCCGGTGTACGAACGGCCGGTGCAGCGCCCCGACACCCAGGACGCGCTGAACGCCGACACGTCCGCGAAACTGCCGCGGCCCTCGACCGGTGACGAGCTGCGCGCGACTCTGCTTGCGCTGCTTGGCAGTCCGCATTTGTGCAGCCGTGCGTACATCACCGAGCAGTACGACCGCTACGTCCGCGGCAACACCGTACTGGCCGAGAACGCCGACGGCGGAGTGCTGCGCGTCGACGAGGCGACCGGTCGGGGCATCGCGATCTCGACCGACGCGTCGGGCCGGTACACCGCTCTGGACCCGTACACGGGTGCGCAACTCGCGTTGGCCGAGGCATACCGCAACGTCGCGGTCACCGGGGCGACACCGGTAGCGGTCACCAACTGCCTGAACTTCGGCTCGCCCGAGGACCCGGGCGTCATGTGGCAGTTCAGCCAGGCCGTCCGCGGGCTCGCTGATGGTTGTGCGGCACTTAGCATTCCGGTCACCGGCGGCAACGTCAGCTTCTACAACCAGACTGGGACGACGCCGATCCTGCCGACCCCGGTCGTCGGTGTGCTCGGCGTCATCGACGACGTGGAGCGCCGCATCCCGACCGGGCTCGGCACCGAACCCGGCGAGACGCTGATTCTTCTGGGCGACACCCGCGACGAGTTCGACGGCTCGATCTGGGCACAGGTCACCGGCGACCACCTCGGCGGGCTGCCACCCACAGTGGACCTGGAACGGGAGAAGCTGCTCGCGGAGGTGTTGTCGGCCGCATCCCGAGACGGGCTGGTCTCGGCTGCACACGACCTCTCCGAGGGCGGACTCATGCAGGCCGTCGTCGAAGCCGCGCTGGCCGGTGAAACCGGTTGCCGCATCATCGTTCCCGAAGCCTTCGATTCAGGCACAGCTCCCTTTACCTTCTTGTTTTCGGAGTCGACAGGCCGGGTCCTGGTGGCGGTGCCGCGAACCGAGGAGAGCAGGTTCACGGCAATGTGTGAGGCCCGCGGACTGCCCGCCGCCCGCATCGGAGTCGTCGACCAAGGACCGCAGGGGGGAGAGGCTGCAGTCGAGGTGCAGGGCCTGTTCACGGTCAGCCTGGAGGATCTGCGCAGCACGTCGGAGGGCGTGCTTCCCGGGTTGTTCGGGTGAGTGCGCAGACCCGCGAACGACACCCGCTGTATGTCTGGGCATGGAGCCTGGTCCGACTCGACTTCGTCGGCATCGCGTTCGGCGCGCTGTTCTTCTGCCTGTCGCTGACGCCGTCACTTCTGCCGAGGGACTGGCTCTTTCAGGGACTCATCGGAGGCGTGAACGCGGCCATCGGCTACGGCATCGGTGTGTTCGGCTGGAGGTTGTTCCGCCGCTTCGTGATAGGCAGGCGCACGTGGTGGCCGCCGCCGATACGGGTGCAGTACGTGATCAAGGCTGCGACGGTCGTGCTGGCCGCGGCGGCATCCGTGCTGATGCTGATTCCGGCCGCCGCGTGGCAGCGCCAGGTGTCGGCGGTGGTGGGCATCGAGGGCCCCACCACGCTCGGATATGTGCGAACCCTGTTCATCGCGGTGCTCGTCGGCGGCGCGTGCGTGGGCGCCACGCGGGTCATGATCGACGTGATCAAGACGATGGCGCGGTACTTCATCCGGCGCTGGCGATTACACGACGAGGTGGCGTTGTTCATCGGCACCGCGATCGTCGTGGTGTTGGCGATCACGCTCATCAACGGCGTCCTCGTCCGCGGCTTCCTGGTCGGAGCGAACCGGGTGTTCCAGCCCCAGAACTTCACCACCCGGCCAGAGATCGTCCAGCCCTTCGAGCCCGAACGATCCGGCAGCCCAACGTCGTTCGCGGCCTGGGACACGCTGGGATACCAGGGCCGCAACTTCGTCGCAACTGGTCCACACGCCGACGAACTAGCACGCCTCAACGGCAAGCCCGCCAAGGAGCCCATTCGGGCCTACGTCGGCCTGCAGACCGCCGACACCGACGAACAGCGGATGGCGGTGCTGCTCAGTGAACTCGAGCGCACCGGAGCCTTCCGGCGGAAGCTGCTGGTGATCATCCCGACCACCGGGACGGGCTGGATCAACCCCGTCGCGGCGCGGTCGCTGGAAATGATGTACAACGGCGACACCGCACTGGTCGGCTCGCAGTATTCCTATCTGCCGAGCTGGATTTCGTTTCTCGGCGACCAACAGAAGTCCATGGAATCCGGCCGGATGATGATCGACGCGATCCACAAACGGTGGGAGAAGCTGCCGCCCGACCGGCGGCCGAAACTCGTGCTCTACGGCGAAAGCCTCGGTTCGATGGCGGGCCAGGCTGCGTTCACATGGCTGCCCGACATCGCCGAGATGGGCTTCTCGTCTGTGCTGTGGGTGGGGCCGCCGAACGCGAGCCCACTGTGGAACGCCATCACCGAGCGCCGCGATCCGGGCACCCCGGAGGTCAGGCCGCGCTATGACAACGGACGAACGGTCCGGTTCTCCGAAGCCACTGACGCCCGTGAGATCGCGACCGACGGCGCCGCACCGTGGGAGGGCACCCGCGTCCTGTTCATGCAGCACCCCTCCGACCCGATCGTGTGGTGGTCGCAGGACCTGATATTCAGCCGGCCCGACTGGCTGAGGGAACCGCCGGGCCGCGACCGCACTACGTCGATGCGGTGGTATCCGATCGTCACGTTCTGGCAGGTCGCCGCCGACATGACCAACGCCGGTTCGGTACCCGGTGGGCACGGCCACAATTACGGCGACTATGTGCTCGACGGCTGGGCTGCCGTTGCGCCGCCCGACGGGTGGACGTCCGAGGACACTCAGCGGATCCGTGTCGCACTGGAGAAAACGGAATCGGAAGACGGTCCCGAATACTAGTGCTTGTCAAGAGAATTCGAGCTCTCACGCTGGCGGCTGCCCTCGTCGCGTGGAGTCTGGTGGCACCGCGGCTGCCGTCACGTTGGCATCCGATCCCGCACGCGGTCGTCGGTGCCGCGCTGACCGTCCTCACCCGCGCCCCGCTGGGACTGCGGCCACCGCAGTTGTGGTCCGGTGTGCGGGTCGGCCTTGCCGCCGCCGCGCCCGTCGCGCTGGGCGTCGCTGTCGCCACGGCGCTGCCGCAAGTGCGCGAGGAGATGGCCGAACGCGACCTGCCCGACGGGCCGCTCCGCTGGCTCCTGCTCGGTATCCCGCTCGGCACCGTCTGGCCGGAAGAGGCCGCGTACCGCGCTGCGCTGGGCACCGTCGCCGCCGAGGCCTTCGAGCCGAGGGCCGGCCGCCTCCTCCAGTCGGCGGCGTTCGGGCTGTCTCACATTGCGGACGCACGCAGCACCGGCGAGCCCGTCGTGCCCACGGTGCTCGTCACCGGGCTGGCGGGCTGGGTGTTCGGCTGGCTCTACGAGCGTTCGGGCAGTCTCATCGCCCCGATGCTGGCGCACCTGACGGTCAACGAGGCGGGAGCCGTGGCCGCACTGGCAGTGCAGAACACCCATGCACGTGCGATTTCTCTGTGATAGTGAGCTATGGCCATCACCCGCGTTGCCGTCGTGGCGGCGGCGGTCGGCATCGTTGCCGGATCGGCCGTTTCGGTGTGCGCATCGCCGATCGCCGCGGCGACGCCCCTGGCCGATGGTCTCTACCGGTTGAACTTCGGCGGCACTGAGCCGGCTGATTTCGACTACCCGGAGCCGCGCGGACCGTACTCGTGGTTGTTGGCGATCCGGTCGGCATGCCCGCCCAGCGGCTGCGTCGCGACGGCGACGAACGTCGGCGACTCGTCGACGACGTATGTCTTCCGCGAGAACGGGGGACGGTACATCGCCAGCCAGACACAAGGTTTCGCGTGCGGCGGCAAGAAGACCGCAGGCATCTCCACCATGTCGTTCACAGTGTCGGGCGAATCGCTATCCGGCGAGCTCGTCGAGTCGGCATCGCCGTGTCAGCCGATCTCGCGGTCGTTCACCGCGATACGTGAGGGCGACCTGCCGTCGGGTGTGAACGTGGCCGACCCCGATTCGGTCTGAGGTTCCCCGCAGCGCATAGGGTCTGGCCATGGTCAGTGCTGACAGATCCGCTTCGCGAACATTCGTCGTCACCGGTGCGGCGTCAGGCATCGGCCTGGCCACCGCGCGGCGACTGTTGGCCGAGGGCGGCATCGTGGTCGGCACGGACCTGACGGCACCGACCGAGGACCTCGGTCCGCAGTTCGAGTTCGTCGCCGCCGATATCACCGACGAAGCCGCGGTCACCGAGGTGTTCGCCACGATTCCCGGCCGGGTCGACGGTGTCGTCCACTCCGCGGGCGTGGCAGGCGGCGGCCCGGTCCACCTGCTCGACAGGACCGAGTGGGAGCGGGTCATCGCGATCAACCTCACCGGCACGTTCCTGGTGGCCAAGGCGGCGCTGGCCGTGATGATCGAGCAGCCCAGGGTGGACGGCGAGCGCGGTTCGATCGTGACCCTCGCCAGCATCGAAGGGCTCGAAGGCACGGCCGGCGGCAGCGCCTACAACGCGTCCAAGGGCGGCGTCGTGCTGCTCACCAAGAACATCGCGCTGGACTACGGCCCCAGCGGCATCCGGGCCAACGCCATCTGCCCCGGGTTCATCGACACACCGATGCTGCACAGCGTCATGGGCTTCGAGGGGATGGAAGGCCCACTGCGGTCCATCACCGAGGAACACGCGCTCGGCCGTCGCGGCCGACCGGAGGAGATCGCCGCGATGGCGGCGTTCCTGGTGTCCACCGATGCGTCGTTCGTCACCGGTCAGGCGATCGCGGTCGACGGCGGCTACACCGCAGGACGCGATCACGGGGTCATCAAGCTGTTCGGTCTTCCCGACTGACCCGTTCGGTCTTCACCACCCACGCCGCGGCGGCGGCGACGATGACGGCGGCGATCCCGATGGGCCACCACCCTGCGCCCGCCCCCGTCAAGAAGACTGTCACGGCGAGCACCAACCCCATCAAGGCGAACCGTGCCCACGCCGTCGCGCTGGAGTCGTCCAAGCGCGAATTCGCATGCGCGGCAGCGACATAGACGACCAGCAACAGGATGCCCGCGACGCCCCAGAGTTTCGCCGCGGCGTCACCCCAGCCGCCGGCCATCGGCATCGCCAGCACTCCCGTCACAACCGCGGTGACGACCAACGGTATCGGGCTGTCGGAGGCGGGCGTGCGAATGACGCGGGTCGCGCCCCACACCAACACGAGCAGGGCGGCGACCGCCTGCGCCGCCATGGCGCCGAACAGCCACATGCCACCGGAATCGCCGAACATCTGGGTTGCGACCTGAAAGAGATCGGCTGCGTCGTAATGGAATTCACCGGTGGAACCCACGTTGGTGGCCACCCAGGTCACCGCGGCGCACAGCGCGACAAGCGCCATCGCGAACCCGAGCGGCCGGGCCACAGAACCAAGCCTGGCGTTGACGGTCGTAGGGATCTCGAAGACCGCCAACGCGATCGCCAGCGAAATCAGAAGTGCCGCAGGGCCCCACTCCTCGGGCGCGGGGGTCGGGCCGAGTTCGATGGTCGGTGTGATGGGCGCCGTGCCCGAAGCCACCTTTGCGATCACTGCGAGGCCGACGTAGAAGAACACCAGCAGGCCGATCCCCGCCAGCACCGTCGCCACCGGGGCCAGAAGCCGCGTCGGCAGTGCGCCCACCAGTACGGCGCCCACCGCGACGGCGGCGACGGACACTGCGGGCCCCGACCAATCGGGAACCGTCATGTTCGGGCCGCTCATCCACGGCAGTGCCATCGCGGCGATGCTCGTGGCCGTGTATGCGCCGATCAGCACGTACGCGACGAACTGAATGATTTTGATGGCCCCCGCAGGCGCCGTTCCGGGCACCGATGCGATGAGCTCCGCCGTCGTTCGCGCCTGCGGTGCATGGGTATGCAGGCGGTGCAGCGTCCAGATCACCGCGACCGAGAACAGGGCGAACAAGAGCGCGCCGGACCCGTTGAAGACGTGGCCGACGACCACAGCCAACGACAACCCCGCCGCCTGCCATGTCGGCAGGGCGGCAACGCCGAATTCCCCGTCGGCCTTTGTCGGGCCGGCCACCATCTTCCTCGGCATGACATGCAGTGTGCAGTGTCGTAGGGCTACACGTCCCGGATATCCGCGACCAGCTGGTGTGGTTCGGTGTCCTGGTCGTCGATGCCGAAGCTGATGATGCGTTGCGGTGTGACGCGAATGATCGCGGTGTCCAAGTGATCACCGGCCGCACCGCGCGACGGGGCGCTCTCGGCCTGCACGGCGGTGCCGCGGATCTCGAGGCAGCGCACCCGCCACGGATCGCGTGAAGCGATGTCGTCGACGACGAACGCGACCTTGTTGTTGTGGGCGATGTTGCGGTACTTCTGGCTCTTCGACATCCGGTAGCCCGCGATGTCGATCGTTCCAAGTTCCTCGTTGTAAGTGAATCCGACCGGGCTGTTCTGCGGTGTGCCGTTGCGCTGAACGGTGGCGAGCCTGCCGAGATCGGCCCGCCGCAGGTATTCGATTTCGTGCGGTTTGAACGTCATGCCCGCCAACGTAGAACCTCAACAAACGTTGATGTCAACGCGTGGTGCGCTGCCGTCATAGCGAAAGAGACGCCGAGACTACGGTTTCTGATGGAAATCAGCCGAAATCCGTCACAAACCGTAGTCTCGGCGCGGGTCAGGTCTGACGGTCACGGGTTGATCGTCAGCTCGCCGATCTGGCGGCCCCACACGTACTCGATGAACATCGGCTGGCCGAATTCGATGTGGTTGTAGGGCGCGATGCTGGCGCCGGTGTCCATCACCAGATACGGCGCGGGCCACAACTCGCGGGAGATCTTCTGCCAGCAGCCCGGACGACCCTCGGGACCACCTCTGGCGTTCACCCGCGGCAGGTTGTCGGGATAGATGTACGGATTTCCCGCACCCGCGAACGTGCCCGACGACGTCGCCAGCGAGTAGCCGTTTCCACCGACCGTCTTGGCGACTCGCTCCTGGATCTCGGCGTAGTTATGGAACGAGCAGAAGATCATGCCGCGGTAATCGTCGAGCAGCCTGGTCGTGGGCACCAGATCGGCCGCAGCGCGGACGAAATACGGTCCGCCGCGGTCGAAACTGTCGGCGGCGGAGTCGGCGAAGCCGAGCGCGCCCATCAACGCCGCGTCGATGTCGGCCCGGTGTTCGTTGAATGTGCGCGCGGTGGTCACCGCCTTCTGCAGGCCCTTCCACAGATCCGGTGACGCGTCGGCGTACACATCGACCAAATCCGCCACCAGTCCGGTGTCCTCCCGGATCTGCGGCATCCGCGCGTTGAGGTCGTCGAGGATGCTGTCGCCGTTCGTCAGCGATTCGCCGAACCGATCGCCCAGACCCGTCAGAGCCTCGGCCGTGGCGGTCAGCGTCCGGTTGAGCTTGATCGGGTCGACCTGTTCGGCAAGCGCCATCACGGTCTCGAACAAGGTGTTGAACTCCGTGCTCACCGATGACACATCGATCACATGGCCGCTCGTAATCCGTTCCGCCGTCGGGTCATCCGGTGAACTGAACGACACGTACTTGTTGCCGAACACCGTGGTGGCCTGGATCTCGGCGACCACATTGGCCGGGATCAACTCGATGTAGTCGGGGTCGACGTCGAGGGACAGTCGGGCCTTCGTCTCGCCGTCCACATCGACGGCGCCGATGCGGTCGACGCGGCCTATCTCCACACCGTTGTAGGTCACCTTCGCGCCCGGCTCGACCACCAGTCCGGCGCGCGACGACATCAGGGTCAGCTCGGTCTTGTCGATGAAGTCGCCCCGGAACTGCATATAGATCAGGCCCGCCAGGACCGCGGTGATGACCAAAAGCACCGCCCCAGCCGTCCGGTACGGCGGATTGTGGCGGTCGACAAACACTTTGAGACCCTAAAGTATGGCCGTGCGTCGCACTACCGATCCGGCGATGACCCGTGCCGCCGTATCGGCGATCGCGGACTGGCTGCGCGACGACGGCAGTCCCGAACCTGGGCGCGCCGAACTCGCCGAGGCGGTGCGGCTGACCGCCCGCACACTGGCCGCGGTCGCGCCGGGATCCAGCGTCGAGGTCCGCGTCGCACCGTTCGTTGCTGTGCAATGCATTTCAGGGCCGGCACATCGGCGCGGCAATCCGCCCAACGTGGTGGAGACCGACCCACGGACCTGGCTTCTGCTCGCGACCGGCTTGCTGGATGTGACCGGCGCAGCGGCGAGCGGTGCGCTGCAACTGTCGGGTGCGCGCGCCGGCGAGGTCGCGTCGTGGCTGCCGTTGGTCACCCTGGACGGTTAACTTCGCCACATGTCCGCGGGTCCCACGACGGGATCTGCCAGTACTGTGGCGCCGCCGTGACCTGAAACCACACCGAGGATCGCATCGCGTTGACGACGACGAGGAGTTGGGCGGCCATACCGCTTTCAGCGCCGCGAGCTGCGCAAAGTCCGTTGCAGGAGCGGCGCTGCCCGGCGACCGCCACCGGCGATTGGTTTGGGAGTCGCGACGTTGGCCGCGGGTGTGATCGGCGCGAAATGAACGGGCGTCGCGCGTGTGTTTTACCGCGACACCGCCGATGTGTTCCGTGATTAACCCGTGATGACCGTAGACTGAACGGGTCTACCCACCCCGCCCTGGGAGCAGCCCTATCGTGACCGGCCAGCAGACCGACTCGATCGAATCTCTTCGCGCAAACGACTCATCGCCAGACGAACCACGCGAAGAGTGTGGCGTATTCGGGGTCTGGGCGCCGGGTGAAGAGGTTGCCAAACTCACCTACTACGGCCTGTACGCACTGCAGCACCGCGGCCAGGAGGCGGCGGGTATCGCCGTCGCCGACGGCTCTCAGGTGCTGGTGTTCAAGGACCTCGGCCTGGTCAGTCAGGTCTTCGACGAGCAGACACTGGCCGCGATGGAGGGCCACGTCGCCATCGGGCACTGCCGCTACTCGACCAGCGGCTCCACCACCTGGGAAAACGCCCAGCCGGTATTCCGCAACACCTCGGCCGGTACCGGCGTGGCGCTCGGGCACAACGGCAATCTGGTCAATGGCACCGAGCTGGCCACCCGTGCGCGCGAAGCGGGGCTGCTCGGCACCCGCGGCGCTCCCGCGGCCACCACGGATTCCGACATCCTGGGCGCACTGCTGGCCCACGGTGCCGCCGACGCCACCCTGGAGCAGGCTGCGCTCGAACTGCTGCCGACCGTGCGCGGCGCGTTCTGTCTGACCTTCATGGACGAGAACACGCTCTATGCGGCCCGCGACCCATACGGCGTGCGGCCGTTGTCGTTGGGACGCCTGGACCGCGGCTGGGTCGTGGCATCGGAGACGGCGGCGCTGGACATCGTCGGCGCCTCATTCGTCCGCGACATCGAGCCGGGCGAGCTGCTGGCCATCGACGCCGACGGGGTGCGCTCGACCCGGTTCGCCAACCCCCAGCCGAAGGGCTGCGTCTTCGAGTACGTGTACCTGGCCCGTCCGGACAGCACCATTGCGGGCCGTTCGGTGCACGGCGCCCGCGTGGACATCGGTCGCCGGTTGGCCAGGGAGCAGGCCGTCGAGGCCGACCTGGTGATCGGTGTGCCGGAATCGGGCACACCCGCGGCGGTCGGCTACGCGCAGGAGTCCGGCATCCCGTACGGGCAGGGCCTGATGAAGAACGCCTACGTCGGGCGCACGTTCATCCAGCCGTCGCAGACGATTCGGCAACTCGGCATTCGCCTCAAGCTCAACCCGCTCAAGGAAGTCATCCGCGGTAAGCGGCTGATCGTCGTCGACGACTCCATCGTGCGCGGTAACACCCAGCGGGCGCTGATTCGGATGCTGCGCGAAGCCGGTGCGGTCGAGGTGCACGTGCGTATCGCGTCGCCGCCCGTGAAATGGCCGTGCTTCTACGGCATCGACTTCGCCACACCGGCCGAGCTGATCGCCAACGCCAAGAGCATGGAGGCCGACGAGGATGAGATGCTCGACGCCGTGCGCCACGCGATCGGTGCCGACACACTCGGGTACATCTCGCAGCGGGGCATGATCGCCGCTACCGAACAGCCGGCGTCGCGACTGTGTTCGGCGTGCTTCGACGGTAACTATCCGATCGAGCTGCCGGGCGAAACGGCGTTGGGCAAGAACGTCATTGAGCAGATGCTGGCCACCGCCGCCCGCACCGGCATCCCACTGCAAGCCGACAACGACAACGTCTCGGCACTGCGCAGACCCTAGTTCTGGGTCGTCCGTCCGACGTGCGCCCAGTGTGGATCACTCGGCAGCGGGCCGTGTTGCAACGCCTTTGCGACGGCATCGCGGTATCCGGTGCGACCGCCGGCAGGTGGGGCGATGACTGTGTCGATGTCCTGCTCGTTCTGCACCGCATCGCATTCCAGTGACTCGATCAGCGGGCGCGCGAGACCCGGCGGCATGGGCGTGACGAGGCCGATCCACAGACTCGCGATCGTCGGTGTCAGGAACGGGATCGCGATGATCAGCCGCCTGCGCAGGCCGGCCACGCTCGCGTACTCCTGCATCGCCTCGCCGTACTCCATCACATCGGGACCGCCGATGTCCCAGGTGCGCGACGCAGGCACGTCGGCCGTCGCGGCCGCGGCGAGGTAGTGCAGCACATCGGCGATGGCGATCGGCTGGATCCTGTTGTGCACCCATTTCGGGGTCGTCATGGCCGGAAGCCGGTTGGTGATGTGGCGCATCATGTCGAACGATGCCGAACCGGATCCGATCACGATCCCGGCCTGCAGCACGACGGTCTCGATGCCGGAGTCCAGCAGGATCTCGCCGACCGCGACCCGTGACCGCAGGTGCGGCGACAGATCCGCTCCCGACGGATGCAACCCGCCCAGGTACACCAGCCGTTTCACACCCGCGCGCTGCCCCGCGGCGACGACGTTGCGGGCCGACCGCGATTCGGCCGCGACGAAGTCGGACTCGGTGCCCATCGAGTGCACCAGGTAGTAGACGACGTCGATTCCGTCGAACGCTTCGCTCAAAGAGTCCGCGTCGCCGAGGTCGCCGCGCACCACCTCGACGCGATCGCGCCACGGGGCATCGGCGAGCTTGTCCGGGTTGCGCGCCAGTGCGCGCACGGCGTGGCCGCGATCCAGCAGCACGGGAACCAACCGGCCACCGACGTAGCCGGTCGCGCCGGTCACCAAGCAGCGGATGTCGTCAGCTGACACCCATGCTCTATCGCCGTTTTGGGTGTCAGGCAAACCCGCAGCCGGGTTCGGGCGCGTCAATGGACAGGGGCGTACCCGCAGGGTTGATGTAGAGCACCCACATCTTCAGCGGTACGGGCTCGAGGTTGCGGCCGATGTGCACATGGTCGGGGCCGCTGGCCTCGGTGATGGGCGCGCCGGGTGGGTAGATGCCGTCGACGGTGCAGTTCGCCGCGTCATGGGTGAGCGTGCCCTCGCGGATGAGGCCGTACACCCGGCCGTCGTGGTAGTGCCAGCCGGTGCTGCCGCCGGGGGCGATGGTGATCTCCCGCGTGATGTAGTCGACGCCGTCGACCGTGGCCTGCGAGATGGTGACGGCCTCGACCCCCGTCGACGGGGTGGCGGCCGCGGTCGGAGACCCGACCAGGGCGGTCACGGAAGCCACCAGAACGGCAGGCGTTCTCAGCGCACACCAGCGAACTGTTGTCATGGCCGGTCACGTTGTCACACCTGGCGGCGGTTGCGCGGCGACACGACGCGGATCGACGTGAGAAAGGCGGTTACCGCGCCGCCGTCTTCACCGGTAGCCTTGGTCGCGATGACCGAACGCGCCGAACCTGTCGGCATCTCCTACGCGTCGGCCGGGGTCGACATCGAAGCCGGCGACCGCGCCGTCGAACTCCTGAAACCGCTGGCCAACAAGGCCACCAGACCCGAGGTGCGTGGCGGGCTGGGCGGCTTCGCCGGGCTGTTCGCACTGCGCAGCTATCGGGAACCGGTGCTGGCGTCGTCGACCGACGGCGTGGGCACCAAGCTCGCGGTCGCCCAGGCGGTGGACAAGCACGACACCGTCGGCATCGACCTGGTCGCGATGGTCGTCGACGACCTCGTGGTGTGCGGCGCCGAACCGCTGTTCCTGCAGGACTACATCGCCGTGGGTCGCACAGTGCCCGAGCGGATCTCTGAACTGGTGGCTGGGATTGCCAACGGTTGCGTGATGGCGGGCTGCGCGCTGCTGGGCGGGGAGACCGCCGAGCACCCCGGCCTGATGGCGCCCGACCACTACGACATCTCGGCCACCGGCGTGGGCGTCGTCGAGGCCGACGACGTACTGGGCCCGGACCGGGTCAAGCCGGGCGACGTGCTGATCGGGATGTCGTCGACCGGTCTGCACTCCAACGGGTACTCACTGGCTCGCAAGGTCCTGCTGGAGATCGATCGGATGAACCTCGCCGGGCATGTCGAGGAGTTCGGCCGCACACTCGGCGAAGAGCTGCTGGAGCCGACCCGCATCTACGCCAAGGACTGTCTGGCGTTGATCGCCGAGACCCAGGTCCGCACCTTCTGCCACGTCACCGGCGGCGGGCTGGCCGGCAACCTCGAACGCGTCATCCCACACGGCCTGGTGGCCGAAATCGACCGCGGCACATGGACTCCCGCGCCGGTGTTCGGGATGATCGCGCAGCGCGGCCGCGTCGAGCGTCTCGAGATGGAGAAGACGTTCAACATGGGTATCGGGATGGTCGCCATCGTCGCGCCGGAGGACACCGATCGCGCGCTGGCAGTGCTGACCGCACGCCATCTGAAGTGCTGGACCCTGGGCGCCATCACCAAGGGCGGTAAGGCCAGCCCACGTGCCAAGCTTGTGGGTCAGCACCCGCGCTTCTAGGGGTTAACGGCGCCAGTCGTCATCGTCGGCCATGTCATCGTCGGCCAACCTGTCGGTGCCGTTGAGATCATCAGCGCCGGCTAGTTCGCGCTGAAGCCGCTCGAAATCGGTCTGCGGTGAGCTGTATTTCAACTCACGAGCAACCTTGGTCTGCTTTGCCTTTGCCCGGCCGCGGCCCATTGGGGGTACCCCCTCGCGCAATAACGGAGCGGCCCAAACTTCAGGCGGCTCCGATCTGAGTGTCATTTATCGTCCTGCTGACACTTTACCGTGCCTTGCTACGGAGTGCTGGCAGGCCCATCCGGCGGGGCAGGAGCGTTGGGGGCACCACCCCGCCCCGAAGGGGCCAGGGGGACGACCGGGGGAAACCGGGCCTTACCGCGTGCCGCCGCGCAGCTGTTCCACGGCCAGCCGTCCAGCACCGGCTACATCGGGTGGTGGCATCGAATCGGCGTCGATCACGGCTGCTACCTGTGATTCGCCGCCGGTCGTCAATTCCGTGTCGACGGGAAGCCCCCGCTTGAGCAGTGCCAGAGCGATCGGGCCCTCGTCGACGTGGTCGACAACGGTGCCGAGCCGGCCCACAGTTCGCCCGCCCGCCAGTACGGGGTCGCCGGCCGCGGGCCGATCCGCGGAGCCGTCAAGGTGCAGCAGGACCAGCATGCGGGGCGGTTTGCCCAGGTTGTGGACGCGCGCCACGGTCTCCTGACCGCGGTAGCAGCCCTTATCCAGATGGACCGCCGTGGCGATCCATCCGACTTCGTGCGGAATCGTCCGCTCGTCGGTGTCGACTCCGAGCCTGGGCCGCAACGCGGTGACCCGATGCGCCTCGTAGGCCCACACGCCCGCATTGCGCACCCCGGCGGCCACGAGTCGGTCGCGCCACGTGGTGACCTGGCCGTGGGGAACCACCAGGTCGAGCTCGATTCCCTGGCCAGGCATGCGGCGCAGGAAGCCACCGTCGGGCAGCGCCACCGCCGTCCCATCCGCCGGGAGCGAGTCAACACCCAGCGCCTCGAGTACGGGCGTGTCCACGAGTCGGGGGCCGAGAAGCGACAGGACCGCGAGATCTGCGGGTTCGACCACCACGTCGGACCAGAACACCATCTTGCGCAGATACGCCGTGAGTGGCTCGCCACGCGACGGTTCGGTGTCGAGATAGGTGACACCGTCGAGCTGCGTCTGGACCCAGTGATCTTCAACACGACCCTGCCCGTCGAGGCTGAGATTCTGGGTGACGACGCCGTCGGGGAGGTCGCTGACGTGCTGGGTGGAGATGCTGTGCAGCCAAGTGTTGCGGTCGCCGCCCGTCAGGGCGATCACGGCGCGATGTGAACGGTTCACGACGACGGCCCCGTCGGCGGCCGCCCGTTGTTCTCCGAGCGGATCGCCGTAGTGCCAGACGGCACCGGCGTCGGGCCCCGTATCGGGAGCGGGTACTGCAGACATACGTCGACTCTACGGACACCGCTCGTCGCTGAGCGTTCCTCGCCGGCGCTACGCTTCTTGGCCATGGCAGGCAGCGGCGGCAGCGAGAAGGCGGTCGTGGTCACGCTCGACGGCGAACTGCACGACGCGCAGGCCCCGCTGCTGCACGCCGACGACCTGGCCGTCGTCCGTGGCGACGGCATCTTCGAAACGCTTCTGGTTCGCGATGGCCGGCCGTGCCTGCTCGAAGCCCATCTGGGCCGGCTCGCAACGTCCGCGGAGATGATGGATCTTCCGGCGCCGGATCTACCGCGATGGCATGGGGCGGTCGAGGTGGCCGTCGCACGGTGGTTGGCCGACGGCGGCGGCGAGGGTGTGCTTCGGCTGGTGTACAGCCGCGGTCGCGAGAGCGGTTCACCGCCGACGGCATTCGCGACCATCGGTGCGGTGCCCGCCCGAGTGGCCGACGCCCGCAACACCGGGGTGGCGGCCATGACGCTGGCCCGAGGGCTGTCGGCCGAAGGCACCACCGAAATGCCGTGGCTACTGGCGGGCGCCAAGACCCTGTCCTACGCAATGAACATGGCCGCGCTGCGGCACGCCGAGCGGCATGGGGCGGGCGACGTAATCTTTGTCGGCTCCGACGGTTTGATCCTCGAGGGGCCGCGCTCGACGGTGGTGATCGCCACCGAACTCGACGGCGCACCCGCACTGTTGACTCCGCCACCGTGGTACCCGATCCTGCGCGGCACCACCCAGCGGGCACTGTTCGAGGTGGCGCGCAACAAGGGCTACGACTGCGACTACCGGGCGCTGCGACCCGCCGATTTGTTTGCAGCGCAAGGGGTTTGGCTGGTGTCGAGCATCACGCTGGCCGCCCGGGTGCACACGCTGGACGGAAAGGTGCTGCAGCCGGCGTCGTCCCCCGAGCGGGAGGTACCCCCAGGCAGATTTTTCCGAACTCGTCGACGCCGCCATCGTGAGCGATCGCTGAACGCTGAACCGACGAAAATCGGTTGTCGCCTTCGATGTGCGCGGGTAGCGTCGCTCGTACACAGGGAAGGAGGTGGTCCGAGAAATTGATTGACTTATGGACATGTGAGGTGGCTGCGAGCTAGCAGCGCAGGGAATGGGCTGAATGCTCTTCGCGCAAGCGCCCCGCGCGCCGGCGAATTCCCCGCAGTCACCCGGCCCCCGAGCCTCTCGGTTTAGTCCAACCAGGAACACATGGCTCGGGGGCCGACCCATATCTGGAGCCCGGGCATTCCTGCCGTCGGTCGGGTCCGGGGCCATCGCGCCTCCCGTAAACCGACCGCCTTGGCCTCTTGCCAGTGCCCGAGCAACTCGCACACGCCGGTGGCGACCTGCCGCAGCTGTCCCGATGCGCGCGAGCACGCCGCTGTTGCGACTGCGCCCACGTGCGCCACCAGATCGAAGGCCGGCTGGTAGGTCTCGAATTCGCCTCCGACTCGGAAGTTCTCGACGTCCTTCCATAGGTAGGCGTCCTCCGCGTCACCGACGTGGTGGACTGGCATCCCTCCGGGCGGGCTCGACGAGCACCCCGCCAGGATCGCCGCCGCGACGACACCCGCGGCCAGCCATCCCCAGCGCACTAGCCGACGTGCCTCGACAAGCGCGCGGACAGATGCGGCACCAGGCCGCCGTCGGCGTCGACGCGTTCCTCGACGTACGCCAGGTCGCCGCCCTCGACGATGCCGTAGAGCCGCTTGGCGCCGCCGACGAGCATCCCGGACTTGCTGCGCGCGAGCGCATCGGTGACCAGTTCCCATGACGACTGGTTGAGCGGGCTGCCGTAGAACAGCTCCACGTAGCCGGCCGAATGGGCCAGCAGGAGTTCGATTGCCGTGCTTTCGGAGGGATCGGCAGGGTCGTTTATGAACCGCCAGTATCCGGACTCGCGCAACGAGGGGCTGTCGTACTCACCGTCCTCGTTGAGTCGCCAGGAGCGGGCCTCCCAGATCAGATAGTCGCCGCCGTCGTGCGAGACGATGATCTGCTGACCGAAGCGGTAGTCGCCGCCGCTTCCGCGGCCCTCGCCCTCGCCGCGCCACACCCCCACGAGTGGCAGCAGGGCCAGCAGTGCGTCGTTGAGGTTCGCGCCCTCCCGGAGGTTCGCGGTGTCGGCCGGAACCGGCAGGTCCGCGAAGGTCGGGATGTTGCGGGCCGCGGTCGTTTTCGCCCTTTCGGCCGCAGCCGCGACTGCCTCGTCGCCGGAGGTCACGACTCGTCGGTGATCAGCCGGTACAGCGTGTACAGCGCAAACCAGGTGATGACGACGACGGCAGCAATCAACAGGATCTCGAAGAACAGGACCACGGTGTCGATTCTAGTGGTCGATCACCGCCGGCTCGCGGTCAGATCCGACGAGGGGCCTCAGCCGATCAACGGCGCGTACTCGGGACAGAACACCCGCGTTGCGGTGGCGACGTACGTACTGACCTGACCGTCCGACCAGCCCATCATGCCGCGCAGCCGGGACACCTCACCGGCGTAGGTGGCACCGGCCCCGTACTCGGTGCACACCGAGCGTGCGCTGTTGATCACCGTGCCGACCTCGTCGGGGGCGGCGCTGAGGAGACCCTCGCTGGCGAGCATGAGAAGGAAGTCCTCCTCGGGACCCGCGGCCGCAGTCGGGGCTGTAACCAAGGCGGCGGCGAACAACGCTGCCGACGTGTAGGCAATCGTTCGGTTCATTGTCGGTCCTGTTCATGAGGCCACCGCCGCGCAAAGGCGTAGGAAGTAACCACATGGTGGACCACGTCAGCTAACTTCGCAGCGTTTTCGCAGCCGAAAACTTCTGCGATCGTGTTGAGGTCAGGCGACCTTGACGTCGACCTCGTGGATGCCCGCGCCCGACGGCGCAACGTTAGCGTCGCCGTTGCCCGCCGGGGACAGGGCGCGTAGCGTCCACGTACCCGGGGCGGCGAAGAACCGGAAGTCACCGGTGGCCGAGGCGACCACCTCCGCGGTGAACTCATCGGTGGAGTCCAGCAGTCGGACGAACGCGCCGCCGACCGCCTGGCCCGCACCGTCGACGACGCGGCCGGTGATCACCGTCTCCTTCTCGAGGTCGACGCCGGCGGGCAACGTCAGGCCTTGCTTCGGTGCAGAGCACATATCAACTTCCCAACTCGATCGGGGCTCCAACGAGAGAGCCGTATTCCGTCCAACTTCCGTCGTAGTTCTTGACGTTCTTGTGTCCCAACAACTCCTGCAGCACGAACCAGGTGTGCGACGAGCGCTCGCCGATTCGGCAGTACGCGATGGTCTGCTTCTCGCCGTCGAGGCCGGCCTCGGCGTACAACGTGGCCAGGTCCTCGTCGGACTTGAAGGTCCCGTCCTCGTTGGCCGCCTTGCTCCACGGAACGTTGATCGCGCCGGGGATATGCCCGGGCCGCTGGCTCTGCTCCTGCGGCAGATGCGCCGGCGCGAGGATCTTGCCCGAAAACTCGTCGGGGGAGCGCACGTCGACGAGGTTCTTGGCGTTGATGGCCTCGATGACCTCGTCGCGGAAGGCCCGGATGCTGTTGTCGGGCGCCTTGGCGGTGTAGGACGTCGACGGGCGGTCGGGCAGGTCCTTGACGAGGGGACGGCCGTCGAGCTCCCACCGCTTGCGTCCACCGTCGATCAGCTTGACGTTGTCGTGTCCGTACAGCTTGAAGTACCAGTACGCGTATGCCGCGAACCAGTTGTTGTTGCCGCCGTAGAGGATCACGGTGTCGTCGTTGCCGATGCCCTTGTCCGACAGCAACTTTGAGAACTGCTGGGCGTCGACGAAGTCGCGCTTGACCTGGTCCTGCAGCTCGGTCTTCCAGTCCAGCCTGACGGCGCCCTGGATGTGGCCGCCTTCATAGGCCGAAGTGTCCTCGTCGACCTCGACGAAGACGGTGTTCGGCGCATCGAGATTGCTCTCGGCCCAGTCTGTCGAGACCAGGACGTCGGAGCGTGCCATGTAGGAAATCCTTTCGGTTGCTTGGTGTTTGAAGAACTTATGCGGGAGAGGCCGCGCGTGAATTGTTTCGGGCACGTGCGACGAGCGGATAGATCTGGCAGCCCAGGCAGATGCCGAAGGCTGCGTTGAGGAACGCCGCCACGAGCGCGAAGCCGGTGGCGATCAGGCCGACGAGCGGGACGCCCGCGGCGAACCCGACGGTGCCCACCGCGGCGAACACGAAGCCCACCAATTGGGCGAACTTCAGTGGCGGCACCGGCTCCTTCTCGGTGACCGGTCCGAGGCGGGGTGCGACGCGGCGCTGGAAGAACAGGCCGTAGGGATGCTGGCGAGGCCCACGCCAGGCGCCGATCGCGAAGACCACGGTCTGCGCGCCCAGAATGACGGCTGCGGCGATCGGGCTTACGGCCGACGCCAGCAGCGTCGCGATGATGACGACGGTGGTGACCCACGCCACGAACCGCGGACCGCGTACGTCCACCTGGTCTGGTGCGCTGGTATTCGTGCTGGCCGACATAGATGTGCTCCTGTTGTTAACGAAGGGCTGGGATGGGGCAGCCCGCAAAGGGCCGCTCCCGAGAGCGGCGCTAGATAAGGGCGCGGCTACTCAGCAGCTACAACAACAACAGCAACAACCCGCGACGCGGCACAGGTCGACTGCGCGGCGCTTGGTGAGCATTGGCTCAAGGCGGGCGGACACGTCGGACAGCTTACCCAATGACAGGGCGATCAAGCCAACAGCGGTTCAAGCGCCGCCCGCAGGTCAGCGGGCTTGGGAACACCGTGGGTGCGGTAGCGGGGCCGCCCGGCGGCGTCGAAGACGATCGTGGTGGGCAGCGACAGCACCGAAAGCCGCCTGGCCGCTTCCGGATTGGCGTCCATGTCGATTTCCACGTGCGCGACCTGTGGCATATCGTCGCAGACCGCCTCGACCACGCGCCGCACCCCGGCGCACGGTCCACACCAGACGGCGCTGAAGTGCACGACAGTCGGTCCGGTGTCGGATAACCCTAGGTCGCTGGTGTCGACGTTGGCGGCGTCGTTGCTGGCCTTGAGGAGTCCGGCCCGCAGCGTGAGAAGGCGGCCGATCACATACGCCACCCCCAACGCGGCGACGAGCACCGTGATCGCGAGCACCCATGACGAGCTCATCGCCGCCCTCTGTTCTTCGCGCAAGCGCTCATCTCAAGTTGAACCGTTCGAGAGCGATGGTTACTCCCTCGGCGATGCCTTCGATGATGAGGTCTGAGCCGCGCGCCCCCTGAGCGGTCGGCGTGAGCCCGAAGGGCAGCTTCTGGCCGGGCAGGCGGGTGGAGAACGCCGCGAGCACGGCATCCTTCTTGTCGTCGGGAACCGGCTGATCGGCGGTGCCGGCGCCGGTCAGCACGTCGGTGGCGGTGAGCACCAAGGTGGTTTGGTCGGGCCCGGCGATGGACAGGTCCACCGCGATGCTGACCTTCTTGTCGTAGCCGGCGGCCTTGGGGGTTCCGGTGAAGACCACCCCGCGATTGCTCGAGATGCCCGATTCGGTGGTTCCGCCCGTGGCGTCGTTGCTTTCCCGCGTCGGAGCCTCCACCAGCAGGTCGGGGATCCCCATGAAGCGGCCGACATGCGTGGAATCGATGATGATGCGACTCTCGGCCTTGCCCACCGGCAGCTTTGCATCGGGGCTGACCAGCCATGACTCGCCGAGATCGATCGAATGCAGGGTGGCCTCCAGCGAGGCTTTCCCGACCACAGGGTGATCAACGCCATTGGCCCTGATCTCCACCTCGTCATAGTGGCGGTCGGCCGCCTGTGGAATGAACGGAAAGCCAAGGATCGCCACCGACGGGTCCCAGTTCAGGTCTGCGGCGGTCCGCACGCTTCTGGCCAGGCGATATTCGGCAAAGATGGCCGCCCCGAAGTCGGCTCCGACCGCGCCGACGACCACAGCGGTCGTTGCCGCCAGCACACCGATCATCAGCTTCCGCACTTGCACATTCTTGCCCACCGGTGCCGAGTCGACGGCCTTGGCACAGCCGATGTGCAGGTGTCGCGCTATCGTTAGATGACTTACGGTCGGGTAACGGCCATATGTCAGGGATGAATCTGGGAAGTCACCGACCGACACCGTTGTCCAGGCGAGGTCCCCGTCGCTGCTGGAGGGCCAGTTGGATCTACTGCTACTGACCGTCGACCCCCACCCCGAATCCGTGCTGCCGTCGTTGTCGTTGCTCGCGCACAATGTGCGGACGGCCCCGACGGAGGTGTCATCGCTGCTGGAAGCCGGCACTGCGGATGTGGCGATCGTCGACGCGCGCACGGATCTGGCTGCTGCGCGCGGACTGTGTCGCCTGCTCGGCACCACCGGCACGTCGGTGCCGGTGGTGGCGGTCGTCAATGAGGGCGGCCTGGTGGCCGTCAACGTCGAGTGGGGCATCGACGAGATTCTTCTCCCGAGCACCGGGCCTGCCGAGATCGATGCGCGGTTGCGGCTGCTGGTCGGGCGCCGCGGCGGAGTGGCCAACCAGGAGAACGTCGGCAAGATCAGCCTGGGCGAACTCGTGATCGACGAGGGCACCTACACCGCACGGCTTCGCGGTCGGCCGCTGGACCTCACATATAAGGAATTCGAACTCCTCAAGTACCTGGCGCAGCATGCGGGCCGGGTGTTCACCCGCGCGCAACTGCTGCAGGAAGTGTGGGGCTACGACTTCTTCGGCGGCACCCGCACAGTCGACGTGCATGTACGGCGCCTGCGGGCCAAGCTCGGCACCGAGTACGAGTCGCTGATCGGCACCGTGCGCAACGTCGGCTACAAGGCGGTCCGGCCGGCGCGCGGACGGACGCCGGCCCCGGATTCCGAGATCGCCGAGGACCCCGGAGTTGTAGACGGCGCGGACGGCTACGACGCCGTGCCGGAGCCGCTGGCCGACCCGCTGCGCAGTCAGTGAGTTCGGTCGGATTTCGTACCGGTCTATC
Organism: uncultured Actinomycetota bacterium; assembly: GCA_963721495.1. GTDB lineage: Bacteria > Actinomycetota > Actinomycetes > Mycobacteriales > Mycobacteriaceae > Mycobacterium. Next base: position 16,450 of record CAVRMG010000035.1, on the reverse strand, counting down.
CGACGACGATCAGCGCCGGATCCGCGATCTGTTCTCCGCCGCGAAGGCGGTCGACGGGGTGTCGCCCGTGGGCGACCAGGTTCTGCGTGAATTGCCGCACGACCGCACCCGACACCTTCTTGCCGTCGAGGGCGACGACGTCATCGGCTACCTGAACCTCGCCCCGGCGGAGGCGAAGGCACCGGCGATGGCCGAGCTCGTGGTCCATCCGCAGGCCAGGCGCAACGGTACCGGCTCGACGATGGCCCGCCAGGCGCTGTCCGAGGGGGGCGACGGCACACGCATCTGGGCGCACGGAAACCTCGAACCCGCCCGCGCCACCGCCGCCGCGCTCGGCCTCGTCGTCGTTCGGGAGCTGCTGCAGATGCGACGCCCACTCACCGGCCTGCCGCCCGTTCGCGCTCCCGAGGGGTTGCGTATCACCACCTACTCCGGACCGGCAGACGACGCCGAATTGCTGCGCGTCAACAACGCCGCCTTCGCGTGGCATCCCGAGCAGGGTGGGTGGACCGAAGCCGACATCGCTGAGCGCCGCGGCGAACCCTGGTTCGACCCCGGCGGGTTGTTCATGGCTGTCGACGAACACACCGGCGCGCTGTTGGGCTTCCACTGGACGAAGGTGCACAGCGCCGATCTAGGCGAGGTGTATGTCGTCGGCGTCGACCCCGCCGCGCAGGGCCGAGGACTGGGCGCCACGCTCACCCTGGTCGGCCTTCATCACCTAGCCGAACGGCTGACTGGAAGTTCCAAGCCCGCGGTCATGCTTTACGTCGAAGCAGATAACTCCGCGGCTGTAAAGGCCTACCGGCGACTGGGTTTCGATGTCCGCACCGTCGACGCCGCCTATGCCGCGCAAGGCCCCTCGGCACCTTCGCTGCCTGAGGAACCGCAGTGAGCTAGCTGGACCTGTTCACCGTCCGTTCACTTTCCATCCGCGCTCTGTCCACTGCGGCCGCATACGTTGCCGAAGGGTTCAAAGCCGTCAACCGAAAGTGGGATAAGTGAAGCTCAACAGCATTGGCAAGACGCTTGGCACGACGCTCTCCGCGACGGCAATCGCCGCGCTGACGCTGTCCGCGTGTGGCAGTGACAACAACGCCGGGACGTCCTCGAGCCCCGCCGCTGAAGGCGGTTCGTCCGCATCCGCGGAGTGCGGCGGCAAGGCCTCGCTGACTGCCGAAGGGTCGACCGCCCAGCAGAACGCGATCGCGGAGTTCAACAAGGTGTGGGGCCAGACCTGCTCGGGCAAGAACCTCTCTTACAACCCGACGGGCTCCGGCGCGGGCCGCGAGCAGTTCATCGCCAAGCAGGTCGACTTCGCCGGCTCCGACTCGGCGCTCAAGGACGATCAGATCAAGGCCGCGGCCGACCGCTGCGGCGGCAACCCGGCATGGAACCTGCCGCTGGTGTTCGGCCCCATCGCGATGGCCTACAACATCGAGGGCGTCGACAAGCTGGTGCTCAACGGCGATACGCTCGCCAAGATCTTCCAGGGGCAGATCACCAAGTGGAACGATCCGGCGATCGCGGCGCTCAACGGCGGCGCCACCCTGCCGGACACCGCCATCACCCCGATCTTCCGCTCGGACTCCTCGGGCACCACGGACAACTTCCAGAAGTACCTGAAGGCCGCGGCTCCGCAGGCGTGGACCAAGGACGCCGGTAGCGAGTTCCAGGGCGGTGCCGGCGAGGGTGCCCAGAAGTCCGCGGGTGTCGTGCAGGCCGTGCAGGCCACCCCCGGCTCCATCGGCTATGTCGAGAAGGGCTTCGCCGAGCAGGCCGGCCTGCCGTTCGCCCAGATCGACAGTGGCGCAGGTGCGGTCGAGCTGACCGACGCGACGGCGGGTGCGGCGATCGACGCCGCGAAGTTCGCCGCCGAGGGCAACGACCTGACGCTGGATCTGAACTCGATCTACGGCACCAAGGAGGCCGGCGCGTATCCGCTGGTGCTAGCCACCTACGAGATCGTCTGCTCGAAGGGCTATGACGCCGACACCGCCGAGGCCGTCAAGTCGTTCCTGACGGTTGCCTCCAACCAGGGCCAGGCCAACCTGTCTGCCGCCGGATACATCCCGCTGCCGGACGCGTTCAAGGAGCGCCTGACGACGTCCATCGACGCCATCGGCTCGACTGCTTAGTTCTGTAGCGCGCCAGAAGAAAACCGGCGAAGATGGGGTGCCTGATAGATGACCGATAGGGTCGAAGTGACAACACCGAATCCGTTGGACGCAGGGTCAGGCGAAGCATTGGCCGCTCCTTTCGGCGGGCCGACACCCATCTCCACCGATCCCTCGAAGGGATCAAAGGTTCGACCGGGAGACCGGGTCTTCCGCTGGCTTGCGGAGGGATCCGGGATCCTGGTCGTCGTCATCATCGCGGCGATCGGGTTCTTCCTGCTCTGGCGCGCCATCCCGGCGTTGGCCCGCAACGAGGCGAACTTCTTCCTCTACGGCGGGAACTGGGTCACCACCAACACCTCGGCGATGCAGTTCGGCATCTTCGATCTGTTGCAGGTCACGGTATTCGTTTCGGTGTTCGCGTTGCTCCTCGCCATGCCGGTGGCGTTGGGCATCGCGATCTACCTGACCCAGTACGCGCACCGGCGGGTCTCGGGCCCGCTGGCTTACATGGTCGACCTGCTGGCTGCGGTGCCGTCGATCATCTACGGCGTGTGGGGCCTGTACGTCCTTGCGCCCGTGCTCAAGCCGTTCGCGTTGTGGCTGAACGAAAGCCTCGGCTGGCTCTTCCTGTTCCAGACCGGCAACGCCTCGGTCGCAGGCGGTGGAACGATCTTCACGGCAGGCATCGTGCTGGCGGTGATGATCCTCCCGATCATCACCGCGGTGACGCGCGAGGTCTTCGTGCAGACACCGCGCGGACACATCGAGGCCGCGCTGGCGCTGGGTGCCACCCGGTGGGAGGTGGTCCGCACGACGGTGCTGCCGTTCGGCCTCTCCGGTTACATCAGCGGCGCGATGCTCGGTCTCGGCCGGGCGCTCGGTGAGACGATCGCGCTGCTGATCATCCTGCGCGGCACGCAGCACGCGTTCGGATGGTCGCTGTTCGACGCCGGCTACACGTTCGCCAGCAAGATCGCTTCCGCGGCTTCGGAATTCAATGACCAGTACAAGGCGGGCGCGTACATCGCCGCAGGCCTGGTGTTGTTCATCCTCACATTCGTGGTGAACTCACTGGCCCGCGCCGCGGTGTCCAGAAAGGGCCGGTCAGCGTTCATGACGTCAACATTGGACAGGCCAGTCAAGGTCTCGACGTTCCAGGGCGTCAGCGCGCGCCGCAAGGTGACCAACCACCTTGCGACCGTGCTCGTTACGGCGTCGGTACTCGTCGCCCTGGTACCGCTGATCTGGGTGCTGCTGACGGTGATCGTCAAGGGCGTCGGTGCCGTGACGTCGAGCACCTGGTGGTTCAACTCGCAGGCGGGCATGACGGCCTTTCAGGCCGGCGGCGGCGCGTACCACGCGATCGTCGGCACCCTGCTGCAGGGCCTGGTGTGTGCGGTGATCTCGATCCCGATCGGTGTGTTCGTCGGCATCTATCTGGTGGAGTACGGCGGCGGAACGCGTCTGGGCAAGCTCACCACGTTCATGGTGGACATCCTCACCGGTGTTCCGTCGATCGTCGCGGCGCTGTTCATCTATGCACTGTGGATCGCGACGCTGGGCTTCCAGCGGTCGGGCTTCGCCGTGTCGCTGGCGCTGGTGTTGCTGATGATCCCGGTGATCGTCCGCTCCACCGAAGAGATGCTGCGGATCGTGCCGATGGATCTGCGCGAGGCCAGCTACGCGCTTGGGTGTGCCGAAGTGGAAAACCATCTCCGCCATCGTGCTTCCGACCGCGTTGTCGGGCATCGTCACCGGCATCCTGCTGGCGCTGGCCCGTGTCATGGGGGAGACGGCCCCACTGCTGATCCTCGTCGGTTACGCGCAGGCCATGAACTTCGACATGTTCAGTGGTTTCATGGGGTCGCTGCCCGGCATGATGTACGACCAGACATCGGCGGGTGCCGGTGCCAATCCCGTTCCCACCGACCGACTCTGGGGCGCTGCGTTCACCCTCATCGTGCTGATCGCGCTGCTCAACGTCGGCGCCCGGTTCATCGCCAAGTTCTTTTCCCCCAAGAAGGTTTAGGAGTCTTCAGTGGCCAAGAGGCTGGATCTCAAAGACGTCAACATCTACTACGGCGCGTTCAAGGCCGTGGCGGAAGTCGCCCTGTCCGTTCAGCCGCGCAGTGTGACGGCGTTCATCGGCCCGTCCGGCTGCGGTAAGTCGACGGTGTTGCGCACGCTCAACCGCATGCACGAGGTCATCCCCGGCGCGCGCGTCGAGGGTTCGGTGCTGCTCGACGGTGAGGACATCTACGGAGCGGGCGTGGACCCGGTCGGTGTTCGCAAGACCATCGGCATGGTGTTCCAGCGGCCGAATCCCTTCCCCACCATGTCGATTCGCGACAACGTGGTTGCCGGGTTGAAACTGCAGGGCAGTGCGCAGCAAGAAGACCCTCGACGAGGTCGCGGAGCGCTCGCTGAAGGGCGCCAACCTGTGGAACGAAGTCAAGGACCGCCTCGACAAGCCCGGTGGGGGTCTGTCCGGCGGCCAGCAGCAGCGGCTCTGCATCGCCCGCGCCATCGCGGTGCAGCCCGACGTACTTCTCATGGACGAGCCCTGCTCGGCGCTCGACCCGATCTCCACGCTGGCCATCGAGGACCTGATCGCGGAACTCAAGCTGGACTTCACAATCGTCATCGTCACGCACAACATGCAGCAGGCTGCCCGCGTGAGCGATCAGACGGCGTTCTTCAACCTCGAGGCGACCGGAAAGCCCGGCAGGCTCGTCGAGATCGACGACACTGAGAAGATCTTCTCCAACCCGAACGAGAAGGCCACCGAGGACTACATCTCGGGCCGCTTCGGCTGATCTTTTATCGCGACCAGACGCAAAAGTGGCCTTTTCCTGTCGGTTTTGGGGCATTTTGCGTCTGCTCGCGCGGGAACCACACCTGCCCGCGCGGGCACTGCGCGGCCGGCGACGCGGAATGGACGGCTTTCTGCAGCGCTACAGCAGCTCTGAGCTGGAGGTCGTCCATAAGGTTCTGGGGATCTGCTTCGCACCGAAAAAGACGGCGTGAAGATCGTGGCAGCGACGTAGCCGCAATCTGGTCGTCAGCTCAGCGCGAAGCCAGCTGATCCTCTTCGGGAAGGTTGCCCGTGGCCTGGAAGATGACCCGGCGCGCGATCTCGACGGCGTGGTCGGCGAACCGCTCATAGAACCGGCTGAGCAGGGTCACATCGACTGCGGCCGTGACACCGTGCTTCCACTCACGGTCCATCAGCACGGTGAACAGGTGGCGATGCAGGTCGTCCATCGCATCGTCCTCTTCGCTGATCCGTGCCGCCTTCTCCGGATCGCGAGTGACCAGCACCTCCTGCGCGCTGTTGCCCAATTCGACTGCCACTCGGCCCATTTCGGAGAAGTATCCGTTGACCTCTTCGGGTAGCGCATGCTGGGGATGACGGCGCCGGGCGATCTTGGCGACATGGAGTGCCAGCGCGCCCATCCGGTCGACGTCGGCGACGATCTGAATCGCGCTGACGATGGAGCGGAGGTCGCCGGCAACCGGCGCCTGCAGCGCCAGCAGCACAAATGCGGCCTCCTCGGCGCGGGCGCTCATGGCGACGATCTGATCGTGGTCGGAGATCACCTGTTCGGCGAGAGCCAGGTCCGCTTGCAGCAGGGCCTGAGTTGCGCGCTCCATCGCCGCACCCGCCAGCCCGCACATGTCGCCGAGCTGCTGAGTTAGCTGATCCAATTGCTCGTGGTACGCGGTTCGCATAAGTCCACCCTACGGTCTCAGCAGCTGAAACGTCACGACGTGGATGGTGAACGGCAGGTGAATGCCGATTGCCTTCCTACCGACCGTTGCCGGAGGTGGCGGCTATTCGCAGGTGGTGTCCGCGGCGTTGGTAACTGCTAGGTCATCGGGCAGATGCGTGGGAGAGCTACTGGAACTGTGAACGACGTGGACCTGCACCGGGGATCCGGTCGAGGATGGCGAGTTCACCGCGTTGAAGTCGGAGCCGAGCACCACCTGCACGACATCACCGAGGTTGGTGACCCGTTCGATGGTCGGGTTGGGGAACGCCGAGGCGACGGTCGCCGCGGCCTGCTCGTTGCCTGGCGAGAAGAACACCGTCGTGGTGTCGAGAGGACCGGGGTAATCGTCGGGTGTGGTGACATTGAAACCGTGGTTCTGGAGTTCGCTGGCGGCGGTTGCGCCGAGGCCGTCCTCGCCGGTGGAGTTCGACACCTGCACGGTGATGTCCCGTGGGTTGGTCGTGACGGTGTCGACGAGTTCGGTCGAGGGACCGGCGTCGTGGGTGGGTGTCTGCGTCTGGCTCTCGGGGGTGCCGGGCACCGGGGTGTTGTCGGCGTTCTTCTCCTCGGGCAGCGGATCGTCGTTGATGATCGCGTCGAAGATGGCCCGGTTGTCGTCCTCGCGCAGATGCTCGTTGCCGTATTCGTCCATGTAGCCCGTCGTCGGGACGGTGAGGAAGGTGATACGTCCCGCGGCGATGCCCTGAATCGACTGGCCCAGGGTGACAAGGTCCTTGGTGTTCATGTTGTCGACGTAGCTGTCGTCGATGAACATGTTGACCACGTTGTTCAGCTTGGACAGCGAGAAGAACACTTCCTTGGAGATCATCGAGCGCAGCAGTGAGGACAGGAACAACTGTTGGCGTTTGATGCGGCCGTAGTCACCGTTCGTCTCGGTGACGACCTGGCGGGCCCGCACGTACTGAAGTGCGGTGTGGCCGTCGACCATCTGGCGCCCTGAGTTCGGCAGCACGGTGCCCAACTCGTAGTCCTCCAACGGGGTGGTGGTGCACACCTCGACACCGCCCAACGCGTCGACCATCTTCGAGAAACCCGCGAAATCCACTGCCATGAAACGGTTCACGGACAGGCCGGACATCTTCTGAATGACTTTGACGAGGCACTTGGGGCCGCCGACGGCGTACGCGGAGTTGAGTTTGGACTCGGTGTACACCTTTTCGGCCCCGTACATCGGCGACTCGGGGTCGGTGATCGGTCCGTACTGCCCGGTCTCCGGATTCCACGGCTTGCACTGCATCGGCTCGATGGCCAGATCTCGTGGAAAGGACACGGCCACAACGCGTTTCCGGTTCGCGGGAATGTTTACCAACATCACGGTGTCCGACCTCGCGCCGGCAGCGTCGTCGGTGGTTCCCGCTCCCATGTCGCTGTTCGCGCCGATGCGGCTGTCCACGCCGACGATCAGGAAGTTCTCGTCGCCGAACTGTGCGTTTGGGTCGAGAATGTCGCGGGAATCGGGATCGAGTGCGGAAACCCGGTTGAGCATGTTGTTCTTCGCGGACTGCCACTGCCACGCCCCGCCGGTGAGAGCAAGTGCCAGCACCGCGATCACAGCGGCGATGGCACGCCCGGCGATCATCGTCCGGTGGCGGCCCCGGTGCGGGTGACGCTGATCGGCTCGCAGACGTCCGGTCCCGATATGTGACGGTGGCACGCGGCCTGGTCGATGGACCAGGGCCAGATCCGGCAATTCAGACACCCCGGTAGGGGTGACCGGGATGACCTCGGTGTCCGGGCCCGTGACCTCGTCGGTGGGTTCCATCGGCCAGTCGCGGACGGCGTATGCGTCTTCCTGTCCAGCCTCCGGCGTGCGGGGATACATCGCGGGCACGGCCTCGATGACCTCGGTGGGCGGGGCCGGCGGTAAAGACGGCGGCGTTGCGGATTCGGGTCGGTGCCGCTTCAGTTCCGGTGGAACGGCCCCATCACCGTTTAGCTTGGCGATCAGGTCGGCGACGGTGATCCCGTCGGTGTGGTTACCTGGCGCGGAGGAGGCGGTCGCATCCTCGCCGTCACCGGCCCGGCCTCGCTCCCACGGCGCGGCGCCTGGCGAAGGCCGGGCACTTCGGGTAAGCCATTGATTGGTGTCGGAGGTGCCGTCCGGTGCCGACGAGCCACGCTGGCCATGACGGCCAGTCGTGGAGTTGTCGCCGTCACTCATGTTCTATCGGCCTCCGACTCTTCACCGCCGTGCGCAACGTTGCGCACCGACGTACGCAGTGCTTTCCTGCTGGTCTCAGCACCTTGCGTGGCTCCGCCGCTGGAGCCCATTACGAACGAGACTCACATCGTACTGAGACATCCTAAGAGATGTGATGTCAGAGTCGTCTCAGGTAGGAGACGACTCCAACTCGACCTAGCCTCCCGAATGCATGACCTCGGCGCCTGCGGGGACTGCGCAGTCGTCGGGGTCGGTCAACCAGCCTTCGGGCAGGGCTACTGCGGCGGGAGAGCCCTGACGTCCGCGCGGTCCCGTCGCCGCGGCGGGGAACGGGACCTCCGGTTCGAGCTGATCGAGCAGAGTCCGCAGCTCGCTCAGCGTCTTGACCAGCGCCAATGCCCGCCGTAGCTCGGTGCCGGCGGGAAAGCCGTGCAGATACCAGGCGACGTGCTTGCGCATATCGCGCATGCCCTTGTCCTCGCCGAAATGGGCGGCGAGCAGTTCGCCGTGACGCAAGATGATCGCCGCGACCTGCCCCAGCGCCGGAGGGGTGGGCGCACGGGTGCCGGTAAACGCCGCCGACAGTTCGGCGAACAGCCACGGCCGCCCGAGGCAGCCCCGGCCGATGACGACTCCGTCACAGCCGGTCGCGTCCATCATGGCGAGCGCGTCGTCGGCTTCGAAGATGTCGCCGTTACCCAGCACTGGAACGCCGGTGACGTGCTGTTTGAGCGCCGCGATCTGTTCCCAGTCGGCTTCCCCGGAGTACCGCTGGGCCGCGGTGCGTGCGTGTAGCGCCACGGCGGCCGCGCCCTCCTCGGCGGCGATCCGACCCGCGTCGAGGTGGGTGCGGTGCTCGTCGTCGATTCCGATCCGAAACTTCACCGTGACAGGGATGTCGGTGCCCTCGGTCGCGTGCACCGCCGCCGCGACGATCTGGCCGAACAGGCGGCGCTTGAACGGCAGGGCAGCTCCGCCGCCGCGGCGGGTGACCTTGGGGACCGGGCAGCCGAAATTCATGTCGATGTGATCGGCCAAGCCCTCGTCGGCGATCATCCGCGCCGCGGCGAAGGTGTTCTCTGGGTCGACGGAGTAGAGCTGGAGCGATCGCGGTGTCTCGTCGTCGGCGAAGGTGACCATGTGCATGGTCGCCGCATGCCGCTCGACCAGTGCCCGCGCGGTCACCATCTCGCACACGTAGAGCCCGCTCACCGTGCCGGCCCTGGCCAGCTCCAGCTCACGGCACAGCGTGCGGAATGCGACGTTCGTCACGCCCGCCATCGGGGCGAGCACAACCGGACTGCGTAGGGCGATGGGCCCAATCTGCAGTGCGGGACGAGCGTCGGCTAGGACGCTGATGACCCCACCAGAAGGTTCTTGGCGGCCTTCTTCTCGGCCACCTTCGCGATGCGCTCGAGCCTGCGCTGCTTGGCGATCTCGAACTTCTGGCAGGCATCCTCGAGTTCGTCGACGAGGGCTCCCAGCTCATCGCGCATGCGTGCCGCGTCGCCGGTGAAGTCGTCGCGCTCGAAGATGCGCCACTTCTTGAGCACCGGCATGACCACGTCGTCGAGGTGGATGCGCGGGTCGTAGACCCCGCCAGACGCGATGACGACGGCCTTGCGACGGAAGTCCGGAATCGTGTACCCGGGCATCTTGAAGTTGGTCAGCACCTTATGCAGTGAATGCATGGCCTGGTTGGGGGCGATATCAAACCCCGCCGCCGAGACGTCGCGGTAGAAGATCATGTGCAGGTTCTCGTCGGCGGAGACGCGCTGCAGCAACTGGTCGGCGATGGGCTCGTTGCAGGCCTTGCCGGTGTTGCGGTGCGAGACGCGGGTCGCCAACTCCTGGAACGTCACGTAGATGACGGAGTCGAACAGGCTGTCGGCGAACAGGTCGGCCTCGATCTGCTGGTTCTGGCCGGGGGAGAAGCCGCGGGTCACCTGCTCGATGCGTAGCTGCTCGAGCTCGACCGGATCGATCGCGCGGGTGACGACGAGGTAGTCGCGCAGGGCGATACCGTGCCGGTTCTCCTCCGTCGTCCAGCGGTTCACCCAGAAGCCCCAGGGACCGTCCATGGTGAAGTTCATAGCGATCTCGCGGTGGTAGGAGGGCAAATTGTCCTCGGTCAGCAGATTGGTCAGCATCGCCACCTGGGCGACCTCGGACAGTTTGGACTGCTCGGGGTCCCAGTCCTCGCCGCCGAGGGCGTAGTAGTTCTTGCCGTCGGACCACGGGATGTAATCGTGCGGGTTCCAGTCCTTGCGCATCGACAGGTGCCGATTGATGTTGCTCTCTACGACTGGCTCGAGCTCGCGGAGCAGCTGCAGGTCGGTCAGGTCCTTCGACATAGGCCTTTCGTCCTCCTCGCGTGCGGGACTACTCACTATCTGTACCTGTTGGTTGCACTCAATATATCTGTGTACCCCGGTGACATTCAAGTCGCCACGCGAGGGGTCACACCTGCATCACAAGACTCATTAGCGGTAGATACGATTCCCACGGGCAAATTTTTTCGGCCCGGATGCCAGGCCCATTTATCGAGGACGGTTCAAATGAAGACGCTCACAATTGTCGCCGGTGCTATCGGCACGGCCGCTGTGGCCGGCACCGGCCTGTGGTTGGGCGCCGGACCCGCCGGCGCCGTCCCCGATGTGGTCGACCGCCCCTTCAGCGACGCCAAGGCAATGATTCAGCAGGCAGGTGGGACGGCTGTGGTGGCAACCAGGACCGGCGGCGGCCTCGACGAGAACGAATGCCTGGTCACCAATGCGTGGGACGCGCCGTATCAGCGCATCGTCCGGGGCGGAATGACAGCCAATAACGAAGTGCTCGTCGCATTGAATTGCAACGGTGTGCTCGCTGGACCCGGCGCGTCCGGCAACTCCGTGGCGAGTCCGGCAGGCCGTCAGGCAAAGTCCGAAGCGGAGCAGCAGGCACAGGAGCAAGAGGAGCAGCAGCTCGCAGAGGCGGCCACTACGAACGAGTAGCTTGCGAGCGGTAGCGGTGTACGCCGTGAGGCAATAAGCTAGGGCTATTAACTATGTAGTTACACGGATAGTGGAGGTCGGGCGGCCGTGAAGAAGCTCATCGTATTCGGGGCAGGTCCGGCGGTCGCCGCCGTGGCAGCATCGGCCGCACTGTTCGGAGCCGGCACGGCAGCCGCGGCTCCGGACGTCGTGGGCGACACGTACTCCGACGCGCAGCAAGCGATCGAGGACGGCGGTGGCACGGCCACCATCGCGTCCCGGGTCGGCGACAAGCTCGAGGAGGGCGACTGCATCGTCACCAACGCATGGGATGCTTCGATCCTGCGCATCGACTCGGCTGTCGACGGTCAGGTGAACGTCGCCCTCAACTGCGACGGCGCGTATGCCACGGCGACCAATCCTGGTACCTCCGTTCAGGATCCGCTCGGCCGGGCAGCCAAGGCCAAGGCCGACGAAGAAGCCGCCAAGGCCGAAAAAGAGGCCGCCGCGCAGGAAGAGCAGCAGCTCGCCGAGGCCTCCACGCCTGGCGCGTAAGGGCTAGTAGCTCGACACTCGACTCACCAGCATCTCCACGCAGTAGTCGATGAACTGCTCGCGGGTGGCTGAGAGCCTGCCGTCCAAATAGGCGGTGAACAACGCCGTCAGCGCCCCGATCAGACCGGTGGCCACCATGGCCGCCATGGCGGGGTCGCTGATACGCGTCAGCTTGTGCTGCAACAGGTCGATGAAGCTCGGCATCCATTCGGCGCCCGAGCGGGTCAGCACCGGCTCCTTTTCGGGGGCCAGCAGCAAAACCCGGCCGCGCGCGGGATCGTCGACCATCAGCGCGACGAATTGTTCCACCGCCTCGCGGGGGGTTTTCGCCGTCGTGAGCGCGGACATCGCCCGCGCGCAGACGTCGTCGTAGACAGCACGGACGAACACGTCGCGGTCGGCGAAGCTCTCGTAGAAGTAGCGTTCGGTCAGGGCGGCCACCCGACACACCGCACGCACCGTGAGCGCAGGACCCTGCGCCCCACCCAGAAGTGCGACGCCCGCGGCGATCAGTTCGTCGCGGCGCAACACCTGCCGATCCTCCAGCGGCACGCCCGACCATCGGCCCCGTCGTTGACCCGCAGGCACATCCCTCCTAAGCTCGATGGTGACAACGCCTGTAGTCAGACTATGACGTTCTGACTGGATGGGAAGCTCATCTGTGACTCAAGATACTTCTGAGGCATGCCCGGTGACCCCCCAGCGACGGCAGCCCAGTAGCAGCCGGTTGCCCGGTCGCGTCCGGCGGGTATGACGCCCCGCCGCAGCCGCTCGGGCCCGACTCGCTGACCTGGAAGTACTTTGGCCGGTGGACCGGAATGCTCCAGGGGCCGTGGGCCGGTTCGATGCAGAACATGCATCCGCAGTTGGGCGCCGCTGTGCAGCAGCACTCGATCTTCTTCATGGAGCGGATGCCGCGGCTCTACCGGTCCGTCTACCCGATCGGTGGTGTGGTGTTCGACGGGGACCGCGCACCCAGGACCGGGGCGCAGGTCCGCGACTACCACATCGGAATCAAGGGTGTCGACGATCAGGGTCGCCGCTACAACGCGCTGAACCCCGACGTCTTCTACTGGGCGCACGCGACCTTCTTCAAGTCGACGCTGCTGGCGGCGGAATGGCTCGGTGGGGGCCTCGTTGAGACGCAGAAGCGCCAACTCTTCGACGAGCACATCGCGTGGTACCGGATGTACGGCATGAGCATGCGACCGGTACCGAAGTCGTGGGAGGAATTCCAGGAGTACTGGGATCACATGTGCCACAACGTGTTGGAGAACAACTGGGCCGCGCGCGAGGTGCTCGACCTGTCGTCAATGACGAAGCATCCCTCGCTCGAGTGGATGCCCGATTGGCTGTGGCGGCTGAACGTGGCGTGGATGCAGGCGTTCTTCAACTTCACGACCGTCGGGCTGTTCGACCCGGCGGTCCGTGAGCTGATGGGCTACAGCTGGTCGCCTCGCAAGGAGCGGCTGCACCGCCTCTTCGGGAAAGTCGTTTATCGCATCACCAGGCTGGTGCCCAAGCGCGTCATGATGCATCCGAGGAAGCGCTCCGCGTGGGATCGTGCACACGGCCGGCTACCCGCAGACGCACCCCTCGTGGAGACCCCGGCGCGCAATCTGCCGCCCGTGGAGTATCGCGACAACCCGCACTACTACAGCCCGAAAGTCTGACGCCCGCTCACCGGTTGATGGCGTGCCCGGTCCACATCGCGCCGTCGAAATACCGCATCTGGCAACGATTCTGAGGATCCGGGAACCACCCCGCCTGAACAGGCGGGTACCTGCCGAACAGGCCGCGCTGATCGCCGGCAAGGCTCAGCCGGTACTCGTACTCAGCGCGGGCGCGCAGGCCGGCGTCGCGGATGGCATGTGCTTTTTTGCGGCGACTGACGAAAATGAGCAGCCCGACGATTGCGGTGACGGCGACGGCTTCGTACCATCCGTTGGCGACCCACCAGAACGTCACGAGCGCAGCGGCGCCGGTGACGACGGGATGACGGCGCCAGAAGGGCGGCCGGACCTGCTCGTAGAGCACACCATCAGATTACTTCGGCCCGGCATCAGAGGTGCCTTCGTGGCCCCAACAGGGCTCGAACCTGGGACCGGCGGGCTGGCTGCGGACTGACGGCGGCCCGTGGCGAAGACCTTCGCTACCGGTCCAGCGCGGCGTCAGGCTGTCGCCGATCGTCAGGCCAAGCAGGTGAGATCGCTCTGCGCGCTTGCCGATTCGTCGGGGTCGACCGCACAGCGGGCGTAGTAGTTGACGTTGATCAAGCCCAACAGCACGCTGATAAATTGATCGATCGGCGACAACACCCGGATCGGGGCGGGCAGGACGTAGCCTTTTGCAAGGCCCGCATCGGTCGGAATGTCGACTACGATCTCGCCCGGATCGCCCGGGTTGCCGTAGATCCCGGTTCGCGTCTCTGGGTTGTACACCCGGCCCGCGTACATGTCGGTGAGCCAGCCCTGGGTGAGTACGTGCACGGCCTCGACGTTCTCTGGGGTCGAGGCGCCAAACAACAGCGTCACCAAGAACTGTGGAATCCCGAACAGGGTAGAGCTTCGGAATGCGTCCGAGTGCGCGCCGCCGACCAACTGAATGCCGTTGAACTGCCCCGGCCGCTTCTCGGCCAGTAGCGGGTTGGCGTCGCCGAAGAGGTTGACCGGCGCCGGCTCCGCCGTGATGTTCAGCACCGGGATCGTGGCGGGCAGATTGTCCAGGGCGTTTGAAAGAGCGCTTCCCTTCTTCGCGCCTCCCGTGTTGGAGACGTCGTAGAGGAGCACGCCGACCATGTTGGGCTTCTCGTTAGCCGGGGCGAACTGGTAGTAGTAACGCGCCGCGGCCACCGCCATCGGCGCGCCTGCCGACTGACCCGTGAGCACGAACTGCTCGGGCAGCGTGCCTTCAAATCCCGCTGCTGCGGCGCTGGCCAGCAGCGCCGAGCGGTCGCCTTCGAAGAGCCGCGCCACGGCGGCCTGCATGGGTTCGCCGCTGAGAGCGCACGCGTCGCAGGCGAAGATGTTGGCGGTGATGTTCGGCGCGAAGACGATCGCGTTGTTGCGTTCGGCGAGTTCTGCCAGGGTGAGGTTGTAGAAGCCGGCCCGGGCCGGGAAGCCGTGTTGGAAGTAAATGAACTTGTCGGGTTCGCCCTCGGTCGGGAAGTACCAGTCCGCGTCCGTCGTGTAGCCGTCACCGCAGTCGATCTGCAGCCTGGATCGCCCCGCCGTCACCGGGCTGCCGGGCGGAACCGCCGGAGGAAAGTCGACCAGTTTCACCGCAAGGTCGAACAACCCCCAGAAGAACGACCCGACCACGTTGAGCAGGGACGGCCTCGGCGCAGGCGCCGCTTCTTGCACCGCCGTCATCACAAGTCGCGCGGCCGCAGGCGAGGGCTGCGCATCGAAGGTGGTGACGGCTTCGGCGGTACTCGCTTCCGTCACCGGCTCGCGTTCCGCGACGGGGTCGGGCGTATAAGACGACCCAGCGGCTTCCGCCACCTGCGTCTCGTCGATGACGGCGGGTGCTGTGTCGTGTGCCAGGACGTGTACCTGGTCTGCGACCGCTGACGAATCGGAGGTGTCCGCCGTCGCCTCCGGCTCGTCATCGCCGATGGCTCCGTGTTCGGGCCCGGACTCCGTCTCGTCGTCGGCGGTCTCGACGTCTTCAGCGGCTTCTTCGGGTGGCCTCGTCGTCGGGGTCCGGCCTCGTCGTCGGTCGGGACTCGGGGTTCGCGCCGGGCTTGTCGGCGTCGGACTCCGTCTTGTTGTCAGTGGACGCCGTCGACTGTGACGACGTCGTGGTGTTCGCGCCGGGCTTGTCGGCGTCGGACCCCGTCTTGTTGTCAGTGGACGCCGTCGACCGTGACGACCTCGCGGCGCTCGCGCCAGGATCATCGTCGGCAGCAGCCATCGCCGCTCCGACCAGGGTCGCCGCAGACAACCCGGCGGCCAGTACGCCGGCGCTCAACCACGCCAAGATTCGGTCAGTCATGCTGTCTCCCGTCCCCGACCCAGCAAACGGTAACCGGCTCTACCGACCGAATACGGCGGTTTATACAAACTCTTGTCGGTGCACGCGGACGCGCCAGGCGCGGACTCACAACATTCGTACGTCTCTGGCGTTGAGGGCGTGCGTCATGCGGACATCCAATGAGCAGCGGCAGCTCGCACTGCTGAATCCATTGCGGCAGAAAGGCTTTCGAAGTCGCAGGCAACCGAGTATGTGCGAGCGACCGGAGACCACAGAGATGACTGAGGGTGGCTCGTCCGCGGCCTCATCCCCGCGATCGTCCGCGAATCGGGCAAGCGTGCGTTGATGCACGACAATCTCAGCAGTCGCAGACGACTCCCCTTCGTCGGGTAGCCGTCAGTGAAAGCACGGTAATGCGGCAGAGCCGCGCTGGAACTCAACCAGGCCGTAGTCCGTCACCTGGACATAGAACCTCTCACCGTTGCTGATCCACTCCCAGGCCGTCTGCCCTTCTATCTGCGGAGCATCACACCACGCGATCCCGTGAAACGGTTGCCCCACCGGCAGCCTCTGCCTGAGCCATGCGACCATGTCGGACTGCGAGACGTCGTAGCTCCAATGCTCGCTGTGAGTCCGCACCGCTTCGGGATTGGAGGGAAGCAACCGAGACCCCGGCGGCAGGTCGATCTCGGCCTTATCCGAATGCGGCAACGGTCCGGTGTTTGCGTCCGCGCTAGGTGTCGGTGCCGGTGCTGGCGGTGGCTCGGCACTTCCGGAGGCGGGTGCAGTAGTAGGGCAGAGTCTGCGGCCATTGCCGTCCGTCACTGCCTCCCATCTGAAATCGACCTCCTGCTGAGGGCCAATCACTCCGGG
>CAVRMG010000034.1:0-163465 GCA_963721495.1 uncultured Actinomycetota bacterium | reverse complement strand
GCCGCCGCGCACCCGCGCCGACATGCCGCCGAACGTCACCTCGATCGTGGCGCACTCGCCCGGATTGGCGACGAGTCGGTTCGCCAAGGTGTGCGAGCGGCGATCGGCGGCGCCGGAGCGGCTCACCCCCATGTGGGCCAGGCCCGGCCGACCGAGGTCCTCGATCAGCGCCAGCGGGCCCGAGCGCAGGATCTCCAGTGTCGCGCGCGGCTGAGCCGCGCATTCAGCGGCGGTCATGACTGCACCGCCCGGAACGCAACCCACATTCCCGGGGTCAACAGCGCGGGTTTCTCACGATTGACGTCCCACAACGCCGCTTGGTCCGCTGCGGTACGTCCGATCAGCTGCCAGCCGCCCGGCGACTCGCGGGGATACACGCCGCTGAACTCACCGGCGAGGCCGACCGACCCGGTGGGCACTTTGGTCCGCGGCTCGGCGCGCCGTCCGACCTCCAATCGGCTGTCACCTCCGATCAGGTACGCGAAACCCGGTGCGAAACCGCCGAATCCGACGCGCCACGGCGTTCCCGTGTGCGCGGCGACGACCTCGTCGGCGGTCAACCCGGTGAGCCGGGCGACCTCGTCGAGGTCGGGCCCGTCGTAGACCACGTCGATCTGGACGTCGGCACGCCCGTCGGCCGGCGCGGTGGAATGCGACACGGCCTCCGGTGCGACCTGCAGCTTGCCCAGTCGCTGCCGGGTCGGCGGCTGGTACCTGGGGCCGACCAGCTTGATCAGCACCGTGCGCGACGCCGGGACGATATCGACAACACCGAGCAGTTCGGCATCACGAATCGCGTCCGCCCACGCCAGCACCTCCTCGGTGTTGTCGAACTCGAGCAGCAGTGCCCGATCCCCGTAGTCATGGATTGTTGCGGGGCCGCTTTTCCTGGCCGTCGCGTCCATCACATCCGCTGTCACACTCATATCCCGTAACTTACCCGCGAGTAGCAACAAATAGTCGTGCTCTGTGAGCCTTGCCAGAGGAGCCTTAACGAAGCCTCAAACTGCGGGCTGATACGTGGGTTCGCGGCGCTTGATGAACGCGATCACGCGGTAGGTCACCGGCAGTACAACGATCTCGACGGCGGTCTTGTACCCCCAGCCCAGCGCCACGTAGGTGAGGAAGACCGGCCACGTGTCAATCCCGATCGCACTTGCGGCGATGCTGCAGAACACGACCGTGTCAGCGAACTCGCCGACGACGGTCGACCCGATCAGCCGGGCCCACAGATGCTTTTCCTTGGTGCGTTCCTTGATCCGCACCACCACCCACGCGTTGAGCGTCTGTCCCACGACGAAGCCGGCGAGACCGGCGAAGATCAACTGGGTGAACGGCTTCACCACGGCCTCGAACGCCGCCTGGTTGGTGTAGAAGTCTGCGGCGGGCAGGACGGCCGTCAGCCAGAACGTCAACGCCGCGATCGCCTCCATCGCGAAGGCGATGTAGATGGCCCGCCGGGTGGCCTTGAAGCCGTACACCTCGGACAGCACGTCGCCGATGACGTACGTCAGCGGGAACACGATGAATCCGCCGTCGGTGATCAGCGACCAGTCGCCGATGATCGGCCCGAACGCGATGCCCTTGGTGGCCGCGACATTCGAGATGAGCACGAGTCCGGTGAAAAGCGCGACCAGCGTCGGATAGTAGGCCGAGCCCGTGGTCGCGAAACCCCGGTGTTGCGGCTCGGTGCTGGTGGCAGTCACCCGGACATCTTGTCAGGCCAGCGCGTGGGCGATCCTCGCCGGCAGCTGGTCGGCCACCAGCGGATACGACAGCGGCGACGCGAATGCGATCGCGCCCGCGACTTCCTTGCCGGTGAAGACGTTGCGTTTGGCGCCCAGTTGCGTCACGGCCGGGTCGGCGAGCAGAGCGGTCTGCTCCTCGTCGCTCTCGGTCGTCCAGATCAGGACGTCGGCGGAGCCGAGCACACCGGGCATCCGGTCGCGGGGTATCGAGGCGCCGCCGGTGTCGGCGAGGGCGAACCCCATCTGGGTGAGGAAGTCGGTGCGCCAGCTGGGCGCGGCCACCTGCACTGCGTCCTTCTCGAGGCGCCCGCCCAGCAGCAGGACCCTCTTACCGGCGAACCGGGGGTTGTTGGTGCCTGCGGCGGCGAACTTCTCCTCAACGGCGGCGATCAGCGCCTGCATCTCGTCGTGCTTGAACACGGCCTGGCCGATCGTGGTGGCCTGGGTCTTCCACGGCTCGAAGAACGCGAACTGGTCCGACTGCGCGATCGTCGGCGCAACGGCGGTCAACTTGTTGTAGGTGTCCTGGTCGAGTCCGGCGTTGGTGGCGACGATCAGGTCGGGTTTCAGCGACGCGATCTGGTCCACCGGCACGCCGTCAGCGAGGCTGAGCACCACCGGCTGGGCGCCACCGAGTTTCGGCTGCGCCCAGGGCCACACGCCGAACGGCTCGCCGCCGAACCAGTCCGTCACCGCGATCGGCACGATGCCGACGGCGAGCAGGTCGTCCTGTCCGGTGAGGCCCGCGCTGACCACCCGCTTGGGCGGTGCCGGGATCTTGGTCTCGCCGAACACGTGCTTGACGGTGACCGAGCCGTCGTCGGCGACCTCACCGGGCTTCGACCCGCAGGCGGCCGCCGACGCCGCCACCCCGGCCGTCAACGCCAGGAAACCCCGCCGGGACAACGAACCAGGCACCCGGCGAGAGTAGCTAACTCACTCCGAAGTTGCCGAACAATACGACGGCAAGGCCGAGTGCGACGACAATGTTGACGACCGTCGCCGAGGCGAACAGCGCGACGGGCCGCCAACCGGCTTCCTTGAGACCCTTCAGCGAGAACTCCAGGCCGATCGAGACGAACGCGAAGATCAAAAACCATGTGCGCAGGTCGTTCACGGTCGCGATGGTGGTCTTACCGTCGCTCACCCACTGCAGATACAGCGTGCCGATGATCGACGCGGCGATGAAGCCCAGCACGAACTTCGGGAACCGTTCCCAGAACTGCCCGAGTGACGGCCGCGCCGCTTCTGCGGACTTGCGCTCCACCTTCAATGCGAAGTAGGCGGTCAATGCGATTGCGACGACCCCGATCAGCGCGTTCTGGGTGGTCTTGACGATGGTCGCTATCTGTAGTGCGTCCTCGCCGGCGATCGCTCCCGCGGCGGCGACGGCTGCCGTGGTGTCGATGTTGCCGCCGATCCACGCGCCGGACACCGCATCGGAAAGGTTGAAAACATCTGCGAGCCATGGCAGTAGGAAGATCGACGGCAGCGCGAACGCGATCACCAGGGATGCGGCGTAGGCGAGTTGTTCGCGTTTGGCCTGCACCGCACCGGCGGCCGCGATGGCCGCGCTCACGCCGCAGATCGACACGGCCGACGCCAGCAGCGCGCGCAGCTTGTCGTCGAGCTTGAGGACTCCGCCCAGCCACCAGGTGAAGCCGAACACGATGGATATCAGCAGCATTGCCTGGATGATCGCCGGGCCCGCTGCGGTCACGAGCACCTTCAGGTTGATCGAGGCGCCGAGCAGCACCAGACCCGTCTTGATGAAGAACTCGGTGCGGAATCCCTGCGAAAGGGCATCGCGCAACGCCAGCCTGGAAAGCACCGCGTTGCCGATGAGTCCCAATGCGATTGCGTAGACTGGGAATTCGATGGACTTGGCGACTCGTTCGAACGCCGTTCCGTCGACCCAATGCGGGACCTGGGTCTCGAGGAACCGGGTGGCGGCGCCGAGGGCGATGACGACGAGCACGCCGGCGACGGCGTAGCCGACGCTCGAAGGGCGGACCTCGGGTTTGTTGTCGGTTTCCGTCACGGGATCACGCTGCCCGGGATCGCTCCGAGGAGCACGAGAGCCAGCAGGGCCAGGCCGGCGATGACGGCGAGCCAATCCTCGTTCATGGCAGGAACGTATTCGCCGCGGTTCACCGGCGTCACCGGTTGCACTCAGCACGAATCGAAGGTGACCCGACGAAATTCCTGGTGGATCAGATGGGCGGTGCCTCCCCGTAGGACGAAGACGAAGAGGTGAGCACATCGCCCCCATCGGGGATTGTCTCAGGACACGGCCAGCGACACGCCGAGTCCGGTCATTGTGACGGCGATGATCCCGTCGAGGATCCGCCAGGTGAGCGGGGTGGCGAACAAGTGGGAGAGGCGACGCGCCCCGAGTCCGAGGCTGACGAACCACACCACGCTCGCAGTGACCGCGCCGACGCCGAACAACCAGCGCTCGTCGCTGTGCTCGTTGGCGAGCGTGCCGAGCAGGACCACGGTGTCGAGGTAGACGTGTGGATTGAGCCACGTCAGCGCCAGGCAGGTGACCAGCACTTCGAGAAATCGTGCGGGGCCGCTGTCCGAGGGAGTCAGCGTGGACGGCCGCCAGGCGCGACGCGCTGCGAGCAGGCCGTAGCCGATCAGAAACGCCGCGCCGCCGAACCTGGCGATGCTCAGAGCCCCGGGATGCGCGGCGATCAGCGCGCCCACGCCCGCGATGCCCGCGGTGATGAGCACGATGTCGGACACGGCGCATACCGCGACGACGGCCGCCACGTGCTCGCCGCGAATTCCCTGACGCAACACGAATGCGTTCTGGGCGCCGATCGCGACGATCAGCGTGAGCGAGGCGAGGAAGCCGACAAGCAGGGGAGAGCTCATGCTTCGACGGTAGGTATCTGCCGTCCATCAGTACAGCTAATGATTCTTTATATGCATTAGCATCGCTAATGTGAAGATCGACGGACAGCAGCTCTCGGCCTTGGCGGCGGTGGTCGAATACGGGTCGTTCGATGCCGCGGCGGCGCGGTTACACGTCACTCCGTCGGCGATCAGCCAACGCATCAAGGCGCTCGAGCAGCGGGTGGGCCAGGTGGTTGTGGTGCGGGAGAAACCGTGTGTCGCGACGACCGCGGGCGTCCCGCTATTGCGGTTGGCGGCGCAGACCGCGCTGCTGGAGGCCGAGGCGTTGGCCGAGATGGGCGGCGGCGACGGGGCGTCGCCGCGCATTGCGTTGGCCGTCAACGCCGATTCGATGGCGACGTGGTTCACCGCGGTTTTCGGCCAGCTGCCGGACGTGTTGTTCGACCTCCGGATTGAGGACCAGGACCACTCGGCGCGACTGCTGCGCGAAGGCGTCGTGATGGGTGCGGTGACGACCGAGCGCACGCCGGTATCGGGTTGTCGGGTGCGGCCACTTGGGGTGATGAGGTACGTGCCGGTGGCCAGTCCGTTTTACGTCGAGCGGCACCTGTCCGACGGGTTCACTGCGCAAGCGGTCGCGACGGCTCCGTCGCTAGCGTGGAGTCGCGACGATGCACTACAGGACATGTTGGTGCGCAAGGTATTTCGTCGGGATATCGCGAGGCCCCAGCACTTCGTTCCGACAGCGGAAGGCTTCGGTAGCGCAGTCCGGGCGGGGCGTGGATGGGGCATGTTCCCGGAGACGCTGGCGGCGCCTGCCCTGGTGGAGGGCTCGTTCGTGCGAGTGGCCGACGTGCATCTTGACGTGCCGCTCTTCTGGCAGTGCTGGAAGCTCGACAGCCCCCTGGTTGGCACAATCACCGACTCGGTGCAGTCAGCGGCCGTCGATTTGCGCCAGCGGGTGACATGAGTGGAGTGAGTGTTTATGGCCGCACGTCGACAGGCAGGGCGGGACGGCCGCCACCAAAGGAGCTACTGGCGCGGTCGATCTCGCCGAAGAAGACCATGACGTCTTCTGGGTCAGTTCCTGCCGCCTCTAGGCGAGTCACGATCGCGGAAAGAAGCGAACGCTTCCTGTCTTCCTCAGTCCCTGACGAGACCAGGACCTCGATCATCAGGACATGCTCGCTGCGTGGCTTCTGCAGATCGGGATAGAGAGGGCTGATGCGGAGGTCGGTTTCTTCCAAGGAGATGAACCTCTGGAAGTGATCGTCCTCGGGATAGCCAGCGCTGACGCTAGCTTCATGAACGGCGGTGGACCTTGCGGCCTTTTCTGTCGCCGTTCTCCCGGATCGCATTGTGACGGTGAAAAGTGGCATAGCACTCTGCTCAGAGGCGAAACAACCGCTGCGCGTTGCGGTATGCGATCTTGTCCCGGTCGGCTGGGCTGATCGGTGCCTCAGCCAGAAACCGTGAATGCGCCACCGGATCGCCGAAGGGGTAGTCGCTGGAGAACATGATGCGGTCGGCACCGAACACCTGAAGGGCGCACAGCAGCGGCGGCGTCGTGGTGTAGCCGCAGATGGTGATGTGCACGTGCCCGCGGATGACATCTGCCACCGAAGGGGCGCCAGGGTCGGCCCGACTGAGCACTGTGTCCGCCCGCATGAGGGAGAACGGCAGGTTCTCACCCATGTGACCGACAACAATCTGCAGCTTCGGATGCCGGGCGAAGACACCCGCGGCCGCTAGCCGCAGCACATGCAGGCCTGTCTCGGCGTGCCAACCCCAGGCCGCGGTGGCCAGCGCCCTACCCGTTGGCTCGGGTAAGCCATCGAAGTACACCGCGGCGACTTGCTGCGGAGGATAGGTGGGGTGCAGGTAAATCGGAACGTCGAGTTCCTCGATGGCCGTGAGAAATTCGTCGAACTCGGGCGCATCCAGGAAACGTCCCTGGGTATGCCCGTTGATGACAACACCGCAGAATCCCAACTCGGTGATCGCCCGCTCGGCTTCGAGGATCGCGGCGCGCGGGTCCTGGGTGGGAAGAGTGGCCAAGGCGTTGAACCGGTCGGGATGAGCCGCGATTGCTTCTGCGCATCGGTCGTTGAGCACGCCGCTCAGCTCGGTGGCAGCCTCCGTGGGCACCTGCTGGGTTCCCGGCGCAGTGACCGAAAGGACCTGCATGTCGATGCCCGCTTCGTCCATGACCCGGAGTCGCTGCTCATCTACGTCCACCAATTTCGCGGTGAGCGCTTCAGGTGCCAACGGTGCCGGCAACACTTGCTCGACGAAATCAGCGGGGAGCATATGTTCCTCGAGCCCGATCAGTGTCATGGCCGTCCTTCTCGTCGTGAGTCGCCGCTTAGCAAGGCTTTCCGCCCCTAGGATCGCGCGTCCGCGCCGCGATGCCGTCCACGCTGACACCCATCAGCACTGCCCGTCAGTCCCACTCCCAGCGCACCTGGTGGGGGAAAGATCATGGTGTAACGCCCATTTCGCACAGTATGCGCCGCAATGCGCGTAGTGCGTAGTGCAGCCTCGACTTCACGGTTCCATCAGCAATTCCGAGGTCGGCGGCGATATCCGCCGTCGTCCAACCCTGAATGTACGAACGCTTAACCACCGCGCGGTGTTCGGGGGTCAGCCGCGCCAGCGCTTCGTTGATCAGCAGCCGGTCCAACGCGGCGTTCACCTCATCCGGGCCGGCCCGCTCAGGTACACCCGAGCCGTCTGGCGCGCTCACCTCGCGGCGGGCACGTAGGGTGCGACTTTCGTCGATGATTATGTGCCGGGCGACCGTGAATAGCCACGCCCTTGCCGACCGCTCGCTGTCGTTGGCAACCTCGGGGTGCTGCCATGCGCGTAACAGCGTCTCCTGCACGACATCCTGAGCGCGGGACGGGTCGCGGGTCAACCGCCAGGCGTAACGCCACAGAGCGGCTGCGTGCGCGTCGTAGAGTCCCTTGACGCCGGTACATTCCTCGATGAAAGGGGCGCGGCTGTGCCTGCGCTTCGAACCTGACCTCAAGGTGGGCTCAGCGCAACGCATCTGGCTGGCGAAATCGATTGCACTAAAGTCCGTTTCAGTTGTCGTCATGTCCCCGCTCATTCTGATGTGTTGGCAACACCGCCCTGTCAGCTAAACCGGCTGCGACAGTGCAGCATTTCGTGGCAGCATCAGCTCCCAGCAACTGCGGCCGCCGGACAGATGCGCCGCGAATCGGCCAGTAGGCCAGGAGGTGGCGATTCCTAACTCCGACAATGGCATTGCCGAAGACGGAAGTGCAGGTAGCAGCGCCGCTAGTAGTGGCGCTACCACTCTCGATTTCGGCACGTCCTTGGCAACCTGCACACGCCATTGACCAGGCCAAAGAGCTCCACGTAGTTCCGACGCCAGGGCGCCGATTCCAGCTAGCCGGGGTGTGAAAATGGGTGACAGCGGGGGCGACAACTTCTGGCCGACGGGCAATTGTGAATACAGCGACGGGACCCATCAATGAGTTCCTTACAGACTAAGCCCGGAGCGAGGACACAATGACACCGCGTTCGCCCGAGCTCGCCACCTTCGCGAATCTCGGCATTGCGGCCGAAACCGCGTCCTACCAAGACCGCTGAGGCGCAACAGTGAAGCACAACGCCGCAGTGATGGGCCAATTCCTCCGAACCCGCCGCAGTCACCTCGTCCGTGCCGACCTCGGTATGCCCCCCACCACTGGACGGACATCTTGCGGGCTGCGCCGTGAAGAGGTGGCCTACCTCGCCGGTGTCAGCATCACTTGGTACACGTGGCTCGAACAAGGACGCGACGTCACCCCGTCCCGGCAGGTACTCGATTCCCTCGCGCGAACACTGCGGTTGTCGCACGCGGAACATGGGTACCTCTTGGCGCTGGCCGGGTACAGCGCGCCCCATCCCACCGAAGACCCGAGTCCCGGTACCGTCCCTGCTCACGTGCAGCGGCTGCTCGACGCCCTCGCGGACTACCCGGCATTAGCGATCGCCCCAAACTGGGCCGTATTGGCATGGAATGCCGCATACGCGGCGGTGTACCCGAACATGGCAACGGTCGCCGTGGCCGACCGCAACTTCCTATGGCTGCTTTTCACCGACCCCTACCTGCGCACGCTGATGCCGGACTGGGAACTCACCGGCATGTACAACGTCGCGTCGTTTCGGGCCGAGGCCGGTACCCGGTTGGACGAGCCGCCATTCGCCAACCTCGTCAGTCGGCTTCTGCAGACCAGCGAAGCATTCCGGTCCGCCTGGGAAAGCTTCGACATCGAAACGCTGCCCTCCCGCGAGCGCCATTTCCGCCACCCCGAGGTCGGCGACCTCCACATGGAGCAACACATCCTGGCGCCCTCGGACCATCCGCATCTGCGCCTGGTGACCTTCATTCCTGCACCCGCCAGCGACACCGCCACGCGGTTGCGTCGCCTCCTTGACATGAAAGCCATTGGTCTCGCGGGTACGCACGAATCAACCGAGGGCTGACAACTCCGCAAACGGTTAACAGCAAAAGGTTTCGGAGCATGAGCGAACTAGATGTAATCGCTGCGCAGGCACAGTCCCGCCCCCCGATGAACCACACACCGTTTCGCATCGTGTTATTGGCGGGAAACCGTGACGATGCCGTCACACCCCTCATGATCAGTAATCGCCGCGGGGAGTAACTCTGTCAATATCGTCGGCAGGCGCGCCAGTCGCCGCTCCACCGCTGGTGCTGCTGCATCCGTTGGGCTCGACCGGAGCGATGTCATGGGCGTCATTGACGACATCGGTTCGGGCAGCGGGCTATCGCGTCGCGGCGCCGGACTTGCCCGGACATGGGACCTCCCGCGACACCCCATTTACATGGGAGAGTGCCAGGGCAACGGTCCGTACCGCAGCTGAGCAGTTCGGGCCGGACAAGCCGGTCCTTGTCGGCCTTTCCCTCGGGGCGGCGACCGCGATCTACGCCGCGCAGCGTGAGCCAACCAGCTTTGCCGGTCTGATCCTCAGCGGTGCGGGTGCCTGCTGGAACGACCGGTATCTCCGGAGCGGGTTGACGGTGGCGGCCGCCGTCGGAGCGCTCTCGGCAACGGTCGGCCGCCGCGAACTACTCGCTCACGCCGCAGGCGTGCGCGGCCGCGAAATCGTGACCGCCGCCCGCGCTGCCGACATCGGACCTGTCCAATTATGGTGCGCTGCGAGGAAGTTGACGCAGTTCGACGTGCGCAGCACACCTCCGCCACCGATACCGTGCGCGGTCATCGTGCTCACCGACGACCGGCGGATGCCGCCCGGACTGCAGAGGGCACTCGCCAGATACCTGGCCTGTCCGCACGTCGACGTCGCCGCGGACCATGACGCACCGGTCCGCCAGGCGGTCCGGTTCGCCGACGGCGTGCAAACCGCGCTCACATTACTAACAGGAAGATCCCAATGACCAAAAAGGACCATGACAGCCGCGACGCTGTTGTCATCGGCGCGGGCCCAGCCGGTCTCGCTGTCGCACGTGAGCTCGAACATCGGCACTGCATCGAGACTCTCGTTGTCGATCGAGCACTCGAGCCTGCTATTTCGTGGCGCACGCGCTATGACAACTTCCGCCTCAACACCACCGGGTTTCTTTCGCATCTACCCGGACAGCGGATCCCGTTGACAGCCGGCCGATGGCCAACGCGCGAAGACATGGTTCGTTACTTCGACAACTACGTGCGGCGGCAGAACATCGCACTCGAGCTTGGCTGCGAGGTCAAGGGGGTCGAGCGCGCCGGCGGCGGCTGGCGAATCAACACATCGTCAAGCGAAATCTGCACGCGCGCAATCGTCCTGGCGACCGGCAACTACCGAACGCCCACCATCCCCCGGTGGCCGGGTCTGAGTCACTTCACCGGTGAATTCGTGCACTCCGGCGAGTTCAGAAACGCTTGGCCGTTCCGCGACCGCGACGTCCTCGTCGTGGGCGCCGGCAATTCGGCCGCCGACATCGCCGTCCAGCTCGCCAACAACGGCGCCCGCCGGATCTGGCTTGCAGTCCGCACACCGCCGCACCTCGTGCGCCGGGCCATCGCCGGGTTTCCGTCCGACATCTTCCTCGAGCTGTTCGCCTGGGCGCCCGCGTACGCCGTCGATCCGGTTATCAAGCTCTCCGAGCGCATGATGTGGGGAGACCTGTCGGCCTACGGCTTCAACCGGCCGCCGCTCGGGCTGAAGGCGACAGTGGAACAGACAGGCCGCATCCCCACGCTGGCGGACGAGCTCATCAACGCCGTGCGCGCTGGCCGCGTGGAGGTCGTCGCTGCGGTGCAGGCCGTCGAATCCGACCGTGTGATTCTCGCAGATGGCAGCTGCATACCGCCGGCGGTGATCATCGCCGCCACCGGCTTCAGCATGGATCTCGACGGTTTGGTCGGCCACCTCGGCGTCCTGGACGACCGCGGCAAACCACGTGGCGGATTCGCCTCCCACATCGGCCACGGAATGTTCGCGATCGGCTACGGCATTCCGCCCAATGGCCCACTGCGCGCAATCCGCCGCGCCGCCACGCCCCTGGCAGGTGAGATCGCCGCCTATCTGGCGACGACACCCTCCACCACCAAACCGCAGACGATGCCTGTCCTGGGCTGACCTCCCGTCGATCGTTGTGAGGCGCCGCAAACCGCGCGCACCTCTCCACTGCGAATATCGGGCGGGGAGTGGTCATTTCGACTGATCTGACCTGCTCACATCACAGGTGCCGTACAGCGCAACGACAGGCCATGTCCAGGTCCGGCCACCGTCGAATCGCGATCAAATAGGCACAATACGAGTAGGTCTCGGCTAACGCGCGACGCGCCCTTCTGTGGGTTTATGACGTCGACCACTTTCGATGAACAGAAGCTACTCGCGAGTCGTGTCACGTGCAGCCGGTGTTTACGCCGGATCTCGGAACGAAGTTGGCAATGGGGCGCAAAGCATCTGGTCGCTATGGCAGCAACCAGACCAGCCCCGCCGTGCGAAATCGAGGGGACGTAATGATTTTACTATCCGTCGAAAAGTACTACTTCCGTGGCGCGGAAGGTTACGAGACCGCTCGTCGGGCGACGGTGTGGAACGGGCTTCTGCCGGACCGTTTTCCCGACGTGATCGTGCAAGCTCACGACACCGAGGACGTGGTCGCAGCGATCCGCTACGCGCGCGCCAACGGCCATAAAGTCGGCGTACGTTCGGGAGGGCACAGCTGGGCGGCCAGTCACCTGCGCGACGGTGGCTTGCTGCTCGACGTCAGTCGCCTCGACCACTGCACCGTCGACACAGATCGCATGACCGCGGATGTCGGGCCTGGCAAGATCGCCAACGTCTTTGCAGCCGAACTCGACTCGCAAGGGCTGTTCTTTCCTACGGGCCATTGCGAAGGCATTCGCCTCGGCGGCTATCTGTTGCAGGGCGGCTACGGCTGGAACAGCAAGGTGGTCGGACCGGCCTGTGAAAACGTGCTTGGACTTGAGGTCGTCACTGCCGACGGCGACCAGATCTACTGCGACCCCGAGAACCACCCCGACCTGTACTGGGCCGCCCGCGGCTCGGGCCCTGGCTTCTTCGGTGTGGTCACCTCGTTCAAACTGCGGATGCACCGGCGCCCGGCGGTGTTGGGCACCTGTCTGTACATGTACCCGATCGAGCTCGCCGACGAGGTGTTCACCTGGGGGCGCTCCATCAGTCCCGAGATCGACGACCGCGTCGAACTGCAAATCCTCACCGCGCGCGGCTTTCCAGCAGTTCGGGTCGACCACTCCGGCATCATCATCGCTTCGCCGGTCTTCGCCGAATCAGAAGAGGAGGCGATGAAAGCACTTGCCGTACTGGGCACCTGCCCGGTGGTCGATCGGGCGAGCATCAATGTTCCTTATGCGCCGACAAGCCTGGCGAACTGGTATGCCACCGTGATGACCAATTACCCGAAGGGGCACCGGTATATCGCCGACAACATGTGGACGTCGGCTTCAGCTGAAGAACTACTGCCAGGCATCCGCAAAATCATCGAAACGATGCCACCGCACCCCTCGCACTTCATATTCACGGGCTGGAACGCGTCCCCGGACCGCCCGGACATGGCGTTCAGCGTGGAGGACGAGATCTATATGGCGCTGTACACCGTCTGGCAGGATCCGGCCGACGACGAACGGTACCGCGACTGGTCAGGGTCCAACATGGCGGCGATGTCGCACCTGGCGACCGGCATCGCGCTCGCCGACGAGAATCTCGGCCGGCGCCCGGCGAAATTCATCACCGTTCCGAACATGGCGCGCCTGGATAAGGTACGCGCGGCCTACGATCCGGACGGCCGCTTCCACAGCTGGATGGGACCCAGATGAAAAGGGCTTTCCGGCAACGTATTTCCAACAGGAGATCTGCGGAGCGGATGCCATTGGCGAACCCGTGTCGGATCCTGGTCGTCGGTGCCGGGGTGAGCGGCATCTCCATTGCTCGAGGATTGCTGCGAGACGGGCATGACGTCACTGTCTTCGAACAGCGACCGGATATGCGGCCCGGCGGTGGCGCGGTGACCATCTGGTCAAATGGCTCGACGGTTCTGGAGCAGCTGGGCGTCGATATGGACGGGGCAGGTCAGTTGCTGTCCACCGTGCGGATCGCGACATCGGCTGGTCGCCCGCTCGTCACGATCGATTTGACCGCGATCGTGGATCGGCTGGGCGGACCTGTTCGGATGGTCCCACGCCGCGTCCTGCTTGACCGTCTGCTGGAAGGTTTTCCGGCCGAACGCATCCGGTGCAATTCCCGAGTAATCGGGGCGGCCAACACGCGTGACGGAGTGCGGCTCGATTTCGAAGGCGGCAGTTCGGCGGAAGGGGATCTACTGATCGGTGCGGATGGGCTGCACTCGATGGTCCGAGACCTCGCCGGTGCGAAACCCGCGAGGCCGACTGGCTGGTGCAGTTGGCAGGGACTGACCACCCTCCCGGAAATCGCCGACAAGGACGTCGCACTGCAGATCATCGGCGAGCACGGAAACCTTGGCCTGTGGCCGGCGGGCGGATCCGATCTGCAGTGGTGGTTCGACTTGCCGTGGTCGCCCGACTTCGTCAGACCGGAACGTCCGATCGACATGATCCGATCCAATTTCGCAGGATGGTCCGACTTGGTGGATCAAGTGCTCGCGACGCTGACCGACGACGATCTGGCGGCTTCGCCGTTCCCGCACTTTCGGCATCCGATTCCTCGTTCGCCGCGCCATGGCGCGGTGACGTTGTGCGGCGATGCCGCACACACGATGCCGCCAATCCTCGCGCAGGGGACTAATCAGGCGCTGCTCGACACGATGGTGTTGTGCAGGGCACTTTCGGATTTCCGGGCTGGGGCGAACGGTGCCAACGAGGATCTCTTTTGTGCGCTGCGCTGGTACGAGGAGACCAGGCGACGCAGGCTCACCGCCGTGTCCTGGGTGACATCGCGGCAGATGTCCCAGAGTGAGTCAGTGTTGAAACCGGCCGCGATGATCTCGGACTCGTTTGGCACCTGGGCGATGACGTCGTTTCTGCGTTCGATAAGCCATCGCAGGATATCCGCGGAGGTCAATCGAGACCTGTCCAGGCGTCTAGTTGGTTGCCGATGATCGTGCCACCGGCCAAGCTGGCCCGTGTTGTCGAGCGGATTCGGCACCACCTATATCGGCTCCACCAACGGCTGACACCCGCGCCTGCAGCGATGATCGAGATGATCCTCGCCGGCTGGACCTCGCAGGCGATCACCGTGGCGGCCCAACTCGGTGTCGCCGATGCCCTCGCGAACGGTCCGCTGCCGATCGACATGTTGGCTGCGCGGGTGGACGCGGACCCGGACGGGCTGCGCCGGTTGCTGCGTGCGTTGATCAGCCGGGGCATCTTCCGTCATCGCCGCGACGGCCGGTATGAGCTGAACCCCCTTGCCGACAGCCTGCGTTCAGATGCACCGGTGTCGATGAAATCGGCGGCACGGTTCTACGGCTCGCAGGAGCAGCGCGAACGCTGGACCCTGCTGGTGGATTCGGTCCGAACCGGCAACGCGGTCGTCGCGGCATTGCGCGGCAAGGAGAGCTTCGACTACTTCGCCGAGAAGCCTGAGCTCGCCGAACTCTTCAACCAGACCATGACGAGCATTTCGGAGATGACGGATGGGACCGTTGTCGCCGGCTACGACTTCAGCGCGTACCCGACGATCGTCGACGTCGGAGGTGGACATGGCCCACTGCTGGCCGCCATCCTGGCGGCGGCGCCGGCCTCGCGCGGCATCCTGTACGACCTGCCCCTGGTTGTCGCGAATGCACCAAACCTATTGCGGGAGCGCAATGTCGCCGATCGGGTGCGTATCGCCGAGGGGTCGTTTTTCGACAACGTTCCGTGCGAAGGTGACGCCTACGTCCTCAAGAACATCATTCACGACTGGCCCGACGACAAGGCGCTGCACATCCTGCGTAACGTTCGCGCGGCAGCCGGGCCGCGAGCCACGGTGTTGCTGGTCGAATTCGTCATCCCCAAGCACAACCGCGACTTCCCCGGGAAATGGGTGGATCTGGAGATGATGCTGAACTTGGGGGCCCGCGAACGCACCGCTGCAGAGTACCGCGACCTCCTCGGTCAAGCCGGATTCCGTATGACGCGGGTGGTACAAACGGCTTCACCCCTCAGCGTGGTCGAGGCCCGAGCCGCGTCTCAGTAGGGATGGTCGCCTTTGGGCATGACGTAGTCGGAGATCGGCCCGGACACACCGTTGACCGTTGTTCCGCCGTTGGTGATGCCCGGGGCCATTGGCAGCATGCTCTGCGGGAATCCGAACTTCGGCTCGGTGATGGCGCTGAGCCGGCCCAATTCGTCGGCGGTGAGGTTCACATCGAGGGCGCGGATGTTGTCCTCGAACTGCGAGAGTCGCCGCGCCCCAATGATGATCGACGTCACGCCCGGCTGAGCATGGAGCCAGGCCAGCGCCACGCTGGCGACGTTCGTTTCGTGGGCTTTGGCGATGATCTCGAGTTCGTCGACAACCGCGTAGGTCTTTTCGTTGAGGAACCCCTCCACCAACGCGGCGCGATCGGACTTGTTTTGGTCGGCGTTATTTCGGGTGTACTTGCCGCTGAGCGCGCCGCCAGCGAGGGGCGACCACGGCGTGATCCCGAGGCCGAATTCGCGGGCCATCGGAACGAGGTCCTGTTCGACCGTGCGTTGGAGCAGTGAGTACTCGATCTGCAGGCCGATGAACGACGACCAGCCGCGGAAACGGGCGGTCAGATTGGCTTCGGCGATCTTCCACGCCGGGGTGTCCGACACGCCGAGATAGCGCACCTTGCCGGCACGAACGAGGTCGTCGAGTGCGGCCATTGTCTCCTCGATGGGAGTGTTGGCGTCCCAGATGTGCAGCCAGTACAGGTCGATGTAGTCGGTTTGCAGGCGCCGCAGTGAGTTCTCGCAGGCGTTGATCAGCGATTTGCGACCCGAGCCGCCGCCGTTGGGATCGCCCGGATACAGGTTGCCGCTGAACTTGGTGGCCAACACCAAGCGATCGCGGCGGGCGGGATGGCGCCCGATGTGGTCGCCGATGATCTTCTCGGAGTGGCTCTTCGTGTAGAAGTTGGCGGTGTCGATGAAGTTGCCGCCGAGGTCGACGAACCGATCAATGATCTGTTGGGACTCTTCGACACTGGAACCCCAGCCCAAGTCTTCGCCGAACGTCATGGCCCCAAGGCACAACGGGCTGACCCGCAGACCGGATCGTCCGAGGGTCACGTAGTGATCCAACGGCATGGTTAGTCTCCTTCTGGTATATTGTGCACATATCTGTTTGTTTACTTCTAAACTAGTTTAGCTCTGAACTATCTGGGAATGCAAGGTCAATGTCACTGGACGATGCGGCGAAGATCTGGTCGCTGAACTATCGGGTGCTGCTGTCAGTGATCTCCTCCGTCGAAACCGACATCGCCGCCTTGGGGCTCGACTCCAAGGAGCTGTTCCTGCTCGCCGAGATCGACGACCACCCCTACCCTGCTGAGCTGGCATCGACAATGAGCATGCCGAAGGCGACGGTGACGGTGTACCTCAAACGGCTTGAGGCCGCCGGACTCGTGCGCCGCGAGATCGACCCTGCCGATCTGCGGCGCCATCGCCTCCAGCTCACCCCGGCCGGGCGCCGAGTATCCAAAGACGGTCTGGCACTTCTATCGGACGCGTTCGGCAAGCGCCTGGAACGGCTAACCCGAGCGCAGCAGAAGGAACTCAAGAACCTGCTCGAACAAATTCTCTGACTTCCTGCGCGACCACCTGTCGATACCGCCACTCGGTTAGGCCGCATTCGGGCGATCCACCCGCCACGGAGGGTTGCGAACTGTTGGCGGACACGCGCGTGAATGTGAGTGTTTGTGAGTGAATGTGTGTTGGGTAGCTGTGTGAAGTTGGCGGCGGGGGCGCGGTCGGTGGGAGTGCATCTGCAGACGGCGTAGGCATGGGTGCGTGAGGATCGGATGCCGGTGCCGTTTCGTGGGTTGCCGTCGGGCACGATCCTGGTCGACGTCGCGACGCCGGCTGGTGATCAGCGGGTGGTGCTGTATGCCCGGGTGTCCAGCCATGATCAGCGAGCCGACCTGGATCGCCGGGTGTCCGCGGTTGACCGGGTGGGTCACGAGCAATGGCTTGAGGATCGGGCAGGTGGTCTGCGAGGTTGGCTCAGGGCTCAATGGCAAGCGCCCGAAGCTGGCCCGGGTGTTGTCGGACCCATCTGCCACGGTGATCGTTGTGGAGCATCGGGATCGGCTGGCCCGCTTCGGAGTGGAGCACCTCCAGGCGGCGCTGGCCGCCCAAGCCCGTCGGATCGTGGTCGTCGACGCCGGTGAGACTGACGATGACTTGGTGCGCGACATGATTGAGGTCCTGACGTCGATGTGTGCCCGGCTGTACGCGCGGCGCGGCGCGCGCAATAGGGCGTTGCGGGCGGTGACGGCGACCAGGCAGCAGTCGGAGTCAGTTGAGGTGGCGCGCTGATGGCGCGGTTCGAGGTTGCCCAGGGGTGGACCGCGCAGGGGTACCGGTTCGCTCTGGATCCGACTCCGGTGCAGGCCGAGGCGTTGGGGTCGCATGCCGGTGGAGCCCGGTTCGCCTACGACGTGATGCTGGCGGCGGTGAAGGCCAACGTGGCTCAGCGTGCCGCCGAGCGTTCGTATGGGATCGCCGAGGACGCTCTCACGCCGTGCGTGGGGTGGTCGTTTCAGTCACTGCGCAACGACTTCAACCGGCGCAAGCACACTGTCGCGGTGCGCGCCGACGGCACGCCGTGGTGGGCGCAGAACTCCAAGGAGGTGTATGCCAACGCGTGCCGGGCGCTGGCCGAAGCACTGTCGAACTGGGGGTGCCTCGCGCAGGGGTACGCGCGGCGGGCCGCGGATGGGGTTCCCCCGTTTCAAGACGAAAACCGGTGCGGTGAAGAAGTTCTCGTTCACCACCGGTGCTATTCGGGTCGAACCCGACCGCAGACACGTGACGTTGCCCAGGTTGGGCACGATTAAGATTAAGACGCACGAGAGCACCCGCAAGCTGGCCCGCCGGATCACCGTGGGCTCGGCCCGCATCCTGAAGGCGACGGTGCGGTTCGAGCGGGGCGGCTGGCAGGTGTCGTTGACGTGTCTGGTGCAACGCGACGCGGGCCGCCCGGCGCATGTGAAACCCGGCGCGGCGGTGGTGGGGATCGACGCCGGTGTGAAGGATCTGATCGTCGTCGCAGACCCCGGCGGCAACGAGCTGGCGCGTCATCGTGCGCCACGTGAACTCGCGCGAGCTCACCGCAAACTGCGGGCGTTGCAACGCAAGGCGGCCCGCCAAGTCGGCCCATGGGACGCGACGGCGAGAACCAAGCGGCAACCGTCACAAGGTTGGGTGCGCACCCAACGCGACATCGGGAGCGTGCATGCCCGGGTGGCCCACCTGCGGGCCGACCGAATCCACCAGTTCCCGCTCCCTTGCGCCAATGCCACGTTCCCCGGTCGGTTAACCGGTAAACCAACGGATTGTTAATCCGTAACTGTAGGTTCGAGTCCTGCTCGGGGGGTTCTAATGCCATGCGTGTGAGGCGAATACGGTTAGTCGCGGCTGCCGGTAAAGCAGTCGCCCTCGGGCGCGGGGGTTCAAATCCCTCCGCCTCCGCCAACGGGCAGCGAAATGAGCCGTGCCGTGGCGGTCGTGGTGTAGCGGCAACACGGTGGACTGTGACTCCACAATCGAGGGGTTCAACTCCCTCCGATCGCCCCAATACCCTTGTAGCGCAACCGATAGCGCACCGGTTTCCGGGACCGGCGGTTGCGGGTTCGAGTCCTGCATCCGGCTCAAAGCCTCCGTGGCTCAACGGAAAGAGCAGCGAGCTTCTACCTCGCCGGTTGGGGGTTCGAATCCCTCCGGAGGCTCCATTCAGTGCTTTTCGTCGTGCTTCTTGCGGCCGAACGGCAGCACATGCATGACCATCACGACGACGGCCCCGACGACCAGTCCGATGAGGGCCGACGCCGCGGTGTTGACCAGCCATGCCAGCACGCCGCCGATTCCCTCGACCGCATGGTGGACCTGCTCCTCGAGGTGGTGCACGAATCCGTAGGGAGCGTGCCAGCCCAGCGTGTCCGTTCCCTGGAGAAGGATGTGTCCGCCCACCCACAGCATTGCGACGGTGCCGATGGTCGACAGCGCCGACAGCAGTTTGGGCATCGCGGCCACCAGTCCGCGGCCGACCTTCTGCGTGAACTTCGCCGAGCGCTGCGCCAGGTTCAGGCCGATGTCGTCCATCTTCACGATCAGCGCGACCACGCCGTACACCGCGGCGGTGATGACGAATGCCACCACGACGAGAATGATGAACCGCGGCCAGAACGACTGGTCGGCAACCTCGTTCAGCGCGATGATCATGATCTCGGCGGACAGGATGAAGTCGGTGCGGATCGCGCCCGCCGTCATCTGCTTCTCGGCGTCCGCACCGACCGTCGCGGTCGGTGCGGCGTGGGCGTCGTGCCCAGGGAACCAGCCCCAGACCTTCTCGGCGCCCTCATAACAGAGGTAGGTGGCACCCAGCATCAGGATCGGTGTGATGACCACCGGCACGAACTGGCTGAGTAGCAAGGCCGCGGGCAGGATGAACAGCAGCTTGTTGCGCAGGGATCCGATCGCGATCCGCTTGATCATCGGTAGTTCGCGGTCGGCGGTGATCCCGTGCACATACTGCGGGGTCACCGCGGTGTCGTCGATGACGACGCCCGCAGCCTTGGCGGTCGCACGCCCTGCCGCGGCGCCGATGTCGTCGACCGAGGCCGCGGCCAACCGCGCCAGCGCCGCAACGTCGTCGAGAAGTCCGAACAGGCCAGCGCTCACAGGTGCTCTCCGCTCTTCGCGTAAGCGCTCGTCGCCGTCTCCTTCATGGCTTGGAGGTTACCCATCCTCACGCGCCGATCATCGTCTCGATCCAGCCGCGTGCGAAGTACACGACGAAGCCCGCGGTCACGACCCACAGCAGCGGGCTGATCTCGCGCGCCTTGCCGGTCGGCCGACCGCATCACCACCCACGCGATGAAGCCGACGCCGATGCCGTTGGCGATCGAGTAGCTGAACGGCATGCGTCGCCACGGTGAGCACCACCGGCAGTGGCGACCGAGAACTCCGAGACGTCGATGTGGCGCAGCTGCGACACCATCATCGCGCCGACGATCACCAGCGCGGCGGCGGCGACCTCGGTCGGCACGATCGACGCCAGTGGCGAGATGAACATCGCCGCCAGGAACAGCGTGCCGGTGACGACGTTCGCCAGGCCGGTGCGGGCGCCGTCCTCGACGCCGGCGCCGGACTCGATGAACACGGTGTTCGACGACGCCGACGTCGCGCCACCGACGACCGCGCCGGCGCCTTCGACGATCAGCGACGACTTCAGTCGCGGGAACGTGCCCTGATCGTCGGCGAGCCCGGCCTCGCGCGACAGGCCCGTGAAGCGTGCCCATCGCGTCGAAGAAGTTCGCGAACACCAGGGTGAACACCAACATGATTGCGGCCAGCACGCCGATGCGGCCGAAGCTGCCGTCAGGGTGAACTCGCCGACCAGCGACAGGTCGGGCAGCGCGAACGGTGAGCCAGACAGCGTCGGTACCGACAGGCTCCACCCGCCGGGCTTGTCGACCGCCGAGCCGAGATGCCAGATCGCCTCGATGGCGACCGCGACGAGCGTGCCCGCCACCAGCCCGATGAGGATGCCTCCGCGCACCCGTCGCACGACCAGAACGCCCGTCAGCAGCAGTGTGAACACGAACACGACGGTCGGAACGGTGCCGATCGAACCCAGGCCGCCCGCGCCGAGACCGACGGGCGGTGACGGCACGCCGGTGGAGCCGACGAACCCGGCGTCGACCAGCCCGATGAACAGAAGGAACAGGCCGATACCCGCGGTGATCGCGAGCTTGAGCTGCATCGGCACCGCGTCGAAGACGAGCTTCCGCAGGCCCGTGGCGGCCAGGATCACGATGATGAGGCCGTTGATGACGACCAGCCCCATCGCCTCGGGCCAGGTCAGCGTGCCGACAAGGGTCGTCGCGACGAACGAATTGATACCCAGGCCGGCGGCGAATGCGAACGGCAGCCGCGCGATGAGGCCGAACAGGATGGTCATGACGCCCGCGGTGAGCGACGTGGTCGCCGAGACCTGCGTCGAACTGCAGTTTGGTTCCGGCGACGTCATCGCCGCTCGACAGGATGATCGGGTTCAGCACGATGATGTAGGCCATCGCGATGAACGTGACCAGACCGCCGCGAACCTCGGTGGCGACCGTCGACCCCCGCGCCGAGATCTCGAAGAAACGATCGAGACGATTCATTCCCTGACCCTAGGGTCGTCACGGACGCGCGTCATTTCCTGCAGCGCGCGCAGGAACAGTCGACGGTCGTTGGCCGACAGCACGGACAGCCAACGCTCCTCGCCGCGCTGGATGCGCTCCTGCACCGCGTCTTTCACCTCGCGACCCGATTCGGTGATGGCCAGAAGCCGCACGCGTCGATCGTCGGGATCTGGCCGGCGCTCGATGTGTCCCTTGGCCTGCAGCTCGTCGAGGGTCGGGATGATGCGCGTCTTGTCGGCGCCGATGGCCTCGGCAAGTGCCGCCTGCGTCCGCATCGGCGCTTCGTCCAGGGCGAGCAGCACGCTGTAGCCCCACATCGACAGGTCGTGCGCATTCAGCACAGGAAGCTCCGCGGCAATCAACTCACGAATCAGCGGCGCCAACATCGCCGCGAGGTCGGGACGCCTCGCCTTCGACGGCATGTACGGATATTAGACATTGACCGATTATCTACATACGCATATCGTATGTGTATGCATACGAATAAAGATCTGCGCCCGTTCCACCGTCGCGCCGTGGAAGCCTCCGTCGCCGTGGTCGCATCGGTGACCGTCGACGACCTCGGTCGGCCGACGCCGTGCGCCGGTTGGAGCCTTGCCGACCTGCTGGCGCACATGACCGTGCAGCACAACGGATTTGCCGCATCGGCCCGAGGAAACGGCGCCGACCTCGAAGTATGGCGGGCGGCAAGGATCGCCGATGCGGTGATCGCCGATCCGGCCGGCACATACACGGCGGCCGCCGCCGATCTGCTCGATGCGTTCGACGCAGACGGAGTGCTCGACGCGATGTTCGCACTGCCCGAATTCGGTCCCGACGCAACGGTTCCGGGAGCGATGGCGATCGGATTCCACTTCGTCGACTATGTCGTTCACGGCTGGGATGTCGCTCGTAGCATCGGCGTACCGTTGGCGTTGCCGGCCGATGTGGTGCGCGCCGTGCTGCCGGTGGCACTCGGTGTTCCGGACGGCGACTTCCGCGCGGACGACGGCTCGCCTTTCGGGCGGGCATTGACGCCCACAGACGGGGCGAGCGACCTCGATCGCGTACTTCGCCATCTCGGTCGCTCGCCCGCCTGGACGCCGGAATCGGTTACGAAACCTGTTGCGTCGGCATGATCGTGAGCTGCTGGAAGTTGACCCGCGGCGGCTGTGACACCAGGAAGTTGATCGCCTCGGCGACGTCCTCGGAGGTCAGCGTCGTGATCTGGGTCTTGGTGTCTTTCAGCCATTCCTGAGCACCTTCGTCGGTGACGTGATTCGGCAACTCCGTTTCGACGATGCCGGGCTCGATGGCGCAGACGCGCACATTCTTCGGACCGAGTTCTGCACGCAGGGTCCGCGACATGTGCGTCACGTAGGCCTTGGTACCTGAGTAGACCGCGAAGTTCGGGAAGATGTTCTGCGCGCCGATCGACGACGTATTGACCAGATCCGCCACGCCCTTGTCCGCTGCCGCGGCAATCAGTTGCGGGATGAACGCGCCGATGGCGTTCATCAGCCCGGTCACGTTGAGGTCGATCTGGCGTTGCCACTGCTCGACGGGCAGCTCCTCGACGGGCGCGGGCAACATGACGCCTGCGTTGTTGAAAAGCACGTCGGCCGTGCCCAATTCGGCGGCCACCCGGTCCGCGGCGGCACGTACGGCCGCGAGGTCGGTCACGTCGACCGGCAATGCCAACGCGGTCCCGCCGGCCTCTTCGATCTCACTGACGAGCTTCTCTAGGCGGTCCGCGCGACGGGCGAGCAAAGCCACCTTCGCGCCCGACGCTGCCAGCCGTTTCGCGGTGGCTTCGCCGATGCCGCTGGAGGCGCCGGTCACGACGGCGACGCGCCCTGCCAGAGGCGCGGAAGAATTCTGAGTCGAGGTGGTCATCGGTCAGCCCTTTCGGTGAGTCGTGTCGCGGGTTTTCGCCCGCGCACTCGACACAACAACGGGCGCGCCCGTCGGATACCGCGTAACTGCGCCCCGCTCAACCTCGGCACCGTCAACCTAGGTCTGGCAGACCGATGTTTGGCGACCGCGGCGGCGCG
Organism: uncultured Actinomycetota bacterium; assembly: GCA_963721495.1. Lineage (GTDB taxonomy): Bacteria > Actinomycetota > Actinomycetes > Mycobacteriales > Mycobacteriaceae > Mycobacterium. Next base: position 139,955 of record CAVRMG010000034.1, on the reverse strand, counting down.
AATGCCGCCACACTGGACGCATGGACCACAACTCTGAACTCAAGGAGTTTCTGCGCACGCGCCGCGCGCGGCTGCGCGTCGACGACGTCGAGATCGGCGGTACGGGCCGGGTGCGCCGGGTACCAGGTCTACGGCGCGAGGAGGTCGCCCAGCTCGCCGGTGTGAGTGTCGACTCTACAGCCGGCTCGAGCAGGGCCGTCAGCTCAACGTGTCCGATGAGGTTCTCGACGCGGTTGCCCGCGCCCTGCGCCTGGACGACGTGGAGCGCTCGTACCTTTTCCAGATTGCGCGGACGCATTCGCGTCGCTCACGCCGTCGCAGTCCGGCACCCGTTCAGCGGGTCCGCCCCGGCATTCGCCGCATGCTGGACACCCTCGACGACCTGGTTCCCGCGTTCGTGTTCGGCCGTCGAATGGACGTGCTCGCCGCCAACCGGTTGGCACGCGCGCTGATGGTCGATTTCGACGCGCTGCCACCTTCGTGCCGCAACATGTTGCGGTACACATTTCTCGACGAGTCGGCCAGAGAACTGTGGGTCGACTGGGAGGACGTGGCGCGCGACAACGTCGCGATCCTGCGACTCGACGCCGGCCGCCATCCAGACGACCCCTTGCTCGTCGAACTGGTCGGCGAGCTCTCGGTCAAGAGCCCGGAATCCGACGCTGGTGGGCCGATCACAACGTGCGCGAGCGCACCCACGGAACGAAGGGCTACCACCATCCGCTGGTCGGCGACCTGACAGTGGACTACGAGTGTCTTGCTCTTCCGGGCGACCCCGACCAGACATTGTGCGTCTACACCGCCGAAGCGGGCTCGCCATCGGAGACGGCGCTGAAACTGCTCGCGAACTGGACCGGTGAGCGAGTCAGCGCGGGTCGATGAGATCACGCAGGCGCTGCGCAGGGTAGACGGACGCACCAGCCGCCCGGACACGCTGCACAAGCGCGCGATCTGAGGTGGCCACGCAGACGTCCTGCGGATTTTCGGCGGCCGAAACCATCCGAACGATCTCATCGTCGGCTGAGTTGGCCGCCGCCCTCGGTGCGTGCGCGACCGTGATGACCGACGATTCGACGGGCGGCGACAGCGGACGCTCGAACACGACCGTGACGTCTTCACCAGCGGTCGACGCCCATTGCTCAAGCCGTTCGACCAGCGTGGTCATCGCCCGGGGGCGGTCACGCCACCAGCCGTCGGGGCGTGACCCGATCACGTTCATGCCGTCGACGATCCAGTGCATACCCAAGGTATGCCGGAGTGGACTCTGCGGTTACCGGCCGGCGTGTGCTGTGCGCTTGGCCGGCGCGTGCCGGCGGCCGAGCAGGTATCCGAGCCAGCGAATGTCGAGTAGCACTTTGACGCCCTCTCCCGCTACGCGGATTTCTTGGTCAGTAACGGAAGCAGGCGACGACGCTCGTCGATGCTGTCGGCGAAATGGTGAAGCGCGTCGGGAATCGAATCGGCGACCGGGAAGTCCAGCCCGGAGGCCTGCACGGCGCGCAGCACCGGCCCGCTGGTGATCAACGACCACTCCACGCCGCTGCGGAAGCAACGCTCGTCGACGACGGAGAGCAGTGAAACACTGTGCGCTGAGAAGGAATTCACATTGCTGAGGTCGAGCACGAAGGGTTTCTCCGCGATCACGAATCGCAGCGCGAGGGCGTTGACCCGCTCGAGGTTGGTGTCATCGACCACCCCTTCGACAGTGACCACTGTTGCCAACTGTCGGCACACCGCGTGCACCTTGGCGCCAGCACAGTCGAACGCTGGATTGCCGTACATTGCGCCTCCCCTGGATTACTTGTCCCTCAAGGTAGTGAGCCAAAGTAAGGCAACCGGGTGCCAACGCTAATACTTTGGTAAGAACCTTTTTTGGGCGCCGTCAGCAAACGCCCTATTCGCCGCGCATCCACTGCGGGCCCGAGTAGTTCTCCCAGGGGCTGTAGTCGGCGAGCAGCGGCTCCTGCGGCGGGCGCTGATCCTCCGGAACGTGCTGCAAGTTGATCCGGATCCGGTACCAGATCGAACTGGGGCCCCGCATTCCGTCCACGAGAACATCTGCGGGTTCGAGCTTTTCAGCTACCGACGGGTAACGTTCGCGCCACACGTCCAGCGCGGACATCGCTTCGTCTTTGGTCTTCGTGCGGGCGATCTCGATCAACGGCTTCGAGGAGACGCGGCGCCTGTCGCGTCCACCTGCTCCTTTGGCGCCGCGCGGCGCCTTCTCCGGTGGGCCGAGCTTGTCGGCGAGGTCGAGCAGCGCATCGAGTGCGCCCGCTGAGTCGTCTATTCCCTCCCACGGGTCGCCGTATTCGGAGAGTCGGTCTGGAACGGTGGCGATGGTGAACGCCTCGGGCCGACAGTCGCGAACCTCGTCCCACAGCAGCGGGGTCGACACCCGCGCGTCGGGTGTGGCGCGCACCGAGTAGGCCGACGCCACGGTCCGGTCGAACGCGTTCTGGTTGAAGTCGACGAATACGCCCTCGCGCTCTTCCTTCCACCACCGGCTGGTCGCCAGTTCAGGAGCCCGCCGTTCCACCTCGCGCGCGATCGTCTGCGCGGCCAGTCGCACCTGCTTGAACGGCCACCGTCGTTCGATGCGCGCATAGATATGGAAGCCCCGCGAGCCGGAGGTCTTCGGCCACGCCGTCAGCCCGTGGTCCTCGAGCACACCGCGCGCGACCAACGCCACCTCCACGATCTGTCGCCAGTCGACCCCGGGCATGGGGTCCAGGTCCACACGCAACTCGTCGGGGTGGACCAGGTCGTCGGCGCGCACCGGGTGGGGATTGAGGTCGACGCAGCCGAGGTTGGCCGCCCAGACCAGGCCGCCGGCATCGCGGATCACCGCTTCTTTGGCCGACGTTCCGGATGCGTACTTCAACTCGGCGACGTCGACGAAGTCGGGCCGCTTCGCCGGGGCACGCTTCTGGAACACGGCCTCCTCGGTGATCCCCTTGACGAACCGTTTGAGGATCATCGGCCGGTCGGCGACACCGCGCAGCGCTCCGTCGGCGACGCGCATGTAATAGCGCATCAGGTCCATCTTGGTGACCCCGATATCCGGAAAGACGACCTTGTCCGGATTTGTGATGGGCACCTGCTGACCGTCGACCTCCAGGTGGAGCGGAGCGGGCATAGCCTCATGGTAGTTTCCGGGCCGCCGTGCGACGCTCGTCACATATTGTGGGCGCATGCCCAAGCTGACCGATCTTCCGTTGCAGGCAGTGGCCTTGATCCAGAAGTCCACCCAGAAATACATCGAGCGGGGATCGGCCGAACTGCATTACGCCCGCAAGATGTTCGAGGCCGGCGCGTTCAAGCTGGAGGCACCGCAGAACATCGCCGCGATGCTCGCCGACATCCGGCGCTGGGGCGAATTCGGCATGATCCCGGCACTCAACGCACGACGCACCCCGAATCGCGTCGCGGTCATCGATGACGACGGCGAGTTCACGTTCAAGGAACTCGACGACGCGGCGCACTCGGTCGCCAACGGCCTACGGGCGATGGGCGTCAAGGGTGGCGACGGGGTGGCGATCCTGGCTCGCAACCACCGGTGGTTCCTCGTCTCGGTGTACGGCGCCGCCCGCGCCGGCGCCCGCATCATTTTGCTGAACAGCGAGTTCTCGGGCCCGCAGATCAAAGAGGTTTCCGAACGCGAGGGCGGAAAAGTCATCATCTACGACGACGAGTACACCGCCGCTGTCTCGCAGGCCGAGCCGGAGTTCGGCAAGTTGCGCGCGCTGGCGACCAACCCCGACAAGGACGAGCCGTCCGGAAGCACCGACGAGACCCTGGCCGACCTGATCGCGCGCAGCAGTTCGCAGCAGGCGCCCAAGGTGACCAAGCATTCGTCGATCATCATCCTGACGAGCGGCACCACCGGTACGCCCAAGGGTGCCAACCGAAGCACCCCGCCATCCCTGGCTCCGATCGGCGGCATTCTGTCCCATGTGCCGTTCAAGGCCAACGAGGTGACGTCACTTCCGGCACCGATGTTCCACGCGCTGGGTTTCCTGCACGCCACCATCGCGATGATGCTGGGCTCCACGCTCGTGTTGCGCCGCCGCTTCAGGCCGGCGCAGGTGCTCGCGGACATCGAGAAGAACAAGGTCACCGCGATAGTCGTGGTTCCGGTGATGCTGTCGCGCATCCTCGATGAACTCGAGAAGACACAGCCCAAACCCGACCTGTCTTCACTGCGCATCGTGTTCGTATCGGGGTCGCAGCTCGGTGCAGAACTGGCCTCTCGTGCGCTGAAGGATCTGGGTCCGGTCGTCTACAACCTCTACGGGTCGACCGAGATCGCGTTCGCGACCATCGCGCGGCCTAAGGATCTGTCGATCAACCCAGGAACGGTGGGTCCCGTCGTCAAGGGCGTCAAGGTCAAGATCCTCGATGAGAACGGAGCCGAGCTGCCGCAGGGCGAGGTGGGTCGCATCTTCGTGGGGAACACTTTCCCCTTCGAGGGCTACACCGGCGGCGGGCACAAGCAGATCATCGATGGCCTGATGTCCTCCGGCGACGTCGGCTACTTCGACGAGCACGAGCTGCTGTACGTCAGCGGCCGTGACGACGAGATGATCGTGTCCGGCGGCGAGAATGTGTTCCCCGCCGAGATCGAAGATCTGGTGAGCGGCCACCCGGAGGTCGTCGAGGCCACCGCGCTCGGCGTGGAGGACAAGGAGTGGGGCCACCGGTTGCGCTGCTTCGTGGTCAAGACCGAGGGTGCCTCGATCGACGAGGACGCCATCAAGACCTATGTGCGGGAAAACCTGGCCCGCTACAAGGTGCCGCGCGAGGTGATCTTCCTCGATGAGCTGCCGCGCAACCCGACCGGCAAGATCCTCAAGGGCGAACTCCGCGAAATGGCCGTCGGCGGAGACGACGAATAAGAAGTAGTCGGCGGAGACGACGAATAAGAAGTAGTCGGCGGAGACGACGAATAAGAAGTAGTCGGCGGAGACGACGAATAAGAAGTAGCGCGAATAGATTACGTCGACTCGATCGTCCACTAGCTGTTCCGGGTCATGACGTCAGACATTGAAGCAGTCGCGACGATGCCCATTGGCGATCAGCAATGGTTCTAGATAGCCATCCGTTGATCGTCTGTCCCACGCCAAGCATCGACGGCATTCTGCAGGGGTAAGCCGAGCGCACTGCAGAGTCCGATTACCGTGCCGAAGCTCGGGCTGGGCATTCTTCCGACCTCAATCTTGCGCAGTGTCTCGGGTGAGATGCCGGCGTTACGCGCGATCATCTCGGGGTCGCGACCGGCTCGGGCTGTCCTGATCAGCGCGCCGAGGCGTTGCCCGGCTTTCACCTGCTCGGGGCTTAGAGGTACACGCACCATGCTGGTCAGCATAGCCGGTATTAAAGTACCGATAATGGTAGCGTCTTAACGGTATAAAAATACCGATGCTGGACGGAGGTCGAACATGATCGAACTCAAGTCTGCCGACGAGATCAACAAGATGGCAGTGACTGGTGATTTCGTCGCAGAAACGCTGGCGACGCTGTCGATTGAGGCGCAGCCAGGGGTGAACTTGATGCAGCTTGAGCATCATGCCCGCGCGCTGATTACTGACCGCGGAGCGAAATCATGCTATTGGGACTACGCACCGTCATTCGGTCGCGGTCCATTCCGGAATGTCATCTGTCTTTCCGTCAACGATGCTGTGCTGCACGGCATTCCACACGACTACGTGCTACGTGATGGCGACGTCTTGAGTCTGGACTTTGCGGTGTCGATCGACGGTTGGGTAGCTGATTCTGCGGTCACGGTCATCGTCGGCGACAGCGCCGACGCCGCTGACAGAGTGCTGATCGAGTCGACGCAAAGAGCCCTTGACGCAGGTATCGCCGCAGCGGTACCCGGCGGTCGACTCGGTGACATCTCCGCCGCAATCGGCGAAGTCGCTGCCGACGCCGGGTATCGCGTCAATGCCGAATTCGGCGGGCATGGATTGGGTCGCACCATGCACGAGGATCCCCACGTCTCCAATCGCGGACGGCGTGGGCGCGGACTGCTGCTGCGGCCGGGCATGACTTTCGCGCTTGAACCGTGGTGGGCACGAGGCAGTGATCGCCTGGTCATCGATGCCGACGGCTGGACCCTGCGCTCGGCAGACGGGTCGAACACGGCGCACTCCGAGCACACCATCGCCATCACCGAAACCGGCCCGCGGATACTCACTCCCGCACGATGCGCACACGAGGCAAAGTGACGTGACACACCGCGACTTCGCCTACGTGCTGCACGGCGCCCGGCATCGTCTAGGTCGCCTGGATGGCGGCGCCGGGAATCGACAGGCATACCAGCATCAGAGTCAGCAGGAACCAGCCGGCGCCCTGCCAGGCCGGCCACGCCCCCTCCGCCTTCCACTCCCGGTAGGTCCTGACGAAGGCGCCGACCCCGCCGCCGAACAAGATGGCAGGCACCAGCGACGCCGCAACCACCGATTCGCGCGCGGTGAGCGCGTAGATCGCGAAGACGATGCCCGCGACCGCGACGATGGCGCCCACGTAGACCGCCGCCGCGTGAAACGTGCGGGGACGGTCGTAGCGCTTCTCGACGTCGTGGGTCACAGGGCTCAGTGCGGGTGGTTGATGTACCAGGACAGGCATCCTGGAAAGTCGCGGCACGCGATGACCGCAGCCTGGTCGGGCGGTCCGCCGGCGACCCTCGGAATCCGCGGTCCGACGTTGCACGAAGGGATATATGGGTTACCGGGAACGATGCCGTTGTAGCAGGGCCGGGCTTCCGGCTGGCCCGCCGACTCCGACAGCAGCACCGTCGGCGCGACCAGAAAACTCAGCGCGGCCGCCGACACGACGGCGAGGCGCACGATCCGGTGTTCGAGATTGCTCATCACTGCCACCAAACGCTCTTACGCAAGAGACTAATTTGATGGTACGCCGCACTGCCAGCGGATTTACGGATCTCGCGGCAGGCCGAGCAACCGCTCGGCGATGATGTTGAGCTGCACCTCCGACGTGCCGCCGTAGATCGTGGTGGCACGGCTGGCCAGCAGGAACTCGGCCCACTTGCCCTGCGGACTCTCGGGGTCGCCGACGGCGCCGTCGGTGCCGAACGATGACACCGCGAATTCGGCGTAATGCTGGCCGGTGCGCATCGACAACAGCTTGGAGATGGCCGCCGCTGGCATGGGGTCCCCGCCGGCCAACGTCAGCAACGTCGAGCGCATGTTCAGCACTTTCGCGGCGTGCCCTTCGGCAATGAGATGTCCGGCGTGGTTCTGCCCAATCTGATCGAACTGGCCGTCACGGACGAAGTCGACGAAGCCGTTGAGGTTCGGCAGGAACGGCGCCTCGCTGCTGCTGATCGATACCCGCTCGGCGGTCAGGGTGGTGCGGCTGACCTCCCAGCCGCGGTTCACCTCGCCGAGCACCATGTCGTCAGGAACGAAGACGTCGTCGATGAACACGGTGTTGAACATGGCGTTGCCGGTCAACTCCCGAAGCGGCTTCACCTCGACACCGTCGCTGTTCATATCCAGCAGGAAGTAGGTGATGCCGCTGTGCTTCGGCGCGCTTGGGTCCGTGCGAGCCAGCAGCATGCCCCACTGCGAGTACTGTGCGGCGGTGGTCCAGATCTTCTGGCCGGTGATCCGCCAACCGCCGTCGACCTTAGTGGCCTTCGTGGTCAGGCTGGCGAGGTCGGATCCGGCGCCGGGCTCGGAAAACAGCTGGCACCAGATCATCTCGCCGCGAAGCGTCGGTGGTAGGAATTGCTGCTTCTGCTCGTCGGTACCGAATGCGACGACCGACGGGATCAGCCACGCCGCGATGCCCATCGTCGGGCGGCGGACCCGGCCGCTGCTGAACTCCTGGGCGATGATGATCTGCTCGACGGGACTGGCGGCGCGTCCCCACGGCTTGGGTAGATGGGGCACCACCCAACCGCCCTCGGCGATCGCGGTGGTGCGCTCCTCGCTCGGAATCTCCTTCAGCCCGGCGACTTCCGAGCGGATCTCGTTGCGGAGCTTTTCAGTCTCGGGATCCAGATCGATGTCGACCCTGCGCATTCCGGTGCTCGTCGCGATGTCGACAACCTGCTGCGGGTAGTCGCTGGTGCGGCCGAAGCAGGCGGACAATACGAGGGCGCGGCGGTAGTAGACGTTGGTGTCGTGCTCCCACGTGAAGCCGATGCCGCCGTGCACCTGGATGCAGTCTTGGGTGGTGTGCCGCACCGCAGCGGGCGCCAACGTGGCGGCAACGGCTGCGGCGAACTCGAAAGCGGTTTCATCCGAGGGGTTTTGGCTGTGCTCGTCGATGGCGCGCGCCGCGTCCCACACTGCGGCGGTGGCACGCTCGGTGTCGGCGATCATCTCGGCGCACTTGTGCTTGATGGCCTGGAATTGACCGATCGGCCTGCCGAACTGCTCGCGGATCTTCGCGTACGACGTTGCGGTGTCCGTCGCCCAGCGCGCGACGCCGATGCATTCCGCGGACAGCAGCGTGGTTATCAGCGCACGCGCGTGCGTTCGGCTCAGATTGCTCAGCACGCGGTCGTCGCCGACCTCGACGGCGTTGGCGCGCACATCGGCCACCGGCCGCAGCGGATCCACGCTCGTGACCGGCTCGATCTCCAGCGCCTCGGCGTCGAGTACCACCCATTCTTCGCCGCTGTCGATCGCCACGGGCAGCACCAGCACCGACGACTGCCCGGCTGCGGGGACGGCACGCACCTCACCGCGGATGACCAGGCGGTCTCCGTGTCGGGTGGCGGTCAGCCCGGAGTCGATGGCATAGGCCGCGATCACCTCGCCGGAGGCCAGGTCGTTGAGCACCTTGGCGGCGGGGTCGTTTGCGGCGACGAGCGCACTGGCTATCGCCGAGGGGACGAACGGTCCTGGAACCGCGCCGTAGCCGAACTCGGCGACGACAATCGCCAGCTCGAGGATGCCGAACCCTTGTCCGCCAACAGATTCCGCCAGATGCAGACCCTGCAGGCCCTGTTCTGCCGCGACCTTCCAGTACGGCGGGGGGTTCGGGATCGGCGTTTCCAGCGCCTCGTGCAGCACCTCTGACGGCGCTACTCGCGCCACCAGGGACCGGACGGAATCGGCCAGGTCGTTGTGCTCAGTCGTGATCGAGATGGGCATAGTTGCACCTCAATGTGGCGGGGTTTCCCTATTAACCGGTCGGTTGGGACCCACGATACCGTTCACCACATCGGCCAGATCCCGGCCGTCCCGAATGCGGCGGCAGTTGGTAACGGCCTCGTTCAGATAGCGCCGCATGGTGTCGGCGGTGTACCACGTGACGTGTGGCGTCAGCACCACGTTGGGAAGTGTGAGCAGCGGGTTGTCGGCCGGAATCGGTTCGACGGCGAAGACGTCCAGGCCCGCGGCGGCCAGTCCGCCGGAGCGCAGCGCATCGACGAGTGCCTCCTCGTCGACGATCGCACCGCGGGAGGTGTTCACCAGCACCGCATCGGGCTTCATCCGGGCGAGCGCGGCACGGTTCAGCATGCCTTGGGTCTGCTCGGTCAGCGGTAGGTGCAGCGACACCACGTCGCAAGCGGAAAGCAACTCGGGCAGTGGACGCCAGCCGGGATGGCCGTTGTCGCGGGTGCTGGTGTGCAGCACGTGAGAAGCCGGGGTGCCCATGGCCCGCACGATGGTCTCCACCCGCTTGGCGATGTTGCCGTAGCCGACCAGTCCGACGGTGCAGCCGCCGATGTCACGCACGGTCTCGCCAAGGCTCGGGTCGGACGGCCAGCCCGTGCCCTCGCGGGTGGCGCGGTCCAGCTCAGTCAGCCGGCGCAGCGCTGCGAGCATCAGCAGCAGTGTGCCTTCGGCGACTGAGGGAGCGTTCGCGCCCGGCATGTTGGCCACCGCGATGCCCAGTCGAGTCGCGGTCTCGACGTCGATGGTGTTGACCCCTGCGCCCATCTTGTGCACCAGCAGCACGCGGGCGCCCTTCTCGAGGTCCTCGCCGGTGATCGGCCGCAGCACGTGCCAGATCACCTCAGCGTCGGCGAGCTCGCGATAGAACGTGTCGTCGTCGTCCTCGGCGCAGTAGCGGATGTCGAGCCAATCCGATTCTGGTGCAAGGAATTGCAGAACCTTGTCGCCGGGAACGAAATGTGCGAGGACTCTCAGCGGTGAGCGCTCGCGTGAAGAGTCGACGGCTAGCGCCACCGCTTCGCGATCCACTTGGCGATGGTATCGGCCTTCTCGCTGCGCGCGCCCGGGGTCGTGAAGTAGTGGTCGGTGTCGATCGAGCACTGCGTCTTGTCGGTCGTGGCCAGCGCGTCGTAGATGCGCTGCGCGTCCGACGGGTACACGCCGGTGTCCTGCTCGGCGTTGATGACCAGCGCGGGGCAGTTGAGCCGCGCCAGATGGGGTTCGGCGCGGGTCTGGGCGTGCCGCAGGCTCCACATCCCGATCCAGTTGCGCAGCGTGCAGGCCGCGGCGATGCCGTGCGCAGATCGGTTGGCCTTGACCGGGACGCCCGCGTAGCACATGTTGGCGGGGCGCTTGGTCGGTTCGAGAGTGGGGTCGACCATGCGCGGGTCTGCCCAGGTGCGCAGCACCGTGAACGGGCGGTCGGAGAAGCCTGCGGCGTGAACGCGCTTGAGCTCGGTCTCCGCCCAGTCGGTGATGGCGTTGTTGCGTGCGATCTGCGCTGACCGGTAGCGCTCGATGAACTCCGCGGAGTACGGCGGCCCGTTCTCCTCGTTGAACAGATCGAGGTCGGGATCGCAGGCAACAGCGTCGTTTTCGTCGACGACGGAGGCGTCCATCCACGCGGTGAGTACCTCGGGACGACCCGGGTGTGCGGCGGTGGCGATGTAGCCGTCGGCCGCAGGTAGATCGGTGAGTCCGGCCGCGGGCCGCATGCCCTCCAGGGGTGTCACATGCGGGTCGACGGCCTGTGCCTGGTATGCTGCCATCAGCGAACCACCACCGGAATTGCCCAGCAGCACAACAGTTTCCACAGCCTGTACCTCGCGCAGCCAGCGAACGCCGACTCCGATGTCGACCAACGCGTGGTCGAGCAGGAAGCTGCTCTCGAAGCCGCGGTAACGCGTGTTCCAGCCGAGGAATCCGATGCCACGCGTCGCCATGTAGTCGGCGAGATAGTGCTCGGAGAAGTCGATCTGATAGTGCGTGGCGACGATCGCGACCTTCGGCTTGCGCCCGACGCCGCGGTGGTAGAGGCCCTGGCACGGGTGTCCGCCTGCGCCCGCACGGCGTGCGGTCGGCGACTGTAGGCCGACGAACTCACGGGTTACACCCGGTGTTCCTCCGCCGGCCGGTGCTCTGGTCATGCGGTCCCCCTGTGATAGATCGTCCGGTAGAAGATGTTGGCCAACGTGGTGATGCATGCCTGGTCGTCGACGGAGTCGGCCTTGCTCCCGGACAGCTGTGTGTAGCAGAACTGGTTGAGCAGCGACACCATCGCGACGGCGACGAGGTGTGGATCGTCATCAACGCAGAAACCGTGCTGCTGACCGCTTTTCACCATGTGCGTGATCAGCTCGATCGGCAGCGAGCAGATGTCGCTCCAGTACTGCGCGAAGTCGTCGCTGACCATGGCCAGCTGGGACACGCTGATGATCTCGGCCAACTGGTGGCGATACGTATACCAGTGCGCGGCCACCGCCTTGTATGACCGTTCCCAGTTGGTCAGTCCGGGCTCCGCCGCCGCGCGGGACCGCTCCCTGGCCTCGTCACGGAAGCGCAGAGCCCACTCGCGGACCATCGCTTCCTTGGAGTCGTAGTAGTTGTAGAACGACGCCGTGGACTTGCCCGCCTCGGCGGCGATATCCGAAATCGTCGTTGCAAGAATGCCTTTGCGGGCGATCACAGACCGAGCCGCTGCGTCGATCGCTGCCTGCGTCTGCCGACCGCGCAGAGTCGGTAGCTGCACGCGCGAACTAGCGGTCACGGCCTCTCCTCGACCATTGATCGAAACTGAACCTGATGTTAGATTCAGAAATCGAGCTTGACCAGAGGAGCGGCCAGAGATGATCAAGCCGAACAATCCCAATTCCGAGTTCGAACTCGGCGGTATCAACCACGTCGCACTCGTGTGCGCGGATATGGAAAAGACCGTCGACTTCTACAGCAATGTGCTTGGCATGCCGTTGATCAAGTCACTCGACCTGCCCGGTGGCATGGGGCAGCACTTCTTCTTCGACGCGGGCAACGGTGACTGTGTCGCGTTCTTCTGGTTCGCCGACGCCCCGGACCGGGTTCCGGGAATCTCGTCACCCGAGGCGATTCCGGGCGTCGGGGACATCGTGAGTGCGGTGAGCACGATGAACCACCTGGCGTTTCACGTGCCCGCCGAGAAGTTCGACGAGTACCGGCAGCGACTCAAGGACAAGGGTGTGCGTGTCGGCCCTGTGCTCAACCATGACGAAAGCAGGGCGCAGGTCTCCGCGACGATGCATCCCGGTGTCTATGTTCGGTCCTTCTACTTCTTCGACCCAGACGGTATCACCCTGGAATTCGCCTGCTGGACCAAGGAATTCACCGACAGCGACACGAACACCGCGCCGAAGACCGCGGCCGATCGCCGACCCAGGCTGTCCGCCTAGGTTTGTGGCGGCAGGGCGGCCAGCTGATCGATCAACGCGGCCAGCACATCCACCAGTTGGTCGTGGTCGAGTCCGACTTCGCCGGACAGCCACACACTGATCGTCTGGCCCACCCCGCCGACCGCGAAATGCGATGCGGCCTTGACGTGGTCGTTGTCCAAAGCCCCTTGCGCCCCGGCGTGCTGAAAGAGCAGCGCGGCGAACAGGGCCGTCGACTCCGCGCGTTTGCGCACGATCACCGTGTTGGACAACTCGACGCTGAACAGCAGTCGGCCCACGCGGGTGTCGGCGGAAATGGTGCGTACGACGTTGGCCATGGCCGCCCGGGCCTGCTCATCAGGCGGTGCCGAGGCGACTGCGGCCTGCGTGGTGGCGGCGATGGCGGCGATCACGGAGTCGAAGACCGCTGCGACGAAGTCGTCCTTGTCGGTGAAGCTCTCGTAGAAGTACCGAACGCCCAAGCCGGCCTGGCCACAGATGGCGCGCACCGTCAGTTCGGCGGGGTCCTGGTCGCCGGCGCCGAGCAGCTCCAAACCGGCGTCCAGCAGGCGCCGACGACGCCCGGCGAGGCGCTCGGCCGCTTCGACGCCGCGGTAGGGCCGGACCTGTGCCATAAGGCCATCTTGACACCCGTCAGTCGCCTCCGGCAATATTAGGAAACAAATGTTCTCACATTTGCCGATAGGGGTGGCCAATGACGGTCAGTGAGCCGATCGACCACGTCGAGCGTCCGATCAACGATCCAGTGCTGCCGGGTGGACGGCGGCCACCGCGATGGATGACGTCCTCGGACGACGCTGCCGGCGTTGGGTTGCTGTCCGGGGCGGCGAACGTCATCATGGAGCTCGCCCGACCCGGTGTCGGCTACGGCGTGAAGGACAGTCGGGTCGAGAGCGGACGGGCGGACCGGCACCCGATCAAGCGGGCGAGAACCACGTTCACCTATCTTGCGGTGGCGCTCTCGGGGACGGAGACACAGAAGCAGGCATACCGGCGAGCGGTCAACAAATCGCACGCTCAGGTGTACTCGACCCCCGACAGCCCGGTCGAGTACAACGCGTTCGACAAGAATCTGCAGCTGTGGGTGGCGGCGTGTCTCTATAAGGGCTTTGTCGACGTGTATCGCATCTTCGTCGGGGAGATGGATGACGAAACCGCGGACCGCCATTATCGCGAGGGCATGGCGCTCGGAACCACTTTGCAGGTGCCCGCAGAGATGTGGCCCGCTGACCGAAAGGCGTTCGACGAGTACTGGCAGCAGTCGCTCGAGCAGATCCACATCGACGATGCTGTCCGCGAATACCTGTTTCCGGTTGCCGCAGGCCGGATCGCCGGTGTGAAGCTACCCCGAGCGATAGAACGGCGGCTGGACGCGGTCAACCTCTTCATCACGACCGGTTTTCTGCCACAACGGTTCCGCGATGAGATGAGATTGCCATGGGACGCGGCCCGCCAGCGTCGATTCAATCGAGTGATGGGGACGCTCGGCCGGGTGAACAACCTGCTGCCGTCGTTCGTCCGGCACTTCCCGTTCAACTGGATGCTCAAGGACTTGGACTGGCGGATCCGGACCGGGCGCCCGCTGGTTTAGCCGGTTAGCGCGCCGACACCCGGTAGACGTCGAGCTCTTCCGGCAGGCCCTTCAGTCGTTGGGGGCCAAGACTTTCGAAGATCAGCCCCGAGCCCGCGGAGAGGTCACGCACCGTCCTGCTCGCGAGTACTTCGCCTGCACCCGCCAACGCACCGATCCGGGCGCCGGTGTGCACAGCGAGCCCGCTCCACTCCTGACCGCGCCGCTCGCATTCGCCGGTGTGGATGCCGATCCGGATCGGAATATCTCGCGCGCCAAGTGCAGGCAGCAGGTCGAACCCGCAGCGAACTGCCCTGGTAGGTGCATCGAACAAGGCAAATATGCCATCCCCGGTGTGGTTGGCACGATCACCGCCATAGGTGGCGACGATGTGATCGACGAGGTTGTCATGATTGTCCAGTTGATGGCGCCAACGGGAATCGCCCTGTGCGCTCAGTCGTTCGGTTGATCCGACGATGTCGGTGAACATCACGGTCTTGAGGACTCGCTCGTCTGCCGGCTGACTCGGGCTGTTGCCGACGAACTTCAGCACGGCATCGCATAGCTCATCGAGCACATCGAAGCCGTTGTGTGAGCCCGCAGGCAACCGCTCGAATCGCGCATTCGGTAGCGCGGCGGCCAACGCCTCTGCCGCTTCGATAGGGACGAACTGATCGTCTGGGCGTGCGAGCACCAAGGTGGGCGCGCACACCGAAGCGAGGACGCCACGCACGTCGATGTCCATGAATGTCCGCCATCGCAACTTGGCCATGGCTGGACTGGCGATCGAACGTTGCAGCTTGCCGAACATGTCCCGCAACCCCGGCGTGTTGGCTGCCTGTCCGTAGAACAGGTCGGCGAGCGCGCCTTCGCCCCAGTGGCGATCGATCTCGTCGATCTGCGCTTCGATCTGGGAGGCAGTGAAGCCCCACGGAAAGTCGGGGAGATCCTGGGAGAACCGTGCTGCCGTCGCGTAGAGGCTAAGCAAGCTGACTCGCTCTGGATAGCGAGCGGCGAAGAGGATGCAGATCGAGCCGCCTTCACTCGAGCCGAGTAGTACCGGCCGTTCCGCCCCCACCGCGTCGACAACGGCGCACAGGTCGTCGACCCTCTCGTCGAAAGTAAGTACCTCGGCGGCCGGGTCGGAGAGACCTGTACCGCGCCGGTCCCACATGACGAATTGGGAGGCTTCGGAAACGATGTCTATGAGTCGCTTGTACGGACTTTGGGGTTCGTCGATTGTGTCGACGTTGCTGACAACCCATCCCGGAGACCAGACCATGACCGGCCCTGAATCACCGAAAACCCGATACGCCAGGCGCACGTCGCCGTTGCGCGCATAATGCACGCGTCCGTCACTCACGTCAATATGATGTCACCTGGGCCGTCAGCAGGTTGTCAGATTGTCGGCGTAGAAACGGTTGCATGCGTACCGATAACGACACCTGGGATATCAAGACGAGCGTCGGTTCGACGGCGTTGTTCGTCGCCGCGGCACGGGCCCTGGAGGCACAGAAACCCGACCCCGTGGCCGTCGATCCATTCGCTGAGGTGTTCTGTCGCGCGGCGGGCGGCGAGTGGGCCGACCTGCTCGACGGCACGGTCCCCGAGCACGCGCTGAAATCGCAGTTCGGCGCGGACTTCGTGAACTTCCAGGGCGTGCGGACGAGGTTCTTCGACACGTACTTCGGAAAGGCCGCCGCTGCGGGCGTCCGCCAGGTCGTGCTGCTGGCCGCCGGCCTCGACTCGCGCGCGTACCGGCTGGACTGGCCCGCCGAGACGGTGGTGTTCGAGCTTGATCAGCCCCAGGTCCTGGAGTTCAAGCGGGACGTCCTGGGCGGCCACACACCGACGGCGAATCGTCGCGAGATCGCGGTCGACCTGCGTAATGACTGGCCGCAGGCATTGCAGGACAGCGGATTCGACCCGTCGGCCCCATCGGCCTGGATCGCCGAGGGCCTGCTGATCTATCTGCCCGCGACCGCGCAGCGCCAGCTGTTCACCGGCATCGACGCGCTGTCGGCGCCGGGAAGCCACGCCGCGGTCGAGGAGGCGGTCCCGATGGACGCTGCGACCTTCGCGACCAGACAGCAGGAAGAGCACGCCACGGGGAATGCCGAGCGAGGTGGCCCGTTCTTCCAGCTCGTCTACAACGAGCAGCATGAACCGGCCGCGCAATGGTTCGGGGCTCGGGGATGGCGCACAGACGCCACATTGCTGCCGGACTATCTGCGGGCCAACGGGCGCCCAGTGCCCGGGCCCGATTCCGACGCCGGCTCGATGACAGGGACGATCAGCCTGGTCAGCGCCATCAAGAGGTAACGGAAGTCACGCGCGTCGCGCGCGTCGGGTGGCCGGTAGGTGGGGCGCTCGCTACGCAAACATGAAGTCGCGCATGAAGCGAGTCATGCGGCGTAGGTAGTCCGGCTGGCTGACGTGCAGGATGTGGTTCCCCGGGAACCAGTGAAACGCGCAGCGATCCCAGTGTTCCCAGAGCATTTCGGCCTGCTCCGGCGGAGCGAGCCGGTCGCCGAGCCCGGTGATGATCAGCCTGCGGTCCTTCGGAACCAACGGTGGATAGTTCAGCGGTGACGAGTACTGCGTCGCGGCGCTGGTGAGCTCCGAGCCCGTCTTGGACAGTCGATTCCGCAACTGCACGACCTTGTTGGCTGGGAACCACTCGTCGACGGTCTGGTCGGGTGCGACGACGGGGACGTTCGGGATGACCGCCTGGATACGGTCGTCCACGCTGGCGATCAGCGCTGAGGTGTATCCGCCCAGCGACATGCCCGTCAGTGCGATGCGGTCGACGCCGGTGAACTCCAGGTAGTCGATGACCGAGCGGAAGTCGTGCACGGCCTGCGCCATCGCCTCGGCGAAACCTGCGAACCCGTTGGCGAAGTAACCCGTAACCGCTGAAGGGAGAGCCCTTTTCGGCCCGGCTGCCGTGGAACGGCAGCGTGTAGAGCAGCACGTCGTAGCCGGACCGGTAGAACCACGGCAGCGAGAAGAACAAGCCGTTGAACAGATAGGGCGATCCCATGAACCCGTGGATCACGCACAACGTCGGGTGGGGGCCGTCGTCATGGCGCCAGTGCTGGGCGTGCACGACGTTGTTGCGTTCGAAGCCTCGGCATTGTTCGCGCAGCGCCGGGTTGACGGATTCGAAGCTGCTGTTGAACCGGATGTTGTGCACGTTGCCCTTGGCGATCCATTCGGCGATCGGGCTGGCGGGGCGCGACGAGACGCGCGGCACGGAGGTCGGCGCCGGGAACGACAACGCGGGATCCTTCGCGGCGGCCAGCTCCGCGTAGAACCTCAGCTGTTCCTGCTCTGCTTGCGACTGTCCGCGGCGAAGGCCGCCGAGCATGGTCGGAAGCATCGTTGCCGCCAACAGTGAGGCGATCGCGGTGCGCAGGCCGATGTCGGCGGCGGCCGAGGAGTCCACGATGAGCCGCTGGCGCAGTGTGAGGTCGACACGGCGGGGCAGGCCACGGGTGGTCGCATCGGCACCGGCAACGTCGGGAACGGGAATGGGCGGATCGACGGGAGTGGTGTCCGAACTGGTCACGTCCGCATGGTAGCCCGCCGGGTCAGATCAGTCGGTAAACCGTGGATCCCCCGATGGTGGTCGCCGGGTAGTGCGCTGCAACCCAGTCGGCGATCTCGCGGGTGTGCGAGATGCTCCGATTGGGGCCGCGAATCACCTCGCCGTGCCGCGCCTCCTCTGTCGCGGCGCGGCCGGCGTCGATGTAGTAGGACACTTTGCCGGCGTGCACATCGTCGATGAACTGTTGCAGTGCGGGTACCGGGTCGGTGCTCCAGCCGCCCACCGCCATCACCGAGGTGCCGGAGGCGATCTCCAGCACCGCGGCCGACTGTGATCCGTTGGTCGCCGCCGACCACGGCGTGTGGGTGGCGCTGAGCAGGGCAGCCAACTGCCTGTTGGCCGCCTCGTCGGACATCCAGCGTCCGGTCACGGTCGACGACCGCGCGGCGGAGGGTATCGAACCGTGATGGGGGGTCGCCGCGGTGACGATGGAGTACGGCGGCGGCGCCGGCGATCGCGGCTACCACTCCAACCGCCGCCGCGATGCCGACCACTCGCGGGTGGGGCAGGAACACGCACGCGACCGCGGCCACGCCCAGCGCTGCGATAAGCCCGGACCAGATGGCTCCGAAGTCGTTGTGGCGCAACAGTACTATTGACGGCACGGCGGCCAGGGCGACCATCGCGGCGATCGCGAACCGGCCGTCCCAGTTGGACCGACGCCGCCACGCCCACAGTCCACCCAGGCCGATCAACGCTGCGACCGCTGGCGCCAGCGCGACGGTGTAGTACGGGTGCACTGTGCCGTCCATGAAGCTGAACACCACGCCGGTGACCGCCAACCAACAGCCCCACATCGTCAACGCGCACAGCTCATCTCGGTGCAGCATCCGCCGCGCGGCGAGGTACACCCCGAACGCCACCGCGAACAGTGCCGCCAACAACAGCCACGCGATCTCGTTGCCCATCTCGCCGGTGAACAGGCGGTGCATTCCGGTGCGACTGCCGAACGTCGACACGCCGTGCCAATCGCTGAGCATGTCTGACTCGCGGTGCCTGCCGACGATGCGGCTGATCCCGTTGTAGCCCAACGCCAGATCGAGCACCGTGTTGTCGGTGGACCCGCCGATGTAAGGCCGCGTGGTCGTCGGCACGACCTGGACCGCGGCCACCCACCAGCCCGCCGCCACGACAACCGCGGCTGCGGCCCCCACGAGATGTACGGCCCGCTTGTTCCACGTCGTCGGTGCGAACAGTGCGTAGGCCAAGGCGAACCCGGGCAGCACGAGGAAGCCCTGCAGCATCTTGGTCAGAAACGCGAAGCCCATCAGGGCGCCTGCCGCCGCCAGCCAGCGCCACGACGCGGCGGGTACGGCGCGCATCGTGCAGTAGGCGGCCGCCGTCAACAACAGCACCAGCAGCGCGTCGGGGTTGTTGAAGCGGAACATCAATGCCGCCGCGGGTGTGCATGCGAGGACCGTGGCGGCCAGCAGACCGGCCGCCGCGCCCTGGCGGGGATCGGTGAATGCCCTTCGCGCCGTGAAGTACAACACCGCGACCGATGCGACCCCCATCAGCGCCTGGGGCACGAGCACCGCCCAGCTGTTCATACCGAACAACCGCACCGACAGCCCGGTCACCCACAGCGACGCGGGCGGTTTGTCGACGGTGATGAAGTTGTTCGCGTCGAGCGACCCGAAGAACCAGGCGGACCAACTCTGCGATCCGGCCTGAGCGGCTGCGGCATAGAAGGTGTTGCCGAAGTCCGTGGCCGCCAGATTCCACAGGTACAGGACGGCTGTCGCGGCCAGGAGGGCGGTCAGCGCCCACCGTTCGCGGGTCACGGTCACCGGGTCAGGGTGCCGCTCGTCGCGGTCGTCGGCCTGTGCCACGCCTGCGAACACGCTGTGAGTACTGTCGGTGCCAGACTGGCCGTATGTGGAACCCCGACGTCTATCTGACCTTCGCTGATCACCGTGGGCGCCCGTTCTTCGACCTGATGTCGCGGGTTGGTGCCGAATCTCCGCGCCGCGTCGTCGACCTGGGATGCGGACCGGGCAACCTCACCGTCAGCCTGGCGCAACGCTGGCCCGACGCCGTCATCGAGGCATGGGACAGCTCACCGGAAATGGTTGAGGGGGCCCGCGAACGCGGTGTCGACGCACATGTCGGCGATGTGAAGTACGTGGTCGCCTGCGCCCGACACCGACGTCGTGCTGAGTAACGCCGTTCTGCAGTGGGTGCCCGAGCACTCCGAACTGCTGGCCCGATGGGCGCGTCAGCTGTCCTCCGGGTCGTGGATCGCGATGCAGGTCCCGGGGAACTTCGATGCCCCGTCGCACGAGGCCGTTCGCCGGCTTGCGCGTGAGGACCGATGGTCAGAGCCTCTGCGGGACTTCCCGTTCCGCGAAGGTCAGGTCGACGGGCCGTCGGGATACGCCGAACTGCTCACCGACGCGGGCTGCCGGGTCGACGCGTGGGAGACCACCTACATCCACGAACTCACCGGTGAGAATGCGGTGCTGGAATGGATCACCGGAACGGCGCTGCGTCCGGTGAAGAGCCGACTCACCGACGCGCAGTGGCAGGAGTTCCGCCGGGAACTGATCCCGATTCTCGATGAGGCCTACCCCGCGCGTTCGGGCGGCACCACCTTCTTCCCGTTCCGCCGGATATTCGTTGTCGCGCAGGTGAACTAGATCGCGCGCTTTCGATTCAGCAGTTCTATGACCTGCGCGACCAGCTTGTCGATATCGGCACCCGTGGTATCGAGAACGAGGTCCGGATTCTCCGGCGCCTCATATGGTGCGTCGAACCCCGTGAGCCCCTTGAGTTCTCCGGCGCGTGCCCGCGCGTAGAGTCCCTTGGGGTCGCGCTTCGCGCATTCCTCGACAGGCGTCGACACGTAGACCTCGATGAAGGGGAGTTTGGCGGCGTCATTGAGCGCTCGGGCGATCTCCCGGTCGGACTTCAGCGGCGACACCAGCGAAGCCAACGCCACCACGCCGGCATCGGCGAAAAGCCTGGTGAGATGGCCGACGCGGCGGATGTTCTCGGTGCGGTCGCCCGGCGAGAAGCCGAGGTCGTCTGACAGCCCGTGCCGGATGTTGTCGCCGTCGAGCAGGTAGGCCACGTCGCCCGACTCCACCAGGGCGCGCTCCACAGCGACGGCGATGGTCGACTTGCCGGATGCCGGAAGACCGGTGAACCAGATCGTGGCGCCACTCTGCTTCGTGGAGGAATAGCGGTAGTCGCGGTCCAGTGACGACGGATGCCAGCGGATGTCGTTGCGCTTCTGCTCACCGGGCTTGACCTCGCGAGGCTCGATGATGACGCCCGCGCCCACAGTGTCGTTGCTTGTTTCATCGATCAGGATGAAGGCGCCGCTGTCGCGGTTGTCGGTGTAGCTGTCGGCGACGACGATCGAGCTGGTCCGCAATGTGACTTCACCGATGTCGTTGAGTACCAGTTCGACTGGCTGGTCGAGTTCCTCGAGCGTCTCCGGGTCCAGGCGGGTATGCAGCCCCTGCACCGTGGCGCGCACCGTTCTGGCGCCCTGCTTGAGCGCGAGTCGGTCACCGGCGCGCAGCGGGGTATCGCGGAACCAGCACACCGTGGCGTCGAGTTCACGTGCCAGCACCGGCAACGTGGCATCCTCTTCGCCGCTGACGAACACATCGCCACGGCCAACGTCGATGTCGTCTTCCAGTTCTATCGAAACCGACAGTGGCGCAACACCTATCGGGCGATCGTCGTCGAGGGTATCGACGACGGTGACCTTCGAGCGGGTACCCGCGGGCAGGCTTAGCACGGTGTCGCCGACGCTCAATGTCCCGGCCGAGAGTCGGCCGGTGTAGCGGCGCCGCTGCTCGGTGGTGGGACGGGACACCCACTGCACCGGAAGACGCAGCTTGTCCGGGTCGGGTTGCGGTGCCGCGAGCTCCACGCCTTCCAGATACTCCAGAAGGGTGGGACCGTCGTACCACGAGGTGTTGTCCGACCGGTGCACGACGTTGTCGCCGAGCTTCGCGGCGAGCGGGATCACCGTAACGTCGACATTGCCGAGTCGCGCGGCGACCTGGTGCAACTGGCTCTCAACCTCGGTGAACCGCTGTTGGTCGAAGTCGACCAGATCGATCTTGTTCACAGCCGCGACGAAGTGCTTGATGCCCAACAGTTTTGCAATGCGGGCATGCCGGTTGGTCTGCCGCAACACGCCGGCGCGCGCATCGACCAGCAGCACCGCGACATGCGCGTTGGACGCACCGGTGAACATGTTGCGGGTGTAGCGCTCATGGCCGGGTGTGTCGGCCAGGATGTAACTGCGGGTGTCGGTCGAGAAGAACCGGTATGCCACGTCGATGGTGATGCCCTGCTCACGCTCGGCGCGCAGACCGTCCGACAACGCGGCCAGGTCGGCGATGCCCTCTTCGTCGGTGACGGCCTCGAGATGGTCGAGCGGCAGACTGTCGGTGTCATGCATGAGACGCCCGATAAGTGTGCTCTTACCGTCATCGACCGATCCGGCGGTGGTGATCCGGAGAAGTTGGCGCGTCATCAGCCGGGTCCTCGCTTCTTCGGCGATGGCTCTTCGCGCGAGCGCTCATCGCGGCGCAAACGGCTCATCAGAAATACCCCTCACGCTTGCGGTCCTCCATGGCGGCGGCGGACGTGCGGTCGTCGGCGCGGGTCTCACCGCGTTCGGAGACGGTGGCCGCCGAGATCTCACCGATCACGCGTTCGATATCGGTCGCTTCTGAGCGCACCGCGCCGGTGATGGTGAGGTCGCCGACAGTGCGGTAGCGCACCCATTCCACCGACGCGGTCTCGCCGTCGGTCGGGCCTGCGTATTCAGACACCGCCAGCAGGATGCCGTCGCGCTCGAAGACTTCCCGCTCGTGCGCGAAGTAAATCGACGGCAGCTCAAGGTTTTCCAGCTCGATGTAACGCCAGATGTCCAGCTCGGTCCAGTTGCTCAGGGGGAACACCCGGACCTGTTCACCTCGCTTGATCCGGCCGTTGTACAGCGACCACGGCTCGGGCCGTTGCGCGCGCGGATCCCACTGACCGAACTCGTCGCGAAAGCTCAGGATGCGCTCCTTGGCGCGGGCTCGTTCCTCGTCGCGACGCGCACCGCCGAACGCGGCGTCGAAGCCGCCTGCTTCCAGGGCATCCAGCAGCGTGCGGGTCTGCTGTCGGTTGCGGGATGCGCCGGGACCCGGATCGGGAACCCGTCCGCTGTCGATCGACTCCTGCACCGAGGCGACAATCAGCTTGTGGCCCTCTCCGGTGACGCGGCGGTCGCGGAACTCGATGACTTCGTCGAAGTTGTGGCCGGTGTCGACATGCATGACAGGAAACGGCAGCGGGCTCGGCCGAAACGCCTTCTCCGCCAATCGCAGGAGCACTATGGAGTCCTTGCCTGCCGAGAACAGCAGTACGGGCCGTTCCAATTCGGCTACGACCTCGCGGATGATATGCACCGCCTCGGCTTCGAGCACCCGCAGCTCGTCGACGTGCAGCGTGTCGACCGTCATGTCGGCAGACCCTCCTTTTCCGCGTCTTCGCGGTACCGGTCGACCCACTCGTCAGAGCGTTGATCCGCCTGACGCTCCAGTACCGGCGCGGGCGCGAGGCGGCGATCTTGGCCGATCGCCTCGAGCACGTCACCGACTATCTGAGTGAGGTTGCGCCACAACACCGGATAGGCGACTTCGATCGGGTCGACATCCTCCTCGTCGAACCAGGCGCGCCAGCCCTTGTCCTGCTCGCGCAGCATCGTCACGACGTGGGCGATCGCTCCGGCGTGATACTCGGCTCGGGAGTCCCGCCGTGGGTCAGGCCGCCCACGCCAAACCCGGGTCTGCACGGCCCGCCAGAATGACACTGCTTGGGAGACTGCATCGGGTCGATGGACATAGACCAGTACCGGATCACTGCCGATGACGTCGCGGATGGCGGCGAGAAGGCCGTCGCCGGATCGCTCCTGCAGACCCGCCGCGCGCTGCAGCAGAAGCGGCGTTTGATTCCACATCAACTTGCCGCCCCATATCCCGTTGGGAGTGCGGCCGACGGTCTGGATGTAGTCGCGCCAGATCTCGGGCGGCGCTAGATCCGGCTTTCCTTCGTCCAGTGGGTCGAGCAGTCCCAGGATGGATTCGTCCTCGACGTCTGCGAACCACTGCCGCGGCTGCGGCGACATGCTGGTGGTGGGCAGGTACTGGAAGAACTCCTGCGGCTCTCCTGCCACACCGGTCGCGCGGAGAGATTCGACCAACAGCGTGCTGCCGCTGCGTTGCGACGCGAGCACCAGATAAGCCGTCGGATGGGCTGACATGCGCGTGAGCCTAACCCCATGCAAATGGCCTGACCCACCGGGGCTTTAAGAATCACTGTGACGGTAACTATTGCCCTGATGCTTGCTCGTCTTCGATGCCGCGTTCGGATGCGATGGCCGACCGGCTCGTGATCGTCGGTCCGTGGATCCGTACGTAGGTTTCGGTGTAGCGCTCCGCAATTCGGGTGCCTGCGAACTCCGACGGGATGACGTCGTTCGTCTTCTGACGCCAGTCGTTGAGCAGCAGCGCGAGGTCGTTCGCGATGGCCTCGGCCTTGTCAGATGCGTCGGGACCGAGCAGGTTGTGCGCCTCGGTCGGATCCTCGTGAAGGTCGTATAGTTCGCGCCCGGGTCGTGGCGTCTGCACCAGTGGCGCCACAGTCTGGCCGGGTGCGCTTTCGGCGATGTCCCACGGCAGGTCAAGGAGCGGCCGCGCTGCGTAGTTCTCGATGTAGCTGTAGTCCTTGGTGCGTACGGCGCGGATCGGGTCGAACGAATCGTGGTAGGTCTTCGACGTGTAGACCTCGGTGCGCGCCGGGGCAGTGTGTGCGTGAGCCAGGTTGGCCGCGTGTGAGAGGCCGTCGATCTCGGCGGGGACACCGGCGCCGAGCAGATCGAGCACTGTTGGCACCAGGTCGACGCCGCTGAACAGTTCGTCGTAGACCCCCGGCGCGATGGCGGCGTCGCGTGGCGGCCGGACGATCATCGCGATGCCCGTACCGGCGTCGTACAGCGTGGACTTTGCGCGGGGTAGCGCAGGCCCGTGGTCGGTCATGAACACCACCCACGTGCTGCGGTCCAGGCCTGTGGCGGCGAGCGCGTCCAGCAGTCGGCCGACGGCTTCATCCGCGACGGCGATCGCCCCGTAGAACTCGGCCAGATCCTGCCGGATGTCTGCGGTATCGGGCAGATAGTCAGGTAGGTCGACGCCTGTGGCGTCTGCCGGTTCGTAGCGATCGCGCGGATAGGGACGATGGGTTTCGAAGAACCCGGCGGTGAGGAGAAATGGTTGCGCGGGAGGGTTGGAGAGCCAGTTCGTGGCCTGCTCGACCACGTACTCGCAATACGAGTTCGACACGTCGAACTCGTCGAAACCCAGGCTGGACGGGTAGGACGTCTCGTGTTGCATGCCGAATAGTGCGGTGTACCAACCGGATTCCGACAGGATGTGCGGGAGCGTCCGGATTCCCGCCCGGTACTCCCACCCGTGGTGGGCCAAGCCGATCAGGCCGTTGCTCTGCGGATAGCGCCCGGTGAACAGCGAGCCGCGCGACGGCGAGCAGAGCGGTGCCGTGGCGTGTGCGCGGGTAAACAGAATTCCTTCCGCGGCGAGTTGGTCGAGCTGTGGGCTGGAGACGTCGTCGTGCCCGTACACGCCGAGGTAGCGGCCGAGGTCGTGCCAGTGCACGATCAGCAGGTTGTCTCGTTTGGGCTCGGTCACGCGGCGTCCTTCCCCGTATCGTCGATCCACCGAACAGGGTGGCGCGCATATACCGCAACCTTTTGAATCACTCGAAGCAACTTATCCCCAACCGGCGATTCATCCACAGGTTGGGGCGTTGTGCAGGGCGTATGGGTCGATGCTGGGGTTAGTGTCGAATGCATGTTCGATCAACTCGTCGAGGCGGCGACGGGCAGCCGCGCCCCGGCTGCGGTGGGGGCGTGGGCGCGGGTGGAGAACAGCGCGTGTGCCCGGCGGCTGGCGGCCATCGCCGAGGAGCTCGAGCGTCTACGGGCTGCCGATGGGTCGGCGGAGCGGGAGCAGTGGTGCCTGGACAACTGGGATGCGGTGGCCGCGTCGGTGGCCGCCGCCCAGCAGGTGTCGTTGGGGGTGGCCTCGCATCAACTGGCGATTGCGCTGTCGTTGCGGGAACTGCCGCGGGTGGCCGAGGTGTTCGCCGCCGGGGCGATCTCCTACCGGCTGGTGGCTGCGGTGGTCGCGCGGACCCGGCTGATCCGTGATGCCCAGGCGCGGGCCAAGGTCGACATCGAACTGGCCGCCCACCTCAGTGGGTGGGGGCCGTTGTCGGCGGCCAAAACCGAGACCGCGATCGACTACTGGGTGGATCGCTACGATCCGGCGGCGTTGCGGCGCACCGAGTACAGCGCCCGCGGCCGCCACGTCGACGTCAATGCACCCGCCGACGGCAGCGGCACGGCGGGCATCGAGGGTCAGCTGTTCGCCACTGACGCCGCGGCGCTGGATAAACGCTTGGATGCGATGGCCCGTGCGGTGTGCGAGGCCGATCCGCGCACCCTCGAGGAGCGCCGCGCTGACGCCCTGGGGGCGCTGGCTCACGGCGCCGACCGGCTGTCCTGTGGCTGCGGGAATGCCGCATGTGAGGCGGCGGGGGTGGCGCCCAGCGCGGTGGTCATCCAGGTCGTCGCGGAGCAGGAGTCGCTGACCGATGACACCGCGGTGCAGCTGGATGGGCAAACGGCGCCCGGGCCCTCCACGGCTCAGCTGCGGCAGATGACGATCAGGGAAGCGCTGAGTCCTCGCCCTGAGGAGATGACCGCCCGGTTCGCGGCCCGCGCGCCGGCGGTGATCATGGGTGGCGGGTTGCTGCCGGCGCCGCTGCTGGCGGCCAAACTCGCGCAGACGGCGAAGATCGTGCCGATCGTGCACCCCGGGGCCGCGCCACCGGAGCGGCGCTACATTCCCTCGTCGGTATTGGCGACGTTCGTGCGTTGCCGCGACCTAACGTGCCGGTTCCCCGGCTGCGATGCACCCGCCGATGTCTGCGATGTGGACCACACCATCGCCTATCCGGTCGGGCCGAGACAGGCCAGCAATCTGAAATGTTTGTGCCGAAAACACTATCGGCTAGACAAAGTACATTGGTGGGATGACAGCCACCCAGAAGCCCCGCGCCGCCTGCTACTGCCGCATCTCTTCTGACCCGAAGGACAAGCGCGAGGGGGTGGACCGCCAGCGCGAGGACACCGCCGCGCTGTGTGAACTGAAGGGGTGGCGGGTCACCGATGTCTACATCGACAACGACCGGTCGGCGTCCAACGGCAAGGGTCGGCCCGAGTGGGACCGGCTGCTGGCAGACATTGCGGCCGGGAAGATCGACGCGGTCGCCGCCTGGGACCAGGACCGGGTCAACCGCATGATGGAAGACTTCATCGCCTACAAGAAGCTGTTCGTCGCACGAGGCATCCTGCTGGCCACCTCCAACAACGGCGACATCGACCTGTCCACCCCGAGCGGGGTGCTGACCGCGACCATCAAGACGGCGGTGTCGGAGCACGAAGTGGCCATGATGAGCACCCGAATGAGGCGTGCCGCCAGGATGAAGGCCGAGCAGGGCGTCCCGAAGTGGAAGCGGGCCTTCGGCTACCTCGGCGACACCCACCAGCTAGACCCGGTGACCGCCCCACTGGTGAAGCAGGGGTACGCCGCCGTGCTGGCGGGCGGGAGCATCACCGACGTAGCGCGGGCGTGGAACGAAGCCGGGCACCACGGGCTGACCGGTAAGCCGTGGTCCCCCTCGACGGTGAGCCTGTTCCTGCGAGCACCGCGCAACGGGGGCCTGCGCGCCCACAACGACGAGATCGTCGGCACCGGCACCTGGCCCGCGCTGGTGGACGAATCCACTTGGCGAGCAGCGCAGTCCGTGCTCGACGCCCCCGGCCGGGCACCCGGTCCCAAGTCGGTGCGCAAGCATCTGCTGACCGGCGTGTTGCAGTGCGGCCGGGACGGCTGCGGCGGGTACTTGGCGGGCAACTGGGTGATGCAGGCCAACGGCACCGGCCACGCGATCACCTACTCCTGCAAGGGTTGTCGCGGGGTGTCGGTCCGCGCCGAGCACGTCGAGCCGCTCGTCATGGACCTGATCGCCGGTCGGCTGGCCCAGGCCGACGCGGTGGACCTGCTCAAGGCCGAATTGCACGACGAGGCCGAGGCCGAGGCGCTGCGCGTCCAGCGGCAGACGCTGATGGCCCGCCTGGACGAGATCGCCGACGAGCGCGCCGACGGCCTGCTGACCGGGGCGCAGGCCAAGCGGGCCACCGACCGCATCACCGAGCAGTTGAGCGTTCTAGAACGCCGTCAGCACGACCAGGAGAAGCTGCGGGTGTTCGACGGCATCCCCTTGGGGCAGCCCGAGGTCGCCGAGGCGGTGGCGCGGTTGTCACCGGACCGGCTGCGGGCGGTGCTCGACGTGCTGGCCACCCTGACCGTGCTGCCGGTCGGCAAGGGCCACCGGGTCGGCGGTGCTCGGTTCGACCCCGAGCGGGTCCGGGTGGACTGGCGTTGATTGGCTTGCACGGGTAGCTACTACGGGCTTACAGTCGGTGGTGAGGTCAGGCCAGGAGTCGGCCTCCCACAACTGAACACAGCAGCTAGCCCGAATATTGGCCCTGGCGGCCTGAATACGGCGAACGGCAGCATCTCCCAGGCGGAGAACACCGAGCAGCACCTCAACCCAGATGGGGTTGATTGAGTGCGCTTCGTGTTCTCCACCTTTCGTTTTCAGGGAGAAGCACTTGTGGTCAACCCGAATGCCGTCACCCGAGACACCGTCTCGCTGCTACCCGACCGCCACCTCGACATTGAGGAGGCCGCCCACTTCCTCCACTGCTGTCATGCCACGGTGCGCCGCGAAACCCTCCGTGGTCGAGCGCCCCGACGGCGGCCACCGGGACAGCCCGCTGTTCAAGGTGCCGCTGCGGCTGCACACCGTGGCCGAGGCCAAGACCCGTTACCGGGTGTTCGCAGCCGCCGAGTGGGAGGAGCTGCACTCCGGCCCGGTTCAGCAGTGGGTCGGCGAGGATGGCCAGGCCCATGAGATGCCAAGGCCGGTCAACCCCTACGCCGAGCCAGCGACCGCGACGTGACCCTGGGGGCGCACTCCGAATGTCCTCCGAGCGGCCACCCGATGGGCATAGCTTCTCGGGTTCCGTACGGGTTCTGGTAGGGGTCTACCGTGATGGATGTCAAGTTTTGGAGGTCCAATGTCGACATACTCAGCGCCGAGAGGCCCCGCGCCGAAGCCGGCGGGTTTGCGACGCCGACGCAACAAACCAGAGTCGTATGGTGCGGCCGAGCCGGTCCTCGCCGACCAGGCCGGTGAGCAGCCGCCGCTGGGGTTCGACGCCCACCAATTGGTGGCGGACCTGTGGGCGGCGCTCGGCGAATCGGTTGAGGGCCAGTTCTTCTCGGCGGCGGACTGGCAGCGTGCGCGTTGGGAGTTGTGGTATGCCAGCACGGTGATGACTGCTGGCCAGGTTCCGTCCGCGAATCAGTGGGCGACCATCCAGCGCGGTCTGGATGAGTTGCTCGTCAGCCCGGCGGTGAAGCGCCGTGCCGGAATTGAGTTGCGGCGCAGAGGTGTTGATGCGGATGTGGTGGCGGCGGGTGAGATGGTCGGCAAGTACAAGCGAAGTCTCAAGTCGGTCTAGTGCTGGCCGCCCCGGCGTCGATCTCCCAACTAATCGCTGGAGGAAGACTCGATGCGAACAACCGCACTGATCTGCTTGATATCGGTGGGTGTCCTCACCGCTTGCGGCGGATCGAAGAGCGACGTCGCCAGCACCTATCACGAACACGGAGACTATCGTCGCCACGGAAGACCTAACGTTGTCTGACCCGTGGACGCAATCGGCCACGTCGCTGGCCAAACGCATCACATACGCTTCGCGATCCGCAACCGACGCCGATCGATATGGCACCGCATCGGTCTTTGTCCCGAAGAATCAACCGCCGCAAACTGGGTGGCCGGTTGTGGTCGTCAGCGACACCGCCATCGGTACATTGCCGGACTGCGCTGCGTCGCCGACACCGCCGGGCGCGTCGGCAACTGTGCGGGCGCTGGTTAGCCGCGGTTACGTGGTCGCCGTGGCGGACTCTCAGGGCCTTGACCTCGAGTCAACGACGGCTGGGTACAACATGATCGACGCGGCGCGCGCAACGCACCACCTGGATCCCGCCATCTCCACTGACTGGGTGGCACTGGGCACGTCGGAGGGCGGACAGGCGGCGTGGGCGGCCAACGAGCTCGCGGACAACCACGGGTGGGGGCTGAAGCTTCACGGGTCGGCAAGTGTGTCGCCCGCTGCCGACATCAACGGCTTTGCCGACCTTGCCGCTAGCGGCGAACTCACCACGCAGCAGCAGTTGGCACTGCAGGCGTTCCTGGTCGCGCTGGAAAACGAGTACGGCACCGACTTCCATCTTGATGATTACCGGCGCGGGATCGTCGCGAAGAAATGGGATGTGCTCTCGTCGTGCCAAGGGCAAGCGTCGCAGGAACGCGCACAGGTGGCCGCCCAGAGCACCCCTGATGACCTGCGACCCAGCAACCCGGCGGCGGTGGCAACCCTTCGCGGTTATTTTCAGAAGACGAGTCTGCCCCAAGGACCGGCACAGGCCCCGATGCTGGTCATCTATGGTGGTCGAGATTCGCTGATTCCGCCGGCGTGGACGAGCCGGGCGCTGGACCGCGCATGCAAGATGGGTGACGTGATCCAGATACAAATGCAGCCTGACAAGGGTGACGGTCAGATCGACCCCTTGACGGCCTTGGACTGGATCGGCGAGCGATTCAATAACGCTCCCGCACCCAATGATTGCGCGCTCCTTCAGCGCAGCGTATGAGTCGTCCGGAGAAAGCGCTGGAGCGAGGTGACCATGTGCCGGGTCGTGAGCGGGGCAACCCCAGCGTTGCCGCCCCGCGACGGGACAATGCCAGTGCCGGCCAATCGATTCGGCGTGGGGCAGCACCGATGACGTCGGTCGCTCCCGGCGGGACGCAACAGCGCCATCGGGGAAAGCTATGTCGTTAACGCACGGCTGGGTGCCGCTGACCGCGCAGGTCATCGCGGTGACGGTGCTGCTGTTTGCAGTTGGCTGGCGATCCCGACGCTGGCGTTTGCGGTGGCTACCACTGGCGCTGCTGGGCGGCGTCGCGTTGTCGGCATTGGTCTACTGGTGCATCGCAGATCAGGGGTGGGCCAACGACCCCGCGCCACTTGCCCTGTGGATCTGGATCACGCTGACCGGACTGTCCGCTGGGGTTGTATTGCTGGGTTGGCGCGGGATCCGGTGGCGGCGCCGCGTGCTCTCCCTGTTGGCGGTGCCGCTGTCCGTGCTGTGCACAGCGTTGGCGGTCAACATCTGGGTGGGCTACTTCCCGACCGTGCGTTCGGCGTGGGAGGGGCTGACCGGCGGCCCGCTGCCCGGGCAGACCGACTGGGCCACCGTCGCGGAGATGCTGCGCAAGGGCGTCAGGCCGGACAAGGGAAATGTCGTGCTGGTGAGCATCCCCGACGCCGGGTCGGGGTTCACTCATCGCGACGAGTTGCTGTACCTGCCGCCAGTGTGGTACACGAGCGACCCGCCGCCGCGGCTGCCCGTGGTGATTATGATCGGCGCCGAGTTCGGCAGTCCGTCGGACTGGCTGCGGGGCGGCGATGCGCAGCAGACCATGGATCGTTTCGCGGCGGAACATGGCGGTAAGGCGCCGGTTCTGGTGTTCCCCGACTTCAGCGGCGCATTCAGGAACGACACCGAGTGTGTGAACGGCACCCGCGGAAACGCGGCGGATCACCTCACCAAAGATGTTATCCCCTATATGATTTCCAAGTTCGGCGTCAGCTCGGACCGGTCAAACTGGGGTATCGCGGGCTGGTCGTCGGGTGGAACGTGCGCGTTGACACTGACCGTCACTCACCCCGAGCTGTTCAGCGCGTTCGTCGACATCGACGGCCAGCTGGGCCCCAACGCCGGCACCAAGCGGCAGACTATTGCGCGGCTGTTCGGCGGCGACGCCGATGCGTGGGCGGCGTTCGATCCCACGACTGTGATCACTAAGCATGGCCTCTACAAAGATATTTCGGGGTGGTTCGCGGTCTCGGTGGACACCCCCACCGTGTACCGCCCAGCGATCGACGACCCAGTCCCGGTAAGCGAGCCCGATCTGGGCGGAAATTACGAGAACCATGCCGTCATCGCCGATCACTTGTGCCGGTTGGCCAGCGGGCACGGTATCGAATGCGCGGTGGTGGGCAACCCGGGCAATCATGACTTCCCGTCCGCGGGGTCAGCGTTCGCCGCGGCCTTGCCGTGGCTAGCAGGAAAGATCAGGACGCCCGGCGTGCCCGAGACTGTGCTGCCGGGTGCCCCGCCACGGTCTTGATATAGACCGGAATACCAACACGTCGCCCGAACACCGCCCCAGAGACCCTGTCACAGATCCTGTCTCGGTCACAGACCCGGCAAATGAACCGCCGGTAAGAGTTTGTGGTGGCTGCCCCAGTCAGTCGAAAAACATCCTATGACCTGTGTAAATGCTGGTGGGCGATGCTGGGATTGAAACACAGGAAGGCTGTATCCCGGCCTTCGTGGTGTCACCAGGATTTAAAACGTTCTTCGACGGTTCGGTGTGTCACCGGGTGCACAAGCGCTTACGGCAGGCGAATTGAGTTTCGCCGAAACCCACCGCTACGGAGAGGCGACGGCGAAGAGACGCCACTCGCCGGGCACGCCCTTGAGCTCGTGAGCGCCGCGGTCCTCGAACTCGAGCCCTGACCCGATCACGAGGTCGCGCAGCGTGCTGGACACCAGCACGTCGTTCGGCCCTGCCAGGGCGCTCACGCGCGCACCGATGTGCACGGCGATCCCGCCGATGTCGTCGCCGCGCACCTCGCACTCGCCGGTGTGCAGCCCGGCGCGCACCTGGATGCCGAGCGCCTGCACCGCGTCGCGAATCGCCATCGCGCAGCGGATCGCTCGCTGAGGGCCGTCGAACATCGCGAGGAAGCCGTCGCCCGAGGTGTTCACCTCGCGGCCTCGGAAGCGGGCGAGTTGCGACCGGACGACGGCGTCGTGCGCGTCGAGCAAGGCATGCCAGTCACGGTCGCCGATCTCCGCCGCCCGGCGCGTCGAGTCCACGATGTCGGTGAACAGCACCGTGGCGAGAACCCGGTCGTCGGCCACCTCGGCCTGGTGGCCGGTGAGGAACTCGGCGATCTCCTGGAACGACGCGCGCCACGGTTCAACGAAGTGGTACAGTTGCGCCCTGGCAGCTCAACGTACTTCGCGCCGGATATGTGGTCGGCGACGTACTTGCCCTATCGCGGGCGCGGATCATCGGGTCGTCGGTGTGCTGGACGACGAGGGTTGGCACGCGGATTGCCGGAAGCACCGCCCGCACGTCCACTTCCGATCGCAGAGCGGCAGCACGAGAGCAACGGTCCGCTGGGCTTGCCGCCAGGCGTTCATCCGCGCCCACGTCGCCCGGATCTCCTCGTTCCACGGCATGTCCGGATTGACCTGCATGCTGGACCTCTCCCGTCCCCCACATGGCGACCAGGTGAGCGAGGACATTCCTCGGATATCGAGCCCGTCAGTCGCGGACAACCCATCGGATCCGCGAAACCCTCGAGCACGACCAGCGCGGTGGTGCGGGACGGATGTGTTGCCGCGAACAGCGCCGCCGGTCGCGAACGCGCCGGCGATCGCGACGAGGACCGCTTCGCGACTGCCGAGATCGTCGAGCACCGCGGTGATGCTGTCGGCCCATTGCTCCAAGGTCGGCAGCGCGCCCGGCTGTGACCGGATCAGACGCTCCGGTGCCCGGCTGGTCGAAGAAGATCAGTCGACCGAGCGATGTCATCGCCTCGACCCAGCCTTGAATCGACGGCAGCTCCGGAAATAGCTCGCAGCAGGTGAACCAGTTCGGGACGAACACGATGTCGCGAGCACCAGGAGGCGACGTGCGGTAGGCGACGCGCAAGTCCCCGTTCATCGCATAGCGCGTCTCCGAGAACACGGCGGAAGTCTAAGCCGAGGAGCGGGTCGAGCGGTGCGCATCTGGCAGCATTTTTGCTGCTCACAAGCGTAGCCCTGAAATGTTCTTCAGCCAGTCGATGCCACGAGTGCACAAGCGCTTATGGCAGGCGAAGTGAATTTCGTCGAAACCCTCCGCTACGGAGGCGCGACGGCGAAGAGGTGCCACTCGCCAGGAACGCCCTTGAGCGTGTGAGCGCCGCGGTCCTCGAACTCGAGCCCCGACCCGATCACGAGGTCGCGCAGCGTGCTGGACACCAGCACGTCGTTCGGCCCGGCCAGTGCGCTCACGCGCGCGCCGATGTGCACGCCGATGCCGCCGATGTCGTCGCCGCGGACCTCGCACTCCCCGGTGTGCAGCCCGGCGCGCACCTCGATGCCCAACGCCTGCACTGCGTCACGGATTGCCATCGCGCAGCGGATCGCTCGCTGCGGGCCGTCGAACATCGCCAGGAAACCGTCGCCCGACGTGTTCACCTCGCGGCCACGAAACCGACTGAGCTGCGCCCGTACGACGGCGTCGTGCGCATCGAGCAACGCATGCCAGTCACGATCACCCATCTCCGCTGCGCGGCGCGTCGAGTCCACGATGTCGGTGAACAACACCGTGGCCAGCACCCGATCATCGGCCACGTCTGCCTGGTGGCCGGTGAGGAACTCGGCGATCTCCTGGAACGATTCGCGCCACGGTTCCACGAAGTGGTACACGTTGCGGCCTGGCAGCTCAACGTATTTCGCGCCCGGTACGTGATCAGCGATGTACTTGCCCCTCGCGGGCACGATGTTGGGTCGTCGGCGTGATGGACGACCGAGGTCGGCACGCGGATCGTCGGAAGCACCGCCCGCACGTCCAATTCGGACGTCAGATGGCAGTAACAGCTCGACGGTGCTTGGGCTCGCCGCGAGGCGTTCCTGCCGCGCCCATGCTGCCCGGATCTCCTCGTTCCACGGCATGTCCGGATTGATCACATGTTGGAACTCCCCCGTGCCCCACGTGGCGACCATGTCGGCGAAGAATTCTTCGGTGTCGAACCCAGTCGTCGCGCGCGGGATCCGCGTAGCCCTCAAGCACAACCAGCGCGGTTGTGCGAGACGGATAGGTCGCCGCGAACAGCGCCGCTGTCGCGAACGCACCGCGGTCGCGACGAGGACCGCTTCGCTACTGCCCAGATCGTCGAGCACCGCGGTGATGCTGTCGGCCCACTGCTCCAACGTCGGCAGCGCACCCGGCGTGACGGGATCGGACGCACCCGTGCCCGGCTGGTCAAAGAAGATGAGTCGACCGAGCGAAGTCATCGCCTCAACCCACCCCTGAACAGACGGAAGCTCCGGCAGAATCTCACAACAGGTGAACCAGTTCGGGACGAACACGATGTCGCGCGGACCTTCGCGTGACGTGCGATAGGCGACGCGCAAGTCCCCGTTCATCGCATAGCGCGTCTCCGAGAACACCGCAGAAGTCTAAGCCGAGGAGCGGGTCGAGGGGTGCCTGCCGGCAGCGTTTGTGCTGCTCACGACTGCGACGGCGAAGAGATGCCACTCGCCGGGCACGCCCTTGAGTTCGTGAGCTGCCACGGTCCTCGAACTCCAGACCTGACCCGATCACGAGATCGCGCAGCGTGCTGGACACCAGCACGTCGTTCGGCCCGGCCAGTGCGCTCACGCGCGCGCCGATGTGCACGGCGATCCCGCCGATGTCATCGCCGCGGATCTCGCACTCGCCGGTGTGCAACCCGGCGCGCACCTCGATGCCGAACGCCTGCACCGCATCACGGATCGCCATGGCGCAGCGGATCGCTCGCTGCGGGCCGTCGAACATCGCCAGGAAGCCGTCTCCCGACGTGTTCACCTCGCGGCCTCGAAAGCGATTGAGTTGTACGCGCACGATGGCGTCGTGCGCATCAAGCAAGGCATGCCAGTCACGGTCACCGATCTCGGCGGCCCGGCGCGTCGAGTCCACGATGTCGGTGAACAGCACCGTGGCGAGCACCCGATCGTCCGCCACGTCGGCCTGCTGGCCCGTGAGGAACTCGGCGATCTCCCGGAACGAATCCCTCCACGGTTCGACGAAGTGATGCCAGTTGCGACCGGGTACCTCAACATATTTCGCATCGGGTATGTGCTCGGCGATGTACTTGCCCTTCGCGGGTGGGACGAATGGGCTGTCGGAGTGGTGGATGACAAGAGTCGGCACACGGACGGTCGGAAGGACCGCCCGCACGTCCAGTTCAGACATGAGAGGCCCCACCAGATCAAGCGTCCTCGGGCTGACCGCCAGTCGTTCCAACCGAGCCCACGCTGCCCGGATCTCCTCGTTCCACGGCATGTCCGGGTTCACCAGATGTTGGAGCTCCCCGCTGCCCCACATAGCGATCGCGCCTTCAATTTCGTTCCGGACGAGGCGGGTTCCGTCTGCGATCTGCGTGACCGTCGAGCACAACCAGCGCGGTGGTGCGGGACGGATGTGTCGCCGCGAACAGCGCCGCTTGTGCAACGCGCCATCGACTCGCGAGGAGCACCGCTTCACTGCTACCCGAGATCGTCGAGCACCGCGGTAATGCTGTCGGCCCACTGCTCCAAGGTCGGCAGCGCGCCCGGCGTGACTGGGTCGGAGGCTCCTGTGCCCGGCTGGTCGAAGAAGATCAGCCGCCCGAGCGACGTCATCGCCTCAACCCATCCCTGGGTCGACGGCAGCTCCGGTAGGATGCTCGCAGCACGTGAACCAGTTCGGAACGAACACGATGTCACGCGGACCTTCACGCGACGCGCGATAGGCGACACGCAAGTCCCCGTTCATCGCATAGCGCGTCTCCGAGAACATTGCGGCAGTGTAAGCCGCACGAGCGACGCGAATCCGCAGATCAGCGGTCTAGGTAGAGGCGACGGCGGATATGCGCCATTCGCCGGGCACACCCTTCAGCTCATGATCGCCGCGCTCCTCGAACTCGAGTCCTGACCCGATCACGAGGTCGCGCAGGGTGCTGGACACCAGCACGTCGTTCGGTCCGGCCAGCGCGCTCACGCGCGCGCCGATGTGCACGGCGATGCCGCCGATGTCGTCGCCGCCGGACCTCGCACTCGCCGGTGTGCAACCCGGCGCGCACCTCGATGCCGAGCGAGCTGCCAAACAGGGACGGCGCAAACCACTGATTGTGCGCGGCACGTCCTGGCCAGGCGTAGGAAGGACTGGCGGGTGCCATCGGGCCTCGTTCGTCATTTGTCTAAGACGTGAGGAAGTTCGGTGCGAATCATCACCGTCGAAGAACACTTCCATCATCCCGAGGTCATGGCCCGTGTCCAGGAATTGTCGGGGCAGTGGCCGCCGCCGCCTGTCGTTGCAGACGACGGCTTCGGTAGATTCTTTCAGGGCTTCATGCCGGACAAGGATTCTGCGGAACGGCTGGGCGGGCACCGATTGGCGCACATGGATCAGGTCGGAATCGACATCCAGGTCGTATCACACGGCGCAAGCAGTCCCAGCAGGCTCGATCACCCTGAAGCCGTCGAGCTGTGCCGAAAAGTGAACAACAGCCTTGCCCAGCAGATTTCGGAGCATCCCACCCGGTTCCGGGGATTTGCCACCATCCCATTGCACGACCCGGCAGCGGCAGCCGACGAAATGAAGCGATGCGTCAACGAACTGGGCTTCGTGGGAACCCTCACCATGGGAACCTTCGGCGGGGCATTTCTCGACCACGAGCGGTTCGACCCGGTCCTCGCCGCAGCCGAAGAGGTCGACCTGCCCATCTACGTCCACCCCGAACTCCCCCCACCCCCTGTGTCGACGGCCTACTACGCCGGAAACTGGCCCGCAGCGGCCCACTTCCTGTTCTCAGGACCCGCGTTCGGCTGGCACGCCGAGGCTGGAATCCACGTGCTACGGCTCATCCTGTCAGGGGCGTTAGATCGTCACCCCAACCTGAAACTGCTCAGCGGTCACTGGGGTGAGTTCGTCGCGGGCTGGCTCGACCGACTCGACGAGGCAATCGGCTGGGGCACGCACCTGGACCGGCCAATAAGCGAGTACTACCGAGAACATGTGTGGGCGACGCCGTCGGGCATGTACAGCCAGACCCAACTGCAATTCATTCTCGCTGAGATCGGCGCAGAGCGGATCATCTACTCCGAAGACTTCCCCTACATCATCCGCGACAACGTCTCGGACTTCCTCGAACAGGCAGAACTGACCGATAATCAGCGAAACGCAATCGCCCACCGCAACGCCGAGGACATGATGCGGATCAACGCAACGTAAGACGCAGAGCCGTGTTGCGAGAACTTATATCCCCGACCTTCGTGGTGACCAGGAATTTAGAATGCTCTTCGCGTAGTCGATACCACGTCCAGTCGAATGCTCTTCGCCAATTCCGATGTGATGACGATGTTTGGGGGTGCGCGTGGTTCGTGCCCTACCATGAGGGCCTTCCGCTTCACCCTTGTTGGAGGCCAATCATGACCCAGTTGGCGACGTCCCTCTATCAGCGGATGGGCGGCTACGACGTGATCGCTGCCGTCATCGACGATCTGTTCGCCATTTTGCACAACGACCCCGCTTTCGCTCGCTTCTTCGGTGGCCGCAGCAATGACTCGGTCGTTCGCAGTCGGCAGCTCTTGGTCGACCAGATGTGTGCGCTAAGTGGTGGACCGTGCAATTACATCGGCCGCGACATGAAGACATCGCACGGCGGGCTTGGGATCACTGACGTCGAGTGGGAAACGAATATGAAAGCTTCGGATGCAGCGCTAGCCAAGAACGGCGTAGGCGATGCCGAGCGAGCCGACTTCCTCGCGCTGTTCGAGCGTTACCGCGACGACATCGTCGAGGCAGATTAACCAGCAAGCGATCTGGAGGTTGCGGGCCCGAGCCCGGTCGCTCTTCTCGAGTGTCTTTCACGAATTCGCTGCCACCACTTCAAACCTTCTGGACCGGTGCAAGGCTGCCGGATCGACATCTGCCCGACGGATGAACGGGCAACTCGTCGCAGACGGAGACCGCTCGTGCACCAGTGACACGGCAAAACAGACCGCCAAAGTGGCCCTGGCGTGCGAATGGGTCGCCCGGTACCGACTGCGACGGCGTCTCCCGGCGAAGTGACTTTTGTTGAAACCCCTACGCAGAGGCGACGGCGAACAGCTGCCAGTCGCCGGGCACGCCCTTGAGGTCGTGAGCGCCGCGGTCCTCGAACTCCAGTCCTGACCCGATCACGAGGTCGCGCAGCGTGCTGGACACCAGCACGTCGTTCGGCCCTGCCAGTGCGCTCACGCGCGCACCGATGTGCACGGCGATGCCGCCGATGTCATCGCCGCGAACCTCGCACTCGCCGGTGTGCAACCCGGCGCGCACCTCGATGCCGAGCGCCTGCACCGCGTCGCGGATCGCCATGGCGCAGCGGATCGCCCGCTGAGGACCGTCGAACATCGCCAGGAAGCCGTCGCCCGATGTGTTCACCTCGCGGCCACGGAACCGCGACGAGTTGCGACCGGACGATGGCGTCGTGCGCATCGAGCAATGCATGCCAGTCACGATCACCCATCTCCGCCGCGCGACGCGTCGAGTCCACGATGTCGGTGAACAACACCGTGGCCAGAACCCGATCGTCGGCCACTTCTGCCTGCTGACCCGTGAGGAATTCGGCGATCTCCTGGAAGGACGTGCGCCAGGGCTCGACCCAGTGGTGCATGTTGCGGCCCGGGAGCTCGACGTACTTCGCGCCCGGTATGTGATCAGCGATGTATTTGCCCGACGCCGACGAGATAAGCGGGTTGTCCGCGTGCTGGACGACCAGGGTAGGCACGCGGATTGTCGGGAGGACCGCCCGCACGTCCAATTCCGATCAGCAGCGGAAACATCTAGCGCGACTGTCCCTGGGCTCGCCGCCAGGCGTTCAAGTCGAGCCCACGTTGCCCGGATCTCCTCGTTCCACGGCATGTCCGGATTCATCTCATGGTGGAACTCTCCCGTACCCCACATGGCGGCCATGAAGGCAACGACTTCCTCGGGATCGGGTCCCTCGTTGCGTTCGGCAATCGGATCGGCGTAGCCCTCGAGCACGACCAGCGCCGTAGTGCGCGACGGATGTGTTGCCGCGAACAGCGTCGCCGGTCGCGAACGCGCCGTCGACCGCGACGAGGACCGCTTCGCGACTCCCGAGATCGTCGAACACCGCCGTGACGCTGTCGGCCCATTGCTCCAACG
Source organism: uncultured Actinomycetota bacterium (assembly GCA_963721495.1). Lineage (GTDB taxonomy): Bacteria > Actinomycetota > Actinomycetes > Mycobacteriales > Mycobacteriaceae > Mycobacterium. The sequence goes on along the minus strand of CAVRMG010000034.1, from coordinate 99,926 downwards.
TCGGCAACGCACCCGTCGTGACCGGATCGGACGCGCCCGTGCCCGGTTGGTCGAGGAAGATCAGTCGACCGAGCGATGTCATCGCCTCGACCCAGCCTTGCAGTCGACGGCAGCTCCGGAAAAACCTCGCAGTTGGTGAACCAGTTGGGGACGAACACGATGTCGCGAGGACCTTCGCGCGACGTGCGATAGGCGACGCGCAAGTCCCCGTTCATCGCATACCGCGTCTCCGAGAACACGGCGGAAGTCTAAGCCGAGGAACTGGTCGAGCGGTGCGCATCTGGCAGCATTTTTGCTGCTCACAAGCGTAGCCCTGAAATGTACTTCAGCCAGTCGATGCCACCACCTGCACAAAACATTCTGGGGTTGGTTGCATCGACAACTCCCCGACGGCACCGTGGTGTGGACCTCACCGGCCGGGCAGACCTACACCACCCATCCGGGCAGTCGGCTGTTGTTTCCCGCCCTGTGCAAACCCACTGCACCGGTCAGCGCACCAGCCAATGTACCTCGCGCCCAACCGAACCGCGGCCTGAAGATGCCGCGCCGCAAGACAACCCGAGAACAGGACCGCGCCAAACGCATCGACACCGAACGAGCTCGCAATCAGGAACTGCGCGAGAATTCCGGAAATGATTGCGACGCCGCCCATTTCCCATCCCGGCCGCGACCCCCAGGGGACGACGACCCGCCGCCGTTTTGACGGCAGTCCGTAGTACGGCGAATCGGCGCTACAGCCAAAGGTGGGCGTCCAGGCCGGTATTACTATGAGTGGTAATCGGTGGGGCCGACACAGGTGTCGAACGTGAAGTTGCTGTGTCGAAAACACCGGGTGCACAAGCGCTTACAGCAGACGAAATGAGTTTCGCCGAAAGCCACCGCTACGGAGAAGTGACGGCGAAGAGGTGCCATTCGCCGGGCACGCCCTTGAGTTCGTGAGCGCCGAGGTCCTCGAACTCGAGTCCTGACCCGATCACGAGGTCGCGCAGCGTGCTGGTCACGAGCACGTCGTTCGGCCCTGCCAGCGCGCTCACCCGCGCGCCGATGTGCACGCCGATCCCACCGATGTCATCGCCGGGAACCTCGCACTCGCCGGTGTGTAAACCGGCACGCACCTCGATGCCGAGTGACCGCACCGTGTCGCGAATTGCCAGGGCGCAGCGGATCACCCGCTGAGGCCGTCGAACATCGCCAGGAAGCCGTCGCCCCGGATCCGGCCGCTACTGGACGACGTCCGCTCGCCGGCTCGGGCCGCGACACGAGCGGTGGCGCAGCGGCTCGGCTCGATTTGGCAGCTGCACCGCGTACGGCTGCGCGAGCACGGAGCTGCAGAGACGTTGGCAGTCGACACCTGGGACGAGGTGGCCGCGGAGGTATGCTTCGACCGACCAAGTGCCATAGCTCCACTCGCTATTTCGCCTTATTGCGGACATAGTTCCGCTTGCTCTGTCCGCGAGCGCGTGCCAGTCGTGGACGCGCGGCATGGACCTCGGCGTTGGAGGTTTCTGTGACGTGGCAGATGAACGAGTCCGGCAACCGAGCTGATCGCCAGCTGTGGTGGCGGAGCGCCGGCGATGAGGCCCGTCCGTTGAGCTCGTGGATCCGAAGCCTCGTCGATTGGGCAGGCCGGCTTGGCGCCGATCCCAAGGACAGCACCGATGCCAAGCTGCAGAAGCGGCTGACGGTCGCGCTGTTCGCCGGCACGCTCCCGTTCACGATCGCCTGGAGCGTCATGTATATCGTCGCCGGCGCGCCGCTGGCAGCGGCGGCCCCCGCCTTCTATTCGCTGTTCACGCCGGTCAACACGGTTGTCTTCGCCCGGACGCGCAATCTTGGCGTCTACCGCTTCACCCAGCTCCTGAGCACGCTGATCCTGCCGTTCCTGGTGATGCTGGCGCTGGGCGGATTCCGCCCGTCGAGCGCGGTGATCTTGTGGGCCTCTCTCTGCCCGCTGGGCTCGCTGCTGCTAGAGGAGCTGCACAAGACCCTGCTGTGGATCGTGGGTTTCATCGCGTTGCTGTGCGTGGGTGCGCTCCTCGATCCGCATCTCACGGCGCCGGGGCTGCCCGACGACTTCATAACCTGGTTCTTCGTACTGAACCTCGGCACCGTCGTCGCCGTCGTGTTTGCGCTGCTCTACTACTTCGTCGGCCAGCGCAACTTCTTCCAGGAGCGCTCCGAGATGCTGCTCCTAAACATCCTGCCGCCCGAGGTCTCGGAGACCCTGAAGGCGGGGCCGCGCACCATCGCCGAGCATTTCGACGAGGCCAGTATCCTGTTTGCCGACGTGGTCGAGTTCACACCGATGGCCGCAGGGATGACGCCGCTCGGCGTGGTCGACCTGCTGAACGAGGTCTTCCAGTGCTTCGACGCGCTGGTCGAGAAGTACGATCTCGAGAAGATCAAGACGATCGGCGACTGTTACATGGTGGCGGCGGGCGTGCCGCGCAAGCGCGGCGATCACGCCGAGGTGCTGGTCCGGCTCGCGCTCGACATGCTCGACGCGGTGGCGGAGCGGCCGTTCGGCGGCCGGCGGCTCGCCTTCCGCATCGGCATCAATTCGGGGCCGGTCGTGGCGGGCGTGATCGGCCGCAAGAAGTTCATCTACGACCTGTGGGGCGAGTCGGTGAACATGGCGAGCCGCATGGAATCGCACGGCGTACGCGGCGCAATCCAGATCACCGAGTGCACCTGGCGCCTGGTGAAGGACCGATTCCAGTGCAAAGAGCGCGGCACAATCGACGTGAAGGGCGTCGGCCTGACCCGGGTGTGGCACGTGGTGGGCGACGCGACGGCGGTGAGGTCGGTTTGGGTTTAGTCCGAAGTTGCTGCGCCGAGAATGACGAGCCCCTGGTTGAGCTGGGGGTTCGTTGTTTGTGGGTGGTTTGTTTTGGCTACTGCAGGGTGAGGGGGATGGTGGCGCCGAGGAGTTGGAATGCTCGGCGTTGGGTGTCGGTGGGCTGGGCAAGCGTGGGTACGGTGTTGTCGGTGCCGGCGAAGTGGACTTGGTTGCGGGTGAGGGTGCCCAGGTGGGTGAGCAGTCCTTGGTAGCTGTGGGTGGGCAGGTGGGTGTCGGTGGTGGTTTTTCGGGAGGCTTTGGTGTTGGCCGCGGTGGATCGGTGTGCTGGTGCGACGGGGTTGTCGCGTTCGGGTGGGTTTTCGTCGGTGAAGGTCAACGGGGCCAACGCTTTACGCAGGTGCCAGGTGAGGTAGGCGGCGAGCATGCAGATCAGAACGTGGGCGCGGACGCGGTCCTCGAGGCGGTGATAGATCGGGCGTAGGTCCAGGTCGTCGGTTTTAAGGCTGCGGAAGTCGCGTTCGACCTTGGCGAGGTTTTTGTAGGCGGCGATCACCGCGGCGGTGTCCAGGTCGGTGGCGGGCGCGCTGGTGCGTAGCACGTAGATGCCGTCGAGGGCGGCCTCGGCGTGGATTTGGTCGTGCTTGCGGGTGACGGTGAGGGTGGTGTCGGTGATGGTGATGTGCAGGTGCTTTTTCATTTTGTACTTATCGGCCACGGCACCGATTTTCAGGCCGATCTGATCGGCCCCGACCAGCCGCCCAGCGGCTACGGCGGCGGCGATCGGGGCCAGGAGTTGTTCGGTCGCGGCGAGGAGGTCGCCGCGTTTGCGGGCGCGTTCGACCGCCAATAGTGGGTTGCGGCAGCAGATAAGCCGCTCGCCGGGGTAGCGGGGGTGGGTGATCTCGGCGAAGTCGTGGTCGTCGAACAGCGTCATCTGCAATGGGCCGGTATCGGCGGCCAGGGCGGCGATGGCCGGGGCGCGCAGCGCGGTCAGCCAGCCGATCCCGCCGAGCTCGCGCAGGGCGTCGATGCGCGCGGAGGTGATCATGCCGCGATCGCCGACCATCACCATGTTGGCCAGCTTGAAGGTGTCTTTGACCGCGGCGACCGCGTCGGTGAACGCGGTCGGGTCGGCGGTGTTGCCGGGAAACACCCGTACCGCGATCGGACGGCCCTCGGGGTCGGTGAGCAGCCCGTATTCGATCTGCTCGCAGCCTTTCTTGCCGTCGCGGGAGTAGCCGCGGGCGGCCAGTTCGCAACACCGCCCGGTCACCCACGACGAGGACAGGTCGAACATCGCGATCCGCGACGGGTTGGACGCCGGGCCCAGATGCCGTGCCGCCAACTGCTTTTCGATGTCGTCTTGGCGGGCGTGCAGCCAGTCCATCGCCGCGTAGATCTCGTCGGTGGACGCGCCGAGCACCCCCAGGTCGGCGCCCAGGGTGGTATCGGCCCACCCGCTTAGGGTGGACAACTTCGAGCCCGGGGCCAGCACCCGCGACACGATCAACGCATACGCCAGGTCCCGGGATCGGCCCGGCGGACCCAACAGGGCCGGCAGGCCCAGCGTGCGCGCCGTCGCGGCCACCGCCGCGACGTGCCCGTGCGGCAGCGCCGACTCGATACGGATCGCCTCGGTGGCGCCCACCAGCGTGGCACCGGCCAGCACCGCCTCGATCGCGGTGATCGCCGCTTCGGGCAGCGCCGATAGATTGGCCAGTTGCTCGTGTTTGACCTGGGGGCCCTCGCGGAAGCTACGCCGCAGATACACCGACTGGTAGTCGCGCCGACGACCGGCCTTGTCCACATGACTGCTCTTGATCCTGGCCACATGCATCGCGCCCGAAACCTTCGCCATACCTTGGATAATACGATGATTCGTCCACGTCACCGCACCAACACGCCGAATATTTTGGCTACACTTCGCAAGGCATGAAGCGGCGTTTCCGCAGGCCACCCCCAGAATCAGTGCTCAACCACGCCGTAACTTCGGTTTAGTTGACGGCAACGCGTCCACCGGGCAGTTAAATGCGCAGATTCCGTCGACGGTCGCGACATTCGAGACCACCGGCTGCCAGCCCTGGCAAAAGATCAGCGCCTGACCGGGTTAGCAGGGGCCCACCCTGCGGACTCGACGCCAGGCACGCGACGCCCCCGCTTTTGGCTCGACTGGCTTGCTACTTGGCGGTGTCGCCTTTCATCGCGGAGATCAAAGTGTTCTTCCCGTATTCGCTGCCAATAGCGACGGAACACGCTGCATTGGGGCTTAGGCCGCAATGCTTCCCGAGGTCGGAGACGTGGGTGGATCAGCCCACGACGGCGAGAAGGTGCCACTCGCCGGGAACGCCTTGAGTTCGTGAGCGCCGCGGTCCTCGAATGCCAGCCCTGACCCGATCACGAGGTCGCGCAGCGTGCTGGACACCAGCACGTCGTTCGGCCCTGCCAGGGCGCTCACGCGCGCACCGATGTGCACGGCGATCCCGCCGATGTCGTCGCCGCGGACCTCGCACTCGCCGGTGTGCAACCCGGCGCGCACCTCGATGCCGAGCGACCGGACCGCGTCGCGGATCGCCATCGCGCAGCGGATCGCTCGCTGCGGGCCGTCGAACATCGCGAGGAACCCGTCTCCCGAGGTGTTCACCCGGGATGGTCGAAGAAGATGAGTCGACCGAGCTAGGCGACGCTCAACTTCCCGTTCAGCGCATAGCGCGTCTCCGAGAACATTGCGGAAGTGTAAGCCGGGGAGCGGGTCGGGTTTCGGAGTCATGCGAGGTGTTTATTTAAAGCGTTCTTCGCGTAATCGCTGCGACCACCTGTTCAAAACCTTCTGGGGCTGGCGCGATGAACAGTGGCCCGATGGCACCGGCAACCGCCCGCCGGTCAAGCCGTGAGATATGTCAAAACCGCAAATACATTAGGCAGAGGATGTTTCACCCTCAGAGGTTTGCAGGCAGAAAAGCGCCCAGGTTGCAACACTTCCTAAGAACATGGCGTGGCATTACATTAGTAGGGAAATGAGCGCCTATCACACCCTGGTGGTCGGCACCGATGGCTCGGACACATCGTTGCGTGCGGTGGATCACGCAGCCGCGGTCGCCGCGGAAAATAACGCGAAGTTGATCATCGCGATGGCGCACTTGCCTGAGGTGGACAAGGGAGGCTGGGGAAGACCAGGCCGGCCGGATCGTGTTATTGATCCCCGCGCCGAGGTCGTCCTCGGGGGCGATGGAGACTACAAAGTGCACGGGGATGCCCCCGTCTATGAGATCCTGCGGGAGGCCCGCGAACGGGCCAGGGCGGCTGGGGCGAAGAATATCGAGACGCGACCGATTCTGGGTGATCCGGTACACGCGCTATCCCGCCTCGCCAAGGAGGTTGAGGCGGATCTGTTGGTGGTTGGCAACGTGGGACTGGCCACACGCAGCGGCAAGTGGCTCGGCTCGGTGCCCGGCAACGTCTTGGCCAGGGCCAAGAAGACCGCCGACGTGCTGATCGTCCACACTGCCGACTGAGGCATCGGGAGATTCTTTCGGCGTCGGGCCGTAACCTGTATCTCAGAAACAAACCTCCACCCTTCTAGCCCCGGGCCCAACCATCCCGCCCACGCTTGTCGACCGATCCAATAGTCGCGCAATGCGACTCGATAGAGCCGTGGAAGTGGTTGTGGGACAGCCGGTCAGCTGGTCGGTACGTCGGTCGGATGAGGTCGCGTGATGCCGGATAGCAGCACGAGGACCGATAACACGATGGCTACAAGAAGCAGCGCCGGGACGTCTCCCCAGAGATGTCCCATGTGTCCCATGTGGCCGTCGTCTCCGAAGGATTGCACCGCCATTATTGCAGCGTGGACGACGCTCGAGAACACAGTGAACCAGATCAGGCTGATGTTGGCCTCAGGACGTCGGGCCGCGTTCCAAAGGAAAAGGCCCAGCGTCGCGTACAGGCCGACGATCATCATGAAGTAGTCGGACTGGTAGGGAGCGCCGTCGTGCCATGCCCACCCCGCCGGCCAGACCACCGCTAACGGATAGAGAAGAATCATTACCGCGCCGAAGGCAACGAGTGCGATTTGAAGGAGTCTGTAGCTGTATGAAGATGCCATTGCGCGCTCCCGATTTGTGGAATCAAACCACCGCCGCCTACGGGTGGTAGGGCACTCCGACCGCGCGGAACACGTACTCCGGCGGGACGTCGAACGCCAGCGAGACCCTCGGCAGGCGCGTGAGCACGTCGGGTGGAATGGGTGTCTTGTACTGCAGCGAGAGTTGACCTTCGCACCGCGGATCCACCGCACTTATGTTGACCTCGAGGTGAAGACCTGCCTCAGAGAGGTCGGCGGTCACGGAGCCGGATTGTGGTGCGCTCCAAGGCTGATCGATCGTGCGCCCGGCCAACTTCGGCACCGAAGACAAGGTGGCCAGCGCGCGTTGATTGGTGAGCGCAAACGAGCCCACGTAACTGGCCACATTGCCATGTGCACGCTTACCCGGAATCTTGCCGCTGAATCTCCGAGTCACCGGCACGTATTCGGCGAGATAGAGCACACCTTCGGCTTCGATCTCGGCCCGCAGTTCGTCGGGCAGTCCGCCGATGCGGAGCAACTTCCGCAGAAACACCGCCATAGGAAAACCGTAGCTCAGCCCCGCGGGATCCCGAGGACGCTGTAGACAAACTTCGGTGGTACGTCGAAGGCCATCGTCCTGGTCGGGACACGGGTCGAGACGTCAGCCGGGAGTTCTGCCTTGTAGGTCAGGCAGAGATGACCGGAGAACTCCCGATCGACTTGAGCCAGATCGGGTAGAGCTAGTGAGATGACTCCGCCGAAGCGATGGCTGCTGGTGTCGGCCGTCGCGGCCGTGGCGGTGTACGCGCTGCTGTGGGTCGGGTATGTGCTGCAGTGGAAGTGGCTGACCACGATGGACTCGTCAGCGCTGGAAACCACGTATCGCTACGGAGTCGCGCACCCCGCCTGGGTGAGCGCGTGGGACGTGATCTGCACGGTGCTCGGGCCCGCCGCCTTTCGGCTGTTGAGCTTCGCGGTGATCGTGGTGGCGCTGGTTCGGCGCAACCCCCGCGTCGCGCTGTTCCTTTTCATCAGCGTGGAACTCGGCGGCCTCTTCGGTGAAGCGGCCAAGCAATTGTCGAATCGACCACGACCCGACACTGCTCTTGTTGCCGCGCCGAGCTCCGCGTTTCCGTCTGGACACGCGCTCGGTGTGATGGTCGCTGTGCTTGCACTGTTGACCGTCTTCCTGCCCATGGTTCGACCGCCGTTGCGTGTGTGGCTCGGCGTCGTCGGCGCGGCCGTTGTCGGCGTGATCGGGATCGGCCGGGTCGTCCTCAACGTGCACTATCCGTCAGACGTGCTGGCCGGATGGGCCTTGGGTTACGCGTATTTCGTCATATGCCTGCTGCTTGTACCGCCGTCTCGGCCCGTCACGGTAGCGGACGAAACACCGGTAGCGCCCGGTAACTCACGTTGAAACTGGCCTCGGTGAGTTCCGTCCCCACCTCTCCGTCGTGCGCCAGGACGGTGGGGCCGTCGACAGTGGTGAAAGTGAACTCGGGCACCCGCATCTCGTGATACAGCGGGCTGCGTACCAGTCGGCCCAGCACCAGCGACACGAGTATGCGCAGCCTGCTCAACCTGCGACCCGTCTCGAGGATGCGGACGTCCATCAAACCGTCGTCCATCCGGGTCCGGCGTGACGGAGCGAAACCCGACGGCAAATACGTCGAATTCCCAAGGAAGAACAGTGAAGTCTGTAAGGACTTGTTGTCATAGCGGATTCGCACCGGCTCATCGCGTCGCAGCGTGTGGAACATCGCGTAGACACCTGCCAGCGGCTTGCCGATCCTGTGCTCGAATTTCTCCCGGGTCTGCACGAACTGCGGGTAGGCGCCGATGCTTGCGGTGTTGACGACCATGTGATTCTCGTTCAGGCACACCACGTCGACGTGCGCGGCACTGCCCTTCCGGATCGCCTCGACGGTCTTCGCCACAGTGTCGCAGTCGATGTCCTTTGCGAAGTGGTTGAATGTCCCACCCGGGAAGACAGCCAACGGAAGTCCGGCCTCCATGGCGACACCTGCACCACAAGACACCGTGCCGTCACCGCCTCCGACAGCGAGGACCTCAGCCCGATCCGCCGCGGCGCGCAATACAGCCTCGAGGTCGTCGCCCTCGTCCAACTCGACGATCTCTGCTGCGGGCAGGGAGTCACGAACTTCCTCCACGACGCGTGCCCCGGTTCCGCCGCCGGAGGCGGGATTGATCACCAGAACGACGCCCTGTCCCTCCGGACGGGCGGGGGTCTCCAGCCGAAGCGGATCCGCGGTCGGAATCTTCGTCGGTACGGTCGGCGGCACTATCCGCGCGCCCAGCACGGCGATGGCGGCGCCGATCCCGAACCCGGCGAATACATCACCGGGATAGTGCGCGCCGGTCGCTACTCTCGACAGGCCCACGAGTCCAGCCAGTAGCGCGAGTCCCAGCCCCAGCGGGGGATTCTCGAGGCCGACGCCGACCCCGAAGGCGGCCGCACTCGCGGAGTGGCCCGATGGAAGCGAGTTCGACGTCGGGACCCGTCTGCTCTGTCTGGCCAAAGGCACCAGAACACGGCTCGGGCGGGGTCGCTTCCAGACCTGCTTGGCGACCTGGTTCGTGAACAGACTGGTGACGCCGAGGGTCAAGACGCCGCGCGCCGCGCCCCGCCGCGAGGCTCGGTGCCTTGTTGCCGCAAGGGCCGCGGCGATCGCAAACCACAGTTTCGAATGGTCCGCCGCCCTGGTCAACCGCGGCATCAGCGTGTCGAGTAGGGGACTGGGCGCCTCGGCGATGGCCTCGAACACCTCACGGTCCAGCGTGCCGAGACCTTCTCCGATCTGGCGGATGCCTGGGTGACGGCGGATACGCAGCATGTCCATGCGGCTAATCTATCCACAACCTTGACAATTTATTTTGTCAAGGAACACGATGGCGGACATGCTCGATGTCGAGGTGATCGCCGACCCCGCTGCGGCGGTCAGCGCGCTTGATCCGATCAGGAGCCGATTGCTTGCCGAACTGACCGAACCTGCGTCGGCGGCGACGCTCGCCTCGCGGATGGGGATGGCCCGGCAGAAGGTGAACTACCACCTGCGCGCGCTGGAGGAGCACGACCTGGTGGCCGAGGCCGGGGAACGTCAGTGGGGCGGGCTCAAGGAGCGCCTCCTCGTGGCGACAGCGGCGTCCTATGTGGTGTCACCCGGTGCCCTCGGCCCGGTCGCGGCCGATCCGGATCGCTCCGACGATCGGCTGTCGGCGAGCTACCTGATTGCACTGTCCGCGCGCGCAGTGCGTGAGGTCGGCGAACTCTGGCGGGCGGCGCGCACGAAGAACAAGCGGTTGGCGACGCTGTCGATCGACACCGCCATCAGCTTCCGCTCGCCGGCGGACCGGGCCGCGTTCACTCGGGAACTCTCGGATGCGGTCAGCTCGCTTGCCGCGCGCTACCACGACGAATCCGATGCCCAGGGCCGCTGCTACCGCCTGGTGGTCGCGGCCTATCCGAAGCCGAAGGAGGATGCGAAACGCCCATGAAGAAGGACGATTCGGGACGCCGCTGGGTCGAGATGGAGTTCCTGGTGTCCGGGGCTCCCTAACAGGTGTGGCAGGCCATCGCCACGGCCCTGGCATGAGCGCGTGGTTCACGACGACCGAGGTCGAGGAGCGCGTCGGCGGCGCCGTCAGTTTCGACTTCGGCGCCGAGAACTGCGGCGAGGGCATCTCGCGCGGCAAGGTCACCGCATGGGGTCCGCCGGTCCGCGTCGCCCCCGGTGGGGAGGCACAGGGCATGGCCACCATCTCCTTCTAAGGACCCGAGGCGGCCGAGGTGGCCGCCGCCGAACAACCGAAGTGGACCTCGTGGCTGCGTGGCCTCCTCGAAGGCGAACGGATCGCCAACTAGCATGTTCTGGTGCGACAACTCCTGGTACTGCTCTGTTCGGTAGCGGTGTTCGTCAGCACCGCACCGATGAGTCCGGCGCAGACCACACCGTGGTTCGCGCAGTCCGTAGGCAACGCCACGCAGGTGATTTCTGTTGTCGGCGTTGGTGGTTCGTCTGCCAAGATGGACGTGTATCAGCGCTCCGGCGCTGGCTGGCAGCCGATCGGTGTCGCCATTCCGGCGTTCATCGGCGCCAACGGCATGGCGCCGGAGACCCATGACGGACAGATGAAGACGCCGATGGGCGTCTTCACCCTCGATTTCGCGTTCGGCACGGCGCCGAATCCCGGCGGCGGACTGCAATACGTGCAGGTCGGGCCCAACCACTGGTGGGACGGCGATATGAAAAGCCCCACCTACAACACCATGCAGGTGTGCGAAAAGGCACAGTGCCCGTTCGACACCGATCCCGCCAGTGGCACCGAGAACCTCGAGATCCCGCAGTACGTGCATGCGGTCGTGATGGGTGTCAACAAGAAACGCGTCCCCGGCAACGGCGGCGCGTTCTTCCTACATGCGACCGACGGCGGGCCGACAGCGGGGTGCGTCGCGATCAACGATTCTGCCCTGGTCGACATCATGCGGTGGCTTCAGCCGGGCGCGCTGATCGCGATTGCCCAGTAGTCATCAGATATTAAGTGCCCGACCGGCTTTCACCTTGAAGTTGGTGATGGAGTCGGTCGACATTGTCACTTCGTATGTGCGCTCGTACCCCGTCTTACTGATCTTCCAGCCGTCATTTGTTCGCCGGTATTGGTCGTGATAGAAGGCCGCACCATAAAGCATGAAGTTGAACTCGGGGACGATCACGCGGTCCTGCAGGTACCAGATGCCCGTCGCCTCGTCGCCGTCGACGACGATTTCGGGGTGGGTGACCCGGTGCTCGGTGAGTATGTTGGCGGGCATCGCGTTGCGCATGAACTCGACAAGTGAATCGCGGTCGCTGAAGTTGTGCTCCTCGCCGAGGGAACTGCCGTAGTCACCAACGATGTCCTCGGTCAGAGTGTCGGCGAACTCGTCCCAGTGCTTGGTGTCGAGCGCACGAAGGTACCGGTATTTGACTTGCTGGATCTCGTCGATGTCACCCATGGCCGACATTGCAGCACACCCCGCCTCGCCCGTACAGATCGCCTTCCAAATTCGCTCCGGCGGCGCGCCGCGCCCCGGTCGGCACGGTTTGCTGGCCACCGCGATGTCACAACTATGTCTCGATAAGCGCTTGCGGCCCAAAACCGTGCTGGTCCAACATTGTTGGCACGGAGTGTCTCCCTGATTTCATCAGGGGTGACGGCTAAGGTGTGGTCCGTTATGAGCGACCCGCTGGGGTTGTCGATCGGGACGACGAACTTGGTCGCGGCGCGTGTCGGCAATCAACCCGTGATACGCCGTTCGGTGCTGACCCTGGCCGACGGCACCTTGTTGACCGGATTCGTCGAACGGATCGGCGACTCGGTACCACTGGTCGCGCCCGATGGATCGACGCATAACGCCGATCTGCTGTTGGTCGACGCGTTGGGGGCGATACTCCAGGCGAGCGGCGGACAGCCGGTGCCCGAGATCGCCATCGCGGTGCCGGCCTACTGGGGCATGACGACGCTGCGCACCCTGCGCACCGCAATGCGCGCCAACCCGGACCTGGCCGCCAACGGCACGCCGGCGCGGTTGTTGTCCGACGCCGTGGCATCACTCACGGCGCTTCATGCCAGTCTCGGATTGCCGTCCCGGGGCGTGGTTGCGCTGCTGGATTTCGGTGGTGGCGGGACGAGCATCACGTTGGCGGACGCCGGGGCCGCCTTCGAGCCGATCGATGAGAGCATCCGTTTCACCGAGTTTTCCGGCGATCAGATCGACCAGGCGCTTCTGAGCCACATCGTCGGCGGCATCGCGGCGTCGGGCGGTATCGATCCGGCCGGCACCGCCGCGGTGGGTTCGCTCGCCCGGCTGCGAGAGGAATGCCGTCGCGCCAAGGAACGGCTGTCCGTCGACACCGAGACGGAGGTCGCCGCCGAGCTGCCCGGTTACCGGGCGGCGATCCGGGTGGCGCGAACGGAGTTGGAGTCGCTGATCGCCGCTCCGCTCGACGGAGCCCTGGCGGCCCTGGAAAATGCGTTGAAGCGCAACGGGATTGGCTGGCCGAACGTCTCCGCGGTGGTTGCGGTGGGCGGCGGTGCGCGCATTCCGCTGATCGCACAACGCCTTTCGGAGCACTCGAGCGCACCCGTCGTAACGACACCGCAGCCCGCATTTGACGCAGCGGTGGGTGCGGCGCTCTTCGCGGTATACGGTGTGGCGGCCGAAGCCCAGACGGGTATGGCGGCTGCGGCCGGGGCCCAGACGGGTATGGCGCCTGCAGCGGAGGCCCGGACCGGTTTGGCGCCGGTGGCGCCGGTGCCGTTCGACGCGCCGGGATCGGAGACTGCCAGCGCGCTGGCCTGGTCGCGGGACGACGACATCTCGAACGAACCCGTCCCGTACACCGGCGAGAACCCGTATGACGCCGATGCCGTTTCGATGCGTCAACCCGTGCAGTACCTGCCCGCGACCGGTCCGATCGAGAAGCCTCGCACGTGGCAGCGGCTGCCGCGGTTGGTGTTCGGGCTGGCCGTGGCGATGGCGTTGATCGCCATCGGCGGGGTGGCGATCGCGTTGACGAGCGTGAGCGACAGCACGAGTGCGACGACCGAACCGCCGAGCACCGCCGAGTCGGTGAGAAAGTCGAGCGCCGAATCGCCGCCGCCTCCCCCGCCTACCGAAACCGTCACCGTCACCAGCGAAGTGCCGCCACCGGCGCCGCCCCCAACTACCGAAGAACCGGTCACGACGACGCACGTAACCACCACGACGACTACGCCGCCGACCACCACGACGACTACGACGACACCGACCACCACGACGACAACGACGACAACGACCACCACGACAACGACGTCGCCGACCACGACGACGACGTCGCCGACCCCCACGACGACCAAGACGACAACACCCACGATGACGACGAGCTACCTGACGGTGCCATTTGTGCCGGTGCCGATTCCGATTCAGGTGCCGCAGAACCCGTTCCAGCCGCCGCCTCTGCCGTGACCGGCGTCAGATGCCTGACGGCGGCCACACGCCGATGATCACAGCCATCGCCGTGATGATGAGGAATTCGTTGAGCACCGACAGCGCGGTGATCTTCAGCGACCGTGTGTCGAAGAGGTCGTGAACCAGCATTCGCGCCACGGTGAAGGTCAGCCAGAGAATCCAGCCGGTCACCAACGCCGAGATTAGAAAGCTGCCGTCGTAGAACTCATGGGCGAGGAAGGTGGCACCAGCCAGTGCCCACGCGGTGAGGAAGCTCGAAACGATCACCACGGGGTAGAGCAGCGGTGATCCTCCTTGCGCCGACCCCTCGGTGTGCCCGACAAGCCTCATCCACACGCGCCCCAGCACCGCCGGATGGTAGTAGACGAAGCCGATGACCATGCTCGCCACCAGGGCCGCCAGGACGGCGAGGTAATTGATCGATGGCACCACGGTCCGATTACAGCAGAGCGTTCGGCGCGAAACGTTCGGAACTGTCGCTCAGGATGAAGGACCATGAACGTTGTGAAGAATCGATTCTGGTTGGCCGCCGGTGCGGCAACAGTTGTCGTGGCGGCGATGTCGCCCGGGGCCGCGGGCGCGACGCCTGCCGAGGGTGATGTCAAGCGCACCGATCTGGGCAAGGGCACGACCGATGCGCCGGTCGCGATCGTCGCGGTCGGGCAACCGACGACGCTCTACGTCCAGAACGTGGTGCTCGGTCACGATGCCAGCAGCGGGTGGCACACCCACCCCGGACCGGAGTACTCGGTCGTCAACAAGGGCACCGTGCAATTGCAGACCGCCGGCAACTGTGTTCCTGCCGCGTTCGTGTCCGGTCAGGCGATCTTCATCCCGGCCGGAGTGCCGCACGTCGTGTTCAACGCGGCCGTCGAGGACGCCGAGGCGGTGGTCACCTACACACTGCCCGCCGATCACACGATCCGGGACGACGCCCCTGCGGCCTGCCCCTGAGCGCTAACGCGGCTGCTGGTACTCCGGTTCGTGGAACCGGTTGATGATCGGGATGCGCTCGATGATCCGGTCGCGCAGTCGCGGCTGCGGCACGACCGGCGGCACGTACACCGGCGGCGCGGGCGGGACATAGGCCGGTGCTGGTGCAGGCGGTGCGTAAGCGGGCGGCTCGTAGGCGGGCGGGGCGGGCGCGACCTCGGGTGCGGGCGGAACGGCCACGACCATGGTCTGCGCGACGACGGGGCGCGCCGCGCGCAGTGACGCGGCGAGGTTCGACACCTTCGTCGCGGTCTGGGCCTCCGGTGAGACCGGCGCGGCGGCCGTGGGTTCGGTGTTCGCTGCCTGCGGCTGGTCGGGAACCGCGTCGGGTGCCAAGGCCAGTCCGAGCGCGACGGCCAGCGACACGACGAACGTCACCACGGCCGCGACGAGGACAGATGCCAGCGCACCGATCCGCGTCGGCCTGTGCGAGCCCGCGGTGTCCAGGCCGTTCACCGCGCGGGCGGACGCCAGCGCGGCGCCCCGGGCGAGGGCGAGATCGGCCTCGGCGGCGGAGATGACGGGCGAGTCTGTCACCGCTTCGAGCGTGGTCGTGATCAGGTCGAGGTCCTCGGCCGAACCGACCACGAAGATCGCATCGGGATGCCAGTCGTCGAGTTCCAGCATCGCCATCACCGAACTCGGCAGCTCCACGACGTCCGCCCCGTCCAGGGGACGGGCGATGCGGTCGACGGTCACTCCTTCGGAGGTGACGAGGGCGACGACGGCGGCATCGGGTTCGACGATGCAGACGGCGACGTCGTCGTAGTCCGCGATGCCGGCTATACCGGCTGCCAGCACGTCGCCCGCCTCGAGTTCCGAGACGGTGATGACGTTGTCGTAGTCCCTGGCGGTCAGCGCCGCCAGCACCCCGGATGCCGCGTCCTCGGCTTCATTGATCCAGGTCAGGCCGATGGCGTGCATCCGGTTGTCGGCCTCGTCGATCAGCAGCACGTCCAGCAGATCGTCCGGGTCGACCGCGTCGGTCAGGTCGAAGGTGCCTCGGTCGATGGTGGCACCCTCGCCCGTGGTGCCCTCGACGAGCACCCAGCGCACGGCTCTGGACGTCATCGATAAACCGAGCACGAGGTCCATGTCGATGCCCCCGATCTTGCTTTCAGTCGACTCCGAGGGTACCGCTGCGCTCAGATGTCGGTCGGGGGGACCGCCCACGTTCACGACTGCTACACGGGTGGATGTAGGGCGCGTACAACAGCGGCCGCGCCGCAGTAGTGCGTGTTTGCTGCGGAAACCGCCGTTGGCCAGGCCGCAGGCGCCGGTCAGGGCTCAGAATGCGTTGGGGTCGTCCTGGACTGCGACCGGAACAGGATGCTGGTAGAGCCGCGCCGCGTTCTCCCATGTCACTTTCCGGATCACCGACTCGGGAAGGCCGTGGATCTGTTCGTGGATCGTCCGTTGGGTGTGCGGCCAGGTGGAGTCGCAGTGCGGGTAGTCGGCCTCGAGCAGGATGTTGTCCACGCCGATCCGCTCGTGCTGGATGAATGACGACTGATCCTCCACTGCGCAGAACCAGAAATTCCGCTTGAAGACCTCAGCGGGGGTCAGGCTCTCCCCGAGCGCCTTCCAGGTCCCGTACATCTCGTGGTAGCTCAGCATGTGGTCGAGCCGGTCGAGCAGTCCCGCGACCCACCCGATACCGCCTTCGGAAAGGCAGACCTTCAGGTTCGGGTGCCGGGTGCACACACCGGAGTACAACCAGTCGACCGCGGCGGTGATCGCGTAGGCGAAGAACAGGACGCCCTGCACGTCCGGCGGTGCGTCGTCGGTGGTCGACGGGGACGTACCCGACGATCCGATATGCAGATTCACCACCGTCCCGGTATCCGCGCACGCCGCCAAGAGCGGCTCCCAGTAGCCCGAATGGATCGTCGGAAATCCCAGCATCGCCGGGTTCTCGCTGAACGACACCGCGTGGAATCCGCGCTCGGCGTTCTCGTAGATCATCTTGGCGCCGACGTCGGGATCGAGTAGCCACGGCAGCTGACACGGGATGATGCGATCGGGGTACGCGCCTGCCCAGGCTTCGATGTGCCAGTCGTTCCATGCCCGCACGGCCGCCATCGCGAGGTCCCGGTCATCGGTGACCTGCTGGAGTCGCTGTCCGGCGAAACCGGGCAGGAACGACGGGAAGTTCAGTGACGCGTATACGCCGTTGAGATCCATGTCCTTGACGCGCTCATGAATATCCCATGCGCCGCGGCGCATTTCGTCGAACCGGGCCGGCTCGAAGCCGTACTCGGACACCGGTCGTCCGACCACCGCGTTGAAGCCCACGTTCGGCAGCGAGTGGCCGTCGTACATCCAGGTCTGTCCGCCGTCGTCGGTGTCGACCACTCGTGGCGCGCGCTCGGCGAACTTCTTCGGCAAGGCGTCCGGTGAAGGTGTCCGGCGGCTCGACGATGTGATCGTCGACGGAGATCACGGTGTACCGGCGTTCGGCGCGTTCGGGCTCGGGCAGGAACGTGACGGTGCGGTCGGCGCCGGTCTTGGCGGTGGTGAAGTTGAGATTGGCCGCCATCGCATCGATGGAAGTCATGGGCAATCCTCGATTCTTGTCATCCGTATGGCCGCTAGTTCAGAACGCCGGGATCCGCCTTGATGGTCATGCGCGCCGCACCGGCCCAGTAGACGTCGGCGGCGCGTTCGATCAACGACTGCTGCATGCCCACCATGTCGGCGCGGTTCATCCTCGACGGGGTTCGGCCGGTGACCATCACGTCGTAGGCGAGTCGGCAGACGCGCTCGATCGACACCGCGCGGTAGACCGCCTCTGCGAGATTGCGGCCGGTCGCGATGACGCCGTGGTTCGCCAGGATCACCAGGTTGGCCGACCCGACCTGTTCGGCCAGTTCGCTTGCCCGCCAAGGGGCATCGATCTCACCGTCGTAGTTCTCGACCAGGTACATGTCGTCGAGGAACAGCGACCCGGTCTGGTGAACGAGTTCGGGCAGCGTGCCGAGCGCCGCGATCAGGCTGACGTAGTAGGGATGGTTGTGGATCACCACGCGGGCGTCGGGGCGCAGCCGGTGCAGTTCGGTGTGGATGTGAATGGCCGGCGTGACGTCCCATCGTCCGCCGACCACCCGGGCGTCCTCGTCGACGACGCAGATGTCGGATGCGGTCAGTTCCTGCCACCACAGCCCCCACGGATTGACGTACATGTCCGGGCGTCCGTCGGGCTGCCAGGTGATGTGCCCGGCCATGTTCTCGGCGAAACCGATGTCGGCGAGATGGCGGAAGGCCACCGCCATCGCTTGTTCGTCGGTGAGGTCGACACCGATGGGTGGCATCTTCGACGGCGCCCAGACCTCGAGACCGCCGCGCCGCACCTCGTTCGCTGGCTCATCCGTCTGCTTCTGTCGAATGTCGAGCCCGCCTCCAGTCTCGATCGGATGTCCTCGCGAAGTCGGCCTTTGGCGATCTTGCCGCCCGAGGATCGCGGCAGCTCGTCGAGGACTTCGAGTCGTTCGGGCAGCAGTTCCTTGGAAACACCCTGCGCCAGCAGGTGTTCGACGAGCGCGGACAGGTCCAGCACGCCGGCCTGCCTGAGTTCGACGAACACGCACACACGTTCGCCGAAGACCGGGTCCGGCATCGCGACGGCCGCGGCCACGGCGACGGCGGGATGTGTCGCCACCGCTTCTTCGACCTGGACCGCGCTGATGTTCTTTCCGCCGCGAAGGATGAAGTCCGACGTGCGGCCGGTGAGGGTGAGGTAGCCGTCGTCATCCAATTCGCAGATGTCACCCATCCGCATCCAGCCGTCCTTGGTGAACAGCTTGTCGTGGTCGGTGCCGTTCAGATAGCCGAGGCTCAGCGCCGGTCCGCGGCACGCCGGCTGTCCGCGACCGGACTCGGTGACGTCGAGGTCGCCGTCGAACAGCCGCACCTGCATCTCCGGCACGATCCGGCCCGCGGTGCGCAGCCTGCGGTGGAGCGAATCGGCGACCGTGGTCGCGCTGAGCATGCCGGTCTCGTTGGAACCGTAGAACTGCAGAATCGTGACCCCGGTCAGCTCCTCGAACCGTGCCGCCTGCGTGTACGGCAGCGGTTCGCCGCCGGTGAAGACCACACGCAGGCTGCTCAGGTCGTACTCCCGCGATGCGGAATCAGCCAGGATCATCGCCAGTTGCGTACTGACGCAACACAACACCGTCACCCGGTGGCGCTCGATCGCCGCGCACGTCGCGGCGGGATCGAAGCGCTCGATGCGCACGGTGGTGGCGCCGAGGTGGATCGGCGTGGTGTGCGACGTCCAGATGCCGAACCCGTACGGGGTCGGGATGACGGGAAGAAACACGTCGTCGCCGGTGAGCTCGCCGTTGGCGACCGCCTTCTGATGGAAGTAGTGCCACCGATTCTGCTTGTGGACAACGCATTTGGGCATACCGGTGGTGCCCGACGTGGAGTTGATCAGGAAGACGTCGTCGGCCCCGGCGGGCGACAGGCTGGTATTTGCATCCGGTGGCGACCCCGTGTCCACGGCGAGTTCGGCGCCCAGCGCAACGACGCGAAGCGACGGATCGGCGGCCGCCCGGGCAGACTGTCGCCGCTCGACGTCGCTGATCAACAACGAGGGCTGGGTGGTGCGCAGGATCTGCTCGACCTCACGCACGCCCGCGCGGGCCCCTAGTCCGACGGTGGCGGCGCCGCAGCGTTCGATCGCCACCAGCGCGACGTGGATCGCCGCACTGTCCTTGTGCCACAAGGCAACGCGATCGCCGGGCCCGACCCCGAGGTTGCACAGTTCGTGGGCCAGGTTGGTGGCGGCGCGGTCGAACTCCGACCAGGTGAGCTGATGGTCTTCCGAGTCGAGCGAGAAGTCGATGTAGGCCGGCCTGTCCGGCGACGACGCGGCGTTGTGGCGAACGCAGTCGGACAGCGTGACGTCGGACCACCAACCCGCGGCCCGGTACCGCGCCGCCTCGGCGCTCGTCACGGCGGCCCCGTCGACGCTCATCACCAAATCATATGAAAATGAGGAGCACGGTCAAGAGTCGGTCTCCCTCGGTGATTGCGCCCAGTTGCGAAGCATCGAGGCGTCGACGACGCCCGACGATCCCGGGTAGTGCTGTGCGTCGACCAGATGCGCGGCGGCCAGGTCGTATGCGCGGCGGGCGTCGCCGTCGTCGATCGCGTCGATCACCTGCCGGTGGTCTTCCAGCACCGCCAGTCGCTCGTCGACGGGCACGATGCTGCCGTCCGTCACGCGGCTCGACCAGCTCGTCTCGTGCGCGGACCACAGCATCTCGAGCGCGCCGGCCAGGATGATCATGGTCTTGTTTCCGCAGAGGGACACGAGTGCCTCATGGAACCGCCTGCTCGCCGATGTGACGAGCAGCAGGTCACCGACCGCGTCGACCGCCTCGGCGTGCAGCCGTCGCAGCGGAGCGACCACGGCGTCGGCGCGGTCGGTGCGCTGGGCGCACAGCGCCGCGCACGCCGGCTCGACCTGAAGCAGCGCGTTGCCGACGTCGGAAAGGCCCACCTCCTGCGAGCCGAGTACCAGGCCGACCGTGTAGGCGACATTCGCGGCGTTCGGCCGGCGCACCACGGCGCCGCCGAGCTTTCCGCGGCGGACGCGGAGGAGTCCTTCGGCCTCGAGGATTCGCATCGCCTCACGCAGCGACGGCTTGCTGACCGGGAACTCGATGAGGAGCTCGTCCTCCTTGGGAAGGATGCTGCCGTCGGCCAGATCGCCGCGAAGGATGCGTCGTCGTAGTTCGTCGGCCACCTGTTCGGCCAGGCGGCGAAACTGGATCGTCGGCTCTGCCACGGTTCGATTCTCCATGCCCGATGGACCGGATAGGCGCAATGGCCGCCGATAACGGACAGATAACGGAATTATCTCGAGCCCGTGACCTGCGGAAACATCGTCGCAGGTCGGATCGTTGCGGTGTTTGTGCCTAATTGCAGTTATGGTGCTCTGCGTGGGCCGGCATTCATTACCCAAGCAGCGACGAAGGTCGCCGGTAGTCCTGGCTTCGATCCTCGCCCCGGCCGCCGCGTTGTTCGCCATCGGTGCGGACGTCGATCCGCCCAAGGATGCCGTCGAAAGTGCTCCGGTCGATGCCGCAGTGCCGTGGAACGTCGAGATCGTGGCCGCGGCGCCGACGGCACCGCCTCGGGCGATGCTCATCGGTCAGGTCACGATGACTTCCGATACCGACAACGTGATCGCGGCGTCGCGCTACCGAACCGTCGATCGCACCCTGCCCGTCGGACTCGCTCCCGAGGGAGGTCTGCAGGTCAAGACGATCCTGGCGTCTCGTGCCATCACCGCGGCCTTCCCCGAGATTCGCAGCATCGGCGGTGTCCGGCCCGATGCGCTGAGATGGCATCCGAACGGCTTGGCGCTCGACGTGATGATTCCGAACCCCGGTACCCCCGAGGGCATCGCGCTCGGGAACGAGATCGTCTCGTACGTGCTGCGCAATGCGGCCCGGTTCGGGATGCAGGACGCGATCTGGCGCGGTGTCTACTACACCCCCAACGGCGGGCAGCGAGGCGGCGGCTACGGCCACTACGACCACGTTCACGTCACGACGACCGGCGGCGGTTACCCCACCGGCAACGAGTCCTACCTCCGCTGAGCCCGTTAGTCACGGGCGGAACGTGACGCCACCGTCGACACTGATCGTCTGGGCGGTGATGAAGCTGCCGTCGTCGGAGAGCAGCAGGGCGCCCAATGCGGCGACGTCGTTGGGGTTTCCGAACCGGGACTTGATCATCTGGCGTGCGCGCGTCTGCTCGACGATGCCGTCCGGCATCCACTGCTCGTCGAACTTGTAGTGCCAGATCAGGCCCGGGGCAAGGGCATTGGCACGAATGCCCTTCGGTCCGTATCTGCGGGCGATGTGACGCATTAGCGCCAACTCCGCCGCCTTGCTCATCGCGTAGGACACGCGGGTGCCCGCGCCGTTGTACGCGTCGATGGACGCGGTGAACACGATCGACCCGCCGCCGCTGTCGATCATCGCGGGAATCGCGTGCTTGGCGCAGATCACGAATCCTCTTGTGTTGACGCGCATCACCTCGTCGAACGCTTCGAGCGGCAACTCGACGACACCGCCGGGCAGATAGGCATCAGCCGCGTTGGTGAAGTTGACGTGCAGGCCGTCGAGGCTGCCGAACGTGTCCACCGCGAGCCTGACGATCGAGATGACGGACTCCTCGTCGGCGCCGTCGAGTGGGACGCCGAGCATCCGCTGTCCCGACGGGTCGATCTCGGCGACGACGCGCGACACCGTGTCGGGGTCGAGGTCGCCGACGACGAGTCGAGCGCCCTCGTCGGCGTACCGTCGGGCCAATCCGTTGCCGATGCCGCCGAGTCCGGCGACGATGACCACTTTGTTCTCGAGGACTCCCGTCACGGTTCTCATACTCCCTGACGGGTGAGTAGGTTCGCGGCCACCATCGCGCCGTCGGTGCGGGTGGTCTCCGCCACGGTGGTGGCTCGTGCGCGGTCTCGGGGGCCAGTGCTGTCGCGAGCGCTGCGATCAGGGACTCGGCAGTCTGCTGTCTGACTGCAATGCATTCGATGTGCGCCCGCATCGTTGATGCCTCCCCCCAATCCGACTGTCACCATTGCTTTTCGCCCGTAGAGTGATCGTCGCGGCGTAGCGTTCGCCGGTCGCAGCTATCGGGGAGGCTGATTTGGAGGGCACGCCGTTCGGGCGCTATCGACTGGTTGAGTTGCTGGGTCGCGGCGGAATGGGTGACGTGTGGCGCGCCTACGACACCGTGACCGATCGTGTCGTGGCGGTGAAGGTCCTGCCCGCCCATCTGGCCAACGATCAGACGTTCCAGGAGCGGTTCCGCCGGGAGGCCCGGGCGGCGGCCGGGCTGAACAACCCTCATGTCGTGCCCATCCACGACTTCGGTGAGATCGACGGACGCCTCTTCGTGGACATGCGACTCATCGAGGGCGAGGACCTGGGAACGCTGCTCGGCCGTGGCCCGCTGCAACCGGCCCGGGCCATCAGGGTCGTCGAGCAGATCGCGTCGGCGTTGTTCGCCGCACACCGGATCGGCTTGGTGCACCGCGACGTGAAGCCGTCGAACATCCTCGTCACCGAGGACGACTTCGCCTATCTGATCGACTTCGGCATCGCCCGAGCGGCCGGTGAAGCCGGGTTGACCGATACCGGCGCCGCGGTCGGCACCTGGGCCTACATGGCCCCCGAGCGATTTTCGACCGGATCGGCCGATGCGCGCGCCGATGTCTACGCGCTCACGTGCGTGCTCTTTGAAGCGCTGACCGGTGAATTACCTTTCCCGGCGCGCACTCTCGAACAGATCGCCACCGCCCACATGTTGACGCCGCCTCCGAAACCGTCGGCGCGACTACGGCAGATTCCCTCCGAGATGGACCGAGTCATCACCACCGGGATGGCGAAGGAACCCGATCAGCGGTACGCGACGACCAAGGACCTCGCGACCGCCGCCCGCGATGCCGTCCGTGCGCCCCAGGACTCCACGCAGGTCACGTCGCTGGACCGTACGCAGGCCGCAGCGCTGTGGGGCGAGCCCACCGAGCAACTGAGATCGCTGGATCCGACCTTGGCTGCAGGACTACGTGCGGCCAACCAACCCGCCACGGTGGCCGCCCGGCGGCCAGAACCCACCCAGGCGGTCAATCAACCGGGAGGGGCGCTACACGCCGCCCCTACGCAATACCGGCCGGCCGCCGATCCGCTGCCGCCAGAGGCGCCCGGCGATTCCTCGGGGAAGCGCAGAAACATCGTGTTGGCCTCGGCCGCCGCAGTTCTCGTCGTGGTCATTGCCGTCGTCGCCACGATCATGTTCACGGGTGACTCGCCACCGAGTGGCACCGCGTCATCGTCGTCCGCCCCGCAGCCCTCAGCCGAGCAACCCTCCTCGGGGCAGGCCTCAGCACCGCCGGTCTCCGGCGTCGCGATGTTCAACGGTCCACAGCCCTGGACCGTGGACGTCTCAGGCGCCGAGAAGTCCGACCGTAGCGACGCCATCATCGGCGCGCTCACCGCCATGGGTGGTTGGGGCACCGAGAACGAGTTGCAGATCGACTTCTCGAATGCGGTCTTCTTCGCCGACGGCAGCACCCCGCGCTTGCAGGTGGTGGGGACCGACGACTACTGCTTCGGGGGTACGGACTGCGACGCCGTGCCGGCGGAGATGCCGGTTCCCGAGAACGCCAATATCGGTGGATCCGCCGATCTCACCTGCGACTCCTCCGGGAACACCGAGGGACAGGGTGACTGCCAGCTGCTCGTCGTCGACCGTGACGGTCAGAAGCTGTACGAGACGTACCAGGCGACGAAGGAGGGCGAGGCCCTCAAGACCATGGGCTTCTTTGTCTGGGACCTGAACAAGCAGTACCCGGACAACTTGCGTGGCGATCAGTGCACCAGTGCGGACGCCGGCGGTTTCCCGATCGCCGCGCTGACAACCACCGCCGACGAAGTCGCCTCTGGCTCAATCGATCACGCGATCCGGTTCATCCTGCCCAATGATCGGATGAGGGCGGACGTCTACGTGCATCCGGCCAGCCATGCCGGTGGCCCCGAAAGCACTGACCCCAACGCGCCGCCCTACGGTGTGCGGTTCCGTTTGAAGGCCGACTTCGACGACTCGGGCTACACCGATCCGCAGAAAGTGGTCATCACGGCGCTCAAAACCCATGGGATGCTGCTGTCCGACGGCGGCACGGTGCCGCTCACCTTCGCCGACGATCGAACCAGCAACGCCAAGTGGTCGGAGTTGGGCATTGCCTCGGATTCCTTCCGTGCGATCACGGCCGACCAGTTCGAGGTCGTGGAACTCGGTCCGGACGTCCCTCTCACCTACGACTGCGTCCGTAATCCGTAGTTCTTCTGAGTACAGCGGGGCATGCTCAAGATCACATCGACTGCATCAAAAGTCCTGCCGTATGACCTCTCCGACTGGATCGCCAAGCATCCTGGTGGCGCGTTCTTCATCGGACGGACCAGAAACCGGGATATCACCTCGATCGTCCGGACCTACCATCCGAATCCGGAGGTCATCGAGAAGACCCTCGAGCGGTACTCGTTGGGTCGCGACGCGACGCCGCAGGACATTCACCCGAAGAACAACGCACCGCCTTTCCTTTTCAAGGAAGAGTTCAACAGCTGGCGGGACACACCCAAGTTCCGGTTCGACAACGACAACGATCTACTCCACCGGGTGCGCGCGCGCCTGCAGGAGCCGGCGCTGGCCGCCCGCATCAAGCGGATGGACACGCTCTTCAACGTCATTGTTGCGATGCTCGCGGTGGCGTACGTCGCCGTCCAGGGACTCCGGCTGGGCATACCCGCCTGGATGCCGCTGCCGATCTTCATCGTTGCGATGGTGGTGCTGCGTAGTTCGTTGGCAGCCTTCGGCCACTACGCGATTCACCGTCCGCAGAAGGGCGTCACCAGGTTCCTCGACAGCTCCTTCGATCTGAACTATGTCGCCTTGGCGCTGGTGGTCGCGGACGGGCACACACTGCTGCACCATCCGCACACGCAGAGTGAAGTCGACATCAAGAAGAACGTGTTCACGATGATGATGCGGCTGCCTCGTCTTTACCGCATCCCGGTGCACACGGTCCACAAGTTCGGACACCTCATCACCGGTATGAGCGTGCGCGTCGCCGACGTCGTGAGGATCACTCGCAAGGTCGGTGTCGCCAACCTCTACGGAAGCTGGCGCAACGCGACCCCACACTTCCTCGGATCTGCCGGTGTACGGGTGCTGCTCGTCGCCGAGTTAGTCGCCTTCACCCTGGCCGGGGACTTCTGGGCGTGGGCATTGCAGTTCGTCCTCACGCTCTGGATCAGTACGTTGCTGATCGTTTCCAGTCACGATTTTGAGGACGACGGAGCCGATGACGAGCCCGACACCGATGACTGGGGTGTGCACCAGATCGACACGGCGTACGACCTCAAGGTTGTCGGAATCCGCCACGTCGACTGCTTCCTCTCGGCCGGCCTCAGCTCGCACCGCGTCCACCACGTCGTCCCGTATCAGCGGAGTGGCTTCGCCAACATCGCCACCGAGGATGTATTGCGCGAGGAGGCAGCAAGTTTCGGCGTTGAGTGGCTTCCCGCGAAGAGCTTCGTGACGGACCGCTTGCCGAAGCTCAGCAGAACGTATCTGTTGTCCCGGTCGCGGCAGGCCGAGGAACAGGACTGGGGTTTCCTTCGCGAGCACCTGTCGCCGGCAGCCTTGAAGACCAGCGTGTCGTACGTGGTGGGTGGATTCGTCGGGCTGGGTTCGGTATGAGCGCCGAGTCAGCGATTCACGAGGAGCGTCGACGCGTTCGGATCGCCGGAGATCGGTCTAGAGCAGTTGCCGCCTTCGCCGCCGACCACGGTGGCGGTCATCGAGGGCATCGCCACCGGCGCGCCGCAGCGGGTCGTCTCACAAGCGGCAGCCGCCGGCGGCTGTCCACGGTCGCGCTGTCTCAGGGGCAACGAAAGCGGTTGGCCCTGTTGACCGCGTTGCTCGAGGACCGTCCGATCTACGTGTTCGACGAGTGGGCCGCGGATCAGGAACCGGGGTTCCGCGAATGGTTCTACACGCGAATCCTTTCTCAGCTCAAGGCCCGCGGAAAGACCGTCGTCGTGATCACCCACGACGATCGGTACTTCGACTGCGCCGACCAGATCGTCCGACTCGACTTCGGCCAGCGGGAGGACGTCATCGCGACGCAGGAATCCATGCCCGAAGCCGGCGCCCAGGCGAGGTGAGGACGCGGCAATGACGAAACCGTGCGAGGGCGGATCCGCGTCCGATCGTGTGCTTTATCGCTCCTGGATGAGCGACAACCTGCGTTGGGACGCACTCGAGCTTCGCGAGGGTGACATCGTCATCTCCACCCCGCCGAAGTGTGGCACCACGTGGACGCAGCGACTGATCTCCCTGCTGGTTTTCGGTGGCCCCGACCTACCCGGTCCGTTGTCTCTGATCTCGCCCTGGCTGGACCTGAAGGCCATGCCCATCGGCGACGTCGTGTCCGCGCTCGACGCTCAGCAACACCGCCGGTTCATCAAAACGCACACCCCGCTCGACGGACTGGAACTCGACGCCCGCGTGACTTATCTGGTGGTGGGTCGAGACCTGCGCGATGCGGCGGTGTCGATGTTGAACGATCAGGACCGGGTACACGCGCTCCACGAGGTCATTCGCATGCCTAACAAGGGATTTGGGCCGGCGGGGCAATTTGGACCGGGGGGGCCGCCGCGACCGCGCCACGACGGTGCACCGCCCCCGCGCCACGACGGCGGCCCACCGCCGCCCCCGGGGCTCAGGCGAACTCCGCTCGAAGCCATGCAACTCTGGCTGGAGCGACCAGTCATGGCGACCGAGGGCATCGTGTCGCTGGCGACGATCCTGCACCACTACGAGACGGCCTGGACGAGGCGGCACCTGCCGAATGTGGCGGCGTTTCACTACGCCGATTACCAGGCGGATGTCGTCGGCGAGATGACCCGGCTCGCAGAGGTTCTCGCCATCGATGTGACCAGCTCCCGGGTCGGTGAGCTCGCCGAACACGCGACGATGGGTGCAATGCGGGCGCAGGCGGCCGATCTCCCCCGGAACTGTGGCCGAGTCACGAATCGTTCTTCCGGGCCGGTGGGGCACGTGAGTGGCGAGACATCTTCACCGAAGCCGAGCACGAGCGCTACCGGCAGCGAAGCCAAGAGTTGGTTGCGCCGGAGGTGTTGGCGTGGGCCCATCACGGGCGGCAGGCCGCAGACCCCGACCAGTAGCGCGGGGTTGTCGACCGCCGCCGACGACGTTCGCGTGTGGTCCGTCCGTGAAAGACGGTGGGGATCGACGCGGGTGGCCCGCGGCGTGGCGCGATGCCGTTCTCAACCGGGAGAAGGTGCTCTCCCCCCTCATCGCTGAACGTGACGATGATGTGCCGAGGCGTTCAAGCCGCGAGGACGAGCTCTCTGCTCGCGGGAGCCGCGGCGACCTCTGCACTGCGAGGCGTGAACCGCAGGAACACCTTTGCGATCAGCGGCGCTGCAAACAGCATCAGCACGACCCGGATGACCTGGGCCGCCATGATGAACGCCACGTTGGAGTGGGACCCGACCGCGGTTCCGAGCACCGCATAGATACCGCCGGGGCTGGTCGCGAGGTATCCGTCGAGCTGGCTCAGCCCGGCCACGTGGGCCAACACCACGCCGAAGCCGGCCGCCGCAACGTTGAGCACCATGATCAACGCAAATGCGGAGGGCAGGATCCGGCGGATCGCGCGAAGTGACTCACGGTTGAACAGGAGGACGGTCTGCCACACGATCAGCAGGGCACCGGCCTGAACCAGCATCACAGGAACCGTAAGGCCCGTCGTCAGCCCGCTGAATTCCAAGGCGATCGTGATCGCCATCGGGCCCAATAGCCCGCCCCCGGGCAGCCGCGTAACGCGGCCGGCCGCCGCGCCGACGGCGACGATCACCGCGATCAGCGGCAGGCCGAAAATCAATGGCAAGGAACCCTGTTCGTCCGCATGCGATCCGCCGGCAGCGGTCCCGCTGTAGACGACCGTGACGACGACGGGCATGGCCGCGGTGATGAGCGCCACGCGCAGGTACTGCACGGCCGCGACGACACGATCGTCGCCACCGAGTTCACGGGCGATGGAGACCACACCGGACGAGCCTCCTGCGACGAGCGAGAGCGCACCCGTCAGCGGGCTGACATCGCGGTGCATACCCATCAGCGCGCCGCCCGCGATGCTGATGACCAGGGTCCCGACGGCGACAGCGACAACCGCCACCCAGTCCGACCCGAGCGAGGCGAAAGAAACGTTGCGGACCAGCAGCCCGGTGACAACCCCTAGCACACCCTGCGCGGCCAGGTTCGACGCTGGGACCGCTTTCGGCGCGTACCGCGCCAAGCTCCAGGCGAGGACTCCGCAGATGAGGGCGACGGCGGCAAGGTCGATCGTGTTCATGACGCATACCGTCCGCCGACATCCTTGGTGATTTCTAAAAGCCGCCGGCGGGCACCGTCCGCGCGGCTCCAAGAAACTTTCAAGAACCGGCCGCCAATCTCATGTCACGCATCCCAGCGAGACGAGATAAGGAGAACGCAGATGCTCACTTTGGCCACACAACAAGAGACCGGTACCCGCCGTCCGATGACCGGACCCAAAGTGTGGGATCGCGCTACCTTTGACGCCGAGTCCCACATGCTCACGGTCGAGCCGCACCAGGCCGAGGCCTGCCTGCGGATCCGCGATGACCTGCGGCGACGCGGGAAGCAGCTCGACACTGTCGAGCCGTCTGACTTCATTGACCCGGTGCTCGCGGAGATGGCCGACGGCATCAGCCGACGCGTGCACTCCGGTGCCGGCTTCTTCGTGCTGCGCGGACTGCCGTTCGACGGATGGACGGACGAAGAGGCGTCGATGCTGTACTGGGGCCTGGGCACTTACCTGGGCATGCCACTGCAGCAGAACCGGGCCGGCGATCGCGTCTACCTGGTTCAGGACACCGGCGCGACGCTGATGGAGGCACGCGGGTCGAAGACGAATCTGGCGATGATCTTCCACACCGACTCGGCCGCCGCCTTTGTCGGCAGCCGTCCGGACATCCTTGGTCTGATGTGCCTGCGTCAGGCGGTGTCCGGTGGTGAGTCCTTGATGGTCAGCGGTCACACGGCTTACAACATCCTTCTGGCGACACGGCCAGATCTGGTGGACGAGCTCTACGGCGAGTTCCTCTTCGACCGTTCGAAGGACACCGAAGAGGGCGAGGACCCGATATCGACCGGGTCGGTGTTCACCGACACCGCCGACGGCGTCCGCATCCGCTACAACCGCTTGCACATCGAATTGGGCCACTACCTTTCGGGCAATCCGCTCACCGAGCGTCAGCGTGAGGCGCTCGATGCACTCGACGCGATCCTGAATGATCCGGCGAACGCTGTCGAGTTCACGATGGCACCCGGCGATGTCTTCTTCGCCGACAACAACTCCATGCTTCACAATCGGCGTGGTTTCGACGACGCACCCGAGGTGGAGAACCGGCGCTGCCTGGTGCGGCTGTGGCTCGCAGAGGGGTTGGGCTAGACGTTCGTGCGCAGTTCGTAGAGCCGGTGACGGGGACCGGGATGGCTCGTCCCCAGTCCGGTGATCGTCGCCGTCACTCTTGGCGGGGCGGACCTTTTTCGTGATTGCGCCGACGGCGACGAACGATCCCAGTCGCGAGCGGGCCGCAAAATGTCCAAAACGGACAGATACCCACGTCAAACCACATGCGCAAACCGTTCCGTCGGGTCTACTGCCTGAGTAGCGTGATCTAGGTCACAAGTCGAGCGACTGACACTTTTCTCGATCACGAGAGGCCCGAGCATGACGACGACTGAGCACGCCGATCAGCCAGCCGAAGCACCGCCTTCAACGACGAAATCAGGCCTGGTTTATCCGGGAATGTGGATATTGTTCGGCGTCCTCATCTGCTGCTTCACCGCCTGGGGGGTGGCCGCCGACCTCACCACCCCGATGGTGGCGGGGTTCAAGCGCATCTTCGAGATGAACACCTTCCAGGCCTCGCTAGTGCAGCTGGCATACTTCGGCGCGTACTTCCTGCTGGCGATCCCCGCGGCGCTCATCAACGAGCGGTTCGGCTATAAGGCCGGACTTCTGTCCGGTGTGCTTCTCGCTGCGGCCGGTGCGATCGCCTTCTACCCGGCCAGCAAGATCATGACCTACGAAGCGTTCCTGGTCGCCCTGTTCGCGATCGCGGCGGGCTGCTCGATCCTCGAGACGTCCGCCAACCCGTACGTCCTGTCGCTGGGCCCGGAGGAAACGGCGACGCGTCGACTCAATTTCGCGCAAGCGTTCAATCCCGTCGGCACGAACATCGGTGTGCTGCTTGCCGCCACGCTGATCCTGCCGAAGTTGGACGAGCCGGTGAACATGGCCAACGTCACTCCGGCCCAGGAGACTGCCGTGCGCGCCGGACAGTTGGGCGCGGTGATGGGTCCGTATCTGGGCCTCGGCTTCGTGCTCATCGCCATCGGGCTGGTGATCGCGATCAAGAAGTCGCCGCCGATAGTCGAGGAGTTCCCGGACGCCGACATGGAAGGCCAGTCGCCGCTCAAGGTCCTGCTGTCGAACAAGCGCTACGTGTACGGGGTGATCGCGCAGTTCTTCAACGTCGCCGCGCAGGTGTGCACGTGGACGTACCTGATCCAATATTCGCAGCAGGCGCTCAACGGATCACTGCAGTTGGGTGGTTACCTCCTGCAGGTCAGCCTGATTGTGTTCCTCATCTCCCGCTTCTTCATGACGTGGCTCATCGGGAAGATCCGCGCCACGAAAGTCCTCACAGTCCTCGCTTTGCTGGCGGTCGTGCTCTGTGTGTTCGCGATGTTTTCGCCCAACGTGGCCGGGGTGGCCGCCGTCGTCGCGTTGTCCTTCTGCCTATCCCTGATGTTCCCGACGATCTACGGTGTCGCACTCCAAGGGCTAGGTCCCGCAACGAAGTTCGGCGCTGCCGGGCTGGTGATGGCGATCGTCGGCGGCGCGATCATGCCCCTGATCCAGGGCAAGCTCCTCGACGCGACCAGCCCGGCGATCTCCTTCGTCGTCCCGGCAGTTTGTTTCGCCGTTGTCGCCAGCTTCGCCGTCTTCGATCTGAAAGCATCACCCAACATCGTTAAGGAGCGAGCAGAATGAAACGCTACTGGATCATCTTCCTGGCGGTCGTGCTCGCGGCATGCGGCGGCGGTGGGCAGAAAGCGAACTTCTCCGACCCGACCGACAAGCTCGAAGTCGTGTCGTGGTGGGTGTCGCCCTCGGAGCACCCGGCTTTCGAGGTGTTGATCAACGCGTTCAAGGCCAAGAACTCCGACGTCGAGGTGGTCGACGGCGCCATCGCGGGCGGCGGCGGCAGCAACGTCCAGGTCGCGCTCGCCGCGCGCCTGCAGGCCGGGGATCCACCCGATGTCTGGCAGACATTCCTCGGCACTTCGTTGCGCGCCTGGGTCGACGCCGGCCGCATCGTCGACGTATCCCGGGTGTTCGAGAGCACGGGCCTGGATCGCACCATGCCGCAGACGCTGCTCGACGCGGCCACCTACCGGGTCAAGGCATGGGGCGTGCCGACCGGGTCACATCGCGGAAATGTGTTGTGGTTCAGCCAGCGGGTGCTGAAAGAGGCCGGCGTGACGCCGCCGGGTCCCGGCTACACGATGGAGGCCTTCGAAGCAGACCTCGCCAAGGTGGCGGCAAGCGGGAAGACGGCTCTTTGCCTGGGCGGCAAGGACCGGTTCACCAGAACCGAGCTGTTCGAAAACACCCTGCTGGGAGTGGTGGGCACCGATGGCTGGTCGCGGATCGGAGACGATTCGTTCGACTGGCGGGGATCTCAACTGCGGCAGGCGCTGACCCAGTTCGGCGAGATCGTCTCCCGAGCCGATCCGGATGCGCCCGGGATGACTTGGGACCAGGCCGCGAAGAAGTTGGCCACCGGACAGTGCGCCTTCCTGTCGATGAACGATTCCGTCTACGGCGAACTCGTGGCGAACAGGGCCGTGGAAGGCAAGGACTTCGGCTACGTGGCCTATCCCGGAACCTCTGGTGCTTACCTCGCGATCGTGGACACGTTCGTCGTGTCTTCTGATGCCAAGGACGGGGTGAACGCCATGAAGTTCCTGGAGACCATTGCCGACCCGAAGACGTCGCTGGAGTTCAACAAGGTCAAGGGCTCCGTCCCGATCCGCGACGACGTCGACGTGGCTTCGTTGCCCCCCTATCAGCGCCAGGCGTCGAAGGCGCTGTTCAGTGAGAAGATCCTGCTGTCGATGACTCATGGCGAGCTGATGTCCACGGACTTTCAGCAGGCGCTCTACGACGCGGTGGCTTCCTACGCAAGCAGCAAGAACGCCGACGGGTTCATCGACACTCTGCAGAACTCGATCGAGGTGCCCGTTGCAGGGCGGTGACCGGGACCGCCGCGACGAACCGCTGTTCCTGGTCGTCACCATCAAGCCGCGACTCGACCGCCTCGACGAAGCCGAGGCCCAGCTGCAGTCGATGCGTCAGAACACGCTGAAGGAGCCGGGGTGCGTGTTCATGCATTTCCTTCAGCCTCAAGATGATTCGGATACCTGGATGATGCTCGAGATGTTCCGCTCGCGCGCTGCGTGGGATGAGCACATGGGCCAGCCCTACAACACCGAGGGCAACAGGATCCTCGAAGATCTGCTGCGTGAGCCGTCGGACCTTCGCCTGCTGAACGAGAAGTAACTCGGTCGACGCGTCAGCCTGCTGTCGCGTCCAAGACCGCCTGCAGAGTCGCTTTCGCGCCGTGCTCGGCGAGAGCCTTGCGATAGTGCTCGAAGCTCGCGACGAACTCAGCGTGCTCGGCGACACCGCTCGCCAGAAGTGGCTCGATCCGCAGCGCTTCGGCCGGATCACCGGCTACCAGTAGCTCGCGTCCTTGTTCGTCGAGGCGCGGCTCGGTCGCGTCGAAACCATTCCCGTCGTCGTCCCTGCCCTGCAACACGCGACTCCAGGCGGCAAGGGTGAAAGCGGGGATTCGGTGGTCGATTTCGCGTGCGAGCATCTGTTGGAGCGTGGTGGTGAAGTACACCGGCACCTTGGACGCGCTGTCCGAGGCGATGCGCGTCAGCTGGTCGTGCATCGCCTCGTTGGAGAAGCGTTCGAGCACCGTGTTCTTGTAGTCCACCAGGTTCACGCCCCGCGGCGCATCCAGCAACGGCAGAACGACGTTGTCGAGGAAGCGTTCCAGCAGCACCGGAACCCGCGGATCGCGCATGGCCTCGGCCACTTCGTGGTAGCCGAGCAGCAGGGCCGGGTAAGTCAGGGTGAGGTGGCCGGCGTTGAGCACGCGCACCTTCACCTGCTCCCACAGCTTCACCTCGTCGCTGAGTTGCACGCCCACTTTTTCGAGTGCGGGGCGGCCGTCGGTGAAGCGGCCCTCGATCACCCACTGAGTGAAATCCTCGGCCACCAGCGGGATGCGGTCGTCCAGGCCGCTGGCCGCGTTGAGGCGCGCGGCGTCTTCCGCAGACACCGACGGCGTGATGCGGTCGACGAGTGAGTTGGGAAAGGCGACGTTGGAGTCGATCCAGGCGCCGAGTTCCGGGTCGCGCGCGCCGGCGAAGCCGACGAAGGCCGTGCGTGCGACTTCGCCGTTGTGTCGCAGGTTGTCGCACGACACCACGGTGAACGGCTTGATCCCGGCCGCGCGTCGCCGCGCCAAGGCCTCGGTGACGAAGCCGAACACCGTGCGTGGAGCGCCGTTGCCGGCGAGGTCGTGTGCCACATCGGGGTGGTCGGTGACGAATGCGTCCGACTCCGGATCGACGTGATACCCGCCCTCGGTGATGGTCAGCGTGACGATGCGCAGGTCCGGGCTGGTCAACAGCGCGAGCACCTCGTCCGGCTGCTCCGGCGCCAGCAGGTAGTCGAGCTGGGCGCCGATCACACGCACGCTGGGTTCGCCCTCCGGCGGCGCGATGGTGAGCGAATACAGGCAGTCCTGTGCGCGGTACTGCTCGGCTTTCTTCCTGCCACGCTCGCCGCCGGACAGGCCGATGCCGACGATGCCCCAATCCTGTTGGTCGGGCAGGGCAAGACAGCGATCAATGTAGAAAGCCTGATGCGCGCGATGGAAGTTGCCCACGCCGAAATGAGCAATGCCGCGCTTGAGGCGGGTGCGGTCGTAGGACGGCGCCGCAACTTCAGACGGCAACTGCGAGAGCGTACGTTCATTGAGTTCGGTCATGCTCGACCCTCCAGAACAAAAGTGCCAATCGTTGAAAATACCGCGAACCGTCGCCACTGTTCGCGAAAGCGCGGGGGCACGATCTCGCGGCGGTCCCCAGATACGACCCCGCCGTCTCCAATTGGAAACGATTTGCGATTCCGCGCACGAATCCATCTGGAAGCGAGAATCATGCATTTGTAGTGCGTATTGCTTCTGTTGCGAGCATCGGAGGGTGCCATGAGCTCTACACCCAGTCTGAAAAAGGCGCTGAACCAGCGGCAGCTGACGATGATCGCAATCGGCGGCGTGATCGGTGCGGGCCTGTTCGTCGGCTCGGGCGTCGTCATAGGCGACACCGGGCCGGGCTCCTTCATCACCTATGCCATGGCCGGTGTCTTGATCATCATGGTCATACGCATGCTGGCCGAGATGGCCGTGGCCAATCCGTCGACCGGATCGTTCGCCGACTATTCGCGCAACGCGCTCGGCAACTGGGCCGGCTTCTCGGTCGGATGGTTGTACTGGTACTTCTGGGTGATCGTCGTCGGCTTCGAGGCCATCGCGGGCGCGAAGATCATCCAGTACTGGATCGACATCCCGCTGTGGTTGACCGCGTTGGTTCTCATGGTCTTGATGACAGCCACGAACCTGTTCTCGGTGTCGTCCTTCGGGGAGTTCGAGTTCTGGTTCGCCGGCATCAAGGTGGCCGCGATCATCGTGTTCATCGCCCTTGGTTCACTGTTCGTCCTCGGTTTGTGGCCGAACAAGTCGATGGACTTCTCCAACCTGTGGTCCCACGACGGGTTCATGCCAATGGGTTTCGGTGCGATCACCGTCGGCATCGTGACCGTCATCTTCTCGATGGTGGGTGCCGAGATCGCGACGATCGCCGCGGCGGAATCGTCGGACCCGGAGCGGGCGGTGACCAAGGCCGCCAACTCGGTGATCGTGAGGATCGCGATCTTCTTCGTCGGCTCCATCTTCCTGCTGGCGGTGATCCTGCCGTGGAACGACGAGAGCTTGGCCGCCTCCCCGTTCGTGACCGCGTTCACCAAGATGGGCATTCCCTACGCCGACCACATCATGAACGCCGTGGTGTTGACGGCCGTGCTGAGCTGTCTCAACTCGGGGATGTACACCGCCTCGCGCATGCTGTTCGTGCTGGCCGCCCGCCGCGAGGCGCCGCCGCAGTTGGTGCGGGTGACCCGTCGAGGAGTGCCCGCCACCGCGATTCTGGCGTCCTCGGTGGTCGGCTTTCTGAGTGTCATCGCCGCGGCGGTCTCGCCGGACACGATATTCGCGTTCCTGCTCAACTCCAGCGGCGCAATCATCCTGTTCGTCTACCTGCTGATCTGCATCTCGCAGATCGTGCTGCGCTACCGCACGCCCGACTCGGAACTGCGCGTCAAGATGTGGCTGTTCCCGGTGTTGTCCATCCTGACGGCGGTGGCGATTGTGGGGATCCTCGTGCAGATGGGCCTGTCGGCGGACATCCGTTCGCAGCTGTTCCTGAGCCTGTTGTCGTGGGCGGTGGTGCTGGTGCTGTACTTCGCCAACAAGTGGTTCATCAATCGCCGCCCCGCCGTGGAGGGGGTCGCCCCCACCGAGAAGCCTCGCCGGGTGCTCGTGATGGCGAACGAGACCGCCAACTCCGAGGAGCTTCTCGACGAGCTGCGTCGCATCGGCGCCGACGCCGCCACCACCTACTACGTGGTCGTGCCCGCCAGTCCGATCGAGACGGGAGTCGCGGCCACCCACGGACCACTCGACATATGGGAGGCCACCCAGCAGGCCGCCCAGGCGCGGCTGGACCACACCCTGTTGACGCTGCACTCGGAAGGCTTTCCCGCCGAGGGTGCGCTGGGTGACCAGCGACCGCTGCGGGCCCTGGCCGAGGCAGTCGACTCGTTCCACCCGGATCAGATCGTGATCGCGACGTTGCCGCCCGAAGCTTCGGTGTGGCACCGCTTCGACGTCGTGGACCGTGCGCGCGCCCAGCATGGCGTGCCGGTGACGCACGTCGTGGCGACCCCGGTGGTGACGGCTGCGCGATGACGATCATCGCTGGATTCAGCTCGAGCCGTCAGGGCAGAGCGCCCCTGCACCTGGCGGCGCAGATATCGCGCTGCACCGGTGACAAGATCATCGCGACAGCGATCGTCGAACGGTCGTCGCCGCCCATAGCCGACCCGGTCGAGGACGAGTACTACCAGTACGTCACCTCGCAGGCTTCGCGGTCACTTGAGCGGGTGGTCAGTGAGCTGCCCGGCGATCTCGATGTCACGGTTCTTGTCCATCAATCAACCTCTATCCCAACGGGTTTGACGGACCTCGCTGTAAAGCACAACGCGGAACTTGTGGTCGTCGGGTCGTCGTCGTCGGGGCTGCTGGGCAGGGTTGGCCTGGGCAGCGTTACCGCCAGGCTCGTCCACACCGCGGCGGTACCGGTGGCTATCGCTCCACGCGGCTACCCGATGGCGCCGGGTCCGATCAGCCGGCTTACCGCGGCGTACGGCGGTGCCGCCGATGTGGCGGGCCTCATCGCCACCAGCGCCGAGCTGGCCAAGCGATGGTCGGTGCGGTTGCGGATTGCCTCGTTCACGGTGCGACCGGTGCCGGTGTTCGCCGGCACGATCGAACCGTCCGTTGAGGACCTCGTCGTTCAACAGTGGTCGCGGCGAACTCAAGACGATATTGTCAAGCAGCTCAACGATGCTCGCGCTCACATTCCGATTCCGGACGTCGACGTTGCGATCGGAACCGGGCTCGAGTGGCGCGAGGCGGTCGAAAACATTCCCTGGGAATCCGGCGACATGCTGTTGCTGGGGTCGGGCGCGGCCGGTCAGGTGGCGCAGGTTTTCCTCGGTTCGGCTGCGTCGAAAATCCTGCGTCACGCCCCTGTCCCCGTGATGATCATGCCCAGACGTCAACCGCCGGCTTAACTATGCGTTGTGGTCGCTGATAACGAGGGCGACAACGACGAGGGCGATACCGAGAACCTCAGGCGTCGTGGGCACTTGACCGAGCACGAGGAAGCCGACGATGACCGCGGTCGTCGGTAATAGAGCCAGCAGTAGGGCAAAACTCGCCCGACCAACCATTCGCAGCACCAGTTGGTCCAGGACATACGGGATAACGCTGGACAACACGGCCAGCGCTGCGACCATCAACACCACGCGATGGATCGAATCAGGCGGCTTCCATCGGGTCACGATCAGGATCAGTAGGGGAGCGGTAATCAGGGTCGCGATGACCCACCCGACGGCGAGGGACTCCAGCGAATTTGCGCGCACCGCAACGGCTTTGCCCAATACCACATAGCCTGCCCAAAACCCGGCCGCCACCAAGGCGAACATGATTCCGAGCGGCTGCGCCACGAGTTGTACATCGGCGATGAGGACGACACCGAGCAGTGCCGCCAACAAGGACACCACCCCTCGAGTCGAGCGCGATTCAAATGCGACGACGGCGATCGGACCGAGGAATTCGATCGCGACTGCGGTCCCGAGTGGCAGCCGGGCTATCGACTCGTAGAAGAAGATGTTCATCAACGCGGTGACGATTCCGAAGATGCCCGCGAGCACCATCGGCCTGCCGATCCATGCGGCACGGCGCGGTCGCACAAGCGCGGTCAGTACGAGGGCACTACCTGCCAACCGCAGCCACGCGACCCCGGCTGGCGGAATGTAGTCGAACAGCAGCACCCCGAACGATGCGCCGACATACATCGAGCAGCCGCTCAACAGCATGAGTGATGGAGCGGCTAACCGGAGTCGTGAGAATCGTTGCAACACCTAAAGGTAAGCGGTGCGAAAACGCGGCGGGCCTCAGGGGGTGGGCTGCGATTGGCGATCCCACCCGAGCCCCCGCCATTTCACGGTAAATCGCCTTCTCAAAGCTTGTATGGGAGCTGGCTGAGTGTATTCGGGCGAACATCTCCACTTATCATCCTGAATTGCAGTGCCGCTGGACAGACGGTTTATGCGAGCGCTCGAATGAGCGTTTGCACGCGTCTGTCCGAGGGACAAGTGGGAAGATTGTTTCGCCATGCCTGAGCCGCCGGATGAGTCGCCGCCACAGCGACCCCACGTCCCGTCTGAATTCCCGATGCCGCGTGAGGTATCGCCCGGACGCGGGACGCGGAGGCGCAGTCGCCGGCGGCCGGAAACGGGAGGGACGCCTCCGCCTAGACCGGATGGAACACCTGCGCCGTCTGACCCCATAGCGGTGCCCACATCTCCAGACCTTGTCGCCGACTCGATGATCTCGCGTCCGCTGACGGAGCTGATGGCCCGGACGACGGCGCGCCAGCGGATCGGCGTCGTCATCGAGCTCAGCAGTACACATCCCGAGGGAATCGAAGGCGCGGCACGCGATGTCGAAGCTCTGCTGCGCCGTGTGGCACCCAGAGCGCCGGTCAGGCCGACCCGCAGCTACGTCATCACGGCGTTGACCAGGAATGAGATTCGCAAAGTCGTTCAGGAAGAACAGAAGCGGGGGAGCAGTACCTCTGGCGCGACCTTGCCGACGAACCGTGCCCCCCGGTGGGCGATCCACAGAATCTGGCCGAACTTCGAGGTCAACGCGCTCATCCACAGAACCGTCGTCACGACGAAATGCGACGCGGCGCAGCGGTCGTTCAACGCGATGGGCGCCGACCTTGTCTGGGCTGTCCTCGACTCCGGCATCGATCGCCAGCATGCTCACTTCGAGCTGCACGACAATCTCGATCTGAAAGGCGGTGACTTGCCGCACCGATCGTTTACCACTACCAGCGACGATGACGCGCTGCACGACCTCGCCGGCCACGGCACTCATGTCGCGGGCATCCTCGCCGGTGAACAGATTGCCGATGAGGACTCACCGATCATTGCTGCGACCTGGTACCACGACGATAGTGGTGACAGCGCAGTACACGAGATCTCCCTTCAACGCATCAGCGGTATGGCACCACGCTGCAAACTGTTGTCCTGCAAAGTGCTCCGCGACGACGGCTCGGGTGATCTTGCCGCTCTACTGGAGGCACTGGAATACATCCAGGACCTCAACCACGGCGGTCGTGACCTCAAGGTCCACGGTGTGAACCTATCGGTCGGATATCCGTTCGATCCATCATGGTTTGCCACCGGTCTAACCCCCGTGTGCCGCGAGGTCGACCGATTGGTCCGCAGCGGAGTCGTCGTGGTCGCCGCCGCGGGCAACACCGGGTACGGCTACGCGTTGGACCCAGAAGAGCAGCAGTTCCGGCTGGGATTCGACATGACGATCAACGACCCCGGCAACGCCGACCGCGCCATCACTGTCGGCTCGTCGTCGACGATGCCACACGCCACCGGCGTTTCCTACTTCTCCTCCAAGGGGCCGACTGGCGACGGCCGGATGAAGCCGGACCTCGTCGCGCCGGGTGAACGTGTGGTGAGCGCCGGCGCCGGAGTTCTTCTGGCCAAGGCGCAGGCACTGGTCCCGAAGGCCACGTATGTCGAGAATTCCGGCACATCGATGGCCGCCCCTCACGTGTCGGGGGCGGCCGCCGCATTTCTATCGGTGCATCGGGAGTTTGTGGGTCGGCCGGAGGACGTCAAACAGGTTCTGCTCGACGCGGCCACCGACATCGGCCGTTCGCGAACCTTTCAGGGCCGAGGCATGGTGGACACGATGCGGGCTATCCAGTCGGTATGAGGAGGTGGCGGTGAAATTTCCATTTGCGGCAGTCGAACTCGAGTCAGACGGTTCGGTGCACGACCCCGCACAACTCGAAGCGGCACGAGCTGTCGTCGACGGAGCCGACGACGTTCTCGTCTTGGTGCACGGCTGGAACAACGACATTCCTGCCGCACTCGGCCTTTACGAACGGTTGACCGACAACATCGACGCCGTGCGCGGTCAGGTTCCCGGCGCCGCCGGTCGCAAAATCGCGGTCGTCGGCGTCCTGTGGCCCTCGGTCAAGTGGGCCGATGAGGATGACCTCGCCGGAGGCGGCGCCGGCGCCGCCGACGCGAAGGATGCCCTCATCGCCGAGATCGGTGATCGCGAACTTGACCCAAGCGTGGCTGCTCAACTTCAAGAGTTGGTACCCGAGTTGGACACATCGGCGACCGCGCGTCAGAAGTACCTCGATCTGTTGAGAGCGCAGCTTCCCAACGAGATCGAGGGCGGGGAGGACGCGCCGCCGCCCTCGTTTCTTGACGGCGACGCCGACACCGCCTTCGAGCGCGCCGGTCGCGCCGGTGCGCTAACCGGGACGGAAAGAGCCGGGGGCGGTGCCGCCGGATTCGACTTGGGCGGCTTCACACGGGCCGCGCGTAACCTCCTCAATCTCACCACGTACTACACCATGCGGGACCGCGCCGGCACTGTCGGCGCGAATGGCATCGCCCCCCTTCTCGAGCAGCTGCAGGGCGACGGCCGGCGAATTCACCTCGTGGGCCACTCATTTGGCGCCCGCGCCGCGACCGCAGCAGCTAACGCCACGAATGCGCCAGTCCACTCTCTGACCCTTCTGCAAGGAGCCTTCAGCCACTACGCGTTCGCGGACGATTGGAATGGTCAGGGCGCCGACGGCCTCTTCCGCGCCGTTCCTAATCGAATACACGGGCCGCTCGTCGTAACCTTCACGAAGAATGACAAGGCGGTTGGCCTTGCATATGCCATCGCATCACGGCTGGCGCGGCAGGTCGCGATCGATATCGGCGGTCCCGATGACCGCTACGGTGGGATAGGCCGAAACGGTGCACTGAAGACGCCAGAAGCACTTGGCCCCAGCGCACTTCAGCCCGTCGGCGGTAGCTACGCGTTCGAGCCACGACGAGTCAGTAACCTTCAGGCCGACAATTTCATATCCGGGCACTCCGCAGTGACCGGCAAGGAAGTGGCATACGCCCTTCTAAACGCCATGGTGACGCCGGCAGCCTAGAACCGAGTACGCCCCGAAGTTTGTTTGGCCGTACGTCCGCTCCTCAAATCGCCCGAATCCGGTGTCGAGATCAGCCGACCTTTCGTAGCTGGAACGGGCTCTGGGTCAGGATTCCGCCTGTACAACCGAAATTGGAGTCTGAGGACAACACACCACCCAGCGTCACCGGGTCGATCGACATCGACATGACGGCGGGTTCATAGTTCCCGTCGTCGCAAATGAGACCTCCTGGCTTCGAGACCGTGAAGGTCCAG
This sequence comes from uncultured Actinomycetota bacterium, assembly GCA_963721495.1. Taxonomy (GTDB): domain Bacteria; phylum Actinomycetota; class Actinomycetes; order Mycobacteriales; family Mycobacteriaceae; genus Mycobacterium. The sequence goes on along the minus strand of CAVRMG010000034.1, from coordinate 58,134 downwards.
CGGCCGCCGGTCAGCGTGGCGGGACTGGTCCAGCCCTTGTTGCTGGCGACCGTGCCGGTACAACCGGCAGGGCCGCAACTCGTCGCGATGGTCCAGACGCTCAGGGGGTCGCCGTCGACTCCGCTGTAGGTGCCATTGAGCAGCGGTGGGTCGGCGTGCGTGGTGCCGGCGAGTGCGACGCCGGCAATCGCCGGCGCGGCGATGGCGGTGGCCAATGTGCGCAAGATCCATACCATAGTGATTCAGCAATCTAACGGTCGTGTTGCCACGATCGACGCTGGCCGGGCTGGCGATTCCCGGTTGTGCCCATCATGTCGCCGAATCGAAATCTGTGGCTATGCCGCAGATTTGTCTGATGCGATTCCCGCAGCGGCTACGCTCGCCAATTCCGCGGCCCAATTCCGTAGCGTTGTCTGCCCGTTGGGGATTGACTACTGCAGCCAGTGCAAGCAGGGCATCGGGACCGCGCAAAGAGGTGCAGCGGAGGTACGAAGGCTCCAGCGCCTGGCGGCGATCGACGACATAACCGCCTGTAATCAGCGGTTCGTCGGAGCCGATCACGGGAATCGAATCCGCGTATTCAGCTTGGGAAGGACTCTCCCGTAGACGTGGCGCCGAGTCAGGCGACGACCGCTTCAATGTGAGACCAGTGGGCGGTCAGTTCGGCTGCTACCTCGTCTGGCCGCTCGACTTGCCACCAGTGCCCGCATTCGAGTTCGCGGAAGCGCGCGCCCGAGGCGGCCGCGGCGACACGCCCGAATTCTGCTGCCTGGTATGGGTCTTGCCGACCCCACAGCACGAGGCCCGGCGGGTATGTGGCGTTCGGATCGAAGGCCCAGTCCTCGAGGTAAGGCTCGGATCGGTATAGAGGCAGTATGTGATCGAACATGCGGCGGTCCATTCCGGCCGCGACACCGGCGGCATCGATCTCGGGTAGGCCAGCGGCCACCAACGCGCCAGCGCGGGTGTTCACGTCAAGGTTGAGAAAATGATCGCGCCATCGCTCGCCCAACCCGGCGTTCTGCCAGATCCGGGCCTGCCTATGCCAGAGGAAGTCGTCCGCACAGACACCTCCGCCGAGCACCCAGGAGTTGACCAGATCGGGTCGAGCCAGGATGACGCCCTGGCCGATAACCGAGCCCTGGTCGTGTCCAACGAGGTCGACCGGCCCATGCATTGCTTCCAATTCGTTGATTACCCAGTCGCGGTAGGCGTACCGCGTGCCGCTGAAGCCGGCGGGTGCGTCGCAGCCAAAGCCCGGCAGCTGCAAGGCGACGGTGTCGTGACCCGACAACAGTGAGCGCAACGGGTCCCACACCGTGGCGGTGTTCGGTACTCCGTGGAGGAAGACAACGGTCATGGCTTTCCCTTCTAATCGATGGCGTGACGATGTGCTCTTTATTTATAGCGAACGATCGTTCGGAAGGCAATAGCGATCGAACGTACGCTATAGTTTCGGTATGGCTGGCCGTCGTTCCGTGGTCGAGGCATCCAACACTCGCCAAAGCATCCTGAGTTGCGCTGCTGACATGGCGTCCGTCGAGGGCCTCGAGGGCGTCACGGTCGGACGGCTCGCCACCGCGCTCAATATGAGCAAGGCCGGAGCGATCGGTCACTTCGGCAACAAGCTCGAACTTCAGTTGGCCACCCTCGATTTCGCGGCGGAAGTGTTCCGCCAGGAGGTGTGGCAGCCTGCGGAGCATGTGACAGCCGGGATGCCCCGCCTTCTCGCGATCTGCGCAAGCTGGATGGAATATGCCGGTCGTCCGGCCTTTCCGGGCGGCTGTTTCATCGCCGCGGCCTCGTTCGAATTCGACAGCCGCCCCGGTCCCGTACACGACGCGCTGGCGGCACACATGCGCCGGTGGCACACGCAGCTGGTCGCCGACGCCAAGACCGCCGTCGAGGCGGGAGACTTACCCGCGTCCACCGACGTCGAACAGATAGCCTTCGGTCTCGAGGCCTTGGCCGCAAGGGTAACTCCGAACCGCCAACTCTACGGCGACGAGCGCGCGGCCGAGCACGCAAGGGATTCGATGCTCAACCTGCTCGGCCAGCGAACCCGTAGCAGTCTCGCCTAAATATGCTGCGGCACTATCGGTTTCGCTTCACCCTGGCCGTGCTCGACAGAGCAAACGTCTTCGGGCGTCTCAGCGGCCGACGGTCAAGACTGGCCTTGAGAGGGCATATTGAGTGGGCAGATACCGCTGATCTGCCATTTCCTGGAGCCGATGACGGTGGAGCCGATGACGGGAATCGAACCCGCGTATTCAGCTTGGGAAGCCTGTGCGGACCCGCCTGTGCGAGAGGAACCGAGCCTGAAGACTTACCGGGCATCCGTCGTCGACAGCGGTTTGCGTTCGACGGAGCGCCCGAGGACGACCTTCGCCGTGATGACGCCCAACTTGACCATGCCCAAGTACGTCGACGGGTTGAACATTGTCGGCCACACCGTGCGTGTTTTGTGCTCGTTGACCGGCCGGTGTGCGAATCGATCGCGCAGCCACCTCAGCGTCATTGGCGCCGACAGTGGATGCAACAGCAGATGACCACAGAACCGGTCGCGGTGATAGGTGACCGCTGCACCAATGCGTTCATACTCGGCCACCAGTGCATCGACATCGTCGACGCTGCTGATTCCGTCGTGCACCGCCTGTACGACCAGCACGGGAGGCCTGGGCCTGGATTTGCCGAGCTTGGTCTCGTCGAAGATGTGGCGCACTTCGGGTAGGCCCCACAGCTCGTCGGCCGTCATGTCGACGTAGGACCCGATATCGACGTTGCGCAACTGCCATACAGCCTGGGCCGTCGTCATTGTCTGCAACTCGTCGAGCAGCGCCTTGCCCTCATCAGTAGCGTGCTCGTCGACGACGTTCTGCGCGCCGGGGAAGACTTGCGTCAGTGCGGAGATCATCAGCGCGACGAGACCGGCGAAGAAGCTGCCGTTGAGGCGGCGCGCCACACTCCCCGGGTCGCCGACGGGCGAACCCAGAGCGGCGCCAACGATATTGAGTTCCGGCGCATATCGCTCACACAGTTCGGCAGCCCACGCCGACGCCAAGCCTCCCCCGGAATATCCCCACAGACCCACCGGTGCATACGGCGACAAGTTCAAGCGCTCGCACCGTGTCGCGGCCCGCAGCCCGTCCAGAATCCGGTAGCCGGGCTCGACGGGAGCGCCCCACATGCCGTGGCAGCCCTCGTGGTCCGGTACGCAAACCGCCCAGCCTTCGGCCAGCGCGGCGGTCACCAACAAGTACTCGGCTTGGACGAACGCACCGATCGGTCGCGCACCGCGCCGCATGGCGAACGAGGGGAAACAGCGCGACGCGACGGCGTCGATCGCGCACTGATAAGAGAGCACCGGATAGGCGACGTCTGACTCGCGCTGCGCCGGGACAAGCACGGTCGTCACGGCGACTTCCGGTTCTTCGTGCAGATTCGTGGTGCGGTACAGCAACTGGGTGGCTTTCACGCGTTGGCTGATGACGCCGAGAAATCCGATCTCCACGTCGCGCGAGCGCAACACCATGCCCGGTTCCGCGTGCTCGTAGCCCTGTGGCGCCCGGTAGAACGGGTCATCGTCGGGTGAGATCGGATGTTCGCCGCGTCGCAGCTCGCCGTGCGGGACGCTTGCGACTCTTACCGGCGTGGCGGATTTGTCAGCCATCGGTGTGGACTCCCTCGGCGTATTGCTGACGGCGCGCACCCACGTCGCCCGAGGTATCCATTACCCGCGGTACCAGCTCTCAACCCTCGGTCATCCGAAACCACCACCGAACATCAGCCCGAGCACGTACGTGATGGTGGCCGCGCCATAGCCGATCAGCAACTGGCGCAGCGCGCGCCGCACGGGTGGTCCTCCTGACAGCAGCCCGACGATAACTCCGGTGGCCAGCAGCGTCACGCCGACCAGTCCTGCCGACAGGCCGATTGCCACAGTGCCGTGCAGTCCGAACAGGAACGGCAAGACCGGAATCAGCGCTCCTGACGCGAAGCAGCAGAAACTCGACAGTCCGGCAGTGAGTCCGCTGCCGACGGCCTCGTGGGGGTCATCAGGTGCTGCCTCGTCGATCGACCCGGTGTCGCCGCTGCCCAGCGTCCTCAAGACATCTTCCGCCTTGACGCCAGCCTCGGCCTCATTCATTCCACGCGCGCGGTACACCAATGCGAGCTCGTTGGCTTCAACATCCAGCTGGGGAAGCGCAGCACCGGTATGCGGGTTCGGTGTCGAGGCTTCGAGCAGTTCGCGCTGCGAGCGCACCGAGACGTATTCGCCGGCACCCATCGACAACGCTCCAGCGAGCAGTCCGGCCATCCCGGTCGCCAGCAAGGTGTGGGTGCTTACGCCGGTAGCGCTGACGCCGAGCACCAGCGCCAAGTTGCTGACCAAGCCATCGTTGGCGCCGAACACCGCGGCACGAAATGCGCCGGAGAGCCGATTGCGTCCGCGGGCGGCTAGTGCGCGCACGACCTCCTCGTGCACGCGCTCGTCGGCGGCCATCCTGGGCGTCGCGTCGGCGTCGCTCTCATACGTCGACCGTGCTTCGGCGCGCTGCGCCAACGCGAGGACGAACACCGACCCGAAAGTGGCGTGCCAAAAAGCCGAGCGCTCGCGTCCGCAGCAACGGTCGGTGCGGCGTGCCGATGTGCGTACCCAGAAGATCGAGCCAATGCTGCTCATGACGGGCTTCGGCATCAGCAAGCGCCAGCAGGATTTCGCGATCGGCACCGGTGCGCCGCTGCGCGAGATCACGGTAGATCGCTGCCTCAGCGCGTTCGTCTGCCAGATGTTGTCGCCACCGACGCAGATCCGAACGCGAGGGAGCCAATCGTTGAGCACTCACCAGACCTCCTCCGATGACAGCGCTTATTCCACTCGAGGAATAACCCACTGTGTCACCGGACGACGCGGTAGCGCAGGTGGGCCACTCCTGGCGCGTGAAGTACCCGCGCGAGTTCGAGCGCCGGCTTCCCCGCTTCAAAGCCCTCGAACAGCCTCTCACCAGACCCGAGTATCACCGGGCTCACTTGAAGGTCGATCTCGTTGACAACGCCGGCTGCGATCGCCGGCCGGGCATACGATGCTCCTCCGGCGATAGAGATGCGCCCGGCGCCGCAGGCGTCCTTGGCTTGTGCGTAAGCGGATTCGATCCCGTCGGTGACAAAGTGAAAAGTCGTGCCGCCCTGCATCTCGATTGGGTCGTGGCGGTAGTGGGTCAAGACGAAAACCGGGCAGTGGTACGGCGGGACCTCCCCCACCATCCCTTCCAATCCGAGTTGATGCACCTCGCCGGAGTGCCCCGTAGCAGTCGTCGCTGCCGTCCAGGAAAACCCGACAACGGCTAATGATCGCGGTAGAGCGGGCCGATGCTCGCTCTTGGTCGACCGCCCTCCACCACTGCGTCAATGCCGATCGTTGCGGCCGCTGGGTGCTGTCGTGCCCGCCAGAATATGTACACACTGCAGATGAGCACGGTAGTAAGCGCGAAAAGGTAAGCCGCGGGAAGAAGCTGATTCCACGTCCCTGGGTGGCGCAAGGACACCAGACCTGCTTGTGGAGGCGAGCTTCGCGATGCGACGAACCACCCCCCGAAAATCGCCGCAAGCGTCCACATGGCGAGCGCCGCGACGCGCGAGCGGTGTACGGACCCGAGAAACCCAAGGTGGACGAGAAGCGGTGCGAGCCACACCCAGTGGTGGCTCCAGCTGAAGGGTGAAGCGGCGGCCGAAGTCATCCCCGCGATGGCGACGCCCAAGAGCAAATGACCGCGACGCCACGCCACCGCGGCGATTGCGATGGCGAAGATCGCGAATACGACTGCGGCCGCGGTCTCCCACCGCGTCGCCCAGTTAAGTCGCGCGAGGAGTCCGGCCAGACTAGTGTTCGCCAGAGGGTCGCTGGAGATCCGTCGTACGTCCTGAAACCGCCCACGCAGCCAGAACTCGTTCGAATCGGCCGGCAGCAGAACGAAACCGACGGCGATGGTCGAGATGAATGTCAATCCAGCGATGACTGCCTCACGACGTCGCCCGGTCGCCACGAGAAAGACAATGAAGAGCGCGGGAGTCAGTTTGATACCGGCGGCGATCCCGACACCTATCCCAGTCCACCTGCGGGACGGTTGTGACAGCACGTCAGCGAGGACGATCGCCATCATGACCACATTGATCTGGCCGAGCTGCAGCGAAAGCCGGACGGGTTCCAGCCAGATGACCGGAGCCATCAGAAGCGCAGTCAACCCCCACAGACCGGTTGCGGTCCCGATTCCTGCAGCACTGAGCATCCGGCGGACGATGTAACCCACGCAGGCAATGTTCACCAACAAACCAAGGGTGAGAATGGCAGGCTGGCTCAACCCGACCAGCGGGAGAAAGCACAGCGCAGCGAATGGCGGGTAGTCGAACAGCATCGTGTGTGGATTTCCGGTCATCCCCACTGAGTACAGGTCTTGACCATCCCAGACGCGCCCTGCTCCGAACCGGTACACCAACAGGTCGACCTGGCTGGCCAGGCTGGGCCACCGCAGATATGCGGCTAAGTACAACGCCGACGCAACCAATAAGATGACCGGCCCCAACACACGGGCCGATCGAGAGATGGCGCGCGGAGGGAAATGGTCCTGCACGATAAGGCGACTCCTTCATCGGTGGCCGTGCTCGTTGCCTTGGCAACTACGGTGCGCGAGGGTAGCGGTCAACCCTGAAAGCGCCCGCCGCCATTTCGAGTGCCCTCGATGCCTGGCCGACAACTAACCGGCGAAGTCCGGGAGACGTACGACACCTGCTACCCGGTGCGGCGTCCTGCAAACGTTTCGCAGTGGTTGTCTCCCCGCGCGACAGTCAAAACATCATTTCTGATGGACGTGGGCAGTCGCGGAATATGCCGCCGAACTACGTTGAGCCGTGATGTTCAGCGCAGATCCCACAGCACCCGCGATCCGGCCGCGCTCTCGCGGTCCGGGCACATTGGAGACGATCACGTTGAACAACGGGGCCCTCCCGTCGTCGGCGCAGTCTTCGAGCAGCATGCGCGGCGGCGAGATGCCCTAACCGTGACAGCGTTGGTCGAACACCACGACCCGGCCGAACTCCCGAACCGTGTCCAAAGCCGGATACCACGCCATCAGCCCGGTACAGGCCAGCGAGTGGAGCAGCACGTACGTCGGGCCGTCGGCGGAACCGGAGTCGTACACAGAGGTGGTTCCCCGGCCCGGGAGCTCAACGACCTCGCCGGTCGGCATGTGCGCAACGGAGGCCAGCGCGGGCACCTTCGTAGCCGCGGCAAAGGAAGCCACGCGGGCGTTAGAAGCTCTCGATCACGTCGTTGAACCACGCTCCCAGTCGTTTTCGGAGGATCGGGGGGAGCTGCTCGGCCAAGTTCACGATCAGTGGCTCAACGCACTCCACGAGCGCTACAGGGCGCCGAGGTTTCGAATCGGTCACGACGGGTACAGCGGGCGTCATGCTGCAGAACCAATGGAAGTTCGGATCGGTCGTCTTCGCCTGTATCGCCGCGACAGCGCTCGCGGTCGCACCCGTGGCCGCCGCGGGCGGTCCGGCCGGGTGCGTCGATCCGTACGGCACCGGCTGTGCCGCACCGCCGCCTCCGCCCGGCTACTACGTGGCTCCCCCGCCGCCGGGTGTGGCTCCGGGCGTGGCCGGCGCGATCCCGGGCGGACCGGGCGGAGCCGCCGGACCCGCCGGCGCCGCGGGCGCGATCCCGGGCGGACCGGCCGGAGCCGCCGGACCCGCCGGTGCTGCCGGCACTATTCCGGGTGGACCCGGTGGCGTGGCCGGACCGGCCGGCGCTGCGGGCGCGATACCCGGCGGTCCCGGCGGTGTCGCCGGACCGGGCGGCGCTGCGGGCTGCATCCCGGGCATCGGCTGCGCCAGCGTTCCCGCACCGTAGCGCTCGGCGAGCGTCGTCCGTTTCCCTGCGTGCCAATCTAAGCCGGACTCCTTTAGGCCATCCGGCACGGGATCTTTTTCCAACCGAACGCGCAGAAGAATGCCCAGGTCGACGCGGCTACCACACCACCGACACGTGACGGATCAGTCCTTCGAGCATCAGTGTCTCGTGTATGTGTTGCTGTGTACTGGACTTCCGGCGTCCGAATGATGGATCGCGTCGTCGAACGGATGACCCTGGCGGGCGACGTCAAGCGGCCCAGGCAGGTTGCGTGCTGATGAGACCGGTCAGGCCGGCGCGGTAGGCGTCCAGGCTGTGGCGGTGGGTCTGGTCGATGGAACCACCCGAATCCACGGCGATCTGCACCCCCACATGCTCGTAGGGCAGGCCCGGCAATGCCAACGGCAGGTGCGGGACGATATCGAAGAGGTTGACCACCCGGAAGCAGCTGTCAATCAGCAGGTTGAATGGCACCACGAAGTCGTGCAGTCCGGGGCGTGGGCCTCCGAAGGTCGTTAGTTTCGGTTCCGGTACGACTGATATGTTTTTGGCGATGTCCGGCGCGGCGAGCACCGCGAGGGCAGCGCCCAGGCTGTGTCCGGTGACAATCAATTGGTCACAGCCCGCGCAGGCGGCCGGCAGATTCGCCGCGAGATTGGCCCGCATCGTCTCGTAAAGTCCCATCCACCCCATGTGGACATCTCCGAAATCGGATACCGGTCGATAAACTGTCGCTTCGACATCGAGGTTCTGCAACCACTCCGTCTGCGTTTGGGTACCGCGGATTGCGACGAATGCGGTCTTGGTCGCAGTGTTCTTGCCGACCAAGCCGAACACCGTGGTAACGCCGGCGACCGTTTGAACGAATGAGCGGGCGCTTTCCGAAATTTCGGTAATCAAGTCGAGCAGCGTCGGGTCCGCTTCCAGCAGGGCTGTCTTCTGATAACCAGCCGGCAGGGTCGGGTCGACATCGGGGTTGTGGAAGACCTGATAGGCCGCCTGCACTAGGGGCAGGACTGTGTCACGGGCGAATTGCGGGTCGAAACTCATACCGCACGGTCTACTCTTTTCCCTGCTGCGCCACAGCGTTACTGCCGACGCCCAGAATGCTTAATCCAGGCAGCTTGTAACCGCGGCCGGTGTGAAACTCCGCCAGCGCTCTCGGCGTCCGTGCGGATCGCGGTCGTCAGTCCCTCGCCACAGCGTGGACCTTGAACTCAATACCGCGATCGCTCATCTCCGCCATGTCCTTGGCGACCAGGCCTACGAATCGCTGGCCCGCAAGGGCGAGACGATGACCACCGCCGCCATGGTGACCTACGCATACGACCAAATCGACCAGGCCCGAACAGAACTGAACGCGGTCTCGAAATAGAGCACATCTGCGACACTCATCGATCGCCTTGCGGGGCGCGTGATTCTGCACGTCGCGATGTCTTAGAAGTTAGTCTCACGACGACGTGTCTCGTCTTCCGCGCCTTTAGTAATAATGAGATGCCTGCCGAGATCAAAACGAGGGTCGCAGAAGGACCGCCGTCACGGCATCGCCTCGGCCCACCTCATCCACCCGAGGGCTCATGCTTTGGGTGATCTCCGTCGCGCCACGCCCGCGGACTCAAGATCGCGGCTAGGTAGTAGCGCGCCGAAACCCGTGAGATTGCAGTAGTCCACTACTGAGCTCGTCTCACCCCCACGCGAGTGACAATTTCCACCGCGAAGCTCGACACCGGACACGGTGGCCATCGTTTAGCCAGGACGAAGGAAAGACGATGAGAAACGCAAAGTACGCCGCCACGCGGATGAGCGTGTCTATCGCTGTCGCAGTGCTGGTGGTGATGGCCACGGTCGCCCCGGTGTCGGTCTCGACGATGTCACCGGCTGTGCGGCTGTCCGCCGACTCGACCGCTTTGATCCTGGGCGGGACCACCGTCCCGACGCCCGACAACGTCTACATCGAAACTGTCAGGAACCATTTCATCGCGCCGACTCATCCGGGGGACATCAACTATGTCGCGGTGACGACGCCCGAGGAGTTTTGGCCCATCACCGGGCTCGAGCGCCTCGTCTGGCTCGCGCTCGGACCCCAGAGCGTCTGGGGGCTTGGCGGCCCAGGGTGGCCAGACGAGCCGTGGTGGAAACTCTCGGGGCTCTTCGACCTCACCATCGATCAATCAATCCAGGCCGGGGTCGCCGATCTCGAAAAGTCGATGGCCGAGCACGGCAACGACCATCTGGTGATCTACGGCTACTCGCAGGGCGCGATCATCGCGAACCGGGAGAAGCAAAAACTCGCCGAGCAATACCCGGCGGGAACCCAAGCCCCGGACATCAACTTCGTGCTGAGCGGTGATGCCAATGTCCCCAACGGCGGTCTTCATGCCCGATTCCCGGGCCTCTACATCCCGATCCTCAATTGGTCGTTCAACGGCCCCGAACCGACCAACACCCAGTTCCACACGGATGTCATCACCCGCCAATACGACGGCATCGCCGATTTCCCGCAGTATCCGCTCAATCTCATCGCCGACTTGAACGCGGTGCTCGGCGCCGTCTATGTGCACCCGTACGACCTCAACGTGAGCCTGCCTGCCCAACCGACGAAGTCTCCCGCCTACCAGGGCACCCACGGCGACGCCAGCTACTACTTCTTTCCGACCGAAGATCTGCCGTTGTTCGCTCCGCTGCGCAGCCTGGGGGTGCCCGAGTCGTTGATCGACGTGGTCGAGCCGGTCTTCAAGGTGATCGTGGACCTGGGCTATGACCGCAGCATCAAGCCGTGGGAACCCACCCCGGCGCGGCTGATCCCCAGGCTCAAACCAGCGACGGTGGCCGCCGATCTTGTCAACGCGGTCGGCGAGGGCATCACCAACGCGGCGGCCCTGATCGGCGCGCCCAAGCCGCCCGCGGTCACCCACGACCATCTCGCGGCACCCCAGCGCGCGGTCGGAGAGCTGGCGACGACCAGGGACCGGCTCAACGCGGCCATCGGTACGGTGAAGTCGGTCATCGGCGACGGGCGCACGATCGTGCGCTCCGCCCGCGGTGACAAGGGCCCACACGCGGCCACCGCCAGCCCCGCGCGGAAGACGCAAGTGCGGGATGCGTCACCAAGGCCCGCAATGACATCAAGAAGGGTCGTCACCAAGGTTTCCGACAGCATGAAGAAGGCGCTGAGCAGCGGCAAAGACGACGACAACAATGGGGACGGGGGTGAGGGCGGAGCGCCGTAAGTCCGCCGAGTCACAACAGTCCCGGGATCGAGCGGTCCCGGGGCTGCAATCTCTTAACCGCCAACGACATCCGGGTCTATGCCCGCGCGAGGGCGCGATCGGCGAGCCGACCACCCAGTGCGCCGCTGAGTGGTGATGAGGCAGCGACGCCGACGGTTCCTAACCGCTCTCGCCAGCCTGCAGCGGCATGCACAAGGAAAGGCCGACAACGAACGTCCCAGCCGGTCGCGAGCGCGCACTCACCACCCTGGATCAGGGCGACAACAATCGCCTAATCCAGGTTCTCGCTTCGTGAGTCCGTTGTGTTTGGCGGCGTGTCCGAGGGTTCCCTACATCGCTTCGGCCATCGCGATGTGGCCTTCGAAGCCAAGCGATGCCGCCATCGCGCGATAGTGATTCGCCAAGTCCCCGTAGGCAGCATCGTCGCCGCGGGCGTGTGCCAGCAGCGCGCGCAGCCGCAGCAGCGTGATCTCGAGTATCGCCGAACCGTCTTCTGCCGGCAGTTTCGCCAACCAGTCGAGCGCCTCGAGGGCTTCGGCCACATCGCCCTCGGCGCCCCGCTCCAGCAGCGTCTCCACCAGAACGCCGGTGCCAAAAACGCCATACCCGATCCGTCCTGCCTGGTGCAGCTCGTCGACTGCTTTGCGTATCACCGGTATGGCAGCGTCGCGGTCGCCGCGCCGGGCCCTTTCCCGGGCGGCCCACACCTCGGCGACAGGAACAAGGAAGAGAGCACGCTCGCACAGTAAGAGATCGCGGGCCTGCGTCATCAGTTCCAGCCCGCGGTGACGGTCGGCCGCGGCGTCCCGATTCAGCAGCGCGACACCCAGCGTGTACTTGACACGGGTAATCGCGGCATTGCTGGCTCCCTCGGCGGTCTGCACCGCCTCTTCGATTGCACGCACCGCGGAGTCATCGGCCCGAAGCACCCCGTAGTGAATCGCGTGACCGTAGGTCCAGGTGAGGACAGCGGCGAGGGTTTCGGGGTTGCTTTGTCGGGCCATCGCGACGGCATCGTGGAGGTCTTGGCGCCACCCGGGACGGCCCAGCCACCACCTGGCGACGCCGCGATATACCACCGCGACCGCCAGCGGTGATCCCACACCGAAGCCGGCGCCCTTGGCGGGATCGCCGTCGGCCATGTCGATCACGGTCTGCGACCACCGCAAGAGCTCGCCGAATTCACCGGCGTCCGCCCAGTTGCCGAACGCCATGAACGCCAACCCCATGGTCAAGGTCGGGTCGCCGATTGACTCCAGCAGCGCCATCTGCTCGGATGCCAGCCGCGACCCCTCACGCGAACGCCCGGTGTACGCGAGTTCGGTGGCCAGCCCGGTCATGCCGATGGCCAGCGAGACCTTGTCGCCGGCCGCGCTGCACAACTCCCGCAGCTCCGCGAAGCGGCCCCAACTTTCCTGGATTCCTCGCCACGCGGTGGCACATAGCATGGTGCGAGGGGTGATGCGCATCGACAGCTGGTCGGGGTCGTCGTCGGGCAGCGCGTCGGCGATCCCGCGGGCGCGCTCCCAACTGACCCGGGCGGCGCCGAGATCGCGGTTGGTCGACCACGCCCCGGCGCGCATGTGCCAGCCATACGCCGCGCGCAGATCACCCGCTGCTTCGAGGTGCTCGGCGATCAGCGCAGCGTTGTCCTCCGCCGAGCCGAGGTCACGCTCTTGGATCGCGGTGGCCAGGCGCCGGTGCCACTGGGCGCGATCGGATTTCAGCTGCGATTCGTAGGCCACCGTCCGGATCAGGGGGTGGCGGAAGGCATATTCGGCGCTCGGGGTGAACCGCACCTGATCGATCAGCTCCGCGCCCAGCAAATCGTCGACCACCGCATCGATGCCCAGCGCGGCCAGCAGCTGCGCTCCGAAGCGGGCTCCGATCACCGACGCCGCGTTTATCGTGCGCTTGGCCCGGGCGTTCAATCGGTCGATGCGCGCCTCGATGGCCGCCTGCACCGTGGCCGGCACGCTCACCTCGGCGACATTCACCCGACAGACGTAGCCGCCGCGTTCGCCGGTCAGCACCCCGCGCTGGGACAACTCGCGCACCATCTCCTCGGCGAAAAACGGGTTCCCGGCGGCCCGCTCGGTGATCGCCGCCGCCAGCCTGCCGACCGAGGGGTCCGAACCCAGCAGCTCACCGATCAGCGCCGCGGTGTCCGAATCACCCAGCGGGCCAAGCGCGACCGTCTGGCCGCCATGCACCCGCGTCAGCGGACCGTCATATTCGGGACGGTAGGTGATCAGCACCATCGCCGGCGTGCGCGGAATCACGGTGAGCAAGTCGGCCACCATAGACTCGCTGACCTCGTCGATCCAGTGCGTGTCCTCGATGATGTAGAGCACCGGTTCAGTGCGGGCCAACGTCACCGAATTCAACAGCGCGCTCCACCGCCGCCGCCGCGCATCCGGGTCAATCTGAGGCAGCGGCACATCCGGGTCGGCGATGCCGAGCAGATCATCGAGCAGTAGCAGATCCTGCGGGTCGGCATCCGGGACCTGTTCGTGGGCCCGAGCGCGGGCGGCCTGGTCATCGAGGTCGGCTACGCCGCTAGCCGTCCGCAGCAGCCTCGTCACCACATCGAAGGGAATGTCGCTGGCGTGGGATTCGCAGTACGTCCAATACACGTCGGCGCCGCGAGCCGCTGCCAGTGCTGCGGCCTCTCGGGCTACGCGAGACTTGCCAATGCCCGGCGGTCCCACCACATTCACCACGCCACCGTTACCGGCGATCGTGCGGTCCACCAGAGCTTCGAGCGCGGCCATCTCCCAGTTCCGGCCGACCAGGCTCACCTCAGCGCGTCCGACCACGCCATGGCGCGCCCCGATGGCCACCAGCCGGCGAGCCCGCACCGGTTCGTCGGCTCCCTTGATGCGCACCCACTCGGATTCAGCGAGCATTACGGTCTGCTCGACCAGCCGCGCGGTGGACTCGCTAAGCATCACCCCGCCCGGGGGCGCCACCGATTCCATCCGCTGCGCCATCCCAACCTGCTCGCCGATCGCGCCGTACCCCAGCGACCCCGAACCGATCTCACCGGCGATCACCCGACCGGAGTTAAGTCCCACCCGCACCTGCAGGTCCACACCGTCGCGCTCTCGGACTTCGACAGCATGCCACTTCGCCTCCTCCTGCACGGCCACCGCCGCCAAGCAGGCACGAATGGCGTGATCCTCCAACGCCACCGGGGCGCCGAAGATCGCCATCACGCCGTCGCCGGTGTACTCCACGCTCCCGCCGTAGCGTTGCACCACCGCCGCCGACCGCTCAACCAGCTCGGTCATGATTTCGCGGAACCGCTCCATATCCAGCGCGGCAGCAAGGTCCATCGAGCGCACCACATCGGCGAACAGCACCGTGACCTGCTTGTACTCGGCATGTTTTTCTGACTCGGTAATGGGTGAGCCGCAGCCGTGGCAGAACCGAGCGTTCTCCAGTGGTTCGATGCCACACGTCTTGCACGGCGCTGCTGTGCCCATCCGACTTATCCGGTCTTCGGGGCGGTCTGATCCAGTGCGGCCTGGGCTCGCGCTAGTTCCGGCCATCCGCTATCGGTGGGGAACCGACTGACCACATCAGTCAGCGCCGCACGCGCGGATTGTCCGTGTAGCTCGAAATCATTGAGGGCGGCCCGCAGTTCGAACAACGGCGCGCTTTGGCGGCGGGCCAGGTCGAGGGCGGCGGCGATGTCGGCGCGGCGGGCGTCGGGGTCGGTGTGGGTGTGGGCGCGAAGTCGCAGCAGTTCGGCGTCGTAGAAGTGCATCCCGGTGTCCTGGGCGAGCTGCAGTGCGGTGTCCAGGCGTTCACGGGCCACCTCGGGTTGGCCGGCGGCGATCAACAGCCGCCCGAGTAAGGCATCGTGGAAGGTGATGTAGACGTTCATCCCGACCATGTGCAAGATGTCGACCCACGTGGCCATGGTCGCGATACGCTCCGACAGCCCGGGCGGATCGGGGTCGTCCGCGTCGACTAAGTCCAGGGCGCTGAGGGCGGCCTGCAGGGCTTCCCCCCACACCCGAAACATGTCGAAGCCGTGCCGCTCAGCCTGCTCGGTCAGGTCGGCAGCAAGCACCGCGGCACGGTCGAGCTGGCCGGCTTCGACGCGGATCCAGCACTCCATGCAGCGGGTGTAAGCAAGGCTGAATGGGCCCTGCGGGAAGCCGAGCTGTCCGGCCCGGCGGGCCGCGTGGACCAGCTCGGCCTCCGCGTCGATCGGGTCGCCCTGGACGAAACGGATCCAGGCCAGGTGCAGGTGCGCCACAACGGTCGGGTCAGAGGGATGCAACCACACCGCGTCGAGCTCATGGGCGTCTGCTGCCGCGGACTGGGCCGCGGTGGCCTCCTCGAGCTGGGAGCGGCCGGGAGCGAAGTCGCCGCGCAGCCACTCCAGTGCCCCGAGTGAGGACTGCAGCACCGGACGGAACCACTGTCGGTCCTCGATGCCGGCGCGCAGCGACTCGAGCACCTGGGTAGCCCGGCGCAAGTCCGCGCGCGAGATGTAGTAGGCCCCCAGGGCGACCAAGGTCGCGACCAGCTCATCCTCACGCAGGTCGGTCCCAACCAGCTGCAGGCACCGCTCGAAGTCACCTGCAAGGGCGGAGCTTGAAGGGCCGTCTACGGCTGCGGTGAGGAATCCCCGGCGCAACCGTAGAGAGATTTCGCTTCGGTCACGCTCTGGGCCGGGCGAAGCGCGGTCGAGTCCGGCGAGGGCCTGGGTCAGGTAGTTGCGGGCCTCGAGAAGCGCCCCGCGGCGTTGCGCAGCCGCCGATGCATGCTGGTAAGCCGACGCAGCCTCGTCGAACCGCTCGGCCTGCTCGTTGTGGCCAGCAACTAGTCCCCAGTCTGGCTCGGCGCTCACACCGCCGACCAGGGCATCGGCCACCTTGGCGTGCAGCCCGCGGCGCACGCTCGGTGGCGCCAGCTCGGCGGCGACCTCGCGCAGCAACTCGTGGCGAAACCGCCAACCGTCGGTTCCCCACGGCTCGAGCACCAGCGCGTCCTCGAGCTCGTCGATGACGTCGTCGACCTCGTCGTCGCTCAGGTCCACCACCGAGCCCAGCAGCCCACGATCCATCTGACGGCCGATGACGGCGGCGGCCTCCACCACCGGCACCACGTTCGCGCTGGCGCGCAGCCGAGCGAACAACGGCTCATACAGCATCTCGGGCACCCCGGTCTCGGTGAGGCCGGCCACGACCTGTTCGATGTAGAACGGCACCCCGTCGCAGCGCCCGGCCACCGCGGCCCGTTCATCTGCTGACAGGCTCGGACTCAGCGCGGTTATCAGCGTGTCGGCCTGGCCGTTGGTCAACGGCGCCAGGTCGAACACCCTGACCGGCCAGCTGGCCGGCAACCACCCGCCCGGGCGTCCGGTGATGACCACCAGCAGCCGGCCGTCGGCCGCATTCAGCAGCGAGCCGAGCACCTCGAGGGTGGACGGGTCGAACCAGTGCACATCCTCGGCCACCACCAGGCCCGCAGCGTCGCCCACACACGCCAGCAGATAGGCCTGCACCGCCTGCGCGATCAGGTCATAGAGCTTGCGGCCCTCGGCGGGCACCGGCTCATAGCCGGCCTCGGCGCCGATCCCCAGGACCGGTGCCAACAACGACACCAAGCTCCCTGTCTCCGGCGAACAGGCCGCCACGTGTGCGTGTAGCAGCCGAAGCCGTTCACCCGGTTCGGTGAGGCGGCCGATGCCGCAGCGGCGCTCCAACAGCGTGCGCAACGGATGCAGACCGGTGTCGGTGTGAAACGGTGACCCGGCCAACTCCACCACCATCGCCTCGGAGGCCTCGGCCAGCTCGGTGGCTGCCGCCGCCAGCCGGGACTTCCCGATCCCGGGCTCACCGCGAAACACCACCCCGGGTGTGCTCAACGTGCCGACCTGCGCCCGCCCCCAACACTTTTCCAGCCGCCCCAACTCGCGATCGCGGCCCACCAACGGCCCCCGTCCCACCCGGGTCGGCACGGCGCGCTCTCCCAGCACCTGGTGGTGGGCGATCAGCCCGTCCACACCCTTGACCGCAGCGGCCGGGCGAACCTGCAACTCGAAGGCATCCCGCACCAGCGGCACGACCGCCTCGGAGACCACCACCGTGCCCGGCGGGGCTAGGCCTGATACGCGGGCGGCCAGGTTGGCCGCCAATCCGTACACGTCGTCTTGGGCGGTATCTAGATACACCAGCCCGCGGTGCACCCCCACCCGGACGTTGATCTCAATCCCGAACCGGCGCTTGGCTTGTTCGCTGAGCCTGGCCACCTCGCGGGTGATTTCCAGACCGGCCTGCACCGCACGTCGCACGTCGTCCTCGTGGGCAATCGGGTGACCGAACACCGCCAGCAATCCGTCACCTTTTGTGGAGCCGATATGCCCCTCGTATCGCTTCACGACGTGCATTACCTGCTCGCGATAGCGCCCCACCAGCAGGCGATACGTCTCTGGCTCGACCCGCGTGGACAGCGCCGTCGAATCCACCAAATCGGCGAAGAAAATCGTCAATCGCCGAATCTCACCCGGATCGCTCGGTGCGGCCAACAAGTCCTCAGCCTCGGCGTTGGCGCTGTCAGCTTCCAGCACCTGCCCCGCCAAGGCCGTCGCGGCGGCACGATCACCCCGGTTGATCGCCGCAACTGCGCGATCCAGCAATTCATCAATCGAACCGTCGCGATCACGACGCCGATCATCGCCCCCGTGCCCGTCGCGCCCGCCGTTCACCTCAATATCGTGTCACCGCCCCGGACATCGTGTGTCATATCGCACCGAGGATTCTGCGCGACGACCCGTGCCGTCGACTGGCGGGCTATCCGCTCGCGGCTTTGGCCCGCGCCGCCTGCGCCGAGCTACAGCGGCAATGTTGTGCCGCTGCATGGTTAGACATCCCAAGTCCGTAAGTTGTCAAGCGGCGTGGGTGGTTGGGGTGTTCTGTCGGTGTCCCCAGGCTTTGTGTTCGTTGTATGTGGTGCGGTGGCGTAGACAGCCGTGGAGGATGCTGACGAGACGGTTGCCGAGGGCGCGTAGGGCTTGGTGGTGCAGGTTTCCAGCCGCTCTGTGCTGGTCGTAGTAGGCACGCGCTCCAGGACTGCGCGTGATGGCGCAGAAGGCCCAGGCGTCGATGGCGTCGTAGAGGCGACGGTTGCGGATGTGGCGGGCCAGCACGGCACGTTTTCGGCCCGACGCGATGGTCAATGGTGATGTTCCGGCGTAGTTCTTGCGACACTTGGCGCTGGTGTATCGGTTCGGGTCGTCCCCGAACTCACCGAGCACCCGGGCGCCGAGGATGACACCAAGTCCTGGCAGGGAGCGGTAGATGTCGGCGTCCGGGTGTGCCTCAAAATGTGTCGCCAGTTCCGCTTCCAGATCGGCGATCTGGTGGTTGAGTTCGGCGATGATGCCGACCGCGGCGCGGGTGCTGGCCCCGAACGCGGTGGTGACCGCTTCGGGCGCGGCGAGCTGCTCGGTGCGCAGCAGTTCCTGAATCTGCAGTGCCCGGGTGTCGAGGTTGCGTTGGCGCCCAGCAGCTTTGAGCGCAGAGTGGATCTTGGACAGGCTCAAACGCCGAGCGTCGGCGGGGGTCGGGGCGCGGCCCAGGATCGCCAGTGCGTCGCGGTCGGCCAGATCGTCGAAGGCCTCCAAGGCGGCGGGGTAGTACTCCCGCAACGCGCTGCGCAGGCTGTTGGTGTGCCGGGTGCGCGCCCAGATCAGATTCTGATGCGCCCGGGCGAGCACTTTGATCGCCTCGGCCTGATCGCTGTCCCCGGCGATGCGGCGGTGGTTGTGCCGGTCGGTGCGCACCAGATCGGCCAACAACTTGGCGTCCGAGGGATCGGACTTGGCTCCCGAGACATGGTGGCGGTCGCGGTAGCGGGCCGCGGCCAGCGGGTTGATCGCGAACACCTGATATTTGGCCGCGATCACGGCATCCACCCATAGCCCCCGGTCGGTTTCGATGCCGATCACGACCTGGGCGGGGTCTTCGGCATGCTCGGCGATCAGCTCGTGCAACCGCGTGATCCCGGCTAGGCCTTCGGGTAGTCGCCGCGACGCCAGCCAGTCGCCGGCGTCGTTCATCAGATATACGTCGTGGTGGTCTTCTGCCCAGTCGTCTCCGACGAAGAGCATCGCATCGCCTCCTTGGCTCGATATGGATCAAACCCGTTCGAGCCGAAGGACACCTGGCGGCGACCTAATGGATCAGTGCTCGAACAGGCACGACATCCCATGAGCGCTACAGATGACCTCACCAACCAGCCGGGGCACGATCTAACCCTAGAAGTTGACCATCACTCCAGGCGGCAACAGTGCTCACCGGCCGGCGGCTCGGTGATCAGCCTCCCGCTCAAGAACCAAGATCCCCGTCAAGGACACGCTGATCGAGTCCCATTAGGCGGTGAGTGGTGAATCCTGGAGGGGAACGGGCGAGTCATGGGTTCGGCGGCGGGTAAGGGTTCGCTACCCAGTCCCGCCACTTCGCCACCAGGTCGTTGATGAAGGCCTGACCTTCGGGGAGAGTCATGGTCTGGGTCGGCGATGTTGGGCGAGTTGGTATCGCATGGCGAGCGGCATCGCCGCTGACGTCGGGGTTGTTCGCGGATTCCCTGAATGCTTCTACGTCGGTTTCGGTGACCCACTGGAGTCGGCTGGTGAGCGCGGCTGTGCCGCGGACTGCATCGCGGACTGCATTGCGGATCGTTTCGTACACCTTCCAGAGGTTCCACCAGTTTCGGTCGCGGGCCAGGAGCCCCAGCACCCTGTCCACGCTGGCATTCGATTGCGCTAAGGGCGGGCGACCGGCTACGAGGTTTGACCAGGTAGATGTGGAGCCGATGACGGGCATCGAACCCGCGTATTCAGGGAAGGTCCCGGAGGGCGAGGGCCTCCAGCAGGCCGATTAAATGCTTCAACTCGTGCCAAGGGGTTAGGTCCTCGTCCGGTCGGGACACCATGTTCACCAACTCCTCAGCGTCGTCGGAAACTTCGCCGACGTTGGGTGTGGGAACGCGATCGAGCGAGAACACCGCGTTTGTCTCGAGCAGCCAATAGCTGTCGACCTGTAGGTCGATTATGGCGCCGTGGCGCTCCTCAACCACACGCAGCAGCCGGTCCAGTTGGCTTCGCAAAACTGCCAACTCAAGACTGATCGTCATAGATACATTGTGTTGGCGCGTTGCGGCTTCGTGGAGCCGATGACGGGAATCGAACCCGCGTATTCAGCTTGGGAAGCTGATGTTCTGCCATTGAACTACATCGGCTTATCTGGCTGGCACCAGTGATCACGAAGGCTAACACTTCAGCGGCTACGCTCGTCGCGTGGTGCGTCCTGAAAGTTGGATTGGACTAGCGGGTGGAAGTCCCGTCCCGGTAGGTACCGGAACGCCGGGTAGCAGGCCCCGGTTCGTTGGAGAGATCTGGCGGGCTGAGCGGGGTGTCGAGAGCCTCTTCGGAGGGAGCAAGTGTGCGGGCCGTAGCGTCAAGCGAACTCTGCAGCCTCGTCAGAATTACAACGGAAGAGCCGAGCCGCTCATGTCACGGCGAAGGCCATGTCTGATGGGCCCTGGTCCGGGGTCAGCCCATTGGATCTTCTCGGGGTAGGTGAGGCGGCACGTGCACACAGTCTGGTTCGGAACAGGAGAGACCCGTCTGCCTGGCCTTGTCGGGCAAAGACCAGGGGTATAAGCCGATGGTGAAAGCTTCTGGAGGGCAGCGGGAGTCCGATGGGGTCGTAGTACCGCTGATCGGCGTGCAACATAACGCGCCGGGAGGAAAGGGCCCCAACTTTGATCACGCGCGCGAAGCAGGTAAGCGTGAGGGCATGACCGAGGTGACTCGGTCCAATTCCCCCGGCGGGCCATGGTCTGCTGTAGCCGAGGGGCCGTTGGTGGCCTCGCCGGTGAAAGTGCGAGAACTGCAACGTGGGCTATGGGCTGCGGCCAAGCAGTCTGAGGGTCGGCGTTTCCACGCCCTGTATGACCGTATCTGCAGGGGTGACGTCCTGTGGGAGGCGTGGGAACGGGTGCGACAGAACAGGGGTGCGGCCGGGGTGGATCGGATCACCCTGGTCGCGGTGGAGGACTACGGCGTGGACCGCATGTTGCGTGAGTTGCGTCGCGATCTTCTATCGGGTCGGTATTGTCCCGCGCCTGCGCGGCGTGTGGAGATCCCGAAACCACGAGGCGGTAAGCGGCCGTTGGGCATTCCCACGGTGCGAGACCGGGTGGCCCAGGCGGCGGCCAAGCTGGTGCTGGAACCAATCTTCGAGGCCGACTTCATGTCGTGTTCGTATGGTTTTCGGCCGAAGCGGTCAGCCACACAGGCGATGGAGCGGCTTCGCGTCGGTTTCATCGCAGGGGTCACCCATGTGGTGGAGTTCGATATCGCCAATTTCTTCGGCGAGATCGACCACGAGCGTCTACTCGAGTTGGTGGGTAGGCGGGTCTCGGATCGGCGGGTGCTCAAACTTCTGCGTAAGTGGCTGCAGGCAGGGGTGCTGGTGGACGGCGAGGTGACGCGGACGGTCGCGGGCACTCCGCAGGGCGGGGTCATTTCCCCGTTATTGGCCAACGTCTACCTGCACGTGCTCGACACCGAACTCTCCGCCCGCAAGGTGGGCGAGTTGGTGCGCTACGCCGATGACGGTGTGGTGCTGTGCCGTAGTGCGGCACAGGCCGAGCACGCTTTGGCGGCGGTGGGAGAGATCCTGGCGTCGTTGGGGTTGCGGCTGCATCCGGACAAGACGAAGGTGGTCGACCTGCGTGAGGGGCGTGAGGGCCTGGATTTCCTGGGCTGTCATTTCCGGGCGCGCATGTCGGGGCGGTTGTGGGAACAGAAACGCATCGTGCGCTACTACCTGCACCGCTGGCCCAGCCAAACGGCCATGGCCCGAGTGCGGGCCAAGGTGCGTGAGCGCACTGGGCGCAATCGGGTCGGTATCGATGTCTGCGACGTGATTGCGGCATTGAATCCGATCTTGCGCGGCTGGGGCAACTACTTTCGCAGCGGTAACGCCGCCGACAAGTTCATCCAGATCGACCGGTACGTCACGTGGCGCCTCAAACGGCTTCTGATCAAGAAGCGGGGCCGCAACCTACGCGCCGGGCAAGCCGATCAATGGACCAACGCGTGGTTCACGGAGCACGGCCTACACCAGCTCTCCGGCACTATCCGCTACCCGAAGGCTGCGTAACCATGCCCAGACGATCATCGGAAAGCCGTGTGCGGGAAAACCGCACGCACGGATTGAAAGGGGGATGGGGAACCGGATCCGCACTGCGGACACCGCGCCCCTGACTACCAATGCTGCTCTCCGATCGCGACATCCGTTCCGAAATCGCCGCGGGGCGACTTGGCGTCGATCCGTTCGAGGAAAGCCTGATCCAGCCGTCGAGCGTCGATGTCCGGTTGGACAACCTGTTCCGGGTCTTCAACAACACTCGCTACACCCACATCGACCCGTCGTTGCGCCAGGACGACCTCACCACCCTGGTCGAGCCGAAGGAGGGCGAGCCGTTCGTGCTGCACCCCGGCGAGTTCGTCCTCGGTGCGACGCTCGAACGGTGCTCGCTGCCCGACGATCTCGCCGGACGGCTCGAAGGCAAGTCGTCACTCGGCCGCCTCGGGCTGCTGACCCACTCCACCGCGGGGTTCATCGATCCGGGGTTCACCGGCCACATCACCCTCGAACTGTCCAACGTCGCGAATCTGCCGATCACCCTGTGGCCGGGGATGAAGATCGGCCAGCTGTGCCTGCTTCGGCTGACCAGCCCCGCCGAACACCCGTACGGCAGCGCCAAAGCCGGCTCGAAATACCAGGGTCAGCGCGGCCCCACGCCGTCGCGCTCGTACCAGAACTTCATCAAGTCCAGCTAACGGTGAGTCTTCGCTAACCGGGCCGAAACACGAAACATATGCTCTTCGGAACTCGCCGAAGGAGCTGACGTGCCAGAGATCGATCCCGCGGCCACCGCCTGGCTGCTTGCCGCTACCGCAATGGTCCTGTTGATGACCCCCGGATTGGCCATCTTCTACGGCGGCATGGTCCGCACCACAGGCGTGCTCAACATGATCATGATGTGCTTCATCTCGATCCCGGCGTGCACCGTGGCCTGGCTCTTGGTGGGCTACACCTTCGCGTTCTCCGAGGACGCCGGCGGCGGGCTGGTCGGCGATCTCTCGCACTTCGGCATGCTCGGCATCGACCCGACGACCGCACGTGGAACGGTGCCCGAACTTCTGTTCGCCACCTTCCAACTCGCCTTCGCGATCGTCACCGCCGCACTCGTCAGTGGCGCCATCGCCGACCGCGCGAGGTTCTCGGCGTGGGTGGTCTTCGTCCCGCTGTGGACCGTTGCGGTGTACGCGGTGGTCGCGCACTGGGTGTGGGGGCCGGGCGGCTGGCTGTCCAACCTCGGAGTGCTGGATTACGCCGGCGGACTTGTGGTGGAAATCGTCTCGGGCGCTTCGGCTTTGGCGCTGGCATTGGTACTCGGTCCGCGCATCGGATTCAAGAAGGACGCGATGCGCCCACACAACCTGCCGTTCGTGCTCCTCGGCGCAGGCCTGCTGTGGTTCGGCTGGTTCGGGTTCAACGCCGGCTCGGCGCTGGCCGCCAACGGCACGGCGGCGGCGGTCTTCCTGAACACGCTGGTCGCAGGGTGCCTGGGCATGCTGGGCTGGATCACCGTCGAGCGGTTCCGTGACGGTAAGCCGACGACATTCGGTGCCGCATCAGGCGTGGTCGCCGGCCTGGTCGCCATCACGCCGTCGTGCGGGACGGTGAACACCCTGGGCTCGTTCATTGTGGGCCTGGCCGCGGGGATCGTCTGCTCGTACGCCGTCGGGCTCAAGTTCCGCTTGGGCTACGACGACTCGTTGGACGTGGTCGGCGTGCACTACGTCGGTGGACTCGTCGGTGTGCTGTTGATCGGATTCCTCGCAACCGAGGTCATGACTGCCGGTCCCCAAGGTCTGTTCTACGGCGGAGGGCTCGTCCAACTGGGCAAGCAGGCGTTGGCGGCACTCGTCGTCAGCCTGTACGCGTTCACCGTGTCGTTCGCGCTGGCCAAGCTGATCGACCTCGTCATGGGCTTTCGTATCAGCGCCGAGGACGAAACGGCCGGCGTCGACTTCAGCCAGCACGCCGAGACCGCCTACGCGGAGGGCGTGTACGGGCACCAGCCGTCGCGGCGTCCACCATTGGGCGGCCTCGGCACGCTGGAGCAGCGGCCAGACACCGCCGACGGAAGTCCGGACTAGGCGGTTTTAACGGCCGGGCGCTTCCGGTCGTCGACCCGAGTAAAGTCGAAGTACCGGCGTCGTCGGGGCGCCGGAGCTGCCGAGGATCCGGCCACGACTCGATCGCCCTCAGCAAACGCGTTCCGGGATGTAACGCACATGCTGACCAGGCCGATTAAGTACTAGTTGTCGGCTCGTGCGGATTGCGGGACCCAACTGCGAAATAGATAGCGTAGCAAACTTATTGGAGGGGTTAGTGGACATCGTACTGGGTGTGTCGATGACACCTACGACGGTCCGCATGGTGCTGGTCGAAGGGGAGAGGGCCGACGGGGTGACCGTCGACCACGACTCGTTCGACATCACTGCGAACGAAGGCTCGGCAAACTCGGCCGCCGCCGATCAGGTTGTCGAGGCGGTCCTGGGCACCCAGGAGAGCGCCGCGACGGGTGGGCATCACCTCAAGTCGATCGGCGTCACCTGGAGTGACCACACCGAGGCGTCGGCACTGCGTGACGCGCTGGCGGCAAAGGGCCTCGACGACGTCATGCTGGTCTCCGCGGGCCACGCCGCAGCGGCACTGGCCCAGGCCGTCGGGCGAGCCGTGGGATACGACACCACCGCGCTGTTCTTCATCGACCGTGACACCGCCACGCTGTCGGTCGTGCAGACCGATGACGGGTCCGTCGTGAAGGTGCTCAGCCGCAGCCTGCACAGCGACGACGCGATGGCCGTACTCACCGAGATGGCCGCCGCCGTCGATGCGCAGGACGCCCCGCCGCAGGGCATGTTCGTCGTGGGCTCGGGCGTCGACGTGACGTCGGTGAAGGAACACCTGCAGCATCTGGTCAGCCTGCCGGTGAGCGCGCCGGAGGAACCCGAACTCGCGCTCGCCCGGGGTGCGGCCCTGGCTGCCGCCAATGCGCCGGCACTTGAGGCATCCACCGTCGGCCTGGCCTATTCGCAGGACCCCGATGGCACCACCGCAGGCACGGACGTGGCGGGACTTGCCAATGCGGAGACGCAAATGGCGCCGGTCGGCTCGGACGGTGCGTTCGTCGACGACTACGAGTCGCTGACCGATATGCCACCGGTCGACGGCGAACGCAAGCCGTTCCTGCTCGTCGGTAGCGCGCTGACGTCCATCTTCGTCGTGGGTGTTGTGGCGCTGGTCATTTCGTTGGCCGTGAGTATTCGTCCGACGGCCGACGAGCGGCCCAGCCCCGGCCAGAGCGCCCTCGTTCCCAGCACGGTCGCCCCGGCGGCACCGGCACCTGTGCCCGAAGCGCAGCCGATCGAGACGCCTCCTGCGCCGCCGGCGCAGACCATCAAGCCCCCGGTCCCCGTGGCGCAGGAAGCTCCGCAGGCGCCGCCGCGGACCGTCTATGTCGAGTCACCGCCACCGGCGCAAGCGGTGGCCCCGGCTCCTGCGCCCGCGGCGCCCGCGCCCGCACCTGAGGCACCGGCCCCAGCGCCTATCCCGGCGGCACCGGTGTACATCCCGCCGCCGGTGTACAGCCCGCCGCTCTTCTACCCGCGGCAGCTGCGGCCCTGGCAGACGCCGTGGCAGCCGCCGATCTATACGCCGCAGACGCCGACCTACTCGCCCCCGACGCCACCGTGGCAGCAGCCTGAGGAGCCGCAGCTGCCGCAGCCGCAGAATCCCCAGCAGATCCCGCCGTGGCAGAACGGCGGAAACTCCAACGGGTCGTCCCGCAGCGGTTTGGAGGACTCCGGCTCGCGTGGTGGTTCCGGGTTCCCCGGATCATCGGGCCGTGGCGGTGGCGGTGGGGAAGCAACTGCTTGCTGATCTTCTGCAGATAGCCGCGTTCACTCGTAACCTAGCGTTGGTGTGTAGATAAGTGTCGCGTAGCGGTTAGCTCATCGCGGCTGCCTAAAGAGGTGGTATGCGATGCTCAGTATTCGGCACGGGCTATCTCGGGGCGACGCACGCCGCCGGGATGGCCGAACTAGGGCACGACGTCATCGGGGTCGACATCGATCCGGGGAAGGTCGCCAAGCTCGCCTCAGGTGACATTCCGTTCTACGAACCCGGTCTGCGAAAGATGTTGAGCGACAACATCGCTGCCGGCCGCCTGCGCTTCAGCACCGACTACGAAGCCGCCGCCGAGTTCGCCGATGTGCATTTCCTTGGTGTCGGAACACCGCAGAAGAAGGGCGAATACGGCGCAGATCTACGGCATGTGCACGCGGTCATCGACACATTGGTGCCGCGGCTGAAGCGATCGGCGGTCATCGTAGGCAAGTCGACTGTTCCCGTCGGAACGGCCGCCGAACTCGCTGAACGGGTCCGCGCGTTGGCACCTGAAGGAATCGACGTCGAGGTGGCGTGGAATCCCGAGTTCCTGCGCGAGGGCTTCGCCGTACACGACACGCTGCATCCGGACCGCATTGTCCTTGGCGTGCCACCGAATTCGGTGAGCGCCGAAGCGGCGGTCCGCGAACTGTACGCGCCGTTGTTGGATGAGGACGTGCCCTTCCTCGTCACCGACCTGCAGACTGCCGAACTCGTCAAGGTGTCCGCGAATGCGTTTCTGGCGACCAAGATCTCCTTCATCAACGCCATCTCGGAGGTGTGCGAGGCCGTCGACGCCGACGTCACGATGCTGGCCGACGCGCTGGGCCACGACTCGCGCATCGGGCGGCGATTCCTCAACGCGGGCCTGGGATTCGGCGGCGGCTGCCTTCCCAAGGACATCCGGGCGTTCATGGCTCGCGCCGGTGAGCTCGGCGCCAACCACGCCCTGACGTTCCTGCGCGAGGTGGACAGCATCAACATGCGCCGCCGGACCCGGATGGTGGAACTGGCCACCGCCGCCTGCGGCGGTTCGCTTCTCGGCGCCAACATCGCCGTACTGGGAGCGGCGTTCAAACCCGAGTCCGACGACGTCCGCGACTCACCGGCTCTCAACGTGGCGGGCATGCTGCAGCTCAACGGCGCCACGGTCAATGTCTATGACCCCAAGGCGATCGAGAACTCGCGACGCCTGTTCCCGACGTTGAACTACTCGACGTCGGTGATCGAGGCCTGCGAACGCGCCGACGCGGTGCTGGTGCTGACCGAATGGCGCGAGTTCGTCGAACTCGACCCGCATGACCTCGCCGACACCGTGCGTGCCAAAGTCGTTGTGGACGGCCGTAATTGCCTCGATGCCGAGCAGTGGAGCAGTGCCGACTGGCGGGTGTACTGCCTCGGCAAGAGCGTGCAGCGGGTCAACCGGCAGATGCTTGCTTGAGCATTCCGTCGAAGCCCTGCCACAGGAGCATGAAGACGAGTTCGACCACACGCTCGCGCGGCACGTCGCGGTTCTCGTACCACCAAGTCGCCACGCCGTGGCATGCCGCCTGCGTGGCGCGAGCCAGAATCCACGCCGCTTCGTCGACCGTGATGCCTTTGATCGGCTTGGCGTCGGCCGCGCCGAAACGAATGAGATCGGCGATGCCCGCGGTGCCGCGGTCGGCGAGTTCCTGCCGAACGTCCGCGATCTCCGGATCAGCGGGCAGATCCCGGTGCAGAAAGCGGAAGAGGAATGGGTCCTTCTCGACGAATTCGAAGTAGCTCGCGATGCTGGCGCGGACCATGTCCTCGGCGGAGGCGCCTTCGGGCGGGCTCAGCGAGCGCTCCCGCAGTTGCAGGGCATGAAGCTCGAGAAGCGTGATGTGCAGCTCGCGCTTGGAGCCGAAATGGTCGTACAGGACCGAGGGGACCACACCGGCGCGCGCCGCGATGTCCTGCATCTTCGCGGCCGTGTAGCCCCGCTCGGCGAAGACCTCCACCGCGGCGTCGAGGATGCGGATGCGCCGTTCCTCGGCCGATATCCGCTCTCTTGCCATACCGAATGATAATTCGGTAGGCTGTCATAACGGTACCGAACGGCAATTCGGTTGAGGGGCGGCATGGCGCAGAGTCCGATAAAACAACGGATCCATTGGCTTGCCGTGCACGGCGTGATCCGTGGAATATCCAAAGTCTTTGCCCGTCAGGGTGATCCGCAGGGACGCCTGGTTGCCGACCCCGCGGTGCGGGCCAACCCCGTCGCGTTCATCGAGGAGTTGCGGGCCATCGGCCCGATTGTGAGATGTCGTGCCCTGTACATGACCGTCGACCACAAAATCGTCAGTGAACTGCTGCGATCCGATGACTTCCACGTCTTCGGGATGGGGTCGAACCTGCCTAAACCGCTGCAGTGGGTGGCCGACCGCACGAGACCCGACCTGCTGCATCCGATCCAGCCGCCGTCCATGCTGTCGGTCGAACCGCCGGACCACACTCGCTACCGCAAGCTGGTGTCCTCGGTGTTCACCCCACGGGCGGTGGCTGCGCTGCGCGACCGGGTGCAGGACGCCGCGAACACCCTCCTAGATGATCTCGCCGACGATGCGGGCACGGTCGACATCGTCGAACGGTATTGCTCACAGCTCCCTGTCACGGTGATCGGCGACATCCTCGGTGTGCCCGAACCAGCGCGCCCCCGCATCCTCGAGTTCGGTGAGCTCGGTGCCCCCAGCCTCGACATCGGCCTGACGTGGCAGCAGTACAAGGCGGTCTATCGCGGCATCGAGGGATTCAATCACTGGTTGTCCGATCACCTGACGCAGTTGCGCCGCAATCCCGGTGACGACCTGATGAGTCAGATCATCAAGGCGTCGGAGAACGCCGAGGGCGGTCCCCTGACTCAGCAGGAACTGCTGGCTACCGCCGGGCTCGTGCTGGCGGCGGGCTTCGAGACCACGGTCAACCTGCTGGGCAATGGGATTCGGATGCTGCTTGACAAGCCGCAGCACCTGGAGACGCTGGCAGCCCGACCCGACCTGTGGCCCAACACCGTCGAGGAGATCCTGCGACTCGACTCGCCGGTGCAACTCTCCGCGCGTATCGCGACGAAGGACACCGACGTCGCAGGTACCCTCGTCCGGCGCGACGAGGGCGTCATCCTCTATCTCGCAGGCGCCAACCGCGACCCGCAGGTCTTCGACGACCCGCACACCTTCGACATCGAACGCGAGAACGCCGGCAGACATCTGTCGTTCTCGGGCGGCCGGCACTTCTGCCTGGGCGCGGCGCTGGCCCGAGCCGAGGGTGAAGTCGGCCTGCGCACCTTCTTCGAACGCTTCCCGGACGCGCGACTGGCCGGTGACGGCAGTCGGCGTGACACACGCGTATTGCGTGGCTGGTCTTCGCTTCCGATCTCGCTTGGCAAGGCGCGCACCGCTGTAAGTTCGTGACGTGGATTTCCGAGCGGCACTCCTGGACCAGACCCACGCTTTCGGGGAGCTGATCCGCAACGCGGACCCGTCGACGCCCGTTCCGACCTGTCCCGGCTGGACACTGCAGCAGTTGTTCCGTCACGTCGGGCGCGGAAACCGTTGGGCGGCGCAGATCATCGCCGAGCGTCGCGGCGAGCCCCTCGACCCGCGCGAAGTGCGCAACGGCAAGCCGCCCGACGATATCGGCGGAGCGATCGACTGGCTCAACGGCGGCGCGCAGCAGATCATCATCGCCGTCGACCAGGTCGGCTCCGACGCGCGCGTGTGGACGTTTGTGGGACCTCGGCCGGCCGGGTGGTGGATCCGCAGGCGGCTGCACGAGGTCGTCGTTCACCTCGCCGACGCCGCACTCGCGATCGGTGCGGACTACGCCCCGGAGCCGGACCTGGCGGCAGACGCGATCAGCGAGTGGGTCGAGCTGATGGTCGTCCAGGCCAAGCGGCAATCACCGCCGGTCGACCGGGGGCGCACGCTGCATCTGCATGCCACCGACGCGGGGCTCGGTCCGACCGGCGAGTGGACGATCGTCAACGACGAGGACGGTGTGTCCTGGACCCACGACCACGGCAAGGGTGACGTCGCGCTGCGTGGCCCGGCCACCGATCTGCTGCTGGCGATCGTGCGCAGGCACCCGGTGACCGACGGCGGTATCGAGGTCTTCGGCGACACCGCGGTATGGGACGCCTGGCTGGAACGCACGCCGTTCTGAGTGGCGTACCTTCACGACCATGACGACTTCGGAGATCGCGACGGTTCTCGCGTGGCATGACGCGCTCAACGAGCAGGACCTCGACACACTGATTCAGGTTTCCAGCGACGACATCGAGTTCGGCGACGCCACCGGAGCAGGACAGGGACACGTCGCTCTGCGCGAGTGGGCGAGTTCGTTGGCAACGGCCGCGGCCGTCCCTGGCCGGATGTACGTCCACGACGGTGTGGTGGTCGCAGAGGAGGAAGACGGAAAGGCCTCGGCGTTCCGTGTCGTGCACGACCATGTCACCTCGGTGTTCCGCCACGACGACCTCGCCTCGGCGCTGGCCGCCACCGAGCTGACCGAGCAGGATCTTGCGGGCTGATGCGGGGCATCATCCTTGCCGGCGGATCGGGGACACGGCTGTACCCGATCACCATGGGCGTCAGCAAGCAGCTTGTGCCCGTCTACGACAAACCGATGATCTACTACCCGTTGTCCACGCTGATGATGGCGGGCATCCGCGACATCCAGGTGATCACCACCGCCGACGATGCGCCCGGTTTCCACCGAGTGCTCGGCGACGGATCGCATTTCGGCGTCAACCTCACCTATGCAGTGCAGGAACAACCGGACGGCCTGGCGCAGGCCTTCGTGATCGGTGCCGAGCACATCGGCAACGAGTCGGTGGCATTGGTGTTGGGGGACAACATCTTCTACGGTCCGCGGTCTCGGCACCAGCCTGAGCCGATTCCAAAACGTCAGCGGTGGCGCGATTTTCGCGTACTGGGTCGCCAACCCGTCGGCCTACGGCGTGGTCGAGTTCAGCGACGGACGGCATCGCGCTGTCGCTGGAGGAGAAGCCCGCCACGCCGAAGTCGCAATACGCGGTACCGGGCCTGTACTTCTACGACAACGACGTGATCGAGATCGCGCGCTCGCTGAAGCCCTCCGCCGCGAGGCGAATACGAGATCACCGAGATCAACCAGACGTACCTCGACCAGGGCCGGCTGACGGTCGAGGTGCTCGCCCGCGGGACCGCGTGGCTGGACACCGGAACGTTCGACTCGCTGCTGGACGCCAGCGACTACGTGCGCACCATCGAGCGGCGACAGGGCCTGAAGATCAGCGTCCCGGAGGAGGTGGCCTGGCGGGTCGGTTTCATCGACGACGACCAGTTGGCCACCCGCGCAAGGAGTCTCCTCAAGTCCGGCTACGGCGCTATCTGCTGGAGTTCTGGAGCGCTAGGCGTCGCGAGCACCGAGGCGATGCCGGTGGTCAGCGGCACGGACAGCGCCAGCGCGCTGCTGCCGACCGCGGATCGCGCGATCTCGATGACCACGTTCTCACCGGCCAGCACGTCGCCGAGTTCTCCCGAGGACGTGGACCGTGGTTGATGGGTGTGCGGACTGCTCGACCTCGGGCTCTAGCGAGCCCTACTGGCGATAGCTGACCAGGAAGTTGCCCAGTCGCTCGATCGCGTTGGACAGGTCGCGGGCCCACGGCAATGTCACGATGCGCAGGTGATCCGGTGTGGGCCAATTGAAGCCGGTGCCCTGGGTGACGAGAATCTTCTCCTGCAGCAGCAGGTCGAGGACGAGCTGCTCGTCGTCGGCGATGTCATAGACCTCAGGGTCCAAACGCGGGAAGGTGTACAACGCGCCTTGGGGTTTGACACACGACACCCCGGGAATCTCGTTGAGCTTGGACCACGCGAGGTCGCGCTGTTCGAGCAGCCGCCCGCCCGGCAGCACCAGGTCCTCGATGCTCTGATGCCCACCCAGCGCAACCTGAATGGCATGCTGCGCAGGCACATTCGGGCACAGCCGCATGTTGGACAGCAGGCCGATGCCTTCGATGAAGCTGGTGGCGTGCTCCTTGGGGCCCGTGATGACCAGCCAGCCCGACCGGTATCCGGCGACCCGGTACGCCTTCGACAGCCCGTTGAACGTCAGGCACAGCAGGTCCGGCGCGACGGTCGCGAGGCTGATGTGCTTCGCGTCGTCGTACAGGATCTTGTCGTAGATCTCGTCGGCGAGCAGAAGCAGTTGGTGCTTGCGCGCGAGTTCGACCATCTGCTCGAGGACTTCGCGGTTGTACACCGCGCCGGTGGGGTTGTTCGGGTTGATCACCACGAGCGCCTTGGTGCGGTCGGTGATCTTCGACTCCAGATCGGCGATGTCGGGCTGCCAGCCCTGGGTTTCGTCGCACAGGTAGTGCACGGGCGTGCCGCCGGCCAACGCCGTCGACGCCGTCCAGAGCGGATAGTCGGGGGCCGGAATGAGCACCTGGTCGCCGTTGTCCAGCAGCGCCTGCAACGTCATCGTGATGAGCTCGGAGACGCCGTTGCCCAGATAGACGTCGTCGATGTCGAAACGCGGAAAGCCCTCGACGAGTTCGTAGCGGGTGAATACCGCGCGGCGTGCGCTGGGGATGCCCTTGGAGTCGGAATACCCCTGCGCGTTCGGCAGGGCCTGGATCATGTCACGCATGATCACGTCGGGCGCCTCGAACCCGAATGGAGCGGGATTACCCAGGTTCAGTTTGAGGATCCGGTGACCCTCGGCCTCGAGTCGCGATGCGTGCTCGTGCACCGGGCCGCGGATCTCGTACAGGACGTCCTGCAGCTTCGATGACTGCGTGAACGTACGTAGCCGCGGATGATGTCCGGTGGCATGAAACGGCACGTGGTGGGCGGTCACGTCATACATCGTCTCATTGCCGTCCAGCGATTATGTAAAAACGCTGGTCAGCGTTTGCCGGGCGGGCGTGCGCCCTTCGCGATGCCGAGGCCCTTCACCGGCGGCTCAGGCTTGTCACCATTGTCTTCGGCGGAAGGCTCTGGCGCAGCGCTTGATTCGCCATTGGACGTCGGTTCCGGTTGTGGCGCAGGTGCTTTCGGCTCCTGCGGCGCCGCGGCCGACTTCTTGGCGCCCGGGCGCCGCGCACCCGCGGCGATGCCGAGACCCTTGACCTGGGGCTCGGGTGTCGCCGGTTGGGCCGGTGCCTCCGGTTCGGGTTCGGGGCTCGCGGCCTCGGCCTCGGGTTCGGGCGCGGCCTTCGGCGCCGCGGCCGCCTTTTTCGCGCCCGGTCGCCGCGCACCTGCGGCGATGCCGAGACCTTTGACCTCGGGTTCGGCCTTGGCCGGTTCTGTCGCGGCAGGTGCGTCGGCGGGCGCCGCCTCAGCGGGCGCTGTTTCAGCGGACGGGGCCGCGGCGGTCTTCTTGGCACCGGGTCGCTTGGCGCCGCCGGCGATGCCGAGTCCCTTGGCGGGAGGTGCGGCGGCCGCGGGCTTTTCATCCGACTCTGCGGTCGGTTCCGCCGCGATGGCGGTCTTCTTGGCGCCGGGTCGCTTGGCGCCGCCGGCGATGCCGAGTCCCTTGGCCGGTGGTGCGGCGGCCGCGGGCTTTTCATCCGACTCTGCGGGGGCGGCGGTCTTCTTGGCACCCGGACGCTTCGCGCCGCCTGCGAGTCCCAATCCGGTGACGGGCTTGGTGTCTGCCGGCGATTCAGCTTCGGTGGCACTGGCGGCCTGCGCGGCGGGTTCCGGCTTGGCATCCGTCTCAGCCGGGGCCTGTGCGGGTGCGGACGCTTCGACGCGTGCGGCGCGTTCCTCGGCCTCCTTGGCGGCGGTCCCCTTCTCGGGCAGCGTGATCCCGCTCGTATCGAGCGAGCCCAGCAGGAGCTGGGCCACGTCGAGCACCTCAGCCTTCGGTACGTCGTTGGCAGCGGCGACGTCGTCGACGCCGTCGGTGATCATCACGCGGCAGAACGGGCAGCCGGTGGCGATCGTCGACGCGCCGGTATCGAGCGCCTCCTCGACGCGTTCGACATTGACGCGCTTTCCGATGTGCTCTTCCATCCACATCCGCGCGCCGCCGGCGCCGCAGCACAGCCCGCGGTCGGCGTGGCGGGGCATCTCGGTCAGCTTCGCGCCGGACGCGCCGATGAGCTCGCGTGGTGCGTCGTAGACCTTGTTGTGCCTACCCAGGTAGCACGGGTCGTGGTAGGTGATGTCGGCACCGCCGCCCACCGACTTGACGGGCACCAGCTGCTTGTCGCGGATCAGGCGATTCAGCAGCTGCGTGTGGTGCAGCACCGTGTAGTTGCCACCCAACTGCGGGTACTCGCGGCTCAGCGTGTTGAAGCAGTGCGGGCAGGTCACGACGACCTTGCGATCCACGCGCTCGACGCCCTCGAAGAGCCCGTCGAGCGTCTCGACGTTCTGCGCGGCCAACTGCTGGAACAGGAACTCATTGCCCGAGCGGCGGGCCGAGTCGCCGTTGCACGTCTCGCCCTCGCCGAGCACCAGATACTTCACGCCCGCGATGGCGAGCAGTTCGGCGACGGCCTTCGTGGTCTTCTTGGCGCGGTCCTCGTAGGCGCCGGCGCAACCCACCCAGAACAGGTACTCGTAGCCTTCGAAGGACTCGACGTCCTTGCCGTACACCGGGACGTCGAATTCGACCTCGTCGATCCAGTTGGTGCGGTCCTTGGAGTTCTGGCCCCACGGATTGCCCTTGTTCTCAAGGTTTTTGAACAGCACGCCGAGTTCGCCGGGGAACTCGGACTCCATCATCACCTGGTAGCGGCGCATGTCGACGATGTGGTCGATGTGCTCGATGTCCACCGGGCACTGCTCGACGCACGCACCGCAGGTCGTGCAGGACCACAGCACGTCGGGGTCGATGACTCCGCCCTCTTCGAGCGTGCCGACCAGCGGGCGCGTCGCCTGCGCAGGCCCCGAACCCAAGATCCGCTCGAACCCCGACTCGGGAACGTGGTGCTCCTCGTCGTGCTTCTCGCCGCCCAGGTCCTCGCCGAGACCCCCTTCCGGGGTGTTCTCCAGCGGAGTCTCCTTGTCGCCGAGGATGTACGGCGCCTTGGCGAAGAGGTGATCGCGCAGGTTCATGATCACGAGCTTGGGAGACAGCGGCTTGCCGGTGTTCCACGCCGGGCACTGCGACTGGCAGCGTCCGCATTCGGTACACGTGGTGAAGTCGAGGTAGCCCTTCCACGTGAAGTCCTCGATCTTGCCGCGGCCCAGCACGGCGTCCTCGGCGGGATCTTCGAAGTCGATTCGTTCGCCGTTCGACTCCACCGGGAGCAGCGGGCCCAGGCCGTTGGGCAGCCGCTTGAAGGTGACGTTGATCGGCGCGAGGCCGATGTGCAGGTGCTTGGAGTGCAGCACGATGAGCAGGAACACCAGCATCACGCCGATGTGGCCGAGCAGAGCGATCGTCTCGATCCACTCGTTGGCGGTGTGGCCCAGCGGGTGCATGATGCGGCCCATCAACTGGGAGAAGAACGCGCCATTTCCGTACGGGAGTGTCTCGGTATTCACGGCCGCGCCACGCACCAGGGCGTAGGTCCAGATGACGTTGAAGATCATGAACAGGATCAGCCAGGCCCCGCCGGTGTGCGACCCGTAGAAGCGTGAGTCGCGGCCGTGTTTCTTGGGCTCGCGTACGACGCGGATCACGGCGAATGTGGCGATGCCGAGCAGGACGGCCACGGCGAAGAAGTCCTGCAGGAAGCCCAGCGCGTCCCAGTGACCGACGAACGGGATGGCGAAATCGCGGATGACGAGCAGACCGAACGCCTCGACGTACACGGACCCGAGGATGAAGAAGCCCCACATCGTGAAGAAGTGGGCCAGGCCGGGGATCGACCACTTCAGCAGCCGGGTTTGCCCGAACACCTCCTCGAACTGGGTGGTGATGCGCTTGCCGAGGTTGTCCTTGCGGTTGTTCTCGGTGCTTGTCGGCGCACCCGAGCGGATCAGCTTGGTGAGCCACAGGACGCGCTTGGCGGCGAATACCAGCACGAGCGCCGTCAGCCCGAAACCGACGACGAGCCTGATCACCATCTGGGTATCCACCGCGCGCCTCCCGCCTAATAAGTTACCCAAGAGTAACTTATCTCATGTTACCCGTCGGTAACTTCGCTCAGGGCCTGATCAGCCCGGCTCATAGTTGCACCTCGCGGGGAAACACCGCTACGAAGGCTGGCCTAACTAAACCTCTCCGCCGATCTTCGGGTCGATCGGAAGCGTGAATGTCGGCGTGATCGGAGGGATTTTCGTGACCGCGGTTTCGCCGACGACGGGGCTTTCACCGTCGCCCGGTCCCGGCTGGACTGGCCGGGGTTCCAACGATGACGGGGAAGACGGAGGCGGTGATGTCGGTGGTGACGATGGTGGCGATAACGGGGGTGATGTCGGTGGCGTCGTCGTGGTCGGCGGGCTGGTCGGCGGAGAAGTCGTCGTTGGCGGGGGTGTCGTCGGCGGGGGTGTCGTCGTTGTCGGTGACGGCGGTGGTGGCGGCGGTGTGGTTGTGGTGACAGGCGGTGCCACCGGGTGCTGCGTGACGGGCGCCGGCGGCCGCGGAGTGGCCCGTTGAGCGGGCTCGACCACCACGGTGGTGATCTGGGGGACCTGCGGCGCCGGCGGTGCGGGAGAAAGTACCGGCGCCGCAGGCGCTGGAGAAGGCGCGCCGGTCGTCGCAGCCTCGACTGGGGTGGTGCCGCCCGTCAACTGCATGAAGACGAAGACGGCGCCGGTGATGAGAGCGGCCGCGGCAGACAGGCCGAACAGGACGAGCGGAGTGCGTCGGGGTCGGGGAGGTGGCGCACCCGCGCGCTCCTTGTGCTCGAAGTGGAGTTCGGGTCGAGAGTCGGCCGGCCGCTGGGGGTACTCCGGGTGCAAGCCTGCATAGGGCAGCTTGTCCTCGCCGCCGTCGTCGTCCGACCACGCCAGCGAGCCGACGGGGCCCGAAGCGTCGATCGCGATAGTCGTGGCGGTGAGTCCGGGCGCCGGAGTCAAGATGGTGGTCCCCTCGGTGACCCGACCGCGGCGCGCGATCAGTGCGGCGCCCTCGGCGGCGGTGAGTTGCGGGTGGGAGGTGGTCACCACGGGAGCACGCAGATGCTCGCTCAGCCGCTGCGTGATCAGAGGGATACGCGCACCCCCGCCGACCGTGGCGACGGCCGAGACACTTGCCTGCGGCACGCCGTAGCGCTCGAGCGTATCGTCCAGCGCGGCAAGGAAACTCGTGATCGGCGCCTGCATGAGGTCCTCGAGCTCGAGACGTGTGACGCGGACGTCGGTGTGATGACCGGACACGTCCACCGCGACGGCGGTTGCGGTCTGCGCGGACAGCACCTCCTTGGCGTGCCGGCATTCGTCGCGCATCGCCGTCAGCGATCCGACCATCGCGGTGCCGAACGGATCGGCTTGTGAGGCGCCGAGCCCGGAGACGATATGGGTGAGCAGCGCCAGGTCGATGGCCTCACCGGAGAAATCGGCGAAGCGCACCGTTTCCCCGACGACGGCGTAGTTCGAGACCGCGTTGGCGAGGGTGATGCTCGAGCCGCTGCCCCCGAAGTCGCAGAGCACGACCACGCCGCGGGTCGGCAGTCCGGGGTTGGCGCTCAGGGCCGTCAGCGCGGAGGTCGCGTCGGAGACGACGGGCAGTCCGTCGCGCACGGTCCGTCGCATGGTGTCGACGACCGACGGTCGCCAGTGCGCCGGGACGGCGATCGCCGTATCGGTCACCCGCATGCCCTCGGTCACCGCCTGTGCCACGGCGCCCAGCGCCTCGGCGAGTAGCAGCTCGGCGCGATGATGTGAGCCGTCAGGGGCGACGATCGGCACGGGATCGCCGACGCGGTCGACGAACCCGGTGAGCCGCTGGCCCTGCAGCGTCACCTCGGAGGGGCGGATCACCGAGGTGTGTCCGTCGCGGGTGGCCGCCAGGTTCGTCGCACCGACCGAAAGGCCCAGCGAATGGCCGCCGGGGACTTGCTGATTCAACATGCGATCGACGGTATGGAGATCGACGTGGCGGCAAATCGGTGCGCGACCCGTTGCCGGTGGAGTCCCGATAGGGGGTTTTGGATAGGGGATTGGGCCGCGTTAGGGGCTCAGCCCTGCGGCGCCAGCATCGCGCGCAACATCGACAACATCTCCGACCGCGATTCGGCGCCCAGCCGTCGGCGGATACGGGCGACGTGGTGTTCGACGGTCTTCGCCGAGATGAACAGCTGTGTGCCGATGTCGCGGTACGGCATCCCCAGCAGCAAGAGTTCGGCGACCTCGCGCTCGCGGTCGGACAGCCGCGACGAAGCGGGTCGGGACGGGCCCGCGTGCGCGGCGTCGATGGCGGCCGGTGCGTCCAGGCCCGGCGCCTCCTCGAGGGTGGAGGTCTGCTTGAGGTCGCGCGCCAGTTGCAGCATCGCGCCCGAGACGCGTCCGTCGGGCGTCTGCAACGCGGCCTGGCCGGCCAGTCGGGTGGCGTCCCAGGTGAGGCCGAACTGCGACAGCGACCGCGCCGCGGACGTGACTTCGTCGGTGTCGACGTGGTTGGCCAACACCCGCAGCCAGGTGCGGCCGGCGTTGGACAGCGCCTTGGCGAAGGCGCTCTGTCCGGCCGCGGCGGTCAACGCCTGACCGTGCGGCGCCACCGCCTCAGGGGAATTGGCGAGGATTCCCGCGTGCACACCGGCCCAGTGCAACGGCACCGACCACAACAGCGGGCTGCCGAGAGACTCGAGTAGGGCGAACGCCTCGTCGATGGTGTGCTGTAGCCGGTCGACCTGCCGCATCCGCGCCGCGGCGACCCACAACTCGCCCAACGGGAACAGCGAGAAAAGGTCCATCGAGTATTCGGCGAGTACTTCCATCGCCGCGTACCAGTGTTTCTGCACCGCGCCGCTGTCGCCGCTGCGGCGGGCGATCGCGGTCTGCAACGCCGCCGCCCACAAGGCATCGCGCCGGTGCAGCGTCGTGTCGGCGGCGACGGCGGTGACGTCGGCGGTCGCCGCGGGCAGTTGGCCGTCCAGCATTCGTACCCAGCCCAGCAGCAGCCGGTGCCTGCGTGTGGCGAAGGCGGCGTTCTCCGGGCTGTCGTCTTTGGCCGACCGCACCGCCCGGCCGATGACGCTGCGCGCCCGCACCGGGTCGCCGCCGTGCAGGGCCGCCAGGGTCACCAGCGCGGCGGCGGTATCGGGTGCGACGCCCGTCGGCTGCTGTTCGGCGGTGATCGACTGGCCGAGCCGCGCGACGGCCGACGGGTAGGGAACTTCGAGCGACAACAGCAGGCCCTCGGCGAGACTGCGTGCCGCGCGTGCCGTCGACGTCGGAGGCCCGGCGCTCTCGGCGCTCAGTGCCGCTCGTGCAGCGGGCAGATCGCCTGCGGCGAGCGACGCGATCGCGCCCGCCGCGCCCACGAACGCGTCCGGATACGGGCCGAGCCACCGGAACAGCTCGGCCGCCTGGGCGGCACTGCCGTCGTGCACGGCGATGCTCGCTGCGATCCGGACCGCGGCGGCGCGTTCCGCGGCGTCTTCGGAGCCCAGCAGTTCATCGGCAAGGCGCCCCGCTGTGGTGCAGTCACCGGTCAGCGCGAGCGCGTCGGCCAGTCGGGAGCTGAGCTTCGTCGCCCCAGCATCCGCCGCGGCACGGTACAGCCGTGCGGCCTTTGCGGGGTGGCCGTGGCTGTCAGACGCAAGGTTCGCCAGTGCGTTGGCCAGCCGATCGTCGCGCAGGCCGTGTTCGGCCAGGCGCAGGGCGAGATCGGCTGACAGCGTTGAGGATTCGATCTGTGAGATGAGAAGTGCGATCTCGATGTCGTGATGTCGCGCGGTACCGATGATCTGGGCGATGCAGCTGTGCAGGGAACGCAGGAACGCGTGACTGTGCGACGGCTCGATCAGGCCGCTGGCGCGGGCGCGGTCCACCAGGGTCTGAGCGTCCTGTGGCCCGAGCCGCAACGTCGCCCCGACGTCGTCCGCCCCGAGGTCCGGGCTCAACGATGTCACCAATAAGGTGTCGAGCACCGGTTCGTTCAGTCGGCGCAGCCGATCGATCAGCGCGAACTTGGCCGCCTGCGCGATCGCGGTGGCCGGCGCCTCCCCCTCGCGCGAGGCGGTCGCGGCAATCGCCGGCTGCAGGAGGAACGGCAGCCCTGCCGTGGAAACCATGAGCGCTCGGATGATCTCGGGTGTCGGTGCGGCGCCGAGGATTTCGGCGGCATGGTGTGCGACGTCCGGCGGGCTCAACGCGCCGAGCGACACGACGGGGTTCTCCCGTTCGATGGCGGTCGCCAGCGTGCGCAGAGCCGGGCGGTGCGCAAGTGGTTGCGCCGCAACGACAATCGTCGACGCGGGATCGGTGGCCCGGTCGACGAGCTGATCGAGTTCGGCGTCGTCGAGCAGGTGCGCGTCGTCGATCACCACCGCCGCACCCGGTTCGTCGCTGCTGCGCGGTGGCCGGGTGAGCACCGGCACCCCTGCTGCGCGGAGCGCAGAACGCACCGCGGCGAGCACCGAACTCTTGCCGCTGCCGATCCCTCCCGACACCAGGACCTTGACCGCTTCGCCCGGCGCAGCGGTCAGCGCCGCGACGGTGTCACGCGCGGGCGGCGGGATCTCGGTCGGTGGCTCCGGCGCCGGTTTCGGCATGGGTCACGTCGTCGTCGTGACGGGCGGCGTCGTCGTGACGGGCGGCGTCGTCGTGACGGGCGGCGTCGTCGTGACGGGCGGCGTCGTGGTGGTGGGCTTGGTGGTTGTGGTGGTGGGGGGCGTCGTGGTGGTGGTCGTGGTCGTCGTCGTGGTGGTCGTCGTCGTCGTGGTGGTGGTGGTGGGCGACGTCGTGGTGGTGGTCGACGGCGGGGGCGGAGGCACGACAGTGGTGCTCGGCTGGCCATCGGAGCCCGTCACGGTGATGGTCTCCGATGTCGGCGGACCTGCCGGCGAGGGCCCGGTCTCGACGGTCGTCGCCGTCTCGGTGACGGGACCCGTGTTGCCGGAGGTGCTCGTCAACGTGACCGCGAGGCCGCCGACGGCCAGCAGCACCGCCGCCGCGGCCGCCCCGAACAGAATCGTGGGCCGCTTGTACCAGGGCAGCGGCCCCGGCTCCGGCGTGGAGCCCTCTTCTTCGTGGCGGAACTCCATCGGTGGGCGAACCGCGCCCGTCGCGCTTTGCTCGAAGGTGTAGTCCTCGCCGGTGTAGGGCACCGGTTCGCCGGACGGCACGTCGTCCTGCGACCAGGCCAGCGCCCGGAACGTCGACGATCCCGCACCGTCGGAAGCAGCGATCGGACGCTGCCGCTCCGGCGGCGCCTGCTGACAGTCCGGCGGCGCCCGCCGCCCAGCCGGCCG
Source organism: uncultured Actinomycetota bacterium (assembly GCA_963721495.1). Taxonomy (GTDB): domain Bacteria; phylum Actinomycetota; class Actinomycetes; order Mycobacteriales; family Mycobacteriaceae; genus Mycobacterium. The sequence continues at coordinate 16,611 of CAVRMG010000034.1, read as the reverse complement.
CGGTCGGCGCCATGCCGGTGGGCGTATCCGCCGCAGGGGCCATCCCAGTCGCCGCCTCGGCGGTGTCCGCCATCAGCGCGGCGCCCGCCGCGACGTTGAACTGCGACTGCGGAGTGGTGACGACGGGTGCCCGCAGCCGAGTGGACAGCTGCTGGGTGACCAGCGGAATGTTCGCGCCGCCACCGACAGTGGCCACTGCGGAGACGCTGGTGGCCGGAATGTTGTTGCGCTGCAACGCCTCTTCGACGGCATTGAGCACACCGGCCAGGGGCTCGGCGATCAGTTGTTCGAGCTCGTTGCGGGTCACCCGCACGTCGGAGGAGAACCCGGGAAGCTCGGCGTGTACCGCGGCGGCTGTCTCGGCGGACAACTGTTCCTTGGCCAGCCTGCAGTCGTTGCGCAACCGGGCCAACGAGCCGACGGCGGCCGTGCTCGCAGGATCGGAGTTGCCTGCGTCGGCGATACCGGCTACCACATGATTGAGCAGAGCCTGGTCGATCTGGTCGCCGGAGAAGTCCGCATAGCGCACCGTCTCGCCGATGGTGTTGAAGCCGGATGCCGCGTCGGCCAGCGTGATACTGGTCCCGCTTCCCCCGAAATCGCAAAGCACCACAACACCATTCGACGGCAGCCCCGGCGCGGCCTGCAGCGCCGACAGGGCCGCGACCGAGTCCGGAATCAGTGCCGGGGGCACGCCGCCGGGCGCCAGGGCCGGTGTCGCTCCGAACGCCCCGCGTAGTGCGTCGATGGTCCCTTGTCCCCAATGGGCGGGAACCGCGATCACGACGGGTGTACCGCCTCCGACGGTGCGTGCCATCGCATCGAGGGCCTCGACGAGCACCCTCTCTCCGCGATGCGGTGACCCGTCGGCAGCCACCAAGGGCACCGGGTCGCCGACCCGCTCGACGAACCCGCTCAGCACCATGCCGGGCTGGTTGAGATTGGAGTTCTCGGCCGGCACACCGACCTCTGGTGCGCGGTCGTCGAACACGGTGAGCACCGATCGGCGCATCACCGGGGGACGGCCCATCCGGGCCGCCACTAGGTTGGTCATTCCAATCGACAACCCGAGAGAGTCGCTCATCTACACCCCTGCGTTTCGGCCGAACCTCACGATAGCGGCTCGTCGCCCCTATCCACGGCACATCCCCCTAACGTCGCGAGAACCCCTAACGCCCGGTCCCCTAATGCCCGGGTGGCAGAGGTGGGTTTCGCACCGATCTCTGCGGCGTCGGCCGTCGATAGCATCGTGCCAAGCCATTTGGCTACTGCCGCATATATCTCCAGAGGGAAGGAGGGTGTTTCATGGCTAATTCGCTTCTGGACTTCGTGATGTCACTGGTGCGAGACCCCGATGCCGCAGCGCGCTTCGCCGAGAACCCGGACCAAGCCATCCTTGACGCCAACCTCACCAACGTGACCAGTGCCGACGTCAGTAATTTGATCCCGGTTGTGACCGAGTCGCTGGGCGGCAGTCGTGCCGTCCGTGGGCACTGACGGCGTCGTCGGCGACATGGCAGGCAACGTCTGGGCGAGTGGGGCCGCGACGGCCGCATTCGACGCGTTCGACGACCAACTGCCTGTTCAGGCGGTCGACGATGTGCATACCGCGATCGCGGACTATGTCGATCAGCCGGATCAGGCAGTGCATTCCGGGCTCGACATGCTCGACGATGCCGACGTTCCCGGCGTTGTGGGCGCCGACGACGGGTCGCTGCAATTCGACCCTCCGCTCATCGACGACCTGCCTGCCGTCGACCCGCAGGCCGACAGCGATCTGAGCGACGCCGTCATCGAGGTCGTCGACCTGGATTCCGACTCGTCGGGGTTCGACATCTTCTAGCCGTTCGACCGGCAACCACCACGACTGCGCGGCCGCCACACGGCCGCGCAGTTTCGTTTGTCGCCCGTGTTCGGAGGCGACCCCCTATAGACCCCCTAATCCCCTAACGAGCACCCCGCACGCAGCCCGGGATGTCCTCGCGGGGGGAGGGGTTCCGACCCCGTTCCGCGGGGGGTTGGCGCTCCATAACGTGGTCATCAGTTCGCCGGACAGCCCGGTGACGAGCTTTCCGAACCACACAAGCAAAGGACAAGAAATGACGAACGTAATCGACTGGCTCCTCGACCTGTTCCGCGACCCGGCTCGCGCCCAGGAGTTCATCTCAGATCCCGGCCGCTCCATGGCCGCAGCCAACGTCTCGAACGTGACCGCGGCACAGGTGCAGTCGGTGGCCGCTACGGTGGCGCCGGCGGCGGTGCTGCACGGTGGTGGTGATCCGGTGGTGGGGTTGCAGCAGGCGGTGGCCCAGACTCACGGCATCGCTTTCGTCCCGCAGCGTCAGACCGAGGTGTTGTCCAACAACGACACGCTCAGCCATAACGACACCCGGTTTCTGAGCCCGGAGACCAACACCTATGTCGATCACAGCCTGGATCTGGATTTCGGTGACATCACCTTCGGCGACAAGACCTCCAACACCGCCACCAACGGTGGGGTGGTCGTCGACGGCGACAACGACGGCGACATCCTGACCGACGGTTCGGTCAAGCAGGACGGCGATGACAACACCGCCAGCACCGGCGACATCGACACCGGTGCGGGTTCTGCGGTGGTCATCGGTGAGGACAACGAGGTCGAGAATTCCCACCAGCAGGCCGGCGGGGACATCATCGCGGACAATGAGGGCCCGGTGGTCAACGACACCACCGTCGGTGGCGGCGGTGGGGCCGCCGGCGGGCACGGCGGCCATGGTGGGGGCATCCTGACCGGTGGTGGGGGTGATGGCGGCAGCGCCAGCGGTGGGTCCGGGGGTGTGTTGGTGATCGAGGACAACGACACCACCACCACCAACGTCGATGGCAACCAGAGCAGCGTCGGTGACATCGACGGCGATCTGTCCGGCGGTCTCTCCGGTGGGCTCAGCACCGAGGACAATTCGGTGGACCACTCCACCGACAACTCGGTGGACAACTCCGGTCAGGAGAACTCGGTGGACAACTCGGTCACCGACAACTCGATCGACAACTCCGTGGATACGACCGTCGACGTCTTCTGACCCGACCAACAACCACAACGCCACTGGCGGGGATCGAAAACCGATCCCCGCCAGTCGGCACATCTACCGTTGGTGCTGAGCTTTTCCCGGCGCCGCCGACAAGAGGAATTCATGACGCAACCCAGCGACCCCCGCAAGGTGACGGCCGGCGAGCCGGCCAGACAGGTCAAGGTGATCGTCGAGTTGATCGACCACACCAGCAAGATCGCCGACGAGAACGACCGCGGCGATCTGGTCGAGCGCCTGGCCCGTGCCAAAACACGCATCACCGACCCGCAGATCCGGGTGGTCGTCGCCGGGCATCTCAAGCAGGGCAAGAGCCAGTTGCTCAACTCGCTGCTGAACGTGCCGGTGGCGCGCGTCGGTGACGACGAAAGCACCGTGCTGCCGACAGTGGTGTCCTACAGCGAGAACGCCGCGGCCAAGCTGATCGTCGCGCGGCCCGACGGCGCTGAGCCCGAAGCGATCGAGATACCGATCGCCGACATCAAGACCGACCTTCGCCGTGCTCCGCAGGCCGGGGGGCGCGAGGTGCTGCGGGTCGAGGTCACCGCCGCCAGCCCGCTTCTCAAGAACGGATTGGCGTTCGTGGACACGCCGGGGGTCGGCGGCCACGGTCAGCCCCACCTGTCGGCGACGCTGGGCCTGCTGCCCGACGCCGACGCCCTGTTGATGTGCACTGACACCAGCCAGGAGTTCACCGAACCCGAAATGACCTTCATGCGGCAGGCATTCGAAATATGCCCGGTCGCAACGATCATCGCCACCAAGACCGATCTGTATCCGCACTGGCGTCAGATCGTCGAGGCCAACAAGGCGCATCTGGATCGTGCGGGCCTGTCGATACCGATGATCGCGTCGTCGTCCGTGCTGCGCAGTCACGCAATCCAGCTCAACGACAAGGAACTCAACGAAGAGTCCAACTTTCCGGCCATCGTCAAGTTCCTCAGCGAGCAGGTGCTGTCGCGGCAGAACGACCACATACGCGATCAGGTCGTCGCCGAAATACGCTCCTCAGCTGAGCATCTGAGCTTCAAGGTCAACACCGAGCTGGCGGCGCTGAACTCCTCGGACGTCCGCGACAGGCTCAAGGAGGATCTCGAGCGACGCAAGGAAGAAGCCCAGGACGCGCTGCAGCAGACCGCGCTGTGGCAGCAGGTTCTCAACGACGGAATCGCCGACCTCACAGCCGATATCGATCACGATCTGCGCGGCCGGTTCCGCATCATCGGCCAGCACGTCGAGAAGGAGATCGACTCCTGCGACCCCACGCAGCACTGGGCCGAGATCGGTACGGAGCTGGAGAATGCGATCGCCACGGCGGTCGGGGACAACTTCGTCTGGGCATACCAGCGCGCTCAGGCACTGGCCGAGGAGGTGGCCCGGACGTTCACCGAGGTCGGCCTCGAAGCGATCAAGATGCCGCAGATCGACGCCCGCGAGATGGGAGCCAGCCTCGGCGAGATCAAGTCACTGGCCAACCTGGAGGCCAAGCCGATCGGCAAGGGCCGCAAGGCCACCATGGGGATGCAGGGGTCCTACGGCGGCGTGCTGATGTTCGGCATGATGACGTCGTTCGCCGGTCTGGGGATGTTCAATCCGCTGTCCATCGGCGCCGGTCTGCTGATGGGCCGCACCGCCTACAAGGAGAACATGGACAACCGCATGATGCGGGTGCGCAACGAGGCGAAGTTGAACTCCCGACGGTTCATCGACGACGTGTCCTTCGTCGTGAACAAGGAATCGCGGGACCGGCTCAAGGGCATTCAGCGGCAACTGCGTGACCACTACCGCGGCATCGCCAACCAGACCACCCGATCGCTGAACGAGTCGCTGCAGGCCACCATCGCGTCGGCGAAACTCGAGGAGAACGAACGCAATACGCGGATCAAGGAACTCGAGCGTCAGCTCAACATCCTCAAACAGGTCGTCGACCACGCCGTCAAGCTGGCACCCGAGGACACCCAGGCGAACCGCGAACCCGTGGGAACCACCTAAGCGGCAAGGCGTCGACCCTGCTCATGTCCGTCGGCATGTCAATGCTGGACTACTCGACTGTCTATTTTTACACCCGGCCGCAAACCTAACTTGCACTCCAAACGTCAGTCCGAATAGCAGATCGGCGCACCACGCGATGTCGCTAAAATGTGTAGCCGCTCATCACGCACGAACGGTTAGGACGCCGTCGATTGTCTCTACGCGCGTGCCAAATCGGCGGCTGATGTGCTCGAGTTTCGAACGTAACCATTCGGCGTCGTTGGACGAGACCTGCTCAAGCCGCATTCGCCTCATCCGCATGGGCGTCATGCGCAAGGTGACGAGGTGGCCGCTATTGCGGTCGATTGAGGCGAAGTACAACAGCCGCAGTTCATGTCGGAAGACATCGAAGATTCTGATGCCTTCGTAATCATCGATTGTGTCCCCGCATCCGTACAGGATCAGCTTTCCGCGGTACACCTCGATCGGCCGCGGATGGTGCGAAGAGTGCCCGTGCACGATGTCGACGCCAGCGTCAATCAGCCGGTGGGCGAAATCAACGTGGCTTCGTTCGACGTCGTACCCCCAATTCGATCCCCAGTGCACCGACACGATGGCGATGTCGCCGGGCCGTTTCATGGCGACCACGCGCTCGGCCGCCGCAGCGGCACTGCGGTCTGACAGGTCAGGAACAAGGGCAACGCCGGGCTGGCTTTCCCCCGCCGCCCACCGGCGTGGAATGCCGCTCGATTCCGTACCGCACGAAGCGATCACGACGCAGCCTTCATCGAGTAGCGGCACCACGGCCGGGCGTTCTGCGCGTTCGGCATCGAGTCCTGCGCCGAGACCGCGAATGCCTGCCCCGGTCAGCGCCTGCAGCGTGTCGGCCAGTCCCTGGGTTCCGAAATCGAGGATGTGGTTGTTGGCCAGAGCGCAGACGTCGGGTCGGATTGCGGTCAGGCACCCAATGTTGTCCGGGTGCATCCGATAGTGCACCGCTTTGCCGCGCATGAACTCGCCGGCGGCGGTAATTGTCGTTTCCAAATTGATCAACCGGACATCGGGTGCGAACCCATCCAGCATGTCCAGCGCTTCCCCCCACGGCCACGCGAATTCGGTAGGCGCTGGCACCTCACCGTTGACCTGTTCGGCGAGCGAGACATAGATCCGGGCGTCAGCGACAACGGGCTCCCGCAACTGCGGATCTCCGCGATGCGGCAATATCTGATCAACTCCACGACCGGTCATCACATCGCCACAGAGAAAGATCAAAGGGCCGAGTCGACAACTTTTCATCAAGGGTATTGTGCGCCGACGGCTTGAACTCGGCAGCATCCTTGGCGGGCAGAAAGTGTTGAGGAACAGACGTTCTACCCCCACGCACGGAAAAGACCTAGACCATACCGAAAGCCCAGCGCGGCAGCGGCACAACCGGCATCACCGCGAAGGCAGACGCATAACCAACCGGCCAGCGAGCACCGGGCGGGGATAATCCCCTGGGGTACTCAATAATCAAGCTTTACAACACGACACAACGCGGGCATCTTAAGTGGTCGCTCGACGTTGACGGGCTAGCATTTCGGGAGTGGCGGAGCATGAAGGACCGGGCCGAGGTGGCCGGTCGCTGCGGATAATCCACCTTTCCGATCTCCACTTCGGGGACGAGCACCGATTCGCCAGTGAAACAACGCCCGCGGGCGACCACGTCGATGGAAGCGGCTATCCAACTTTGGCAGAGTCGATCCGGGCCGATCTAGAGGATCTCGTTGACGGGGCCGGACTTCGGCGCGCAAGCCGCGGAACTCAAAGAACCGCGCGCACAGCCTGTTCGAACCCGATGACGTGTTCGGACGCCAGCTTGGCCGCCAAGTCCTCGTCGCCGTCGATGATCGCCCGCAGCAGCGCGACGTGTTCGACGACGTGTTCGGCGACGTTGGACAGCCGGTCGAGGAACAGACACCAGATGCGGGTGGCGTGCGCGTCCTGGCAGACCAATACGTCCTCGAGGTACGGATTGCCCGACGCCTTGTAGATCGCGGTGTGCACCCGCACGTCGAACCGCAACAGGGTCCGCGGGTCGTCATTCGGGTCGAGTCGGGCGATCTCGTCGGCGAGTGCGGACAACTGCCTCCGGGTTTCCAGCGGCGCCGTACGTGCGGCACGGGCGGCGACCACCGGTTCGAGTTGTCGACGGATCTCCTGGATGTGTGCCAGGTCGGTGATGTCGACGGTCGTGGCGAACGTGCCCCGGCGTGGGTAGGCGATGACAAGCCGGTCCCGTTCTAGTCGCTTGAGTGCCTCGCGAACGGGGGTTCGGCCGAAGCCGAGTTGGCGGGCCAGATTCTCGTCGTTGATCGGCTCGCTGGGGCGAATGTCGAGCATGATGAGCCGTTCGCGAATGATCTGATACGCGAGGTCGGCGTTGGACGGGGTAGGCCCGTCGCCGGTCTCGGCCAGCTCCACGCTCATCGTCGTCTCCCGTTCGAATTGACTCTTGACCGCGGATGTCAACCTACCATACGGTGGACAACAACTGATATATCAGTCACAAAACGACTGTTCGATGGAGAGCCGCGTGAGTCCACAGGCGCCGGGCGCGCACCTGCCCGATCATCCCGACTTCCTCTGGCGCAATCCCGAGCCGAAGCGGTCCTACGACGTCGTCATCATCGGTGGCGGGGGCCACGGTCTGGCGACCGCCCACTACCTGGTGAAAAACCACGGCATCACCAACGTCGCGGTGCTCGAGAAGGGCTGGCTCGCCGGCGGCAACATGGCCCGCAACACCACGCTGATCCGGTCGAACTATCTGTGGGACGAGAGCACCCAGATCTACGAGCACGCGCTGAAGCTGTGGGAGGGGCTGGAAGACGACCTCGGTTACCCGATCCTGTTCAGCCAGCGCGGCGTGCTCAACCTCGCGCACAGCCTGCAGGATGTCCGCGACAGCGTGCGCCGCGTGGAAGCCAACGTGCTCAACGGCGTTGACGCCGAGTGGCTGGAGCCCGACGAGGTCAAGAAGCTCTGCCCGATCGTCAACATCTCGGCCGATCTGCGCTACCCGGTGCTCGGCGCCACCTACCAACCGCGCGCCGGAATCGCCAAACACGATTACGTCGCTTGGGGTTTCGCACGCCGGGCCGATGCGGCGGGCGTGGATCTGCTGCAGGGTTGCGAGGTGACGGGGTTCGTCACGGAGGGTGACCGCGTGACCGGTGTCCGGACCACGCTCGGCGACATCGCGGCAGGACAGGTCGCGATGTGTGCGGCCGGGCACACCTCGGTGCTCACCGACATGCTGGGCTTCCGGGTGCCGCTGCAGAGCCATCCGCTGCAGGCGTTGGTCTCCGAACTTCTCGAGCCCGTGCACCCGACGATCGTGATGTCCAACGCCGTGCACGTCTATGTGTCGCAGGCGCACAAAGGTGAGCTGGTGATGGGCGCCGGCGTCGACTCCTACAACGGCTACGGTCAGCGCGGCGCCTTCCACATCATCGAGCGGCAGATGGCGGCGGCCGTCGAGCTGTTCCCGATCTTCGCCCGTGCGCATCTGCTGCGGAGCTGGGGCGGGATCGTCGACGTTTCACCCGACGCCTCGCCGATCATCGGCCGCACGCCGTATCGCAACCTGTACCTCAACTGTGGCTGGGGGACAGGCGGATTCAAGGCCACGCCGGGCATCGGCTGGTGTCTGGCCGACACCATCGCGAACGACGAGCCGCACCACTATGTGGCTCCGTTCAGTCTCGACCGCTTCGTCACCGGCGCGCTGGTCGACGAACACGGCGCCGCCGCAGTAGCGCACTGAAACTTCGAAAGGCTGGGACAACAATGCAACTCATCCAATGTCCGTGGTGTGGGCCTCGGGAAGAGACCGAGTTCCATTACGGTGGCCAAGCACACGTCGCGTATCCCGATGACCCGTTCGCGCTCACGGACGAGCAGTGGGCGCACTACGTGTTCTACCGCGCAAACACCAAAGGCATGTTCGCCGAGCGCTGGGTGCACAGCGCCGGATGCCGTCGCTGGTTCAATGCCGTGCGCGACACCGCGACCTACCGCTTCCAGGGCGTCTACCGCATGGGCGAGCAGCCACCGGTGACGTCGTGACCGCGCCGTATCGCACCGCCACCGGTGGCCGCATCGACCGCGGCACCCGGTACGAATTCACCTTCAACGGCCGCACGTACACCGGCCACCGCGGCGACACGCTGGCGTCGGCGCTGCTGGCGCACGGCGTACACAAGATCGCGATGAGCGTCAAACTCGGTCGCCCGCGCGGCATTTCGGCCGCATGGGCCGAAGACACCGGCGGACTGGTACAGATCGAGGCGCCGTTCCCGGAGCCGATGCTGCTGGCGTCGACGGTCGAACTGCACGACGGCCTGGCTGCCCGCGGTCTTCCCGGTCAGGGCCGGCTGGCCGATATCGCCGACTCCGCACGCTACGACGCGATGCATGCGCATGCCGACCTGCTGGTCGTCGGTGCCGGCCCCGCGGGCCTGATCGCCGCTCTGACCGCAGCGCGGTCCGGCGCGCGGGTGGTGTTGCTGGACGAGCAGTCCGAAGCGGGTGGTTCGCTACTCGGTGGCAACGACCATATCGCCGGGGCCGCCGCGACCGAATGGGTGCGCGCTGTCGTCGACGAGCTCGCGACCTACCCCGAGGTGCGACACCTGCAGCGCACTACCGCGTTCGGGCACTACGATGACGGATTCGTGCTCGCCCTCGAGCGACGCACCGACCACCTCGGCATCACGGCCCCTGCCGGATTGTCTCGGCAGCGGGTGTGGCGGATTCGCGCCGGCCACGTGCTCATCGCGACTGGTGCTCACGAGCGGCCCATCGTGTTCGCCGACAACGACCTGCCCGGAATCATGTTGGCGCACAGCGCAAGGACGTTCCTGCACCGCTACGGCGTATTGGTCGGGCGCGCCGCGGTGGTTTTCACCACCAACGACAGCGCCTACTCGGCGGCCTTCGACCTGGCCGACGCGGGCGTGCGCATCGAGGCGATCGTCGACGCCCGCACAGAGGTGGCCGAGCGCCTGCGGCGCGAGTGCGAGCGACGCGGCATTGTGTTGCGTGCCGGCGCGGTGGTCACCGGTACCCGAGGTGATGACCGTGTCGTGGAGGCCCTGGTCGGTGACTTCGACGGGGTGAAGGCCGGTGCGGCCGAACCGCTTTCGTGTGACACGTTGCTGGTCAGCGGCGGCTGGAATCCGGCCGTGCACCTGTTCAGTCAGGCCCGCGGCGCGTTGCGGTATGACGCGGCGCTCGGCGGTTTCGTTCCCGGCGAGCACCTCGCCGGGGCGAGTGTGGCGGGTTCGGCCAACGGTGTGATGGGCCTGGCGGGTTGTCTGCGCGAAGGTCGCGACTCCGTGAAAGCGGCGTTGCAGCTACCGACCAGTGATTCGACGCCGCTGCCAGACGTCCCGCTCGACGAGGCCACTCCGGGTCTGGTGCTGTGGCGGGTGCCTGGCCGCGAAGAACGCCAGTTCGTCGACGTGCAGCGCGACGCCACGGTCGCAGACGTCGCGCGCGCGGTCGGCGCGGGCATGCGGTCGGTCGAACACATCAAGCGCTACACGACGATCGGGACAGCACACGACCAGGGCAAGACGTCAGGAGTGATCGCCTCCGGCATCACCGCCGAACTGCTCGGTCTGCCGATCGAAGCCTTGGGCACCACCACATTCCGGCCGCCCTATACGCCTGTCGCGTTCGCCGCGCTGGCCGGGCGTGACCGTGGCGCTCTGTTCGATCCCGTTCGGACCACGGCTCTGCACGACTGGCACGTCGCGCAGGGCGCGGTGTTTGAGGACGTCGGGCAGTGGAAGCGGCCACGTCACTACCCCCATCCCGGTGAGGATATGGACGCCGCGGTGCTGCGCGAATGTGCTTCGGCGCGTCGCGGTGTCGGCATCCTCGACGGCTCGACGCTCGGCAAGATCGACGTCCAGGGCCGCGACGCGGCCGAGCTGCTCGACCGGATCTACACGAACCTGATGAGCAGCCTGAAGGTCGACTCGATCCGGTACGGCGTGATGTGCGGCGTCGACGGAATGGTGATCGACGACGGCACCGTGCTGCGCGTGGCCGAGGATCGCTTCCTGGTGTACACCACCACCGGCGGCGCGGCGAAGATCCTCGAGTGGATGGAGGAGTGGCTGCAAACCGAGTGGCCCCACCTGCAGGTCGCGCTCACGTCGGTGACCGACCACTGGGCGACGTTCCCGGTCGTCGGGCCCCGATCCCGCGACGTCATCGGGGCGGTGTTCGGCGATCTCGACGTGTCGAATGAGGCGTTTCCGTTCATGACATGGCGCGACACCGGGCTCGACGGCGTTCCCGTTCGCGTTGCGCGCGTCAGCTTCTCCGGTGAGCTCGCCTACGAGGTGAACGTGAACGCGTGGCATGCACCGGCGGTGTGGGAGCGGCTGCTCGACGCGGGCCGCCCCTACGGCATCACCCCATACGGCACGGAGACGATGCACGTGCTGCGCGCGGAGAAGGGGTACCCGATCATCGGTCAGGACACCGACGGCACGGTCTCGCCGCACGATCTCGGCATGGCGTGGGCGGTGTCGAAGAAGAAGCCCGACTTCATCGGCAAGCGCTCGTTCAGTCGCGTCGAGAACCAGAATCCATTCCGTAAGCAGCTTGTCGGGCTGTTGCCGGTCGACCGGGTGACGCGACTGCCGGAGGGTTCGCAGATCGTCGAGTTCTACGAGGACGAGGCGCTTCCGCCTCCGCCGGTTCCGATGCTGGGCCACGTCACGTCGAGCTACCGCAGCGCCGAGCTCGGCCGCACCTTCGCGCTGGCGTTGGTGAAGGGGGGCAAGTCCCGGATCGGGGAAACCCTGCATGTGCCCGTCGACGGGGCCCTTGTCCCGGTGGAAGTGACTGGCTCGGTACTGGTCGACCCGGAAGGAGCGCGCCGCGATGGCTGACACGCTGGAACGCACGAGCCCGCTGCGGCCGTGGGCCGAGCATTTCGCACGGCTGTCGAATTCGGTTGCGATGGTTGAGGAACCCTTCGTCACGATGGTCGACGTGCGCGTCGATGCGGCGGGGCCTGGTGCGCAGGCGGCCGCCGAGCTGCTCGGTGTCGAGTTGCCGACGACGGCATCCACATACGCGAACATCGGTGATACCACGGTGATCTGGCTGGGACCCGACGAGTGGCTGGTGACCGGCACCACACTGGCCGGGCCCGAGCTGGAAGCGCGGGTGCGCGAGGCCGTCGGTCCGCACGGCGGCGCCGCGGTCGACGTGTCGGGGCAGCGCACCACACTCAGGCTGAGTGGTTCCTGCAGCCGCGACGTGTTGGCCAAGGGAACCCCACTCGATCTGCATCCACGGACATTCGGCGAGGGCACCGCCGCGGAAACGACCCTAGGCCAGGCCGGCATCATCCTGTTGGCGGTCGACGGCAGCGGTGCCGAGTACCGCATCCTGGTCCGCTCGTCATTCGCCCGGTACCTCGCCGATTGGTTACTCGACGCAGCCGAGGAGTACACGCTATGAATCGCCAGCTCATCGACCCGTTGCTGCAGCCATTCGAGCTGAAGAACCTCACGCTGCGCAACCGGGTGGTCAGCACCTCGCATGAGCCGTCCTACACCGAAGACGGGATGCCGAAAGCGCGCTACCGGCTCTACCACGAGGAAAAGGCCAAGGGCGGCATCGGCCTGACAATGATGGGCGGATCCGCCGTCGTTGCGCCGGACAGCCCGGCCGCCTTCGGCAACCTGCACGTCTACAAGGACGAAATCGTGCCGTGGTTGCGCGAGTTGGCGTACGGCGTTCACGAACACGGTTCGGCGGTGATGTGCCAAATCACTCACCTGGGCCGCCGCACGAGCAATTACGACGGTGACTGGCTGCCGGTGGTGTATCCGTCGGCGCTACGCGAGCCGGCGCACCGCGCCTTCCCGAAGGTCGCCGAGCAATGGGATATGGACCGCATCGTGCGGGCGTATGCCGACGCGACCGCCCGGTGCCGTGAAGCCGGTCTGGACGGTGTCGAGATCGAGGCCTACACCCACCTGCTCGACGCGTTCTGGTCGCCGTTGACCAACCACCGCGACGACGAGTTCGGCGGCAGCCTCGAGGACCGGATGCGCTTCCCGCTGCGCGTGATTCGCGCGGTGCGCGAGGCGGCCGGCGCCGACTTCGCCGTCGGCATCCGGATGTCCTTCGACGAGGAGATGCCGGGCGGGTTGGGCCGCGAGGAGGCGCTCGCGATCGCGCACCAGGTCGTCGCAGAGGGCATCGACTTCATCAGCATCATCCGGGGTTATATGGGCAGCGACGAAGCGCTGTCGCGGGTGATCCCGCCGATGGGCACGCCCGTTGCGCCGCATCTGGAGTTCGCAGGCGCCATCAAACGGGAAGTGGGCGTGCCGGTGATGCACGCCTCCCGGATCAACGACGTGGCCACTGCCCGCCACGCGATCCGCGATGGACTGCTCGACCTGGTCGGAATGACCCGTGCGCACATCGCTGATCCGCACATCGTCGCGAAAATCCAAGCGGGAGAAGAGGACCGAATCCGGCCCTGCGTGGGCGCCAGCCTCTGCCTTGACGAGATCTACCAGGCCCGCGACGCCAAGTGCATCCACAACCCGGCGACGGGTCGCGAAGATCGGTTGCCACACCGCGTACCTGCGACCACTGGCGCGCCGCGCAAGGCGGTCGTCGTCGGCGCGGGCCCCGCCGGGCTCGAGGCGGCCCGGGTGCTCGGGCTGCGGGGGCATCAAGTGGTCGTGCTGGAGGCCAGCGATGCTGCGGGCGGCCAGATCCGGCTCGCTTCCTCGTCGCCGCGCCGACGGGACCTGATCGGGATCATCGACTGGCGACTGGCCGAGTGCAAGCACTTCGACGTCGACATCCGGTTCAACACCTACGCCGAGGCCGACGATGTGCTCGCTGAGGAGCCCGACCTCGTGGTGATCGCCACCGGCGGCGTTCCGAACACTGAATTCCTCACCGAGGGAGCGCAACTGGTTTCCGACGGCTGGGATGTGCTGAGCGGCTCGTTCCGTACGAAGGGCGATGTGCTTCTGTTCGACGACAACGGTCAGCACCCGGGCCTCGACGCTGCAGAGGTACTGGCCCGGGCAGGCGCGAACATCGAATTCGTCACGCCGGAGCGGATTTTGGCTCCCGACGTCGGCGGGGTCAACTACCCGGGCTACTTCAAGGTGTTCGCCGAACATGATGTGCGGGTCACGCTCAACGAGCGGCTGACCGCGGTGCGCCGCAAGGACGGCCGGCTGGAAGCCGACCTGTACAACGAATACGCACACGTCACTCGGCAACGCATTGTCGATCAGGTCGTGGTCGAGCACGGCACTCTGCCGTCGGACGAGCTGTACTTCTCGTTGGTGGCGGGATCGTCGAATCTCGGTGAGGTTGACCAACAGGCGCTGCTCGACCTGCGTGCACAGGAAGTGCAGCGCAATCCGGCCGGCCGCTATCAGTTGTTCCGCATCGGCGATGCCGTGGCCAGCCGAAACATACACGCGGCGGTGTTCGACGCGTACCGGTTGTGCCTGGCGCTGTAACCCGCTCGTACATCAGCTTTCAAGAATCGCGTACGACCAGATCAGAGAGGACTTTGTCATGCCACAGCAGGTACAGGGTGTCATCGCCCGCAGCAAGCGTGCCCCCGTCGAACTCGTCGACATCACCATCCCGGATCCCGGCCCGAACGATGTGGTCGTGCGTATTCAGGCATGCGGGGTGTGCCACACCGACCTGACCTACCGTGACGGTGGGATCAACGACGAGTTCCCGTTTTTGCTCGGTCACGAGGCGGCGGGCATTGTCGAGGCGGCAGGAAGCGCGGTCACCCACGTCGAGGTCGGCGACTTCGTCGTGCTGAACTGGCGAGCGGTGTGCGGAAACTGCCGGGCATGCCGTCGCGGCCGGCCGTGGTACTGCTTCGACACCTTCAATGCCAGCCAGCCGATGACGCTGACCGACGGCACTGAGTTGACCCCAGCACTCGGCATCGGTGCGTTTGCAGAGAAAACCCTTGTGCACGAAGGGCAATGCACCAAGGTCGACCCGAACGCCGACCCCGCCGTCGTAGGCCTGCTCGGCTGCGGTGTGATGGCCGGTCTTGGCGCGGCGGTCAACACCGGCAATGTTTCGCGTGGCGACTCTGTCGCGGTGATCGGCTGCGGTGGAGTGGGCGACGCCGCCATCGCGGGCGCTAGGCTGGCGGGCGCTTCGCCGATCATCGCCATCGACCGCGACCCGAAGAAGCTGCAGATGGCAGTGGAATTGGGCGCCACCCACACGATCGACGCGTCGAAGCTGGACGCGGTGGCGGCGGTGCAGGAACTGACCGGCGGCTTCGGCGCTGACGTGGTCATCGACGCGGTCGGCCGCCCGGAAACGTGGAAGCAGGCCTTCTATGCCCGCGACCTCGCGGGCACGGTGGTCCTGGTCGGCGTGCCGACTCCCGACATGACGCTGGAGATGCCGCTCATCGACTTCTTCTCGCGCGGCGGCGCACTGAAGTCGTCGTGGTACGGCGACTGCCTGCCCGAGCGTGACTTCCCGGCGCTCGTCGACCTGTACGAGCAGGGCCGCCTGCCGCTGGACAAGTTCGTCAGCGAGCGCATCAAGCTCGACCAGGTCGAGGAGGCGTTCGAAACCATGCATCGCGGCGAGGTGCTGCGTTCGGTGGTCGTGCTGTGAGCCTATGCATCGAGAACGTGGTCACCACAGGAACTTTCGCGCTGGACGGCGGTACGTGGGAAGTCGACAACAACATCTGGCTCGTCGGCGACGACAGCGAGGTGGTGATCGTCGACGCGGCACACCGGGCTCAGCCGATCGTCGACGCAGTCGCCGGCCGGAATGTGACCGCCGTCGTCTGTACTCACGGCCACAACGATCATGTGACCGTTGCCCCGGAGCTTGCCGAGCGGTTGGACTGCCCGGTGTTGCTTCATCCCGGCGACGATGTGCTGTGGAAGATGACCCATCCCGAAGAACCGTACTGGCGGCTGGACGACGGGCAGCGAATCGGCGTGGCGGGCACGGAGATCGAGGTCATTCGCACCCCAGGGCATTCACCGGGGTCGTGCTGCCTGTACGTGCCCGAGGCCGGGGTGCTGTTCTCCGGCGACACGTTGTTCAGCGGCGGCCCCGGCGCCACTGGACGGTCGTTTTCGGACTTCCCCACGATCGTGGGCTCGATCCGCGATCGGTTGTTCACATTGCCTGAGGACACGCGGGTGCACACCGGGCACGGCGACGACACCACGATCGGCACCGAGGCACCGCACCTCGAGGAGTGGATCGCCCGCGGCAGCTGAGGCTGCGGGATCAGCTACGGCCAGCCGGTTCCTGGTCGCTGGCCTGCTGATTGGGCTGGTGCCGGTAGAACGGCACCGTCGCGGGCGCCAGCGGCGTGTTGCCGAGAATCAGGTCTGCCGCTTTTTCGGCGACCATCATCACCGGAGCGTAGATGTTGCCATTGGTCACATACGGCATCACCGACGCATCAACGACTTTCAGCCCTTCCACACCGTGCACGCCCATCGTCTGGGGG
>CAVRMG010000033.1:0-91613 GCA_963721495.1 uncultured Actinomycetota bacterium | reverse complement strand
GCCCTGGGTGGTCGAAGTGGTGGCGCACGCTTCTGCCGATCGTCGCAGCGGCGTGATGTCGGACAGGATCTCGAACAACAGTCGGGTCGGCCACGAATAGCAGCGCTGCAAGTCTCGCAGGTAGCTTTGACCCATCGTCGCCACAGGCCAACGCTCCCCACCCCTCCTGAATTGCCAGTTTTGAATACACCCAAGGCTGTCAACACCGAGGACTGGGACTTCTAGACCCGTATCCGATGGCTTCACCCCAAGCCATGCCATCCGGTGTCCTCAGCGAATTCTCAGGTCGTCCAAAACACGCACGTTGTGTGTGCCAACTGTCGCGCCCGCGCCCATTGAGCTTTGCTACAACGCGCTGCAACGTGTGCAAACCAATAACAAACGTATGCAAAGCACCAGTAAGCGAGTTGCTAGCGACCGAAAGCATCTGCGCCTGTATTCAGTTTCTCGCAATCTTAGCAAACAAATTATGTGCTGCCAATCTTTACGGTATGAGTTTGCTGACTACGCTGGCTTTGTTCGATTTCACAAGCTTTTCGACCGCGCTTCGCATCGGGCGCGACGGCGGATTGCCGACAAGAGGTCGTCAATACTTCACTTGATGTAAACCGACACGCCGCATTCAATTCCTCCATACCTACCTGCACATTCCCGACTCCACCATGCCTGTGTGCATGTTCCCAGTAAGCCGTCTTTGGGGATCGTTCGTCGCGTTTGGGCGACGACCGGGCTCGACTTCTGGCCGCATCGGCGAGTCTTTGAGTTCATTGTTCAACGAAAATTTGTCGTCGGCGAAAAAATAAGCTGCAAAACAGCCTGCAAAATGATTGACAAGCCGTTCAGCAAAACCATAAGTTTGAAGTCGTTCTTTCGCTATCAGGACATAAACAAGACCTGCCTTTCCCAGACAGGCCTCTACCGAGGGGGTCCAAATCGTGTCCAAACAACGCAAAACGGCGTCGGCCATGTCGGTATGCCAATACTTAGCGGCCGGAGTCACCGGGACGGCGATGGTGGGGCTCGGCGTCCTGCTCACAGTTCCTCCGGACAAGCCGGCGCCGACTACCGCGGAGGTAAACCTGGCAAACACCGAGGGCGAATGCGTACCGGATACTCCGGGCTGCGATTCCGCAGCGCTGGGCGCGTCCCTCGGCGTCGAGACCTCCGCGATCTTTTTCGGCGCCATCGGTTCGGGTGGTTGGCTGATCGGCGACGGCCTCTCCGCCCTCGAAATCTCCCCGCTCTGCACCGTCGACTGCCGGGGTGGCAACGGCGGGCTCTTTGGGGGCTCCGGCGGCGACGGCGCCTTCGGCGGCAACGGCGGCAACGCCGGTTTCTTCTGGGGTAGCGGCGGCGATGGCGGCGCCGGCCTAGACGCCGACTATTCGACCGAAGGCGTGGTTATCGCGGCGACCAGAGGCGGCAACGGCGGCAACGCCGGGTCCTGTTCGGTAACGGCGGTCCCGGCGGCATTGGTGGCTCGGACGAAAACCTAACGGGCACGGTGGCTGACGCCACCGCGGCCGAGGGCGGTAACGGCGGCAGAGGCGGTTTGATCTTTGGCGACGGCGGCACCGGTGGCGAGGGCGGCTATGCGTCTACCGTCCTGGGGTCCGCCTTCGGCGGCGAAGGCGGCGACGGCGGCAACGCCGTGCTGATCGGTAACGGCGGTGACGCGAACGGAGGTGGCGCCGCCGACTCCTTCGACGGAGCTGACACAGAGACATTCGGCATCGGCGGTAACGGCGGTAACGGCGGCAGAGGCGGCTTGATCTTTGGCGACGGCGGCGGCGGCGGCGACGGCGGCTACGGGAGTGCAATCGCGGGGACGGGCGAGCGGCGGCGACGGCGGCCTCGGCCAGGACGCGACCCTCGGCGACGGCGGCGTCGGCGGCGGCGGCGGCTTCGGCTACACCACTACGGGAACCGCCGAGGGCGGCCTAGGCGGCGACGGCGGCAGTGCGGTGCTCGGCACCGGCGGCGTCGGCGGCGACGGCGGCAGCGGGGTCGTGGAGGGTAACGGGTCCGGTGACGCCACCGGCGGCCAAGGCGGCAGGGGCGGTTCCAGCGGAGCCTTCTCTGATGGCGCCACTGGCGGCGCCGGCGGCAACGCGTCGAGTTGTGTTGACTCGCCGTGCCTGGACGACACGGTCATCGGCACCGGGACCGGAACCTTCCCGGGCGGAACCGGCGGCGTCGGTGGTAGCGGCGGAGTCCTCGGCAGAGGCGGCGACGCCGGCGCCGGCGGCAATGCGACCACCAATGGCGGTGGAACAGTCACCAAGGGCGGCACCGGCGGCGGCGGTGGTACCGGCGGACTCTTCGCTGACGGCGGCAAAGGCGGCAATGGCGGCAACGCCACCACCAACGCCGGCCCCGGCACCGCCACCGGCGGCACGGGCGGCACAGCCGGCCCGGGCGGCAGTCTTGGCGGCGACCGATGGTGGGGCCGGCGACCCTGGTGGGAGCGACACCAATGGCACCACCTAAACGTCGAAGCTGAGGTTTAGGGCTCGTCGAGCAAGCGATGCGGGCGTCGACTGCAGGTAGTCGGCGCCCGCACTCGCCTGCCTCGCCTCGTGGTTGGAAGGCAGCCAGTTCTGAGTGGTCAGACCGTCGCGACGACCAGGTGTTCGGCGGTGGGTGGCCGCAAACCGTCGGTGCGTTCCGCGAAGTAACGGTCGGCCAGGACGTCCGGACTGACGTGGCGCACCGACGAGAAGCCGGCGGCGCGACACATGTCAGCCATCGCGTCGGGGGAGTAATGGCTGATGAACGGTGTCCCGGAGGTCGCCGCCTGCTGCTCGACGTATTCCTGCATGGGTCGTTCGGCCGCGTCGACCAGATCCAGCGGCAGCATGAAGGTCATCGCCAACACCGATCCCGGCGCCAGCCCCGCAACCTGGCGCAGCGTGGCCTCCGTCGCCTCTCGAGTCAGGTACATGCTGACCCCGGTCGACGAGACCACCGCGGCGCGTGAGGTGTTGAAACCGTTGGCTGCCAACGCTTCCGGCCATGACTGGCCGCTCTCGAAGTCGACGGGGACGAAATGCAGACTCTCCGGCAGCGGATAGCCCTCCTCGGTGAGCCTGCGGCGCTTCCACTCCTGGGTGCCAGGCTGGTCGACCTCGTAGATCTGAAGGGCCGAATCGGAATGGCGCTGTGCGAATGAATCCAGCCCGGCGCCGAGAATGACGTACTGCCCGACTCCGCCGGCGGCCAGTTCACGCACGAGATCGTCGAGGAAGCGGGCGCGCGCCACGATTGACGCACGAAACGCGCGGGTGCCGTCGGGATCCATGTCGCCGCGGGCCCGCCAGTCCGGATCGGGATCTGCCAGCCGCAGGCCCACGGTGTCGTCGAGTACGTGCGGTGGCGGATCGACCTCGACGTGCAGGGCGCGCCACAATGCGACCCGCACGGCCGTGCCGTCAGGCGCTGATGCAGTGGTCATGTGGCCTCCTTCACGGGCAGGCACCCTACTCGGCTGTCGGGCTGATGAACGCGGGGTGAATGACGGCCGAACTGTCGATCCGGTGGTGGCATTGCCGTCGCCTAGCCACGACACTTTGGTCGTGACCACCACTTCGCTGCTGGGTTCGATCCTCAACTGGCTTCGTGCCGGATACCCAGACGGTGTCCCCGGGCCCGACCGGGTGCCGCTGCTGGCGCTGTTGCGCGCCACCCCGCTGACCGAGGACCAGGTCAAGGAAGTCGTGAAAAACCTCACCGCCGATGGATCGACCGCCATTGCCGACGGTTCGATCGACGACGACGAGATCGCCACGTTCATCTCGGATGTCACCCATCATGACGCCGGCCCCGAGAACGTCAAGCGCGTCGCCGCCAAGCTGGCCGCGGCGGGCTGGCCACTGGCCGGAATCGGCGACGCCGCCGACTAGGCCCGCAGCGACTGCGTATCGATCACGAAGCGATAGCGCACGTCGCTCGCCAGCATCCGCTCGTAGGCCTCGTTGATGTAATCCGGTGCGATGACCTCGATTTCGGGACGCACGTCATGCTCGGCGCAGAAGTCCAGCATCTCCTGCGTTTCGGCGATGCCACCGATCAACGAGCCGGCCAGGCGGCGCCGTCCGAAGATGAGGGCGGGGGCCGGGACCGTCATGGGCTGGTCGGGCATGCCCAGCTCGACCAGCGTGCCATCGAGCGTCAACAGGCCGAGATAGTCGTTCAGGTCGAGGGTGGCCGAAACGGTGTTGAGAATGAGATCGAACGAACCGGCCAGCTTCTCGAACGTCGCCGGATCTGAGGTCGCGTAGTACTCGTCGGCGCCCAGCCGAAGGCCGTCCTCCATCTTCTTCAACGACTGGCTCAGCACCGTCACCGTCGCACCCATCGCGTGCGCCAGCTTGACCCCCATGTGGCCCAGTCCGCCCAGGCCGACGACCGCCACCCGTTTGCCCGGGCCCGCATTCCAGTGGCGCAGAGGCGAATACAACGTGATGCCCGCGCATAGCAGCGGTGCCGCGGCGTCCAACGGCAGACGATCGGGGATGCGCAACACGTAGTTCTCGTCGACGACGATCGCGCCGCTGTAGCCCCCCTGGGTCGGCTGGCCGTCGCGGCCCACGCCGTTGTAGGTGCCGACCATTCCCGGATTGGTGCAGTACTGCTCCTCGCCTGCCCGGCACTGGGCGCACTCGCGACAGGAATCCACGAAGCAGCCCACGCCGACGCGATCGCCCACCTGGTACTTGGTGACCTCAGAACCGACCGCGGTGACGATGCCTGCGATCTCGTGCCCGGGCACCATCGGGTACTCGACCTCGCCCCATTCGCCCCTGACCGTGTGGAGGTCGGAATGGCAGATGCCCGCGAAGTGGATGTCGAACGCGACATCGTGCGGTCCGACCTCGCGGCGGGTGATGGTGGTCTCGGTCAGCGGTGCGGTCGCCGACGTGGCGGCATATGCAGAAACAGTGGTGGTCATGACGGCCTTCTACCTCGGGTAATCACAAGCGGAATGCGCCGCGACAGTGCGGTCTACATAGAGCCAACGGCGAAGGAGGCCATCGTCATTCCTCCGTCGGGCTGTGAGATGGCTCCTAAAGCCCGGGTGCGCGGAAGGCGGCGTTGAACGACAGGCGTTCGTAACTCGCCGCACCGGCGGCCGTGTACGGGTCGCGGTCGACGATGTCCTGCGTCTCCTCGGCGGTCATGTCTCCGGTCACCAGTACGCCGCCCGATCCGTCCTCCTGACGGCCGGCCAGCACCAGGCGACCCGCAGCGATCTCCTCCTCGAGGAACTCGAGATGTGCGGGGCGGGTCTGCTCGACGACGTCGGGCGGTTGCAGGTACGTCGATTTCAGGACGTGGAACATCTGCGTCAGGCTAGTTGATCGGGGCGTTGATCCACTCGAGGTCGGCCAGTATGCCGCGGGCGGCGACGACGCCTTCACCGGTCTGCCACACCTCGTTGTTGACGGCGAAGACCCGGTTGTCGCGATTGGCGGACAGCTTCCTCCAGGCGTCGCTTTCGAGCACGGCCGGCGCACGGTCCTTGGCGGCGGGGGAGTCGAACGAGATGTAGACGATGTCGCCGTCGGCCGCCGACAAGTCGGGCGAGTTCCCCAGATCGGTGTCAGTGATGCCGATCTCGACGTACGGTTTGTCAGTAAACCGTTGTGCCGCAGGACGATCGACGCCGACGGCGGCCAGGACGCTGCCCGGGAAAGTGTCGGGGCCGTAGACCCGCATGGTGGTGTCGGCGAACTGCACGACCGATGCCTGGAAATGGGTGGCGTCATTGTCGGCGCCGATCTTGTCGGCGGCACGCTCGAAGCCGTCGATCGCCGCGTTCGCCGCGTCGAGGCGTCCGGTCGCCGCGCCGACCGTGCGCATGTTGTCCTGCCAGGCAGCGCCCGGCGGGCCGGTGAACACCGTCGGTGCGATCGCGGAGAGCTCGCCGAAGTCATCGGGCGTGAGGGCTTCGGAGCCCAGGATCAGAGCGGGGTTGGCGGCCTTGATGGCTTCGATGTCGGGCGCGCTGCGCGTACCCACCCCCGGCACGTCGTGGATGACCTTGCCCAAATACGACGGTTGACTGTCCGATCCGTCGGCCAGCGCGGCGGCCACCACACGCGACTGCAGACCCAGTGCGCAGAGCGTGTCGAGCTGGTCACCGGAGAGCACCACGATGCGCTGCGGGTCCTCCCGAACCTCGGTTTCGCCTGCGGCATGACGGACCAGACGGTCCGGCGCGGGATCGACGGGCGTGGGTTCGGGTGCACAGGATTCGTCTGGCCTGCGCTGATTGCCGAGCACGCCCGCGCTGGCGATCTTCGTGGTGCTGGTGACTGGGGATTGCCGGCCCGGGTCGGGCGGTTCTTCCCCACCCAGTGATCCGCAGCCGCCGACGACGGTGATCGCCAGCGCCGCCGCGATCGCCGCCGACGAGGCCAGCAGGCCCGCGCGCGGTCCGCTGATCAGCACGTCGCCGACGTTAACATCCGGGCAGCTCCAGGTCGGTCAGCCGGCGTCGCGATCCATTTACGACGGTTTGTAGGACCACCACGACTTCCGGGTGCACTGGGAGATAGGATTCGTACACGAAGACCCGCCGGGATGACCCGACTGGATGTTTGGAGGACCTGTTGGTAGCCGAAGCGCCCCCAATCGGACAACTCGAGGCTCGCCGTCCCTTCCCGGCCCGGCTCGGTCCCAAGGGCAACCTGGTCTACAAGCTGGTGACCACCACCGATCACAAGCTGATCGGCATCATGTACTGCGTCGCCTGCTTCATCTTCTTCTTCATCGGCGGGCTGATGGCGCTGTTCATGCGCACCGAGCTGGCGATGCCCGGGTTGCAGTTCCTGTCCAACGAGCAGTTCAACCAGCTGTTCACCATGCACGGCACGGTGATGCTGCTCTTTTACGCGACCCCGATCGTGTTCGGGTTCGCCAACCTGGTGCTGCCGCTGCAGATCGGCGCGCCCGACGTGGCCTTCCCGCGGTTGAATGCCTTCTCCTTCTGGCTGTTCCTGTTCGGTGCGACGATCGCGCTCGCAGGCTTCATCACCCCGGGCGGCGCCGCCGACTTCGGCTGGACCGCCTACTCGCCGCTGACCGACGCGATCCACTCACCCGGCGTTGGCGGCAATCTGTGGATCATGGGCCTGGGCGTCGGTGGTCTGGGCACCATCCTCGGTGGCGTCAACATGATCACCACGGTGGTCTGCATGCGCGCACCGGGCATGACCATGTTCCGGATGCCGATCTTCACCTGGAACATCCTGGTGACGTCGATCCTGGTGCTGCTGGCCTTCCCGCTGCTGACCGCCGCCCTGTTCGGGCTGGCCGCCGACCGCCTGCTGGGCGCGCACGTCTACGACCCGGCCAACGGCGGTGTGTTGTTGTGGCAGCACCTGTTCTGGTTCTTCGGCCACCCCGAGGTGTACATCATCGCGCTGCCGTTCTTCGGCATCGTGAGCGAGATTTTCCCCGTATTCAGTCGCAAGCCGATCTTCGGCTACACCACGCTGATCTACGCGACGCTGTCGATCGCCGCGCTGTCGGTGGCGGTGTGGGCGCACCACATGTACGCGACGGGTGCCGTACTTCTTCCTTTCTTTAGCTTCATGACCTTCCTGATCGCGGTGCCCACCGGCATCAAGTTCTTCAACTGGATCGGCACGATGTGGAAGGGCCAGTTGACATTTGAAACACCGATGCTGTTCTCGGTGGGCTTCCTTGTCACCTTCCTGCTCGGCGGCCTGTCGGGAGTGCTGCTGGCCAGCCCGCCGATCGACTTCCACGTCACCGACTCCTACTTCGTGGTCGCGCACTTCCACTACGTGCTCTTCGGCACGATCGTGTTCGCCACCTACGCGGGTATCTACTTCTGGTTCCCGAAGATGACGGGCCGACTGCTCGACGAGCGCCTCGGCAAGCTGCACTTCTGGCTGACGTTCATCGGCTTCCACACCACCTTCCTGGTGCAGCACTGGGTCGGTAACGAGGGCATGCCGCGCCGTTATGCGGACTACCTGCCGTCCGACGGCTTCACCACGCTCAACGTCGTCTCCACGATCGGCGCGTTCATCCTTGGCGTCTCGACGATTCCGTTCGCGTGGAACGTGTTCAAGAGCTGGCGCTACGGCGAGCCCGTCACGGTCGACGATCCTTGGGGTTACGGCAACTCGCTGGAATGGGCGACCAGTTGCCCGCCGCCGCGGCACAACTTCACCGAGCTGCCCCGTATCCGTTCGGAGCGGCCGGCGTTCGAGCTGCACTATCCGCACATGGTGGATCGAATGCGTGGCGAGGCCCATGTCGGCCGCGCACACGGGCCATCCGACGACGACGTGACGCGGCTGGACGAGAACGTCCGCACCTGACGGGTTCGCAGGACTACCGGGGGTGAGCATGCCGAAGGTGTCGGTGTTGATCACCGTCACCGGACCCGATCAACCGGGTGTGACCTCGGCGCTATTCGAGGTGCTGTCGCGCCACAAGGTGGAGCTGGCCAATGTCGAGCAGGTCGTCATTCGCGGCCGACTCACGTTGGGTGTGCTGGTCGCGGGTCCGGATGATGTCGCAGGCGGAGCCGCGCTGCGCGAGGAGGTGCAGTCGGCGATCCGCGAGTTCGGCTTGGACGTCACGATCGAGCGTAGCGACGACCTGCCGGTGCTGCGCGAGCCGTCCACCCACACCATCGTCGTGTTGGGGCGCCCGATCAGCGCCGAGGCGTTTGGTGTGGTGGCCCGGGAAGTGGCGGCGCTGGGTGTCAACATCGATTTCATCCGTGGGGTCTCCGACTACCCGGTGACGGGACTGGAGCTGCGGGTCTCGGTGCCACCGGGCAGTGCCTACGCGCAACTGCAGGCCGCGATGGCGCGCGTCGCCGTCGCCGAGGGCGTCGACATCGCACTCGAGGATTACAGCCTGTCGCGACGGGCCAAGCGGCTCATCGTCTTTGACGTCGACTCCACGCTGATCCAGGGTGAGGTCATCGAGATGCTCGCCGACCGGGTCGGCGCACACGCTGCCGTCGCCGAGATCACCGAGGCGGCCATGCGCGGGGACCTCGATTTCGCGGAGTCATTGAACAGGCGGGTCGCGACGCTGGCCGGCCTGCCCGCCGAGGTGCTCGAGGAGGTCGGGGAGCAGATCGAGCTGACGCCGGGAGCGCGAACCACGATACGGACGTTGCGGCGCTTGGGTTTTCACTGTGGCATCGTCTCCGGCGGCTTCCGGCAGGTGATCGATCCGCTGGCCCACGAGTTGGAGATGGACTTCGTCGCGGCCAACGAACTGGAGATCGTCGACGGGAAGCTGACCGGTCGGGTGGTCGGACAGATCATCGACCGGCCCGGAAAAGCCAAGGCGCTACGCGACTTCGCGCAACAGGCCGGGGTGCCGATGGAGCAGACGGTGGCCGTCGGCGACGGCGCCAACGACATCGACATGCTCACCGCAGCGGGCCTGGGTGTGGCGTTCAACGCCAAACCGGCGCTGCGGGAGGTAGCCGATGCGTCGCTCAGCCACCCGTACCTGGATACCGTGTTGTTCATCCTGGGCATCACGCGCGGGGAGATCGAGGCCGCCGACGCGCGCGACGGTGTGATGCGCCGCGTCGACATCCCCGACTAGGGACTTTTTTCTCCGCGAGCAGACGCAAAAGTGCACCCTTTTCTCGGCGTGTCGGGGCGACTTTGCGTTCCCCTACCTTCGGTGTGGGCCCAGCTCGCGCTGGTTAGACGACCACCGCGGTCGGCTCCGGCGCCGCTGACCCGGTGATGCTGTGCCACGCGCGGGCCAGCAGTTCGATCGCCTCGGTGAGCTGCTCTTCGGGCAGCGCATAGGGCACGCGCACGAAACGTTCCAGGGTGCCGTCCACGCCGAACCGCGGACCGGCAGGCAGGTCTAGCCCCAGGCGGGATGCGGCCGCCGACAACGCGGTGCTCATCGGTGCGGGCAGTCGCACCCACAACGACATGCCGCCGGCGCCGGGGCCGGGCTGCCAGTCGGGCATTAGGCGACTCAACAGCGACTGCAGCAGGGCCCGTCGTGTGCGCAGGATCTCACGGCGCTCAGGCAGTATCTCGTCGCGGCGGCCGAGAAGCCGTGCGGCGGCGAACTGTTCGAGGACCGGCGTGCCCATGTCGATGGCCGGCCGCAGCGCGGCGATCGTCGCGATGGTCGCGCGTTCGGCCCGTATCCAGCCGACCCGCAGGCCGCCCCAGAACGATTTCGACATCGAGCCGACCGTCAGCACCAGGTCTCGGCGCGTGGTCATCTCGGCGGCCATCGGCGCCGGCATCGGCTCGTCCAGCCACATGTCCAGGATCGTCTCGTCGATGATCGTGCGGGTGCGCGTCTCAGCGATGATGCGCGCCAGCCGTTTTCGGTCGGCGGTGGGCATGGTCAACCCGGTGGGGTTCTGGTTGTCGGGGATGAAGTACGCGAGGTTCGGCGCCAGTTGATGGACGGCGGCCTGGACGGCGTCGAGCTCCCAACCGGCCTCGGTCATGGCCACCGGCACCGGACGTGCCCCGGCTGTGGTGATGGCCGACAGCGCACCGTGATACGTCGGCTGTTCGACGAGGACACGGTCGCCCGGCTGCACGTACGTCGTGAGGATCAAGCCGATCGCATGTAGCGCGCCCGTGGTCACCAGGACCTCGTCGGGTTCGGTGGGAAGACCACGTTCGCAGTATCTTTCGGCAATCGCCTGCCGCAACGCAGGCACCCCGACGAGCTCGTGGCCGGGCTCGTGCAGGTACGGCATCACGTCGTCGGTCGCCTCGGCGAACGCCTCCATCACCGCGCTCGCCGGGGCGGCCAGTGCGGCGGCGGCCAGGCTCACCGTCGGTGGCACGGGTTCGGCGCGGACGGCCGGCGCGACGGGCAGGGCGGTGGTGCTGCGCGCACCTCGTCGGGCGTTCAGGTAGCCGTCCTCGCCCAGTTGCGAATAGGCGGCCGTGACGGTGGTGCGTGACACCCGCAGCGCGTCGGCGAGCGCCCGTTCGCTGGGCAGCCGAGCGCCGACTGGAACGCGTCCGTCGACGATCAGCAGCCGGATCGCGTCGGCCAACCCCTGGTAGGCCGGGCCACTTCGACTGGATGTGCGCCAGTTGCCCAATTCACGGGCCAAGAGGTCCACATCGAGGGCGCGTGCTGCCAATTCAATCGTCATTTGCAGGCCAGTATGCATGAACTGGCTATTGATGAGCAAGCCAGTTGGCCCGATTATGAAGTCATGAGCACGAATTGGATATCAAAGTGGGGCAAGGAACTCGCGAGGATCTTCAGCTGGCAGGTGCCGGCGGGCTGCGTCGACTTCGCCGACCGCGACGCGGAGCGCATGGCCCGCGAAGTGGAGCTGATCGGGATGCGCTTCCCGCATTCCTCGTGAGGCCTCAGAGGCGAGGCGCCCTGCGCGGCGCGGCGCTGCTCGTCGGGCTCACCGGCTACGGCTTCTCGATGGCGATGATGGTCCGCGCCGGGCTGGGCCTTGACCCGTGGGACGTGTTCCACCAGGGCCTTGCCCGGCACACCGGAATGACGATCGGCGTCGCGTCCGCTGTGGTCGGCGTGGCCGTGCTACTGGCCTGGATTCCGCTGCGGAACCGGCCCGGTGTCGGAACCATCGCCAACGTCGTCGTCATCGCGATCACCGTCGATGCGGGCCTGTCGGTGCTGTCGACGCCGGTGTCGATGCCGTTACGGGTCGCGATGATGGTCGGTGCGGTGGTGCTCAACGCGATCGCCACAGTGCTCTATGTCGGCGCCGGCCTGGGCCCCGGTCCGCGTGACGGGTTGATGACCGGGCTCGTCGTGCGCACCGGATTGTCGGTGCGGTTGGTTCGCACGGGGATCGAGACGACCGTGCTGACCGTCGGCTGGCTGCTCGGGGGAACCCTCGGCGTCGGCACGGTGCTGTACGCGTTCGGGATCGGCCCGCTGGTTCAGTTCTTCGTGCGCATCACACCCGAGCGGTTGCTGGCGGTCAGCGGCTGGGCGTCCGTCGCGCAGGCCAGCGATTCGGGCGTGGAAACCGACGCCAGGCGCACGCGGGGGCGCAGAAATCGCATCTCTACGATGGGAAGGTGCCAGTCGCCGAAGGAGATGCAGCCGACCCCGACCTGCTGATCGATTTCGCCAGGGTCTCCCTGCGGCGCGGCGGCCAGGTGTTGGTGGGCCCCGTCACGTGGTCGGTGGAACTCGACGAACGCTGGGTGGTCATCGGCCCCAACGGCGCAGGCAAGACATCGCTGCTACGTATCGCCGCCGCGATGGAGCATCCGTCGTCGGGCACGGCCTTGGTGCTGGGCGAGCGACTCGGCAGGGTCGACATGTCCGAACTGCGCTCCCGCGTCGGACTGAGCAGTTCGGCGCTGTCCCAAAGCGTGCCCGACGGCGAAGTGGTCCGCGACCTCGTCGTGTCGGCCGGATACTCCGTGATGGGCCGCTGGCGCGAGAAGTACGAAGACGTCGACTACGAGCAGGCGATCGACATGCTGGAGAGCGTCGGCGCCGAGCACCTTGCCGAGCGCGTCTACGGAACGCTGTCCGAGGGGGAGCGCAAGCGAGTACTCATCGCGCGGTCGATGATGACCGACCCGGAACTGCTGTTGCTCGACGAGCCCGCAGCCGGTCTTGATCTCGGCGGTCGCGAGGACCTGCTGGCGCGGCTCGAGGATCTGGCTCTGGACCCGGATTCCCCCGCAATGGTGTTGGTCACCCACCACGTCGAGGAGATCCCGCGCGGCTTCTCGCACGGCCTGATCCTGTCCGAGGGCAAGGTCGTCGACGCCGGCCTGCTGCCCGATGTGCTGACGTCCGAGAACCTCTCCAAGGCGTTCGGACAGTCGATCGTTCTCGGCAACTCCGACGGCCGCTATTTCGCGCGTCGGGCGAGAAGCCGGGCTGCGCACAGGAGGCGAGCATGAGCGAAGATGCGTTGACCCCCAGGCCCGCGGCGACGGTGATGCTGATCCGCGACACTGCGGCGGGCATCAAGGTCTTCCTGATGCGGCGCCACTCGGCGATGGAGTTCGTCGCGGGGGTAATGGTGTTCCCCGGCGGTGGCGTCGATGACCGCGACCGCAATGCCGACATCGCCTGGTTCGGTCCCGAACCCGCATGGTGGGCACAACGATTCGGCGTCGAGTCCGACCTGGCCGAGGCATTGGTGTGCGCCGCCGCCCGAGAGACGTTCGAGGAGTCCGGCGTGCTGTTCGCGGGCCCGGTCGACGATCCGGACGGCATCGTCGGTGACGCGTCGGTCTACCGCGAGGCGCGCGCGGCGTTGGCGGACAATTCGCTGTCCTTCGGGGAGTTCCTGCGCCGCGAGAGTCTCGTGCTACGCGCGGATCTGCTTCGGCCGTGGGCGAATTGGGTGACCCCGAAGGAGGAGCGCACCCGCCGCTACGACACCTACTTCTTCGTGGGCGCGCTTCCGGAGGGTCAGCGGGCCGACGGCGACAACACCGAAACCGATCAGGCGGGCTGGATCACCCCACAGGAAGCGCTCGACGACTTCGGTGACGGCCGCACGTTCCTGCTGCCGCCCACGTGGACCCAGCTCGACTCGTTGAACGGCAGGACTGTCGCGGAAGTGCTTGCCGTCGAACGCAAGATCGTGGCCGTCGAGCCGCACCTGAACGCCGACACCGACACCGGCAACTGGGAGATCGAATTCTTCAACAGCGACAGGTACAACGCCGCGCGCAACCGTCGCGCGCCCCAGGGCTACACCCGAGACACACCGCAGGCATGAACGAGTTCGTTTCCGTTCACACCAGCGACGAGCAGCCGGGCATCGCGACGCTGTTGCTGTCGCGGCCGCCGACCAACGCGCTGACCCGTCAGGTGTACCGCGAGCTCGTCGGCGCCGCGGCGGACGTCGGGGGGCGCGACAACGTCCGCGCGGTGATCGTGTTCGGCGGCCACGAGATCTTCTCCGCCGGCGACGACGTGCCGGAACTGCGCACCCTCAGCAGCGAGGAGGCGGCGACGGCGATGCAGGTCTGCCGGACCGCTGTCGACGCGCTCGCGGCGATCCCCAGGCCCACCGTCGCCGCCATCACGGGGTACGCGCTGGGCGGCGGGCTTAACCTGTCGCTGGCCGCAGACTGGCGCGTGGCCGGTGACAACGTCAGGTTCGGCGTGACGGAGATCCTGGCCGGCCTGGTGCCCGCGGGCGGCACGGCGCGGTTGGCCCGCGCCGTCGGCCTCAGTAAGGCCAAGGACATGGTGTTCAGCGGCCGTTTCATCGGCGCCAAGGAGGCGCTGGCGCTCGGCCTGATAGACGAGATGGTCGCACCCGACGGCGTCTATGACGCGGCACTGGCCTGGGCACAACGATTCGTGGAGTATCCGCCGCAGGTACTGGCTGCGGCGAAGGCCTCCTTCGACGTTTAGGCTGCCCTGTTATGTGGTCTGAGGAAACCGACACTGTCTCTGATGTCGCCGGCTCCGTGGCTCCGGTCCCAAACCCTCACGCGACAGCGGAACAGGTGGAGGCGGCCCGCCACGACTCCAAGCTCGCCCAGGTGCTGTACCACGACTGGGAGGCCGAGTCGTACGACGACAAGTGGTCGATCTCCTACGACAAGCGATGCGTCGACTACGCCCGCGATCTGTTCGACGCGACGGTGCCCGACGAGGAGCTGCGGGACCTGCCCTACGACCGTGCGCTGGAGCTGGGCTGCGGCAGCGGGTTCTTTCTGCTGAACCTCATCCAGGCCGGGGTGGCCCGCCGCGGCTCGGTGACCGACCTGTCGCCGGGGATGGTCAAGGTGGCCACGCGCAACGGCGAGAACCTCGGCCTCGAGATCGACGGCCGGGTCGCCGACGCCGAGGGCATCCCGTTTGACGACGACACGTTCGACCTCGTCGTCGGCCACGCCGTGTTGCATCACATCCCCGATGTCGAGCTGTCGCTGCGGGAGGTCGTGCGGGTACTCAAGCCCGGCGGCCGATTCGTCTTCGCGGGCGAGCCGAGCAACGCGGGCGAGAACTACGCGCGCCCGTTATCGACGCTGACGTGGCGGGCGGTGACGAACGTGACGAGGCTGCCGGGGCTGTCGGGCTGGCGGCGCCCGCAGGCCGAACTCGATGAGTCCTCACGCGCGGCCGCATTGGAGGCGATCGTCGACTTGCACACGTTCGCCCCCGGCGACTTGGAGCGCATGTCACGCAATGCCGGCGCCGTCGATGTCTCGACCACCACCACCGAGTTCACCGCCGCGATGCTCGGCTGGCCACTGCGCACCCTGGAGGCCGCGGTGCCGCCCGGCCGATTGGGTTGGGGCTACGCGAAATTCGCCTTCAACAGCTGGATCACGTTGAGCTGGGTCGACGACAACCTTTGGCGCCGCGTGGTTCCCAAGAGCTGGTTCTACAACGTGATGGTTACCGGGGTTAAGCCGTCGTAGGCTTTCGACTCGCCGACGTCGCATATCTGCGCAGCGACGCAGGTAGGCAGGCGCTGCGTGACGTCGCCGACCTGAGGCTCACGGCGGCCACCTTGGTAGCCGACGTTGCTTCGGCGCGTAAGCGTTTCGGTGACTGGTCCGCCGTTCTGGTGGAGACAACGGTGTTGCGGCGCAAAGCCGCGGCCAAGTTCGACGATCCCGCGGACTGGCTGTTCACCGACGAGGCCCTACAACAGGCGACCGCCGAACCGGTGGCCGCCCACCGCGCACGACGCCTGGCCGGTGCGACGGTGCACGACGCCACCTGCTCGATCGGCACCGAACTTGCGGCACTTCGGAACTCGGCCGCGTCTGTCGTCGGCAGCGACATCGATCCGGTCCGGTTGGCCATGGCGCGGAACAACGTCGCGGATGTCGACCTCTGCCGCGCCGACGTGCTGCGACCCATCACCCGAGACGCCGTCGTGCTGCTCGACCCCGCGCGCCGCAGCGGCGGACGTCGCCGCTTCGATCCACGGGACTACACGCCCCCACTCGACGCGTTGCTCGACATATACCGCGAACGAGACATCGCCGTAAAGTGCGCGCCGGGAATCGATTTTGATGCGATATCTCGGCTGGGGTTCGCCGGTGAGATCGAGGTGACGTCGTTGGCAGGCAGGGTGCGCGAGGCGTGCCTGTGGTCGGCGGGGCTGGCCGCTCGGGGCGTGACCCGACGGGCCACGATGCTCGACGCCGGCGAGGAGATCACGGATGCCGAACCCGACGACTGCGTCGTGGCGCCGGCCGGTCGCTGGATCGTCGATCCCGATGGTGCGGTCGTTCGTGCGGGCCTGGTGCGCCACTACGCGGCACGGCACGGGCTGTGGCAACTCGATCCCGAAATCGCCTACCTGTCCGGTGACCGACTGCCCGACGGGGTGCGCGGGTTCGAGGTGCTCGAGGCGCTCGGCTATAGCGAACGACGGCTGCGCCAGGCGCTTTCGGTTCGCGATGTCGGCGCGGCCGAGATCCTGGTCCGCGGTGTGGACGTCGACCCCGACGCATTGCGTCCGCGGCTGCGACTGCGCGGTTCGCACCAGGCTTCGGTCGTCATCGCACGGCTCGGCGCCGGGGCGGCAAGTCGGGCAACGGCATTCATCTGCCGTCCGTCACGTTGACGGTTTTCGCTACTTTCGTTCACCCGGTTTTTCTGCTCCGCGCGTGCGCGTGAACACGACACGTACCCTGTCAGTGATGCGCCGGCGGCGGAGCCGGTGCCGACTGCGAGGACGTCCGACGATGCGCATTCTCAGGTTGGCGGCTGCTCTGTTGGCGGCATGTGTCCTCGCCGGTTCGACCGGAGCTGCGGTGGCGGTGGCGCAGCCCGGCTGCCCGGATCTGCAAGGCGTCGTCGGACACGACCAGATATGCCGGGTACACGTTCAGAACCCGACGTACACGCTCGACTTGAGCTTTCCCAACGACTATCCCGACCAGCAGTCGCTGGTCGCGTACCTCACCCAGTCGCGCGACGGCTTCGTCAATGTCGCCCAAGACCCCGACGCCTACAACCTGCCGTACGAAATGGATGCCGAAGGAACCGGCTACCGGTCGGGTTCGGATACTCCAGGCGGTGGCACACGCAGCGTGGTGTTCACGATGTGGCAGAACGTCGGTGGCACGCGTCCGCAGACCTACTACCAGGCGTTCAACTGGAACGTCGCCGCGAAGGCGCCGATCACCTTCGACACGTTGTTCAAGCCGGGCACCAGACCACTCGACGTGATCTACCCCGAGGTCAACCGGTACCTGGCGAAGGACCAGGGACTGATCGACCCGCTCCCGCAAACCGCGGGACTCGATGCGGCCAATTACCAGAACTTCGCGCTGACCGATGACTCGCTGATCTTCTTCTTCAGCCAGGGTGGGATGTTCGCGGAATCGGCAGGGCCGGTGCAGGCGTCGGTGCCGCGTGCCGCGGTCGCACCGATGCTGGCGCTCTAACCCGGCGCGAACCCGTACACCCGGCCCTCGCTGGTGGCCGTGACGACGCGGCGGTCATGGCCGACGGACACGCCAACGGGCCAACCGCCCGCATTGGGCAGCGGATAGGTGTTCACCGTACGGCCGTCGGCCGGATTGAACACAAGCAGTGCCTGACCGTTCTCTCCGTCGCGCGCCACCGTGTACGCCACGTCGGCACCCGATCGGCTCGAGGTCGTCAAGGGGGCGACGTCGTCGCGCGTCCACTTCACCTCGCCGCGGTCACCGTCGTCCTTGATGCCGATCAGCTTCGCTTCTGGGCCGCCGCCGGCCACGATCAGCCCGTCGGGTGACACCGAGGGCGGTGTCTGTGCCAGATAATCCAATGGGACCGACCATTTGGGCTTGCCGTCGGCGGTGTTGATCGCCCACAGGCGTTCGTCTCGCCCGTTGACGTACGCGGTCGATCCGTCAGCCGACAGCACAGGGCTGGCCAGCGGTCCGTCACCGACGGCGTCGCTGGTCCACTCGCGGGTCAGTACCGGGGGCTGGCCCGGGCGATAGCGAAGCCCGACCAGGATGGGCGCATCGGCGTCCGGCTCCCACAGGCCGAGCACGACGATTCCGGTCTGCTCGGAGAACGCCGGTGCCGCGGCCACCGGGCAGCGCGCGCGGGCGGCCCTGCAGTCGGCGAGTCCGCGCTCGGAGTCCTTCGGGTCGAGGCCGGCCACCAGATCCAGCGGAGAGCCGTCGACGACTCCCCTGTGGGCGTCGAACACCAGCACCTGACCCAGGTGTGTCACTACCAGGAGTTGGTTCGGTCCCAGCATCCTCGGCGTCGTCGGCATCCCGATCACGGGCTGGCGCCAACGGATCCACTGTGTCGACGGGAACGAGATCATGGCGCCGGGCTGACCGGTGTAGAGGTTGTCGAACCCATCGAAAAATGGGCTGGACGCGTCGCCGCCCTGCACCAGGCGTGTGCACCAGTGTTGGCGGGCGCGGTTGTCGGTCTCCCACACCATCAGGGAGCAGCCGGCGGGGGTCTGCGCGTTGATGGCCAGATAGCTGCCGGAGCCCAGCGCGACTGCGGCGGCAAGGTCGCCCTTGACCGACCGCGTCCACTCCAGCCGCAGCGTGTCGGCGCCCGCGTTCGGTTCGTAGCTGCTGTTGCGGGCGTCGCCGTACTGGGCAGGCCAGCCGGACGCCGCCTGCGCGTCGACCCACGAGTCGGTGTTCCCGCAACCCGCCAACACGGCGGTGATCAGCGCTGTTGACGCCAGCACGATCGATCGCCGGAACACTGCGCCCCTTCTGGTTTTGTTCATCAAGCCCACGTGAGGGTAACCGTTCGAAGCCTCGAGGCTCGCGTAGGCTTTCCGGCCATGACGACGATGTGGGGCGCACCGCTGCACAAGCGGTGGCGGGGTTCGCGGCTGCGTGACCCGCGCCAGGCCCGATTCCTCACCATGGCCTCGCTGAAGTGGGTGATCGCCAACCGCGCTTACACCCCGTGGTACCTCGTGCGCTACTGGCGGCTGCTGAAGTTCAAGCTCACCAACCCGCACATCATCACCCGCGGCATGGTGTTCCTCGGCAAAGGTGTGGAGATCCAGGCGACCCCCGAGCTGTCCACGATGGAGATCGGTCGATGGGTGCACATCGGCGACAAGAACACGATCCGCTGCCACGAGGGGTCGCTGCGCTTCGGTGACAAGGTCGTCCTCGGCAGGGACAACGTCATCAACACCTACCTCGACATCGAACTGGGTGACTCGGTGCTGATGGCCGATTGGGTCTACCTGTGCGACTTCGACCACAGGATGGACAGCATCGAACTGCCGATCAAAGACCAGGGCATCCTCAAGGGTCCTGTGCGGATCGGACCCGACACCTGGATCGCAACCAAGGTGACGATCCTTCGCAACACGACGGTCGGACGTGGCTGCGTGCTCGGATCGCATGCCGTGGTCAAGGGCGAGATCCCGGACTTCTCCATCGCCGTCGGTGCGCCGGCGAAGGTGGTCAAGAACCGCAAGCTGTCGTGGGAGACGTCGGCCGCCCAGCGCGCCGAGTTGGCGGCAGCGCTGGCCGATATCGAGCGCAAGAAGGCCTCCCGCTAGTCCTACTGCCGCGTGGGCCCACACGTCAGTAGGGGACGAGCGTGTCTGCAGGCCGACACGCCGCGATCTGTGCGTGTTTTGCGCACCCTCGCGGCCGTGAACGGCCGCCACACGGCCGCGGTAGTGACACGATATGGGCGTGTCTGGCGCGTGCGGATCATGTGACGCAGAGCTGACCGCAATGGCCAAGTTCTGCAGCGAGTGCGGCGCGCCAGTCAGTAGTTCGGTTGCCGAGTACAAGCAGGTGACCGTGCTCTTCGCTGATGTGGTGCGTTCAATGGATCTCGCCGCCGCAGTCGGCGCGGAGCGGCTACGCGAAATCATGACCGACTTGTTCAACTGTTCGTCGGGTGTGGTGAAGCGCTACAGCGGGACGGTCGACAAGTTCACCGGCGACGGCATCATGGCGGTGTTCGGGGCGCCAGCCGCATTGGAAGACCACGCATTACGCGCATGCTTGGCCGCGCTGGAGATTCAGCAGAAAGTCGGCCAGCTCGCGATAGAGGTGAAGGACCGCGATGGCTTGTCATTGCATTTGCGGGTCGGATTGAACTCTGGGGAAGTCATCGCCGGTGAAATCGGTTCGGGCCCCGGTGGTTACACGTCCGTCGGGGAACAAGTCGGGATGGCTCAGCGGATGGAGTCGGTCGCACCGCCGGGCGGGGTGATGCTGAGCGAGTCGACCGCACGGCTGGTCGCTCACACTGCGGTGCTCGGTGATGCAGAGAGCGTGCTCATCAAGGGTTCGGAATCTCCGGTGGTGGCCCGCCGCTTGCTCGCAACCGCGAATGATGGTGGGCGGTCTCGTCGGCAATTGGCGACACTGATGGGCCGCAAATGGGAGTTGAACACGATAGCCGGACTACTCGACCAATCGATCGACGGTAACGGTCGCATAGTGGGGCTGGTGGGTCCGCCGGGCATCGGAAAGAGCCGCATGATCGGCGAAATCACCTCGTTGGCGGCGGAAAAGGGTGTGGACGTCGTAACCACCTACTGCGAGTCACATACCAAGGACGTGCCATTCCACGTGGGAGCACGCCTGTTACGCAATCTCTTTGCGATCAGCAACCTAGCGCTGGATGCCGCACGGGCGAAGGTCCGTGGCGTCATGCGAGACGCCGACTCTGAAGACCTGCTCCTGCTCGAGGACCTCCTAGGTCTCCGTGCGCCCGACACCCCACCGCCGGAAATCGATCCAGATGCCCGCAGGCGACGTCTGGCCGCGATGCTGAACTCAGCGGCGGTCGCTCGAACGACACCCGCCGTTTTCGCCGTCGAGGACGTGCACTGGATCGACGAGGTGAGCGAAGCGCTGATCGCCGAGCTGAGCGCAGTTGTGCCACAGACACGGTCGTTGATGATTGTCACGTACCGACCGGAGTACCGGGGCGCCCTTGACCGACTTCCCAGCTCGCATCGCATCGCTCTCGCCCCGCTGAGTGAATCGGATTCCACCGCGCTGACTGCCGAGCTCTTGGGTTCCGATCCCTCGGTGGCGATGCTGGTCGCGAAGGTGACTGATCGCGCCGCGGGCAATCCATTCTTCGTCGAGGAGATCGTTCGCGATCTGGCCGAGCGGGACGATATTCATGGAACGCCGGGCGGGTATGTCTGCGAGAAGGATTCGACAGACGTGCATGTCCCGGCATCCCTACGGGCGGCCATCGCGGCCCGGGTCGACCGATTGGAGGCGTCGGCCAAGCAGGCGTTGAATGCGGCGGCCGTCGTCGGCCTGCGGTTTGACATCGGACTGCTTCGCTCCCTGCTCGACCATGTCGATGTCAGAGATCTGATCGATGCGGAACTGATCGACCAGGTGACGTTCACGTCGTGTCCCGAATATGCGTTCCGCCACCCGCTGATTCGAGCGGTGGCCTACGAGTCGCAGCTCAAATCGGATCGCGTCGGGCTGCACCGTCGCCTGGCGGAAGTCATCGAACAACGGGATCCTGCGTCGCCCGACGAGAACGCAGCGCTGATCGCCGAGCATCTGGAGGCGGCAGGCGATCTCAGCGCGGCGTACGACTGGCACATGCGCGCTGCCGAATTGTTGGACCCCCGCGATGCCCGGGCCGCTCGAACGAGTTGGCAGCGCGCGCGACAAGTCGCTGACCGCCTCCCGCCGGACGACCCCGACCAAATGTCGAGAAGAATCGCACCTCGCGTACGGCTGTGCTCGAGCGCTTGGCGGATATGGGGGGACCTTTCCGACGCCGCGTTCGACGAGCTCGACGAGCTATGCACGAAGACTGGCGATGTGGTTTCGAAGGCCATCGGGCTCAGTGGGCTGCTGGTCGTTCTTGTGTTCCGGGATAGATTCGCCGATGCAGCGCTCGCCGCTTCGGATCTCGAAAGGCTCGTCGAGTCCATTGGTGATCCGTCACTGTTGGCATTGTTGGGCGGCGCGGCCAACGGGAAGTTGCAAGGCGGTGACGCACGAGATGGACTGCGTATGTGCGAAATCCTCGTCGAGATGTCAGCGGAAGAGTTGACAAAGGATTATTTCGGAATCGGCTCGCTGCACGCTGTGTCGTTGGCCATGCGCGCTTCCTGTCGGTACGTCCTTGGAATCCCCGGCTGGAGGGATGAATTCGACGAAGCAATTTCCATGGCTCACGCGATAGACCCGACCGCATACGCGGCGAGCGTCATGTTCAAATATGTCTTTGCCGTCCAGAATGGCGCCCTGCTGCCAGACGCGGCAGCTCACCGGGACACCGCCGAAGCGCTGGCGCTTGCCGGTCAAGCAAGCGACGACTTCGCGTTCGAGGCAGCCCAGTTGACGCGTGGTCTGGTACTTGCGCGCAGCGGAGGACCGCAGAGCACTAAGGGCTACGAATTATTGAACGAGGTGAGAAAAGCAAAGTTGCGGCGACAGCCGTCGGTCAAAGCCGTGCGATTCGTGGACACCGAGTTCGCAAGAGAGAAGGCCAGGTTGGGCGATCTTGACGGTGCCGTTGAACTGGCACGCGCGAGCACCGACTTCCTGGTCGATGCCGGCGACATGACCTCACTCGGGCCGGCATTCACTGTTCTGGTGGAATCGCTGCTTCAGCGCGGCACTCATTCCGACCTAAGCGAGGCATCGGCTGCTATCGACAGATTAGCCGCGGTGCCGACCGACCCCGGATTCGTCTTGCACGAGTTGCCGCTGTTGCGACTGCGGGCGCTGCTCGCGCGGGCCCACGGTGACGAGGCCGGCTACCGCGGCTTCGCGGACAAGTACCGCACCATGGCCAATGACCTTGGGTTCGAAGGGCACATGGCGATCGCCGCCGCGATGTGATCAGCGCGGCCACTCGATCCCGAAGGCTTCGGCCAGCGCTGTTCTGCCAACGTCGGTCACTCGCATCGCGCGGCCGCGCGGCACACGTTTCACCCAGTCGGCCGACAGAAAGCGGTCGAGCACAGCTCGGCCGAGCGCCCCGGACAGGTGGTGCCGCTGCTCCGTCCAGTCCACGCAGTACCGTACGAGCGGCCTTTTGCCGATTGGTATTTCGACGCCGATGCCGGTGAGGAACTCGCGCCCAGTGTCGCTCAACTCGTACGGCAGGTCATGGCCGGGGCTGCTCAGCATGTCGTGGCTGTCGCGGCGCGGATCGAATCGACCATCGCCCCCTCTCAGCACGTCGCGATCGATCAGGCTGCCCATGATCTGCACACCCAGCCGGCCTGCAAGGTGGTCGTAACAGGTACGCGCCGAACGCAATCGCGCGGCGCGCGTGCCTTCCCGTAATGAACGAACGGGACGCGCCGGTGCCAGCCGGCCCAGTTGCTCGAGTAGAGCACCGACTTCCGGGCCAGCGAGTCGGTAGTAGCGATTTCGGCCGTGCGTCTCGACCGTCAGGAGGCCCGCGCCTGTGAGCTTGCCGAGGTGACTGCTGGCCGTCGGCCTGGTGATGCCTGCTTCGTCGGCGAGGACGCTGGCGGGTAGCGCACGCCCGTCGTCGAGGGCGAGCAGTACCTTGCACCGCGCGGGATCGGCCAGCAGCGAGGCCAACGCCGCGATGTCCGCGTCGCCGTCCTTCGGAAATGCAGCGGCGTCACGCATGACAGACCTCCCTCTGCGTCGGTGCGGGCGCAGCCGACCGTGCCCAATGCAGGACGACGGCGGCGCCGACCAACTGCACGAGACCGCCCAGCATGGTCGCGACTCGTGCTCCCTCGGCGCCAGGGATCGCCGCCATGGCACTACCCAACACCGCCACACCGACAGTGATACCCACCAGGCGGGCCAGGTTCACCACGCCCGAGCCCAGGCCGGACCGCTGCAACGGCACCGCCGATATCGCGAGCCCCACGGCAGGTCCGGTGTTGAGCGCCAGACCGGCACCGGCCAGCACGAACGCCACTCCGAGCAGCCAGATATCGGCTCGCGGTCCCGCCACGGCATACAGCGCCAGACCTGCCGCCATCAGGGCCAACCCGGCCGTCATCGGCAGTCGCGGACCTGTGCGACGCCCAAGCGCGTTGACCGCAGGAATCAGGATCAGGTAGGTCAGCGGCATCGGCAGGAACCACAGGGCGGTCTCCAATGCGCTGACGCCGCGTTGTTGTTGGAACGCAAAGCTGTTCACCAGCAGCAGGCCGTAGATACCGAAGGTCATGGTGAACGTCGCCACTAGCGCGGCCACCAGCCTGCGGTTGCAGAACAGGTCCAGCGGCACCATTGGATGTGTTGCGCGGCGCTGGCCCCACAGGAACGCGGAGAGCGCTGCGACGGCGACGGCGGCCAGTGCCACAGTCCACGTGGGTGCCATCGTCCGGCCCTCCACCAGCACGATGGTCAATGCGCCGAGGCCGAGCATCGCCAGCGTCTGACCGGGGAGGTCGAACCGTGCGGCGTCGGGGTCACGGGATTCGGGGAGGTAGCGGTACGTCATCAGCAATGCGAGAACGCCGACGGGCGCGTTCAGCCAGAAGATGTAGCGCCAGCCGAGGGTGTCGGTCAACACGCCGCCCAGAATCGGACCGATCGCTGTGCTCATCGCGGCCGCCATCGCCCACGCGGCCGTAGCCCTGCTCCGTTCGACGGGTTCAGGAAAGGCCGCCGCGGTGATGGCCAGCCCCTGCGGCAGCATCAGCGCGGCGCCAACGCCCTGTATGGCGCGGGCGGCCAGCAACAGGGGAAGCGACGGCGCCGCGGCGCAG
This sequence comes from uncultured Actinomycetota bacterium, assembly GCA_963721495.1. Taxonomy (GTDB): domain Bacteria; phylum Actinomycetota; class Actinomycetes; order Mycobacteriales; family Mycobacteriaceae; genus Mycobacterium. The sequence goes on along the minus strand of CAVRMG010000033.1, from coordinate 66,967 downwards.
GCCAGGGAGGCGGCGATGAAGGTCACCAGCCCCGCGCGCAGCATCCTGCGTCGCCCCAACCGGTCACCCAAGGACCCGGACGTCAGCAGCAGAGCGGCGAAGGTGATGTTGTAGGCATCGATCGTCCACTGCGCGCCTGCGACTCCGCCGCCGAGATCGTCTCGGACCGCGGGTAATGCGAGGTTGATCGCGTTCGCGTCGATGAGGCCGACGAAGAGACCCAGGTAGGCCGCGATGAGAGTGAGCGTTGTATTGAGCGTGAGCCTTTTCGTGTCCACATCCGCACGCTAGGTGCGAAATGATTCGACGCCGATCGAACTGTCTACCGGTCCGGAAGTGCGTGTTCGACGATGGTGCGCCGCCGGTGCGGTTCGCGCTCACCACGTTTGGCCGCCAAATACACCTGCGCGGTTTCTTCGGCGACGGTATGCCAGTCGAAATCCGATGTCAGCCGTTCACGCGCGGCAACGGCCATGCGCTGGGCGGCATCGGGGTCGTCGAGGACGACGCGGACCGCAGCGGCCAGGCCGGCGATGTCGCGCGGCGGGAAAGACATGCCGGTCTTTCCGTTGACGACCGCTTCACCCAGGCCACCGACGTTGGAGGTCACCAGCGGGATGCCCGTCGCCGCCGCCTCCAGGGCCACGATGCCGAACGGCTCGTAGTGGCTGGGCAGAACGGCGGCGTCGGCGGCGTGCAGCAAGCTGACCAGCTCGTCGTGATTGAGATGGCCAACGAAATTCGTGGCCTTGAGCACCTTGTGCTTTCGAGCTTCTTCGACGAGCCACTGCTGCTGGGTCCCCTCACCGGCGATCGTCAGCGTGATCCCGGGATGAGTGCGCCTGATGCGGGGTAATGCCGCGATGGCATCGTGAATGCCCTTCTCGTACTCCAGGCGCCCCAGATACACCAGCTGCGCCGGGCCGGTGCGGGGGCGCCGCTTCGCGAACGGCCATCGCGCGGCGTCGATTCCGTTGCGAATCACCCGCGTCTCGGCTAGTCCGGGTCCGAACAACTCGGTGATCTCGTCGCTCATCGATGCCGAACACGTGATAAGCGAATCCGATTCGTGCACCAGCCAGGACTCGGCTGCGTGCACCTGCCGGCTGATCGGACCGGACACCCAACCTGAATGTCGGCCTGCCTCTGTCGCGTGAATCGTGGAAACCAGAGGGACGTCGAAGTATTCGGCCAGCGCGATGGCCGGATGTGCGGCCAGCCAGTCGTGGGCGTGTACGACGTCGGGCTGCCACGGCCTGCTGCGCTTGGTTCGTAGCGCTAGGCCGGCGCGGACCATCGAATGCCCCATCGCCAACGTCCAGGCCATCATGTCGCTACCGAAGTCGAACTCGTGCGGATCCTGCGCCGCGGCGACAACCCTTACCCCTTCGGCGATTTCGTCCGTCGACGGGTGGCTGCGCGGGTCGGTGCCGCTGGGCCGACGGCTGAGCACCACAACTTCGTGCCCGGCGTGCACCAGCGCTGTGGCCAGATGATGCACATGGCGACCAAGGCCGCCGATGACCACCGGTGGGTACTCCCACGACACCATCAGGACCTTCATCGGACGCTCGGTCCAGGGCGAGCGACCGCTAATTGCCGACAAAAGGCGGCGTGTCGTGTGCAGACACGGTCGTCCCCTACTGGCGTGTGGGCCCACGCGGTATGAGTTGAGGTCATGAGCGGCGCAGCCGTCTGGCGTCGAGCGATCCGAACAACCCGTCTGCGCGGTTCCAGCCGTCAGCGAGGCGCTGGGCATGGTCGTGACGACCCGACGCCATCGCGCCGGCGATCTCGCGGGTGGCGTGTGCGTGCAGGTGTGCGCGGTAGCGCGCGTAGTCCGCGGCCGAATCCTTGCTGACCATGAACGGCCAGTCGCTGGACACCGTCAACAGCGTCTCGCGCAGGATCTGGTCAGCGACGAAGTTTCGCGCCGGCGCCGTGTCCGTCTCACCGAGGGCCTTATCCACAGTCGTCAGCGCGGTGTCGACGACTTCGCTGTTCAACTGGACCAGGTCGGCGACCATCTCGCCCGCCCACACCTGCCAGTCCTTGCCGGAACCCCAGGAACTGGGCGGCAATTCGACGGGTGAGCCGACAAAACCGTCGGCTTTCGCATCGGATAGCGTGCCGACCCGCACCCCGGCCGCGGGCAGCGCGCGCAGCACGCGTTCCAGCCAGACCGGGCCCTCGTACCACCAGTGGCCGAACAACTCGGTGTCGAAGGCCGCGATGACGTGTGCGGGCCTGCCGATTCGCGCGCTCTCGTCGATGAGCCGCCGGCGCACCACTCCGACGAAATCGGCGACATGCGCGTCGACCGCGTTGTCCGCGCGCTCGGGGTCATACGGCGCCTTGGCGTCCGAGGGCACGTTGCGGCCGGTGACACGGGCCGGCTTCAGTCCGGTCGTGTGGTCGTAGGTGTGGAAATCGCGGTATGCGGCATGCCCCGGATAGCCGGACTTCGGTGACCACACCCGGTAACTGACCTGCAGGTCGCGACCGAACGCGACGACGTCCGACGACGCGACGGGTCGGCCCAGCGCGGTGTCGCCATGAAGTGATGGTCCGTCCACCATGAAATGGCCGACACCCGCTGCGGCGTAATCGGTTTCCATGCCCGGCGCGTACGCGCACTCCGGAGCCCAGATTCCCGCAGGCGTATGCGCGAACCGCTGCTGGGCGTCGGCCAGCCCCTCGCGCAGCGCGAACTCACGCAGTCGCGGAGTGAGCAGCGGCTGAAACGGATGCGACAGCGGGCCGCCGAGCAGTTCGATGGTGTCGGTGTCGATCAGCTCGCGCAGCAGCGGACTACCGCCGTGCGCCCACAGCGTCGCAAAGTCGTCGAGCGCCTGCTCGGCTTCTGCGTGCTCGCGAATGCCGAACTCCCGCAACGGAGCTGGATGCGTCGTCGCCTCCAGAGCGCGCAGGCCCCAGTTGGCCAGCCAGTGGTGCATGCCCGACAGGCAGTACGGGTCGTCGAGCTGTGCGGTCACCACCGGTGTCATGCCCAGCGTCAACAAGTGGTGACGGTCCTCGGAGGCGAGCGTGCGAAGGACACGCATCAGCGGTACGTAGGCCGCCGACCACGACTGGTAGAGCCATTCCTCGCCGACGGGCCAGCGTCCGTGATGGGCGAGCCACGGCAGATGTGTGTGCAGAACGAGGGTGAACAGCCCGGGTACGGGCTCCGCGCTGGTCACGGGCGCACCGCGATGGCGACCAGGTCGAGGCTTCCGTCGATGTCTTGGGTGGCGGCGTCGGTGAGGTCGAAGTCATCCGTCGTCACCGACGCGACGTCGTCGAGCAGCTCGGTGGGCCATGGTGCGTCGGCCAATGCCCGCGTGATCTGGGCGTCGATGATCGATCCGCCGTGGCGCTCGTCGAGTTCGACCAGCCGCGCGCCATGAAAAACCCCGTACACGCCTTCGATCCGGAAACCCTCCGATGTCAAGAGTTCGGTCAGCTCCGCGGCGTTCAGCTCCCGGGTGTGGAACGGGTTGATCGGGGTGTCGCGGCCGGGGGAGAAGGTGATCCGGTTGGGCGTCGACATCAACAGCACTCCGCCCGGCCGCAGCACCCGCAAGCACTCGTCGACGAATTGCCCTTGATCCCAGAGGTGTTCGATCACCTGGAAGTTGACGACAACATCGACAGCGCAGTCGGCAAGCGGGAGTTCAGCCAAATTCCCGTGATGCATCTCCACGCGCGGGTACCGGGCACGGACATGGGCGACAGCCGACTCGTCATAGTCCAGCCCGATGACACGCCGTGCCACGTCGGCGATCAGATCGGCGCCATAACCCTCGCCGCAACCTGCCTCGAGCACGTCACGACCCGCGCAGCGGTCCGCCAGCCGCTCATAGACGACCTCATGGCGGCGGAACCAGTAGTTCTCCTCCGCCAGGCCGGGAACCGTGCGTTCGCCGGTCAGGGGCAGGTCCGGCTGCGTACCTCCCCTGGTCGCTACGCTCTCCCCTGGCCTTCGGCCGTGGGCCCAGCCCGCCGACCCGGTATCAAATGCGCTCATTGCAAGGCAGGCTAACGTGAATCGGCTCACTGGCGAACGGTTCACCGCCTACGTGCTGCTAGAACGCAAACTTCGACCAGCTATGGTGTTTCTGCGAACCACCAAAAGTTACCGGCGAGTAACATGATGGTGATTGCTTTAAACGTGGTATTGCGGGCCGGTCAACGGCCCCTTCGAGGAGGACGAACCAGACTCATGACGAACATCGTGGTCCTGATCAAACAGGTCCCTGACACGTGGTCGGAGCGCAAGCTGTCCGACGGTGACTACACCCTCGACCGTGAGGCCGCCGACGCCGTGCTCGACGAGATCAACGAGCGCGCCGTCGAGGAAGCGCTGCTGATCAAGGAGAAGGAAGCCGCCAACGGCGCAGAGAGCACTGTGACCGTGCTCACAGCCGGACCCGCGCGCGCCACCGAGGCCATCCGCAAGGCGCTGTCGATGGGTGCCGACAAGGCGGTGCATCTGCTCGACGACGGCATGCACGGCTCCGACGTCGTCCAGACCGGCTGGGCGCTGGCGCGTGCGCTGGGCACCATCGAGGGCACCGAGCTGGTGATCGCGGGCAACGAGGCCACCGACGGCGTCGGCGGCGCGGTTCCGGCGGTCATCGCCGAGTACCTCGGCCTGCCTCAGCTGACCCACCTGCGCAAGGTGTCGGTCGAGGGCGGCAAGGTCACCGGCGAGCGCGAGACCGACGACGGTGTGTTCAGCCTCGAGGCGTCGCTGCCCGCCGTGGTCAGCGTCACCGAGAAGATCAACGAGCCCCGCTTCCCGTCGTTCAAGGGCATCATGGCCGCCAAGAAGAAGGAAGTGACGACGCTGACGCTGGCGGAGATCGGCGTGGAGGCCGACGAGGTGGGCGTCGCCAATGCCGGTTCCAAAGTGTTGTCGTCGACCCCGAAGCCGCCGAAGACCGCGGGCGAGAAGGTCAACGACGAGGGCGAAGGCGGCACCAAGGTCGCCGAGTACCTGGTTGCGCAAAAAATAATCTAGGCAGATCCTTCCGACTTCTTTTTCCCCATACACCGAAAGACACAGAAGACACATGGCTGAAGTACTTGTGCTCGTTGAGCACGCAGATGGTGCGGTGAAGAAGATCACCGCCGAACTGATCACCGCCGCCCGTGCGCTGGGTGAGCCCTCCGCCGTCGTGGTGGGCAAGTCCGGCACCGCGGCAGGGCTGACCGACGCGCTGAAGGAGGCCGGCGCCGCCAAGATCTACGTCGCCGAGTCCGACGACGCCGACAACTACCTGATCACCCCCTACGTGGACGTCCTGGCCTCGCTGGCCGAGTCGGCCACCCCGGCGGGTGTGCTGTTGGCTGCTTCGGCCGATGGCAAGGAGATCGCCGGCCGGCTGGCTGCGCGCATCGGTTCGGGTTTGCTCGTCGACGTCGTGGAGGTCAAAGAAGGCGCAGTCGGCGTGCACAGCATCTTCGGTGGCGCGTTCACCGTCGAGGCCCAGGTTCCCGGTGACACCCCGGTGATCACGGTTCGCCCGGGCGCCATCGAGGCCGAGCCGTCCGCCGGAGCGGGCGAGGTGGCCAACGTCGAGGTGCCGGCTCAGGCCGAGAATGCGACGAAGATCACCAAGCGGGAGCCCGCCGTCGCCGGCGACCGCCCAGAGCTCACCGAGGCCAGCGTCGTCGTCTCCGGCGGCCGCGGTGTCGGCAGCGCCGAGAACTTCAATGTGGTCGAGGAATTGGCCGACTCGCTCGGCGCCGCGGTCGGTGCGTCACGTGCCGCCGTCGACTCCGGTTACTACCCGGGTCAGTTCCAGGTGGGCCAGACCGGCAAGACCGTGTCCCCGCAGCTGTACATCGCGCTGGGCATCTCCGGGGCGATCCAGCACCGGGCCGGCATGCAGACGTCCAAGACGATCATCGCGGTGAACAAGGATGAAGAGGCGCCGATCTTCGAGATCGCCGACCTCGGCATCGTCGGCGACCTGTTCAAGGTCGCGCCGCAGCTGACCGAGAAGGTCAAGGCCCGCAAGGGATAAGTTTCTCGGCGAGAAGACGCAAAAGCCCCCGAAACGACGCGTTTCGGGGGTTTTTGCGTCTGCTCGCGCTGTTCACTGAGCGCTCACGGACACGTCACGTCGTGCGATGCCAATTAGAGACCCGGCTCCGAGAGCGTGCAGTCATGAGCACTGCTTCTGTACTCATCGCCCCCGACGACACCGATGCAGCCGGGACTTCATCCTCGATGCCGCGCTACACGTTGCTGCTGTCCACCGACTCGGCGCTCATCGAAGCTGCGCAGCGCCTTCGTCATGATGTATTCACCTCCGAGCCCGGATTCGCGCTGACCGGCGCGGCCGACGGTCGCGACGCCGACCGCTTCGACGAGTACTGCGACCATCTGCTGGTCCGCGAGGACAACTCCGCCGAGCTCGTCGGCTGCTACCGGATGCTTCCGCCCCCCGGCGCCATCGCCGCCGGGGGCCTTTACACGGCAACCGAATTCGACGTGCAGGGCCTGGACTCGCTGCGGCCGTCCCTGGTGGAGATGGGACGAGCGGTGGTGCGCGAGGATCACCGCAACGGCGGCGTGGTGCTGCTGATGTGGGCGGGGATCCTGGCCTATCTGGACCGCTGCGGCTACGACTACGTGACCGGCTGCGTGTCGGTGCCCGTCGCCGGTGCCGATGAGACCGCGCCAGGCAGCCAGATCCGTGGCGTACGCGACTTCGTCCGTCGCCGACATGCCGCCCCCGCGGAGTACTCCGTGTACCCGTACCGGCCGGTGACGGTCGACGGTAAACGGCTCGATGACATCGATCCGCCCGCCCGAGTGGCCGTACCGCCGCTGATGCGGGGCTATCTGAGACTGGGTGCCCAGGTGTGCGGTGACCCCGCCCACGATCCCGACTTCGGGGTGGGCGACTTCCCGGCCCTGCTGGACAAACGGCAGGCAGACACCCGATATCTGCGGCGACTGAGGTCGGTCGGTGCGGCGGCTGCGATGGCCGACGGGATGGCATCGTGACTACGGGCAGTCCCTGGCTGCCACGCGCCACGTGTGACGCCAGCTGCGTCACTGCAACCGGGGCGCCGGCCGGCCAGCGCGTGGTCGTCGCGTGGCGCGTCGCGATACGCGCCACCTTCGCGGTCCTGCTGTTGTCTGCCGTGCCGCTGCTGGCCATTCCCGTCCCGGGTCGCTCCCACGTCCAGCGCAGCTACTGCAGGTTGATGTTGCGCTGCCTGGGTGTGCGAATCACGGTGTCCGGGGGGCCGATTCGCAATCTGCAGGGCGTGCTCGTGGTCAGCGGCCATGTGTCGTGGGTGGACATCTTCGCGATCGGCTCGGTCATGCCGGGCCGGTTCGTCGCCAAGTCCGAGATGATCAACTGGCCCGGGCTGGGATTTCTGGCGCGGCTGATGAAGGTCATCCCGATCGAGCGGGACAACCTGCGGCGGCTGCCGGATGTGGTCTCCATGATCGCGGGGCGCCTGCGGGCAGGTCAGACGGTCGTCGCCTTCCCGGAGGGCACGACCTGGTGTGGTCTCGCGTACGGCCGGTTCCGGCCTGCGATGTTCCAGGCCGCTGTCGATGCGGGCAGGCCGGTCCAACCGCTGCGGCTGAGCTACCACCGTCGCGAGGGCCAACCGACGACCATCGCCGCCTACGTCGGGCAGGACACGTTGCTCGCATCCATCCGACGGCTGATCACCGCACAACGCACCGTGGTGCGCGTGCAGGTCGAGTCGCTGCAGCTGCCGGGCACCAGCCGCCGCGACCTGGCCGCCCGCTGCGAGTCGGCGGTGCGCGGTGACCTGGCGCGCCGGGGGCACGGCCACGCGCTAGTGGCCTGACCACGGGATCGGGGTTCCACATCCGGCGGCTATTCTGGATTGGTTATGACCTCCGAGACTGGGCCAGAGGCTCTTCGCGCAAGTGGCTCATCGCCGGTCTACCTCGATCACGCCGCCACCACCCCGATGCACCCTGCTGCCATCGAGGCGATGACGGCTGTGTTGGCAACGGTCGGCAACGCGTCATCGCTGCACGGCACCGGGCGCACGGCCCGTCGGCGGATGGAGGAGGCGCGCGAGATGCTGGCCAAGCTGCTGGGCGCGCGGCCCTCCGAGGTGATCTTCACCGCGGGCGGCACCGAGAGCGACAACCTCGCCGTCAAGGGCATCTACTGGGCTCGCCGCGACGCGGCCGCACGGCGTCGACGCATCGTCACCACACCCGTCGAACACCACGCGGTGCTCGACGCCGTTGAGTGGCTGGTCGAACACGAAGGCGCCGACGTGACGTGGCTGCCTGTCGAAGCCGACGGATCGGTTCTGCCGTCCGCACTCCGAGAAGCGTTGCAGGACCACGACGATGTCGCCCTGGTGACGGTCATGTGGGCCAATAACGAGGTCGGCACGATCATGCCGATCGCAGAATTGGCAGCCATTGCAGCCGAATTCGACGTTCCGATGCACAGTGACGCGGTGCAGGCGGTCGGCCAGATACCGGTTGACTTCACCGCGAGCGGACTGTCGGCGATGAGCATCGCCGCGCACAAGTTCGGCGGACCGACCGGCGTCGGGGCACTCCTGTTACGTCGGGACACCGCGTGTGTGCCGCTGCTGCACGGCGGCGGCCAGGAACGCGATGTCCGTTCGGGCACACCGGATGTCGCCGGTGCCGTCGCGATGGCCGCCGCGGCGAGGGTCGCGGTGGAGAACCTGGAGGCCAACAGCGCCCGCGTGGCCGAGCTCCGCGACCGCCTGATCGAGGGTGTGTTGGCCGGCATCGACGATGTCCGCCTCAACGGCGCGACCGGTGGCGGCCGACTGCCCGGCAACAGCCACTTCACCTTCCGCGGCTGCGAGGGTGACTCGCTGTTGATGCTGATGGACGCCAAGGGGGTGGAATGCTCGACGGGTTCTGCGTGCACCGCCGGCGTTGCGCAACCCTCGCATGTGCTGATCGCGATGGGTGCCGACCCGGCCAGCGCCCGCGGGTCCCTGCGGTTGTCGTTGGGACACACCAGCACCGAGGCCGATGTCGAGGCGGCGCTTAAGGTACTACCTGCCGCGGTCGAGCGGGCGCGACAGGCGGCGCTCGCCAGTTCGGGAGCTGTGGACTTCCGATGAACGCTTGCGCGAAGTGGGGGCACTCCCCTCGCAAGCCCCCGACTGGGGGCCCACCCGCCCGAAGGGCAGGGGGACAGACGATGATGCGGGTGCTCGTGGCAATGAGCGGTGGCGTGGACTCGTCGGTTGCGGCCGCCCGGATGGTCGACGCCGGTCACGAGGTGGTCGGAGTGCATCTCGCTCTCTCGTCGGCTCCCGGCACCCTGCGCACCGGATCGCGGGGCTGCTGCTCAAAGGAGGACGCCGGTGACGCCCGGCGAGTCGCCGACGTGCTCGACATTCCCTTCTACGTCTGGGATTTCGCCGACCGATTCTCCGAAGACGTCGTCGACGACTTCGTCTCCGCCTACGCCCGCGGGGAGACACCGAACCCGTGCGTGCGGTGCAACGAGCGAATCAAGTTCTCCGCGTTGGCAGCTCGCGCGCTGGCCCTCGGATTCGACGCCGTGGCATCCGGCCATTACGCGCGGCTGTCCGACGGACGGCTGCGGCGCGCTGTCGATGCCGACAAGGACCAGTCGTACGTTCTGGCGGTGCTGACCGCTGAGCAGTTGCGCCACGCGGTGTTCCCCGTGGGCGACACACCCAAGCCGCAGATCCGGGAGGAAGCGGCGCGCCGAGGGCTGGCCGTCGCCGAGAAGCCGGACAGCTACGACATCTGCTTCATCCCCTCGGGTGACACGCGCGCGTTCCTCGGGGCCCGGATCGGCGTTCGCCGCGGAACGGTGGTCGACGCAGGCGGAACGGTGCTTGCCGAGCATGAGGGCGTGCACGGGTTCACCGTCGGTCAGCGCAAGGGACTGGGCATCGCCGGGCCGGGGCCCGACGGACGGCCCCGCTATGTGACGGGCATCGACGCCGACACCGGCACGGTGCACGTCGGGGACGCCGCGGATCTCGACGTGTGGTCGCTCGCCGGCGAACGACCGGTGTTCACCTCAGGGCTTGCCCCCACCGGCCCGGTGGAATGTCAGGTGCAGGTGCGCGCTCACGGCGGCATCGGCGAGGGCGTCGCCGAACTGCGCGACGGCCGCCTGGTCGTTGACCTGCGCGCCCCGATTCGCGGGGTGGCGTCGGGCCAGACGATGGTGCTCTACCGTCCTGACCCGGACGGCGACGAGGTGCTGGGCAGCGCGACGATCACTCGCTGACCGCCCGGCGCTCACTCCGGCACATTCGCGAGGATGTTCGTCATCACGATGTCGGGAACCGAGTCGGAGAACCGGCAGAAGGTGACCTCGACCAGCACCACCGATTTCACCCGGTAGTCGCGACCGCAGTCGCCGGGCCGCGTCTGCAACGTGTCGGCGGTGGCCGTCCAATCGCCAACGGACGTCGACCCGAAAGTGGTTGAGCCGCAGCCGTCGACCAGTCCGACCAGATTGTCGAAGACGGCGCGGGCGACGCCGGGATCGCGATACGCCGCAGCGGCCTCCGAGATGAGACCACCGTCGGGGGGATTCTGGAATGTGGTCTTGTGAAACTCCTCCACGTCGGGTCCGAACGTCTGGCTTTCTGCGAACAGCCATTGGCATTGTGGGGGAGCACTTTCGACGAGTGGCTCGATGTCGACGGGAATCTTGCCGTCCATACTGGGGATGATCGAGAGGTCCTCGCCCGCCCCGGTGATCGCACGCATCTGCGACTGGTCGAGCATGATCGTCTCGACGTCGATCGACGACAACGAGTCGTCGTCCATGCCGGGTGCCGCCCGCATCGCCGCGCCGCTGACCGTCTGACTGCACCCCGCAGCCAACACTGCCGCCGCACACCAGACCACCAGTGGCCTGGCCGCTGCGGGCATGGCGTTTCCTCCCAACCCTTCGGGATCGAGACTAGCCCTATCGAATACTGTTCACCGAGTGAGTGATTTCGCCGCGGCGACCGGTATCGGGTCGTGGCCGGGTACGTCGTCGCGTGAGGCCGCCGAGGTGGTTGTCGGCGAACTGCACACCCTGCCGCACCTCGTAGAGCTGCCGGCCAGGGGTGTCGGCGCCGACATGATCGGCCGAACGGGTGCGCTGCTGATCGACATCGGGATCGACACGGTGCCGCGCGGCTACCGGATCGCCCCGGGCCGCAGCGGGGTGGTGCGGCGGGCCACCAGCCTGCTGAACGAGGATCTCGACGCGCTCGAGGAGGCGTGGGAGAAGGCCGGCCTGCGCGGTGGGACGCGGACGGTCAAGGTCCAGTCGCCAGGGCCGATCACGCTGGCAGCCCAGTTGGAACTGCCCGGCGGGCACCGCGCGATCACGGACGCGGGTGCGGTGCGCGATCTCACCGCTTCGCTCGCGGAGGGCATGGCGACACACCGGGCCGAGGTCGCCCGGCGGCTGGACACCACGGTGGTGGTGCAGTTCGACGAACCGCTGTTGCCCGCCGCCCTCCTGGGCCGCCTCACCGGAGTGACGAGCCTGACCCCCGTGCATCCGGTCGACGAGCCCGTGGCCATCGGACTGCTCGACGACTGCGCCGCCAAAGTCGGTGCCGAGGTGGTGTTGCACAGTTGTGCTTCGGCCTTACCGTGGAAGATGCTGCAGCGCAGCTCTGTTCATGCCGTGTCGGTCGACGCATCCACCCTTGAAGCCGCCGATCTCGACGGCATCGGCGAGTTCGTGGAAAGCGGACGCACGGTGCTGCTCGGCGTCGTCCCGTCCACCGCACCGGTAGCGCGAACGTCGTTCGAAGAGGTCGCGAAGGCGGCGGCTGCGATCACCGACCGGCTCGGGTTTGCGCGCTCGGTGCTGCGCGAGCGGATCGGCATCACCCCGGCCTGCGGCCTGGCCGTAGCCACCCCGGAATGGGCACGCACCGCGATCGAGTTGGCGCAGAAGGCGGCCGATGCCTTCGCCGAGGACCCCGAGGCGATCTGACGGGTCGAAATCGAGTACCGGCTTACTCAGTCCAGCCGGTTTCGCGGGACTGACACTCAACCCATGAGTCTTTGGGCGGGTGGGCTGCGATGAGCGCCGAGGGCGTCGTCCTCGTGCACGGCGGGCTACACACGTCGACGTGTTGGAGTGCCGTGGTGCCGTATCTGACGATGCCCGTCGTGGCCGTCGATCTGCCGGGCCGTGGTCGCCGGCCGGCGGATCTGGCGACTGTGACGGTCGAGGATTGTGTCCAGGCGGTCATCGAGTCCGCCGACGAGGCCGGGTTCGATCGGTTTGTCCTCGTGGGGCATTCGCTGGGCGGTGTCACCGTCACCGAGACCGCGTGGCGGTATCCGCAGCGCGTCGCGAAGCTCATCTATGTCGCAGCGCTCGTGCCTGCGCCGGGCGCGAACGCATCGTCCGTCGCCTACGGCGTCGACCTTCCGCCGGGGGAGTTCGCGGTCGACGACGAGGATCTCGCGCGGTCGGTGTTCGGCAATGACCTGAGCGACGAGCAGTGGGCGGTGTACTGGCATTCGATGGTGCCCGACGCCGCGAACATCATGAATGCGCGACTGAGCGGCTATCCGAGCGGCCTGCCGATCACCTATGTCAGCATGTCCGACGACATTCCCGTGCCGCCCGCGGTGGCCGAACAGATGATCGCCAATCTCGGTGCCGGGGTCGAGCACCAGGTGCTGTCGGCGGGCCACTCGGTCATGATGTCGAAGCCGTTGGAACTCGCGACGATCATCAACGAGGTGGCCGCCCCGGACCGATAAGACGCAACCTATGGGTTGCGTATATCTCCGGCGGTCGCTATGTTGATAAGCAACCAGGAGGTTGCACATGAATCCAGATCGGATCGAGAAGGAAGTTCTGTTGAAGGCGCCGCTGGACCGGGTCTGGCGGGCCATCGGCCACGCCGACGAGTTCGGCCAGTGGTTCGGAGTGCGTTTCGACGGGCCCTTCGAGCCGGGTGCGTCACTCACCGGCGTGATCACTCCGACGGCGGTCGACGACGATGTCGCGAAGGCCCAGGAACCGCACGCCGGCAAGGCGGACACCTGGCAGATCGTGGCGGTGGAGCCGCAACGGCGGCTGGCGTTCCGCTGGCACCCGTACGGGGTCGAAGACGGCGTGGACTACTCGAAGGAACCGACCACGCTGGTGGAGTTCACGCTCGAAGACACCGCCGACGGTGTGCTGCTGCGCATCGTCGAATCGGGGTTCCAGGCCATCCCCGCGGAGCGTCGGCAGTCGGCGTTCGAGAGCAACAGCGAGGGCTGGTCTGCCCAGACGGAGCTGATCCGCAAGTACCTCGCGCTCAGCGAGAAGGTGTGAGCACGTCCGCCGTCGCCAGGGCGCCGCTGTTCGACGCGCTGGGCGACCCGAATCGCCTGCGCATCATCACCCGGCTGTGCGACGGCGGACCCTGTTCGACCACAGAGGTGACGACGGTGGTGTCGGTCAGCCGGCAGGCGGCGACCAAACACCTTTTGCTGTTGGAAGCGGTAGGGCTGGTGAGCAGTCAGCGACATGGCAGGGAACGCATCTGGCGCGTGCAGCCGAAGCCGCTGACCGAGGCCAGCGAATATCTCACCGCGTTGTCGCAGCGATGGGACAGGGCGATCGACCGGTTGCGAACCTACGTCGAGGAGGAATAGGCCGTTCGGCGACGATCTTCGCGCGTTCGTCGGACAGGTGAGCCAAGCACCGCCTTCGCGTGCAAGAATGCTCATGCGACAAGATCAATACCCCTTTGCCATCGGCAGGAGAGGAACACTGTGGCCCGATTGAACCCGCGCCTGTCGGCAGGTGTCGGAGTCGTGGCTGCGTTTCTCCTGTTAGGCGGCCCCGCTACCACGGCCATCGCCGAACCCGGCGGATGGCATTCCGATCGGGGCAACAGTTCCGATCGCGGCAACGACAACGGCAACGGCAATGGCAACGGCAACGATCGCGGCGACGGCGACAGGCACGGGAACGGCCACGGCCATGGTCGCAGCGACGGCCATGGCAACGGCGATGGTCGCGGCGGTGGCAATGACAGGGGCTACGACCGCGGGGGATGGAACCGCGACGATGACGACCGCGGGGGATGGAATGGCGACGATGACGACCGCGCTGTTAGCAGCGACGTCAGTCGCCGCGGCGCCGACAACGGCAATGCCGTCGCCGCCGGCGGTGGCGGCGGCGGTGGCAGTCCGACGGCCCGGGTCGGGTCGGGTCGCGAGGACGTCGCGCAGTTGGCGCCGACAACCGCTTCCCGCGGATCTGGCTCGACCAGCGGGTCCGACCCCACCGCAGGATCACGCTTGACCGCTGGCGCCGGATCGATCGGCGGGTCAGGTTCGACCAGCGGAGCCGGCCCTGAAAGCCCCGGCGCCCCGAGCGCCGGATCCAGTTCGCCCCGCGTGACGGTGGGTAACGGCCGTTCGCCCGGCATTCAGAGCGGCGATCCGGCACCAAGTTGGCAGGCGCCCGCCTTCCAACCGGCGCCTACGCCTGCTCCGCCACCTCCACCACCACTCCCGGCGGCTGCTCCGCCGTCGCCGTCGTGGGTCGAGCGCTTCTCGGCCCCGCCGTTTTTCACGCAGCAACTGGGGGTCGCATCGGCGTTCGAATGGTCTGATGTTCTGTGGGGGATCGCGGGGCTGCTCCTGATCCCGGCCGCCGGCGCCGCTCTCGGATACCGGCAGGCACGCGCTTCACATACCGCTGAGCAGCTACGAGTTTCTTGAACTGCTGCGCAAGTCCTTGCGCAGGATCTTGCCCGACGCCGACTTGGGGATCGCCTCGATGAACTCCACCTGTCGGACCTTCTTGTACGGCGCGACCTGACCGGCGACGAAGTCCATCACCTCATCCGTGCTCAGTTCTGAGTCGGACTGTTTGACCACGAAAGCCTTTGGTACCTCTTCGCCTTCGGCATCGGCGACGCCGATCACCGCCGCGTCGGCGATCGCCGGATGGCTCAGCAGCAGGGCCTCCAGTTCGGCAGGCGGCACCTGGTAGCCCTTGTACTTGATGAGCTCCTTGAGCCGGTCGACGATGTACACGCAGCCGTTGGCGTCGACCTGGGCGAGGTCGCCGGTGTGTAACCAGCCGTCGTTGTCGATGGTCTCTGCGGTGGCCTTCTCGTTGTTGAGATAGCCCGCCATCACGTTGGGTCCCTTGAACCACAGCTCACCGGTCTCGCTGAGACCCTCTGCGGGAATGTCGATTTCCTCACCGGTCTCAGGGTTGATGATCTTCGACGCAGCGTTGGACACCGTCCACCCGACCGAGCTCAACGGTGCGGACGCCTTCATCTCGTGTGCGCCGGCGTCGAACGGGGTGATGTGGCTGACGGGGCTGAGCTCGCTCATCCCGTAGCCCTGCACGACACGGCACCCCAACCGTTCGGCGACGGCCTGTCCGAGATCGGCGTCCAGCGGGGCGGCGCCCGACATGACGACGTTCAGCGACGCTAGGTCGTAGTCGTCGATCAGTGGATGCTTGGCCAGTGCCACGGCGACCGGTGGGGCGATGAACGCGACCGTGCACTTGTGGTTCTGAATGTTGGCGAGAAAATCGCCGAGATCGAAGTTCGGCATGATGACCAGCTGCGCCCGGGCATGCAGAGCGGCGTTGAGCAGCACCGTCATTCCGTAGATATGAAAGAACGGCAGCACCGCGAGGATCACATCGTCGGCGACGATTCCATGCAGAGGCCGGATCTGTGCGACGTTGGCCACCAGATTGCGGTGCGTCAACATCACGCCTTTGGGGTTGCCCGTGGTCCCGGAACTGTACGGCAGCACCGCCAGATGGGTCGACGGGGCGAAGCTGACGTCCGGTGCCGGCAGACCCGGGCTCATCAGATCGGCGGCATTGGGATGACCGCTGATCTCATGCCCCTCGCCGTCCAGCACGACGAGGTCGCTGTCGGCGATCCCCGCCGCCGCGGCCGCTTCCTTTGCCTGGGCCCTCAGCGGTTCGACGGTCACCAGCATCGTGGCCTTCGAATCGGTCAGCTGCTTGGCGATGTCCTTGGCGGTGAACAGCGCGTTGATGGTGGTGGCAGTCGCACCTGAGCGCAGGATCCCGTGGAAGGCGACCGCGAATCCCGAACTGTTCGGCGACAGCAGGCCCACCACGTCCCCGACGCCGATGCCACGTCCGGTCAGCGCGCCGGCGAAGGCGTCGATACGGCCGATCATTTCGCGGTAGGTGGTCTCCCTGCCTGCCTTCGCGTCGACCAGCGCGACGCGGTCGAGGTCGGCGTCATCGACGCGATCGAAGAGGTAGTCGTAGACGCTGGCGGACGGGATGTCGACTTCGGGGAAAGGACTCGCGAAGCTCATGGCCCTGATCGAACCATGGCCCGGTGGTCGCGGGTCAAGCTTCCTCGAGCAGCTTGATGAGGTTCTTGGGCGCGATCAGCCGAAACGACGCGTCGATCAGTTCCGTGACCTCGTTCCAGTCCACTTTGGTGGCCTCGAGATTCAGTCCCAGCCAGCCCGACGGGCCCAGGTAGGCGGGGAAGAAGAACCTGCGATCCTGCTCGAGGGCCCGACGGTCGCTCTCGTCGACCTTGACCATGATCGAGTGGGGGTACTGGACGTAATCGGCGCCCTTCGTCTCGGGTTTGGCGCTGCCGCCGTACATCACGAACATCTATTTGCTGTCCGGGTCAGGGGGGCCGAAAATCCCCTGCCTGCCCAAACACAGCACGCCAGATCACTGGAGATACCTGTAACTGTGGGCACGGTGTGGGCACGCCGGTTGATTTTGCCGTCCTACACCGCGCGCCGAGTGATGGTGCGCCGTCGCAGCTCCAGCAGCAACTCTTCGGTGGAGGCGCGGGAGAGATCGTCGGTGGGTGTGTGGGACAGCGGGGCGGAGGTTGGGCGGCGCAGGTTGACCACGGTTTCGTTGGGTTCCCCACCCGCCAGGATGGTGTCGATGCTGCCGGGGGTCCAAGCCAGCTTGTTTTCCAGCATGGCGTATGTGCCGGGGCTGGCTTTACGCACGCCGTGCTCGATGCCGGCCAAGGTTCGGACGTGAACTGCAAGCTGTCGGCCAGATCGGTGCGGTTGCGGACGCCCAGCGCCACGCGCCGACTCACGACGTAGTGGCCGAGCCGTTCCAGGTCGCATCGGTCCTGGCCAACTTCACCCAACGCCATTCCGGTCCCGGCTAAATTGAACAATCTGGACCGGACCACAGGGGCGCAGTTTGTACGGCGCTAGGTAGCAGACAATGCGGTCATGAGAACCACACCGGGTCGAGGTGCTCGCCAAGAAAGGTTCATCAGATGATCAAGCAAGTTCTCGGAGTTTCTGCTGTGTCATTCGCGATGGCTGTGGGAGCGACGGTCACGGCAGCCCCAGCCGCCTTCGCGGACACCTATTGCGGCCAAGCCAGCAGCGGAGCGAGGGTTTACGCGGGCAACTCGGACACCTCTTGCGAATTCGCCATCAGCACAGCCGAGGCGTATTGGGACTATGGGAACGGCTCCGACCCGTTCAGCGTGTATAGCCCGGTCACCGGGCAGGCTTACACAATGACGTGTACCAACGCTGGCTCGGTGTGCCAGGGCGGGAACAACGCCGTCGTCTACTTCCGGCGCTAGCTGCTAAGACCTGAAAAGGGTTGGCTGTGGCGATGGTCGTACGCGGGAGCGCATCTGCGACACTCATCGATCCCCTTGCGGGGCGGGTGATTCCGCATGTCGCGATGTCTCGGAAGTTAGTCTCACGACCACGTGTCTCGTCTTCCGCCTTTGCAAAGTAATGAGACGCCTGCCCAGATCAAAACGAAGGTGGCAGAATGCCCCCGTCATGGCATCGCCTCCCCGCGGCACCGCGTTTCGGTGCTTCCATTCCAGTACTGGTGGGCTCGCGGGTTTTGGTGTGAACACAGATACTGGCAAATCGCAGAAGCTCAGCAGAACTCGAAGATGATGTCCCAGTAGCCCTCCGGTTGGGCCGGGACGATCTTCTGCGCCCCAGGGAACGGGCCATCACCGAGGTTCCAGTACACCTGGAACGGACCGCCCAGACCCGGTGCCCCGTCGATGATGCGCCCCGACCCGCCCTGTCCGGTGGGACCGTGCGGGTCATCCCAGACGATGCGCTGGAACTGCGCCGGTTCGGTGGGGGTGCAGCCGTGCTGGAACTGGGTGTAGGCCTGCGCGACGATCTGATCGAGGTTGGCCGCGTTGCCGTCGGCGCTGGCGGTGGGGATGAGAACCACCGGTGCATAGAAGGCGATGCCCGCAGCGGCGGTGGTGATGGCGAGTTTTCGCAGGTGGGTGGCCATGTTTTCCTCGACGTATGGGTCGAGGGTGGTCCTCGAGTCGAGGTGGTCCTCGGTGGCCCTGTGAGGGTGCTCACTCTACGGTGATAGCCGTACCCGGGTAACGGAAATGGTGTTTGCCATGCCGTCCTGCGTCATCTTTATCGGGGTCGTCGTTTTCCCCTGTCTGTCATATCGCCCGGCGGTCCGATCTGCGACCAGCAGCCCAAGCACACATGGGTCTTCACATCAATGGACACATCGGAATCGTGGCCAGCACGGACCTCGAACGAGATTTGCGCTGCGAATAGGCCTCGACGTTCGACCAAGGGAATAAAGTCTCGGCCCGAGTGTCGAATGCGCTGTAGGACAGGGGGTTTGGCGATCGAATCAGCTTCGAACAGCGGGACGCGGGTGGGCTACACGCGGGTCAGCACCGTTGCCCAGACCCTGGATCAGCAGAACACCGCTCTTGCCGCAGCGGGTGTCACGAAGACGTTCTCCGACACCATGTCTGGCGCGAAGGACGGCCGTCCGGGCCTTGCCGCGCTTATGGACTACGTCCGTGACGGGGACACCGTGGTGGTCTGGTAGCTCGACCGGCTGGGCCGGAACACACTTCACATCCTGGAGACGGTGAAGGCGCTCACCGATGCCTTCGCCAGCACGGGGTCGCCGTCGCGGAACATGATTCGGGTGCGGCATGGAGCCAGGGTGTCGGCCGGGGATGAGGTGTCCCTGCCCTCGGCTAGCCTGCCAGGGTGAGCCCGAAGGCGACCCCCGACCCGAAGACCACGCTGGCTGAACAGGCCGAGGATGCGCCCGACGCAGGCCTGCGGCGTCGCTGGCAAGAGCTCGCCGACGAGGTGCGTGGACACCAGTTCAGGTACTACGTCCGGGATGCTCCGATCGTCTCCGATGCCGATTTCGACAAGCTGCTGCGCGAACTGCAGGCGCTCGAGGACGAACATCCGGAGTTGCGTACTCCCGATTCGCCGACGCAGCTCGTCGGCGGCGCGGGATTCGCCACCGACTTCACCTCCGCCGATCACCTCGAGCGGATGCTGTCCCTCGACAACGTGTTCACGCCCGACGAGCTCGCGGCGTGGGCTGCACGGACCAAGAGCGAGATCGGCGATGACGCGCACTACCTGTGCGAGCTCAAGATCGACGGGGTCGCGCTGGCGCTGGTGTATCGCGACGGGCGGCTGGAACGGGGGGCCACCCGTGGCGACGGTCGGACCGGCGAGGACGTGACGCTGAATGCCCGCACCCTCGATGACATCCCCGAAAAGCTCACCGGCACCAAGGAATTCCCGGTGCCGAAAGTGCTCGAGGTGCGCGGTGAGGTGTTCTTCCGAGTCGCCGACTTCGAGGACCTCAATGCCGGACTCGTCGCGGAAGGCAAGCCGCCGTTCGCCAATCCTCGCAACAGCGCCGCCGGCTCACTGCGCCAGAAGAACCCGGCCGTCACCGCCCGTCGCAAGCTGCGAATGATCTGCCACGGACTCGGACGCGCCGAAGGGTTCAGCCCCAAATCGCTGCACGACGCCTACCGCGCGCTCAAGGCGTGGGGTCTGCCGGTGTCCGACCACACCGTCAGTGTGCAAGGCATCGACGCCGTCACCGAGCACATCGCCTATTGGGGCGAGCACCGCCACGACGTCGAGCACGAAATCGACGGCGTGGTGGTCAAAGTCGACGAGATCGCCCTGCAGCGGCGGCTCGGTTCGACCTCGCGGGCCCCGCGCTGGGCGATCGCCTACAAGTACCCGCCGGAGGAGGCGACCACCAAGCTGCTCGACATCAAAGTCAACGTGGGGCGCACCGGCCGGGTCACGCCGTTCGCGTTCATGGAGCCTGTCAAGGTCGCCGGCTCCACCGTCAGCCAGGCGACGCTGCACAACGCGTCCGAGGTCAAACGCAAGGGCGTGCTGATCGGCGACACGGTGGTGATCCGCAAAGCGGGAGACGTGATTCCCGAGGTGCTCGGGCCGGTCGTGGATCTGCGCGACGGTTCGGAACGCGAATTCGAGATGCCCACAACGTGTCCGGAGTGCGGCACGACGCTCGCGCCGGCCAAGGAAGGCGATGCCGACATCCGCTGTCCCAACCAGCGGTCGTGCCCGGCGCAGTTGCGCGAGCGGGTGTTCCATGTCGCGGGGCGTGGCGCCTTCGACATCGAAGGTCTCGGCTACGAAGCGGCCGTCGCGCTGCTGCAGGCCGGTGTCATCACCGACGAGGGCGACCTGTTCACGATCGGCAGCCCCGACCTGTTGCGCACCGACCTGTTCAAGACCAAGGACGGCAACCTGTCGGCCAACGGCAAGCGGCTACTCGTGAACCTGCACGAGGCGAAGTCGAAACCGCTGTGGCGGGTGCTGGTCGCCTTGTCGATCCGTCACGTCGGCCCGACGGCTGCCCGCGCGCTGGCCACCGAGTACGGCACTCTGGACGCGATCATGGCCGCGTCGGAAGAGGAGCTGTCGGTCGTCGAAGGCGTCGGCCCGACGATCGCCGCCGCCGTCACGGAGTGGTTCACCGTCGATTGGCACCGCGCGATCGTCGACAAGTGGCGAGCGGCCGGCGTGCGGATGGCCGACGAACGCGACGCCAGCGTCGACCGCACACTCGAGGGTCTGTCGATCGTCGTCACGGGCTCGCTGACCGCGTACTCCCGCGACGACGCGAAGGAGGCCATCGTCGCGCGCGGCGGCAAGGCCGCGAGCTCGGTGTCGAAGAAGACGGCCTACGTGGTCGCGGGTGACTCACCCGGCTCGAAGTTCGACAAGGCCGTCGAACTCGGCGTACCGGTGCTCGACGAGGACGGTTTCACGCGGCTGTTGGAGAACGGACCCGACGGCGTCTGACCATTGCGCCCAAACGGACAAAAGGGCGGGAAAGTGAGCGATGCCGCCAAAACGTCGATCTCGGCGCAGCGCCACGACGGGCGTCGGAGGATTGACCGATGATCGAGGTTGGTTACGAGCGTCGGGACAGAATCGCATACATCACGCTGAACCGGCAGGAGGCGAAAAATGCGGTCACACCGGACATGCACGACGAACTGTGTCGCCTCTGGGCCTACTTCCGCGATGACGATCAGGCCGACATTGCGATCCTCACAGGCGTAGGCGACGCCTTCTGCGCGGGCGCCGACCTCGCGACCTACGTTCTGACGAACTACGTCGACGCCCCGCCGAGCCGGGTCCGCGAAATTGTCGACCTGGGATTCGGCGGCATCACCCGCGGCCTACATCGCATCACCAAACCTACGATCGCCGCCGTCAACGGGTGGGCCCTGGCCGGCGGACTCGAGCTCGCACTGGCCTGCGATCTGCGCGTGGCTTCGGACCGCGCCATGTTCGGATCATTCGAGGCGCGGCGCGGATTCCATCACGGCGACGGTGGCATCACGCGGCTGGTGAACATCTGCGGCGTGGGTGTGGCGATGCAATTGGTTCTGACCGCCGAGCCGATCGACGCCAATCGAGCGCTGCAGTGCAATATCGTCACGAAAGTGGTTCCACACGAGCAGCTTATGGACGAGGCGCAACTGCTGGCCCGCCAGATCCTTCGCAACTCGCAGCGGGCGGTGCGGTCAGCGAAGGAAACGATTCTCGAAGTCATCGGCAAGCCGCTGGACGATCAGCTGCGGATAGAGGGCTGGAATTCGTACACGTGTGTCGACCAGGATGAGGCTCGCGAATTGTTGCGTCGGTTCTTCGACAAATCAGACGTCGGTCGAACAGGATCGAATTCGGCCGAGCGATAGGCGCGCCACCATCAGCTCAGGCACCGCGCGATCGTCGACAAGTGGCGAGCGGCCGGCGTGCGGATGGCCGACGAACGCGACGCCAGCGTCGACCGCACACTCGAGGGTCTGTCGATCGTCGTCACGGGCTCGCTGACCGCGTACTCCCGCGACGACGCGAAGGAGGCCATCGTCGCGCGCGGCGGCAAGGCCGCGAGCTCGGTGTCGAAGAAGACGGCCTACGTGGTCGCGGGTGACTCACCCGGCTCGAAGTTCGACAAGGCCGTCGAACTCGGCGTACCGGTGCTCGACGAGGACGGTTTCACGCGGCTGTTGCAGAACGGACCCGACGGCGTCTAGGGCGAGGTCGTCGGCATCGGGGGACCCATTCGACGAAACCGAGGCCGCACATTGCTTCGGCCGCCCGCAATGCGACTACCAGCACAATGACCGCCGCTGCGAGCAAGACGATCGCGAGCAGGATCAGCAGCGTGTCCACACGAACCCTTCCGTACGGCGTGCGAGCGGTGCGGTCGAAGCGAGCTGTGCCAACCGTAACAGTCTGCTGTGAGCCGACTCAGCGCAAAATCGTCGCGACGATGCCGGCCAGATATCCCAGCCGTGCCACCTCCGAGGGCCGGAACAGGGGGCCGCCCGGCCGGCCCAGCACGACCGCGGTGCGGGAGTCGCCGAGCGGGGCGGCGGCCAGCGTCGTGTTCATGTCACGCCACAGTTGAGGCACCCATTCGGCCTCGCCATCCAGGGCTTCGGCGTCGTCGAGTGGCAGCCACGGCGTCTCGGCGACCTGGGTCTCGGGAGCTCCGTGGCTGCCGACGATGCGGTCGGGTCCGGATTCGCTCAGCCGGACCACGGTGCACCATCCGACGCGCAGTACTCGGGGCGCCTCGTCGGCAAGCACCTGCAGTTTCTTCGCCTTCCCGTCGGCCGCGGCGATGTGGTCGATGAGCTCGAGCTCGCGGTGCGCCTCGAGCAGGCCGGTGTACGGGCGGATGGAGTCGACGTAGACGCCGTTGATCTGCTCGGCGGCGGTGATGAGCATGTCGGGCATCGCACCCGCGGGCAGGTCGACGACGAGATCGTCGACCGCGTATCCGGTGCCGCGTTCCACGACGTCGAGGGACAGGATGTCAGCGCCGACCGAGCCGAGCGCCACCGCCAATGAGCCCGAGGCTGCCCGGTCGGTCCTCCAGCTCGACCCGCAGGAGATACGTAGGCACGCGCAACACTGTTTCACAACGCCTGAGGCTGAGCATTTCCGGCGATGAGCGCTTGCGCGAAGTGCAGACGGCAGCGTCGGGCGCCGTCGAGGTGGTGACTAGGCTTTCGACTCGTGTCGCAGATCTCCAGAGACGAGGTAGCCCATCTGGCGCGCCTGGCGCGCCTCGCGCTGTCCGACGAGGAGCTGGACAGCTACGTCGGCCAGATCGACGCCATCCTCGGCCACGTCAGCCAGATCCAGGAAGTGGACGTCACTGGCGTCGACCCGACCGGCAACCCGCTCAAGGACGTCAACGTGTTCCGCCCCGACGAGGTAGAGCCGTGCCTGACCCAGGAGGAAGCCCTGGCCGAGGCGCCGAAGGCGGCCGACGGCCGGTTTGCCGTGCCGCGGATTCTCGGGGAGGCCGAATGAGCGCCGACGTGATCCGGATGGACGCGGTGACGCTGGGCGCCAAGATCGCGGCCAAGGAGGTGTCGTCGACCGAGGCGACGCGGGCCTGCCTGGATCAGATCGCCGCGACCGACGACTCCTACCACGCGTTCCTGCACGTCGCGGAGGACAAAGCGCTGGCCGAGGCGGCGCGTGTGGATGCTTTGGTCGCCGCCGGAGAGACGCTACCGTCGCCGTTGGCCGGTGTGCCGCTGGCACTCAAGGACGTGTTCACGACCACCGACATGCCGACCACGTGCGGTTCGAAGATCCTCGAGGGGTGGACGTCGCCGTACGACGCGACCGTCACAGCGCGACTGCGGGCCGCGGGCATTCCGATCCTGGGCAAGACGAACATGGACGAGTTCGCGATGGGTTCCTCGACGGAGAACTCCGCGTACGGCCCGACCCGCAATCCGTGGAACACCGAGCGCGTGCCCGGGGGTTCGGGTGGCGGCAGCGCGGCTGCGTTGGCCGCATTCCAGGCGCCGCTGGCCATCGGTTCCGACACCGGCGGGTCGATCCGCCAGCCTGCGGCGCTGACCGCGACCGTCGGTGTGAAGCCGACGTATGGCACGGTGTCGCGCTACGGCCTGATCGCGTGCGCGTCGTCGCTGGACCAGGGCGGGCCGTGTGCGCGGACGGTGCTGGACACCGCGCTGCTGCATCAGGTCATCGCCGGTCACGACCCGAAGGACTCGACGTCGGTGGATGCCGCGGTGCCGGACGTGGTCGCGGCCGCGCGGGCGGGAGCGGCCGGTGACCTGAATGGCGTGCGGGTCGGCGTAGTGAAGCAGTTGCGCGGTGACGGATACCAGGACGGTGTGCTCGCGTCGTTCAACGCGGCCGTCGAGCAGCTGACCGCGCTGGGCGCGGAGGTCAGCGAGGTCGACTGCCCGCATTTCGACTATTCGCTGGCGTCCTACTACTTGATCCTGCCGTCGGAGGTGTCATCGAACCTCGCGCGGTTCGACGCGATGCGCTACGGGTTGCGTGTCGGTGACGACGGCACCCATAGCGCCGAGGAAGTGATGGCGTTGACCCGCGCTGCGGGGTTCGGACCAGAAGTCAAGCGCCGCATCATGATCGGCACGTACGCGTTGTCGGCGGGCTACTACGACGCGTACTACAACCAGGCGCAGAAGGTCCGGACGCTCATCGCGCGCGATCTCGACGAGGCCTACCAGAAGGTCGACGTGCTGATCTCGCCTGCAACCCCGACGACCGCGTTCCCGTTGGGGGAGAAGGTCGACGATCCGCTCGCGATGTACCTGTTCGACCTGTGCACGCTGCCTTTGAACCTGGCCGGCCATTGCGGGATGTCGGTGCCGTCGGGGTTGTCACCCGACGACAACCTGCCCGTCGGCCTGCAGATCATGGCGCCCGCGCTGGCTGATGACCGGCTGTACCGCGTCGGTGCGGCGTATGAAACTGCACGAGGTCCGCTGCCGACGGCGGTCTGACGGGGGAGGATGTAGCCATGCGCATCGGAATACTCACCGGAGGGGGCGACTGTCCCGGACTGAACGCGGTGATCCGCGCCGTCGTCCGCACCTGCGACTCGCGGTATGGGTCATCAGTGGTCGGATTCCTCGATGGCTGGCGTGGTCTTCTGGAGGACCGCCGCGTCCAGCTGAAGAACGATGATCGCAACGACCGGTTGCTGGCCAAGGGCGGCACCATGCTGGGCACAGCGCGGGTGCATCCTGACAAACTCAGGGCCGGCCTGCCACAGATCATGCAGACCCTCGACGACAACGGCATTGACGTGCTGATCCCGATCGGTGGCGAAGGCACGCTCACCGCCGCGCACTGGCTGTCCGAGGAGAACGTCCCTGTCGTTGGCGTGCCGAAGACCATCGACAACGATATCGACTGCACCGACGTGACATTCGGGCACGACACCGCGCTCGGTGTGGCCAGTGAGGCCATCGACCGGCTACACAGCACCGCCGAGTCGCATCAGCGGGTGATGCTCGTCGAGGTGATGGGCCGCCACGCCGGGTGGATCGCGTTGAACGCGGGTCTGGCGTCCGGAGCCCATATGACCTTGATTCCGGAGCAGCCGTTCGACGTCGAGGAAGTCTGCCGGCTGATCAAACAGCGCTTTGTGCGCGGCGACGCACACTTCATCTGCGTCGTGGCCGAAGGCGCCAAACCCGCCGAGGGCTCAATGCAGTTGCGGCAGGGCGGAACGGACGAGTTCGGGCACGAGCGGTTCACCGGGGTCGCCCAGCAGCTGGCCTACGAGGTCGAGAAGAGGATCAACAAAGAGGTACGCGTCACGGTGCTCGGGCACGTGCAGCGCGGCGGCACGCCGACACCGTACGACCGCGTGCTGGCGACCCGGTTCGGAGTGAACGCCGCAGACGCCGCGCACGCCGGTGAGTACGGAACGATGGTGTCGTTGCGCGGCCAGGAGATCGGCCGCGTTCCCCTCGCCGACGCGGTGCGGCAACTGAAGCTGGTGCCGCAGAGCCGGTACGACGACGCGGCGGAATTCTTCGGCTGAGTTTTCCCGCGGGCAGACGAAAATCACCTTCTCTGCGGCGTGTCGGGGTGACTTTGCGTCTGCTCGCGCAGGCCCAGCTCGCGCTGCGCCACCTGCAGACGATGTCGGCCGCGGCCGGACTCACCCCCGGGCGTGCACACCCGAAACTCGGGTAGCTCGGCCCCACTACGATCGCAATCATGACTGTCGCCGCTTCCGAACTCCTCGACTACGACGAGGTCATCGCGCGCTTCGACCCCGTGATGGGTATGGAAGTCCACGTCGAGCTCTCCACTGCCACCAAGATGTTCTGCGGGTGCGCCAACGAGTTCGGCGGCGAGCCCAACACGCAGGTGTGCCCGGTATGTCTGGGTCTGCCCGGATCCTTGCCGGTGCTCAACCAGTCCGCCGTCGAGTCGGCCATCCGAATCGGCCTGGCGCTCAACTGCGACATCGCACCGTGGGGCCGCTTCGCCAGGAAGAACTACTTCTACCCGGACCAGCCCAAGAATTACCAGATCAGCCAGTACGACGAGCCGATCGCGATCAACGGTTATCTCGACGTCCCCCTCGACGACGGGACCACCTGGCGGGTGGAGATCGAACGCGCGCATATGGAGGAGGACACCGGCAAGCTCACGCACCTGGGTAGCGACACCGGCCGCATCGAGGGCGCCACCACGTCGCTCCTCGACTACAACCGGGCGGGCGTACCGCTGATCGAGATCGTCACCAGGCCGATCGAGGGCACCGGCGACCGGGCACCAGAAATTGCCAGGGCCTACGTGACCGCACTGCGGGATCTGTTGCGTGCCTTGGGAGTTTCGGACGTCCGCATGGATCAGGGCTCGATGCGCTGCGACTCCAACCTGTCGCTGAAACTCAAGGGCGCGGCGGAGTTCGGTACGCGCACCGAGACCAAGAACGTGAACTCGCTCAAGAGCGTCGAGGTGGCCGTGCGCTACGAGATGCGGCGCCAGGCAGCAATTCTGCAGGCGGGCGGCACGATCACGCAAGAGACCCGGCACTTCCACGAGGACGGCTATACCTCGCCAGGCCGCAGCAAGGAGACCGCGCAGGACTACCGGTATTTCCCCGAGCCCGACCTGGAGCCGGTGGCTCCGAGTGCCGAACTCGTCGAACGGCTGAGGGGCACCATTCCCGAGCTACCGTGGTTGACCCGCAAGCGGATTCAGGACGACTGGGCAATCTCTGACGAGGTCATGCGCGACCTGATCAACAACGGTGCGATCGACCTGGTGACCGCGACCGTGAGACACGGCGCATCCAGCGAGTCCGCGCGCGCGTGGTGGGGAAACTTCCTGGTGCAGAAGGCCAACGAAGGCGGAGTGGAACTCGACGCCCTGCCGATCACCCCGGCGCAGGTGGCCGCGGTGGTGAAGCTGGTCGAGGAGGGCAAGCTGTCGAACAAGCTGGCCCGTCAGGTCGTCGAGGGTGTGCTGGCAGGGGAGGGTGAGCCCGAACAGGTCATGTCCGACCGCGGGCTGGCCGTCGTGCGTGACGACTCGTTGATCCAGGCCGCCGTCGACGAAGCGTTGGCCGCCAATCCCGATGTCGCGGAGAAGATTCGCGGCGGCAAGGTGCAGGCCGCAGGCGCGATCGTCGGTGCGGTGATGAAGGCGACCAAGGGCCAGGCGGACGCTGCCCGAGTGCGGGAACTGGTTCTGCAGGCCTGCAGCTAGGCGCGTCCGCCGGGGCCCTCGTTCCCACGGCGTCACCAATTGTTGACACCTCCTGGCGTGACAGGTCTCGCGGAGGCTAGCGCCCGCCCGTCAGTCCCATCGCGGCCATCGCGAACTGCTCGAGGCGCTCCCGCGGATACGTCTCGGCGTCACTGATCGCCAATCGGCCGAGCATCTCGGCGAACGACAGCATGGTGTGGCCGAGAAGCGCGGGATCCAGGCGGGCCAGTCGCGGGTCCATGGCGATGCCGGCCTTGGCCAGCAACTCGGCCTGCGCGAGGATCGCCGCACGCGCACGCCGCAGGTCACCGCGATATTCGCGGGGAGCGCTGTCCGGCATGGTGAGGATGAGCCGCCAGCGGGCGGGATTCTCCGAGACGACCCGCAGGAAGGCCGAGACCGTGGCCGCGTAGGTGCCAGTCGGTCCGGACACCGTCAGGTCGTCGGGCATCCCGGCGAGCACCTGTTCGAGGCCGCGTTGATGTTCACGGCTCAGCAGTGCCGACACCAACTCGGCCCGAGTCCGAAAGACCGTGTACAACACCGGCTTTCCGACGCCAGCGGCCTCGGCCACCGCCTCCATGCTCAGCTCGTGCAGTTGACATCCGGCCAGCACCGTCATGGCCGCGTCCAAGAGCTGCTCGCGCCGCTGTTCGGGCGGCAGCCGGGGCGCGTACTTGCGCCGCAGGCGGGCGGGACGGGTCACGGACAGCAATATTACGCCACCGTTGTATTGGGGGCCGACAATTGCTACGGTAGCGTTGTATTCGAGGCGAAAGCGGAGGTAGAGGGCGATGTCTGAGCGGTTGTCGATACGGCGTGAGGACTACGGGCTCTTCGGACCCGACTCGCCGAGCTGGAAGGTGTGGGCGTCGCCGACATCGCTGATCGGTTTCCAGCGGGCCGTGGTGCTGGAGCACTTCGACCCGTACCTGGCCGCGGCTGTGGCCGACAGCGGGGGCATCTACAGCGATCCGAGAGGGCGTCTGGATCGAACGCTGGCCTACTTCCTCACCGTTGCCGTCGCCGACGGGCGCACCGCCATCGGCGTATCCGATGCGTTGATGCGGATCCATGCACGCGCCAAGGGCATCGAGCCCATCACCGGGTCGCGCTACAGCGCCAACAATCCGGAGGCGCAGCTGTGGATCCACGTCACCGGATGGCATTCGGTGCTCAAATGTTATGAGCGCTACGGTCCCGGCCCGTTGCCTGCGGCCGAGGAGAAACGGTACTGGGCCGAGTCGCGTATCGCCGCCGAACTGCAGACGTGCAAGCCCGCCGACGTCCCTGCTTCACGCGACGAAGTGCGGCAGTATTTCGCCGACGTGCGCGGACGGCTGTGCACATCCGAACACGCCGACCGCGCAATGCATTACCTGCTCTACACGCCGCGAGACCGCGGTGTGCGGCTATGGGCGGGCAGCCGAGTGATGGCACCGGCGGCCATCGCGACCCTGCCGGTGTGGATGCGGCACATGGGCAACTTCCGCCAGCCGGCGGCGGTGGGCGCCGCCGTGACTCCCATCGCGCGGGCATGGGTTATAGCATTGTCGACCAACAATTTTCGACCCATGCTGGCGGTCGCTCGTCGTATCGCTCCCGAAACGGCCGAAGTGCTTGCGTCGCACCTAGACTCGGGCCCACCCGCACAGAAGCGAACCGTCACGCCGGCCGAGGTGCGCGGACGTCTGATGGCTCACGCGTGACTACTGACCGATAAGCCCTTCCCCACAACGCGATTGCGGCGCCGGCGATGGCTGGCAGTTTGGCTTGATCTGCGGCGCCGGCGGTGCAGGCCCGCAGCTTCGCACTGCATCCGGTGGCACTGAGGCAGCTTCCGGCCGATACCGGCTACGCCGTTTGGGTCGGCATCGGCGCGGTCGGAGTGCCGGTCGCCGGAATGGTTCTGTTCTGTTAAGCCGTCACCGTCGCGAGGGTGTTGTTCCTCTCGATCATCGTCGTCGGCACAGTCGGCTTGCGCCTCGCCGGGGGCTGAAACTGTTGCGCCGTAGCGATGTTACGTGTTGTCGGCGTTGTTGCGGGGGAATCCGCCGCCCTGCGGGAAGAGCGGGAAGACGACGTCGTCGAGCTGCTCGGCGTCGCCGGCCGTCTTGTTGATCGTCGCGCCCCAGACGTTGCCGTCGGGCGACACTTGCATCGCCCAGGCATGCCCGTGCAGATCCTGGCGCACCACTTCGGGATCACCGGTCACAGCGCCGGTGTCGGGGGCCAGGCGGACGGCGACGGACTGCTTGGTATTCACGAGATTCACCAGCACCGTGGCGTCGAGGGCCGCGCATCCGGCCACTCCCGGGCGGTCAGGCCACGTCCACACCGTCGTCACCTTGGAATCCTTGGTGATTCGCTGCAGGCGGTCGCCAGTCGGTGTGCGATCGGTGATGTACAGCGACTCGTCCGACGGGTCGATACACATCCCACCGCCCGCGCCCAAGCCGGACAGCGCTGTGGTGGTCGGAGCCTGGTCAACCGTCGTCGGCTGCTCGATGCGTAAGACCTTGCCCGCCAGCGAACGGGCGTCGGCCGCCTGCCCGGGGTCGCCTGCGTCCCCTGTCTGCACCAACAGCGTGGTCGGGCTGGTGAAGATCAGCGCACCGGTGTTTCCGGTCGCGCCCTTGGGGATGCCGGTCAGGATCGGCTTGGGAATGTCGTCGTCGGCGATGCGGATGACCCGGTTGTCTGTCGGGGTGCTGACGTAGGCGTACATCAGCCGGTCCTGTCCGTAAGTCGGCGACAAGACGATGTCCATCAGCCCGCCGTCGCCGCTGCCGTCGACGGGCAGGACGGTCTTGACCTTCGGTTCGGCCCGCACCGACACCTCTTTCACCGTGCCGGTCGTCCGCTCGGCCACCAGTGCCGACTGGCTGTCGGGCAGCATGATCAGCCCGCTTGTGCTCTCCAGGCAGCCCTGCATGACACCTGGAGCGGGGCATTCCTTGGGGAACGGCTTGGGCGGGAGTGGCGGTGGGGGCGGGGGCGTCGACGACGGCCCGGGCTTCAGCTCCGGTTCCGTGGTGAACGGCTGCGACTGCATGTCGTCGAATCGTGCACAGCCGGACCCCACGAGCAACGCCGCGCAAACCACGGCAAGCACAGCCCGCATCGGCCGGCGCAGTCTCATGCGAGCCAGGTTACGGATTGTTCGGCGGTGCGCGCCACGCGCCTGGGGCGCGAGGGTCCGGCGAATAGGGCTGCGAAAGCGCCGCGCCAATCCTCGATTCACAGGTGACTAGCACTTACCCTGGCAGTCGTGACCAGTCATCCCCATGACCCACGCGCCTGGCAGCGACCCGACGACGCGTCCGGGCGTCCCGCGTCCGCAAGCTTGGTCGACCCCGACGACGATCTTCCGACCGCGAACTATGCGGGCGATTTCGAGACCACCGCGATCCCGCCGTACGACTCCGGTCAGTCCGCATCCGTCGCGCCCGGCCTCGAGCTGCTCAACGACCCTGAACCCTTGCCGTACGTCCAGCCGAGCGACCGGCGTGCCGTCAGCTCGTATGGAGCGGATCCGGCGGAGATCGGGCCGGATGTCGACACAGAGACCAGTGGGACGGACCGGCGGGGCACCCAGGATCTCGGTCTTCTCATCCTGCGGCTCGGAGTGGGCGTCATCCTCATCGTCCACGGGCTGCAGAAGGCGTTCGGTTTGTGGGGCGGCCCGGGCCTGACCGGGTGGGAAGACTCACTGTCGACGATGGGCTTCAAGTACGCCGACATCCTGACCTACGTCGCTACGGGCGGTCAGATCGCTGCTGGTGTACTGCTGGTGCTGGGTCTGTTCACGCCGGTGGCGGCTGCGGGTGCGCTGGCGTACCTGGTGACCGGTCTGCTGGCGGAGGCGATGGCCGCCCACGAAGAGGCCAGGCTGGCGTCCTTCCTCACCGACGGCCATGAATACCAGGTCTTCCTGGCGTGCGCGGTGGCGGCGATCATTCTCACCGGTCCCGGCCGGTTCGGATTCGATGCCGGTCGCGGCTGGGCCAGGCGTCCGTTCGTCGGCTCGTTCATCGCGCTCGTGGTCGGAATCGGCGCGGGTGTGGCGGTGTGGGTGCTCCTCAACGGCGGCAACCCGCTGGCATAGCCCCTAGCCGTACGGGTTGGGCACCCGGCCGCCGCTGACCTCGGTGAGCAGGGGCAGTGTCGCGAACGTCACCGCGGGAAGACGCAATTCCCGGCCGCCCTTGAGGTGTGCGGACGCCCAGGAGGACCTGCCGAATCGCAGGCCGTCGATGTCGTCCCAGCCGACAGTCTCGCTGCCGACCAACGAACGCGCGGTCACCTGCTCGCTGTCGGCCACTGTGCGGCATCTGATGACCGTTGCCGACAGCATGATCGGAATGACGAGCAGAAGGGCGACCCAGGGGGGTCCGGCGAGGATCAGCGCCAGTAGGCCCAGCGCGAGGAATCCGACCGCGAAATGCGCCATCGGGGAGATCCGGATGACGACAGGGGTCTGATCGGCGTCCGCACTCACTCCGCACTCACACTGACATCTTCGCACCGGGCGAAATTTGACCACCCCGGCGGAGCCGGGAATTTGACCACCCCGGCGGAGCCGGGAATTTGACCACCCCGGCGGCGCCGGGAATTTGACCACCCCGGCGGAGCCGGGAATTTGACCTGTGACCAGTGCGGAGGCTACCGTCGACTGTTATGCAGGCCCTGGGAATGCTCGTAGTAATTGGGAAGCGCGTTGATGCCGCGCTAGCCCGAACCCGGGCATAGCCACCCGCATCAACGCGCGACCCTCGTACAGCAGCCCAGCTGACGGGGGTTTTTTGTTGCCCCGCCACCGATTTGAGATCGTAGAAACAACCGGAACACGGACTGAAGGACTAAGAGGATTATCGTGAGCGCACCCACCACGCGACGACCCGAGCAGTCGGAGACCGCGCCGAACGGGGGAGATCCGGCGGCCGCCGCGGGCAAGCCCGGTTCGGTCCAGTCCAAACGCATTGCGCCGCATCAGCTCACCGGCGCGCAGGCAGTGATCCGGTCACTGGAGGAACTCGACGTCGACGTCATCTTCGGCATCCCCGGCGGAGCCGTGTTGCCGGTCTACGACCCGCTTTTCGACTCGCAGAAGCTGCGCCACGTCCTGGTGCGCCACGAGCAGGGCGCCGGACATGCCGCCAGCGGATACGCACACGCCACCGGCAGGGTCGGAGTGTGCATGGCGACTTCGGGTCCGGGGGCGACGAACCTGGTCACGCCGCTGGCCGACGCCTACATGGATTCGATACCGGTGGTGGCGGTGACGGGCCAGGTCGGCCGTGCACTGATCGGCACCGACGCCTTCCAGGAAGCCGACATCTCGGGCATCACGATGCCGATCACCAAGCACAACTTTCTCGTCCGCGACGGCGACGACATCGCCCGGGTGATGGCTGAGGCGTTCCACATCGCGTCGTCCGGCAGGCCGGGGCCGGTGCTCGTCGACATCCCCAAGGACGTGCTGCAGGCGCAGTGCACGTTCAGCTGGCCGCCGCAGATCGACCTGCCCGGCTACAAGCCGAACACCAAGCCGCACAACCGCCAGATCCGCGAGGCCGCCAAGCTGATCTCCGCGGTCCGCAAGCCGGTGCTCTACGTCGGTGGCGGCGTGATCCGCGGCGACGCCACCGAGGAGCTGCTGAACCTGGCCGAGCTGACCGGCATCCCCGTCGTCACGACACTGATGGCACGCGGCGCGTTCCCGGACAGCCATCCGCAGAACTTGGGCATGCCGGGGATGCACGGCACGGTGGCCGCGGTGGCGGCACTGCAGCGCAGCGATCTGCTGATCGCGCTGGGCACCCGATTCGATGACCGGGTGACGGGCAAGCTGGATTCCTTTGCGCCTGAGGCCAAGGTCATCCACGCCGACATCGACCCGGCCGAGATCGGCAAGAACCGCCACGCCGACGTGCCGATCGTCGGCGACGTCAAGGCCGTGATCGCCGACCTGATCGAGGCGCTGCGCCGAGACGGCACCATCGGTTCGACCAAGATCGACAACTGGTGGGAGTACCTGCGCGGCGTGCAGTCGACCTACCCGTTGAGCTACGGGCCGCAGAGTGACGGAAGCCTGTCGCCTGAGTACGTCATCGAAACACTCGGCAAGATGGCGGGTTCCGACGCCGTCTACGTTGCCGGTGTGGGCCAGCACCAGATGTGGGCGGCGCAGTTCATCAAGTACGAGAACCCGAAGACCTGGTTGAACTCGGGCGGTCTGGGCACCATGGGCTTCGCGGTTCCGGCGGCGATGGGCGCCAAGTTCGGCCGTCCCGAGGCCGAGGTGTGGGCCATCGACGGCGACGGCTGCTTCCAGATGACCAACCAGGAACTGGCCACCTGTGCCGTCGAGGGCGCGCCCATCAAAGTGGCCATCATCAACAACGGCAACCTCGGCATGGTGCGGCAGTGGCAGACGCTGTTCTACGAAGAGCGTTACAGCCAAACCGATCTCGCCACGCATTCGCATCGCATTCCGGACTTCGTCAAGCTTGCCGAGGCCCTGGGCTGCGTCGGATTGCGTTGCGAGCGCGCAGAAGACGTCGAGGCCGTCATCCAGCAGGCCCGCGAGATCAACGACCGTCCGGTGGTGATCGACTTCATCGTCGGCGCCGACGCCCAGGTGTGGCCGATGGTCGCCGCGGGCACCAGCAACGACGAAATCCAGGCGGCAAAGGGAATCCGCCCGCTGTTCGACGATCCAGAAGAGGGACACGCATGAGCACCCGAAGACGAGCGCGAGTGAGGATCGCAGCGAGGGACGAGCGAGGACCGGAGCGACGGGGAGTCGAGGCATGAGCACCGTCAACACGCACACGTTGAGCGTGCTCGTCGAGGACAAGCCCGGCGTGCTCGCCCGCGTGGCGTCGCTGTTCTCGCGGCGCGGATTCAATATCCAATCGCTGGCTGTTGGTGCGACCGAGCAGAAGGACATGTCGCGGATGACCATCGTGGTCAGCGTGGAGGACTCCCCGCTCGAGCAGATCACCAAGCAGCTCAACAAGCTCATCAACGTGATCAAGATCGTCGAGCAGGATGACGACAACGCCGTGTCGCGCGAGCTGGCCTTGATCAAGGTGCGTACCGACGCGACCACCCGCAGTCAGGTAATCGAGGCGGTGAACCTGTTCCGCGCCAAGGTCGTTGACGTGACGACTGAATCGTTGACGATCGAAGCCACCGGTACACCAGCGAAGCTGGAAGCGTTCATGCGGGTGCTGGAGCCGTATGGAATCCGTGAGCTCGCACAGTCCGGAGTGGTGTCGCTGTCGCGCGGTCCGCGCGGCATCGGCACCGTCAAGTAAGCCCCGAAGTCAGACAGAAGAGTCAAAAGAGAAGGAAAGTCACGAATGCCAGTTGAGATGTTCTACGACGACGACGCGGACCTGTCGATCATCCAGGGCCGCAAGGTCGGCGTTATCGGCTACGGCAGCCAGGGCCACGCCCACTCGCTGAGCCTGCGCGACTCCGGCGTACAGGTGAAGGTTGGTCTCAAAGACGGATCGAAGTCCCGTGCGAAGGTCACCGAACAGGGGCTCGACGTGGACACACCGGCCGAGGTGGCCAAGTGGGCCGACGTCATCATGCTGCTGGCACCGGACACCGCCCAGGCTGAGATCTTCAAGAACGACATCGAGCCCAATCTGCAGGACGGCAACGCGCTGTTCTTCGGTCACGGCCTCAACATCCATTTCGATCTGATCAAGCCGCCGGCCAACGTCACGATCGGCATGGTGGCCCCGAAGGGTCCCGGTCACCTGGTGCGCCGTCAGTTCGTCGACGGCAAGGGCGTGCCGTGTCTGATCGCGGTCGACCAGGATCCCAAGGACGAGGGCCAGGCGCTCGCGCTGTCGTACGCCAAGGGAATCGGCGGCACCCGCGCGGGCGTCATCAAGACCACGTTCAAGGACGAGACCGAGACCGACCTCTTTGGCGAGCAGGCCGTATTGTGCGGTGGCACTGAGGAACTCGTCAAGACCGGCTTCGACGTTATGGTGGAGGCCGGCTACGAGCCCGAGTTGGCGTACTTCGAGGTGCTGCACGAACTCAAGCTCATCGTCGACCTGATGTACGAGGGCGGCATCGCGCGGATGAACTACTCGGTGTCCGACACCGCGGAGTTCGGCGGCTACCTGTCTGGGCCGCGGGTGATCGACGCCGACACCAAGGGGCGGATGAAGCAGATCCTCTCCGAGATCCAGAACGGCACCTTCGTCAAGAAGCTCGTCGCCAACGTGGAGGGCGGCAACAAGGAACTCGAGCGCCTGCGCAAGGAGAACGCCGAGCATCCCATCGAGGTGACGGGCAAGAAGCTGCGCGACCTGATGAGCTGGGTCGACCGGCCGATCACTGAGACCGCCTAGGGCGTCCAGGGAAAGTCGATCCAGAGATCGGTGCGGCGCCAGACGTATTCGCAGTCGACCTCCGACTGCGGCTTCTGGTAGACGACGGCGCAGCGGACCTCGGCGACGCGCAGAAGTCGCGGACGAAGCGCAGCGTCGCTCCGGTGTCGGCCACGTCATCGGCGATCAGCACGCGTGCACCGCCGAGATCGGTGACGTTCGGCAGCGGAGGCAGCCTTGCGTCCGGCGCCGCTCCTTCATGTCCGGTTCGAATACATGGCGGACGCCCTGCTGCAGTTCGTCACGCACCCGCCGTTCGTGGTCGCGGAACACCGACCAGTAGTTGTCGTCGAACTCCTCGACCATCTGGAAAGTCCAGCGTCCGTGAAGAACGTTGCGGCCGACGACTTCCTTCTCGAGTCGGTCGGCCACCGCGTCGTGGCCGGCCGCGCGAAGTTTGTCGCACGCCTCACCGAGCAGGAGGTCGGCATGGCCCATCAACTGATGAAACGAGTACAACTCGCCCCGCGCGCGCTCCACACACTCCAACGCCTCGGACACGGCGCCGACAGCCTCGACCGTCGCGTCGTCGGTACCTTCAGGGCGCTGTGTTCGTCAACTTCCGACTCGGCCACGGTGTGAGGGATACCCGATGCGCGAAGCAGGACACCATTACGCCAAGAATTCTGCATCGATTATGCGTTGAATCTGAAGTTTGCTCGT
This sequence comes from uncultured Actinomycetota bacterium, assembly GCA_963721495.1. Classification (GTDB taxonomy): domain Bacteria; phylum Actinomycetota; class Actinomycetes; order Mycobacteriales; family Mycobacteriaceae; genus Mycobacterium. Next base: position 29,974 of record CAVRMG010000033.1, on the reverse strand, counting down.
GCAAGGTCCTATCCTTAGCGAGTTGAACATCGCCAACGCAGATAAGACCGACGTCGACGAACCGCTGTACACCGTCCGCGTCGTGGCCGAGCGTGTCGGCGTGCCGACCGCGACGCTGCGTAGCTGGAACCAGCGTTACGGCGTGGGTCCGCCCGAGCACAGCCCGGGCCAGCACCGTCTCTACAGCGAGAACGACATCGCGGTGGTGCGACGGATGCACGCGTTGATCCTTGAAGGCGCCAGCCCGCGCAGTGCGGCGCGGACCGCGATCGATTCCGTGAGACCGTCACGCGGAGACACCGCTGCACTGCTCGTCGCGGCCTTTGACTTCGACGTGTTCACCGCCGGCCTACTGCTCGACCGCCACCTGCGTCACTTCGGTGTTCTCGACACGTGGAATCAACTCGTCCGACCCGCGTTCGCCGCCATCGAGCAGAGGCAGACGGCAGGCGAAGGCTGCATCGACGTGGAACACGCGCTGTCATGGACGGTTTCGCGGTCTCTCCAACGGTTTCCCATCGCAGCACCTGACGCGACCGAGCCAATCATTCTCGCCTGCGTCCCGCGCGAAACGCATTCGCTCTCCCTGGAGGCTCTGCGTGCGGCACTCGTGGAGCGCGGACGCGGCGCACTGATGCTCGGTCCCGACGTCCCGCGGAAAGCACTCGTCGACGCGGTCGAACGAAAGGGGCGCCCGGTGGCGACGCTGTTGTGGTCGCATACGGGGGACACCGCCGACATTCGCACGGTCAATGCGCTCGCGGCAACTGCATCGGTGAGCATCGCAGGGCCGGGCTGGGATGCGGTGATCGAGAAGCTCGAGGTACCGCGACTCGACAGCCTCGCGGCCGCGATCGAACGCTTCGCGCCCGCCGATTAAACGTCGCCCTACTTCGCTCGTTTGAGTGCGTCAGGCTTGTGCACCGCGTCGCGGCCAGTCTTGTCGCTGCGTACGCGGTACTGGGGTTCGTCCGTGGATGCGCGAACGTGGCGGCCAGCGGCGCTGGTGTCGGAGGTGATCTTCTCTTCGACGGCCCCGGTCACGGTGGTCCCGTGGCTGCGCCACTGAACCTTGTCGCCCTTCGTCAAATTCTTGACCATAGCGCCGGAATACCCGGGTCAATAGATGCAAAACCGATTCAACTAAGGCGTGAGACTCGGCATCGTCTTGATGCCGAATTCGCGGCGCAGCACGGTACGCGCGGCGTAGAAACCCGCCATGCCGTGCACCCCGCCGCCCGGTGGGGTCGCCGACGAGCACAGGTAGACCTTGGGGAGCGGTGTGGTCCACGGGTTCAGTCGCGGCGTAGGGCCGGCCAGAGCATGCAGCAGGGTGTTGCCGCCGACGCCGATGTCACCGCCGACGAGGTTGGCGTTGTGGTCGGCCAACCGCGATGCGGGCACCGAACGCGCCGCGACCACGATGTCGCGGAAACCGGGTGCGAAACGTTCGAAGACCTGTGTCACCGTTTCGGCCTGGTCGAGGGTCGAACCCTGTGGCACGTGTGCGTATGTCCACAACGGTCTGCGCCCCTGCGCGTCGACGCGACTCGGGTCGGCCAGGTGGGGCAGGGCGGCGAGCACCATCGGCCACTCGGCATGCCGGCCCGCGGCGATCTCGCGTTCCGCGTGCGCCATGTGCTCCCGGCTTCCACCCATGTGCAGCGTCGGAGCGTCGGCGGCCCGCATATCCGTCCACGGGATCTCATCGGACAGCACGAAATCCACCTTGGCCACGCCCGGGCCGAAACGGTAGCGCTGCAACGACTTTGCGTACCGGGCGGGAAGCTGGCCGCGGTAGATACCTAGCAGCGCAGTGGGAGCCGTGTCGAAAAGCACCACCCCGCCGGGCGGTTCGGTGATCTCCTCGCCCGACGTGATGGTGCCGCCGTGCGCGCGCAGGTCGGCGATCAGCGCATCCGGAATGGCCTGACTTCCGCCGACCGGGATCGGCCAGCCCACCGTGTGCGCGAGCGTGGCCAGCATCAGTCCAGCGCCTGACGACACCAGCGACGGCATCTGCGAAATCGTATGTGCGGCAACACCGGTGAACAAGGCACGAGCGTCAGCTCCGGCGAGGGCGCGCCATGCCGGGGTGCCCTGTTCGATGAGTCGCCGTGCCACCAATGCCGCAGCGATCGGATCAGGCGGAATCGAGCGCTTGTCCCCGAGTAGCAGCTTGAGCACCCCGTCGAGGCGGGCGGTGAGCGGGCCGAGCAGGCGCCGCCACGAATCGCCGTGGAGCAGTTCGTCGCACGTGCGGTCGAGATCGTGATAGCCGACCGCCGTCGGACGGCCCGGCAGCGGGTTGGCGTAGGAGACGTCGGGCACCTTCAGGCTGACACCCCGGGTAGGCAGATCGAATGCCGCGAGGAATGGCGATGCCAGCGCCAGGGGATGCACGGCAGAACAGATGTCGTGGGAGACGCCGGAGAACTCCGGGTCGGCGAGGGTCCGCGCGCCGCCACCCATGGTCGGCTGTGCCTCGAATACCTGCACCGACAGTCCGGCGCGGGCACAGATGACAGCCGCGGCCAGGCCGTTGGGTCCGCTGCCGACGACGGTCACGTCCACGCCCGCCATTCTCCCGCCCGCCACCCGGTCATTACAGCCCATTAGTCTGGCCGGGTGAGCCTGCCCGTTGTATTGATCGCCGACAAATTGGCTGAGTCGACCGTGGCCGCGTTGGGTGACCAGGTGGAAGTCCGTTGGGTCGACGGCCCCGACCGAGAGAAGTTGCTGGCCGCGGTGCCTGAGGCCGACGCGCTGCTGGTGCGTTCGGCGACCACGGTGGACGCCGAGGTTCTCGCCGCCGCGCCCAAGCTCAAGATCGTCGCCCGCGCAGGCGTAGGCCTGGACAACGTCGACGTCGATGCCGCCACCGCGCGCGGCGTCCTGGTGGTCAACGCACCGACCTCCAACATCCACAGCGCCGCCGAGCACGCGCTGGCGCTCCTGCTGGCGACGGCGCGACAGATACCCGCCGCCGACGCGACGCTTCGCGAGCACACCTGGAAGCGCTCGAAGTTCTCCGGCACCGAGATCTTCGGCAAGACCGTCGGAGTGGTCGGCCTCGGCCGTATCGGGCAGTTGGTGGCCCAGCGACTGGCCGCGTTCGGCACGCACGTCGTGGCCTACGACCCGTATGTGTCCGCAGCGCGCGCCGCCCAACTGGGCATCGAGCTGCTCGCGCTCGACGATCTGTTGGCTCGCGCCGACTTCATCTCGGTGCACCTGCCCAAGACCAAGGAGACGGCGGGGCTGATCGGCAAGGAGGCCCTGACCAAGACCAAGCCGGGGGTCATCATCGTCAACGCGGCGCGCGGCGGCCTGATCGACGAGGCGGCACTCGCGGACGCCATCGCCGACGGCCGTGTCCGCGGCGCAGGCCTCGACGTGTTCTCCACCGAACCGTGCACGGACAGCCCGCTGTTCGAGTTGCCCGAGGTGGTGGTGACCCCACATCTCGGCGCATCGACGGACGAGGCGCAGGACCGGGCGGGCACCGACGTCGCCGAGAGCGTGAAACTCGCGCTCGCCGGGGAGTTTGTGCCCGACGCGGTGAACGTCGGCGGTGGCGTGGTGGGCGAGGAGGTCGCGCCGTGGCTGGACCTGGTCCGCAAGTTGGGGCTGCTGGTCGGTGTGCTGTCCAGTGAACTGCCGGTCTCGCTGTCGATTCAGGTGCGTGGCGAGCTGGCTTCCGAAGATGTTGGGGTGCTCCGCCTTTCAGCGCTGCGCGGCTTGTTCAGTGCCGTCATCGAAGATCCGGTCACGTTCGTGAACGCGCCGGCACTGGCCGCCGAACGCGGTGTCGAGGCCGATATCAGCACCGCCACCGAGAGCCCGAATCACCGCAGTGTCGTCGATGTGCGGGCGGTCTACTCCGACGGTTCGGTCGCCAACGTCTCCGGCGCACTGTCGGGTCCGCAACTCGTGGAGAAGATCGTTCAGATCAACGGCCGCAACTTCGATCTGCGCGCCGAGGGCGTCTACCTGATCGTCAACTACATCGACCAGCCGGGCACGCTGGGCAAGATCGGCACCCTGCTCGGTACCGCCGATATCAACATTCACGCCGCCCAACTCAGCGAGGACGCAGAAGGCCCCGGCGCGACCATTCTGCTGCGGATCGACCGCGACGTTCCCGAGGACGTCCGAGCCGCGATCACCGACGCCGTCGGCGCCAAGCTGCTGGAAGTGGTGGACCTTTCATGAAACTGGCGATCATCGCCGGTGACGGCATCGGCCCGGAGGTGGTCGGCGAGGCCGTCAAGGTGCTCGACGCCGTAGTACCCGGCGTGGAGAAGACGAGCTACGACCTGGGAGCGCGGCGATACCACGCCAGCGGCGAGGTGTTGCCCGATTCCGTGCTCGACGAGTTGCGTGCACACGACGCGATCCTGCTCGGCGCGATCGGCGATCCTTCGGTGCCCAGTGGCGTGCTGGAACGCGGTCTGCTGCTGAGGATCCGGTTCGAGCTCGACCATCACATCAATCTGCGACCCGCCCGGCTCTATCCGGGGGTGAGTAGTCCGCTGGCCGGAAACCCCGACATCGACTTCGTCGTCGTCCGCGAAGGCACCGAGGGCCCGTACACGGGAACCGGTGGGGCGATCCGGGTGGGCACACCCCACGAGATCGCCACCGAGGTAAGCGTGAACACGGCGTTCGGCGTACGGCGGGTCGTGCACGACGCGTTCGGCCGGGCCGCACAGCGCCGCAAGCAGCTGACCCTGGTGCACAAGAACAACGTCCTGACCTATGCGGGCGCGCTGTGGTGGCGCACCGTGCAGGAGGTCGGCATCGAGTATCCCGACGTCGAGATCGCCTATCAGCACGTGGACTCCGCGACCATCCATCTCGTCACGGACCCGGGCCGGTTCGACGTGATCGTCACCGACAACCTGTTCGGCGACATCGTCACCGACCTGGCTGCCGCGGTATGCGGCGGCATCGGTCTGGCGGCCAGCGGCAATATCGATGCGACACGTGCCAATCCGTCGATGTTCGAACCCGTGCACGGCAGCGCACCCGACATCGCGGGACAGGGCATCGCAGATCCCACCGCAGCGATCATGTCGGTGGCGCTGTTGCTGTCCAACGCGGGTGAACTCGATGCGGCCGCGCGCGTCGACAAGGCCGTCGAGCAGCATCTGGCCACCCGGGGCGACGAGAAGCGGTCCACCACCGAGATCGGCGATCGGATCGCGGCCAACCTCTAGGCGTTCTCGTGCACCGATTCGACGGTGTACAGATGCGGGTCGAAGCTCGACGCCAGCGATGCGGCTTCCTCCATGTGCACTCGCGCCTCCCCGTCGGCGAGCATCGCCGCGTATGCCTCCGGGCTTTCCCACTGTGCGTAGTTGAGGACTCGGGTGCCGTCAGTGCTGACGTGAATGTTGGCCGACCTGAATCCCGGCCGATGCCGCATCACCTTTTCCGTCGCCTCGACCAGGAGTGCAGCGAGATCGGCCGCACGGTCGGGTTCGACGACGAAGACATTGATCAAGGTGGCGTATTGGCTGTGCTGCTCGATGGTCGTCATCATCCACTCCTTTGTCAGGTTCCTGACATCTAGAGTAGCATGCATGTAAGGTTCCTGTCATGGTGCGAAGCGATACCGAAGACGCGGTCGGATACCTCGTCAAGCGCATCCAGCAGTCGCTGCGCCGCCGATGCGACACGGCACTGCGCCCGACGGGTCTGTCGATGGCGCAGTACGCTGCGCTTCGCGCGCTGGCCGACCATCCGGATGCGTCCGCCTCCGAACTGGCGCGGCTGTGTTTCGTCACGCGGCAGTCGCTGCAGGACCTCCTCGCTGGAATGCGATCGGCGGGCCTTGTCGCGGATGCGGACGCTCCGCCGAGGGGGCGGGCGCAGTCGCTACGGCTCACCAGGCTCGGGCGATCCAGATTGGCGGCGGCCCACGCCGCGGTCGCCGACGTCGAAACCGCGATGGTCAAGGGCATCCCGACCCGAGAGCGAAGCGAACTGGCGGCGGCACTGAAGCGATGTGCCGAAAACCTCGAGTCGCCCTGACCGCGCCGATTCGGTGACTTCCCGGAATCGAGTACTCCGCTACTCGAAACTTACGCAAACGGATGGCGCATCCTTCTTGTGAACGCCACGCAGCCCGTTCGGTCTCGAGGTGCACAAGTAGTCCGCGGTCGGCGGCGCTTGTAATGGGAGGCCTCGTCCTTGACTATGCGTCTCTCGATGAACGGCAATCGTTTCTGGCGGGGTGCCCGTGCCGCACCGGTTTCTGATGAAGCTGCTCAGCCCACGGATGACGGCCTCATACCGACGACGACTGTACGGCTCGCGAAACTAGCGTTACGGCGCCTTGATCGGATGCTCGACGGGAACGACGGGTATCGCGACAAGCGGTAGCAGTGCGCTCACGGCGAACGCCACGGGATAGCCGGCCACGCCGATCAACCCGCCGAAGAGCGGAGCGGCGGCAGCTGCCGCCAGGTGCTGGCTGGTGTTCTGCGTGCCCAGCGCACGTCCACTCCAGAACGGCCCCGCGATCTCGGCAATTGCGGTGAACGCCAACCCGTTGTCGGACACCGTGATTACCGAGGCAATGACCATCATCGCCACGCTGACCGGTGAACTCAGCCAATCGGTCAGCGCCAACAGTCCCATCGACAGCGCCGCCGCGAGTGCGATCGTGCGGATCGGCTTGAGTCGCGAGCCCGTCAGATCCGACCAGCGTCCGGCGGCGATTCGGCCTGCGGCACCCAAGATCTGGGCCACTGTGATGATGGCGCCGGCCGACGCCGCCGACCATCCGCGGTCGGTCATCAGCCACGTCAGCGCGAATGTCCACAACACCGCCTGGGGCACGACGAGAAGCACGGACACGGCGTGGATCCGCATCAAAATCGTCGACGCGCGGTACGGATTGGTCAGGTGCTCGGCCGGCGCCTCAGAGCGCGGCGGCCGCGGCGGGTCGATCACGGCCACCGCGCACACGACGGCCGATGCCGCGCACACCACCGCGGGGAACAACAGCGCGGCGGAAACGCCCTGGCTCTCGGCCAACCGCGGAATCACTAAGGCGCCCAGGCCAACTCCCAGCGGGGTAGCGGTTTGGCGGATGCCCATCACCAATCCGCGTTGGTTGGGCGGGAACCAGCCGACCACCAATCGGCCGCTGGCCGAATTGCTGCTCGCGGCTGCCATTCCACCGAGAAGTAGGAACGCGCCGACGGCGAACAAGGAGTCGACCGACGCGGCCGCGAACGCGGCTGCGGATATGAGGATCGAGCCGAGGGCCAACACAATCCGTTCGCCGACCCGGTCGACGACGTAACCCCATGCGATGAGGGTGATGACCAGTCCGAAGCTCGGCATCGACGACAGTAGACCCGCCGACGCAAGGTCGAGTCCGCGTTCGGTGTGCAGGGTCGGGATGAGGAATGCCGCACCGTTGATGAACACGTTGGCGCTAGTCGTGGCCGTCAAAGCGATGACGAGCATCGACCAGCGTCGCGCAGTGCTGATCGTTTCGGCGGTCATCGCCCCATGGTCGCACAGGCATCTCACATATCTGAACAATTATCTCAATATATGAGACGCAGCAGACGCGGGAGCGGCCGCAACCCCGATGATCGCGGCCACTAGGCTGAGGCAATGCGCCTTGGTCGAATCGCCAGCCCCGATGGGGTCGCCTTCGTCAGTATCGAGGGCCCACCGGATGACCCGGATCAGGCTGTGGCGAAAGAAATCGCCGAGCACCCGTTTGGGACACCGACCTTCACCGGCAGGCAGTGGCCGCTGGCCGACGTGCGCTTGCTGGCGCCGATCCTTGCCAGCAAGGTGGTGTGCATCGGCAAGAATTACGCGGCTCACGTCGAGGAGATGGGCGGAGGCGACTTTCCCGACCCGGTCATGTTCATGAAGCCCAACACCGCGATCGTCGGCCCCAATGTGCCCATTCAGCTGCCGGCCGACGCCGACCCGGTGCACTTCGAGGGCGAACTCGCGGTCGTCATCGGCAGGCCGTGCAAGGACGTGCCTGCCGCCCGGGCCGCGGAGAACATCCTGGGCTACACGATCGCCAACGACGTATCGGCGCGCGACCAGCAGAAGAAGGACGGCCAGTGGACGCGGGCCAAGGGACACGACACGTTCTGTCCGATCGGGCCGTGGATCGTCACCGATCTCGATCCGGCCGACGTCGAGCTGCGCACCGAGGTCAACGGCGAAACCAAACAACTCAGCCGGACGTCGCTGATGATCCATGACGTCGGTGCGATCGTGGAATGGATCTCCGCGGTGATGACGCTGCTGCCCGGCGACCTCATCCTCACCGGCACACCCGAGGGAGTCGGACCGATCGAGGACGGCGACACCGTCAGCATCAGCATCGAGGGTGTCGGTACGTTGTCCAATCCGGTTGTCCGCAAAGGAAATTCATGACGACCACGGATCCGGGAGGCCGGACCGACGTACGGGTGCGGTTCTGCCCGTCGCCGACGGGCACGCCGCATGTCGGGCTCATCCGAACGGCGCTGTTCAACTGGGCCTACGCCCGTCATATGCGCGGATCGTTCGTGTTCCGGCTGGAGGACACCGACGCCGAGCGTGACAGCGAGGAGAGCTATCTCGCGCTGCTGGACGCGCTGAGCTGGCTTGGCCTGAACTACGACGAAGGTCCGGACATCGGCGGCCCGCATGCACCGTACCGGCAGTCGGAGCGCGGTGAGATCTATCGCGACGTGTTGCGGCGCCTGGTGGAAGCGGGGGAGGCCTATGAGGCGTTCTCGACGGCGGAGGAAGTCGAAGCCCGCCATGTCGCCGCGGGCCGAAACCCCAAGCTGGGCTACGACAACTACGACCGCGACCTCACCGAGGCACAGCGCGCCGCGCTGGTCGACGAGGGCCGCAGGCCCGTGCTTCGGCTGCGGATGCCCGACGAGGACATCAGCTGGCACGACCTGGTCCGTGGGGACACCACCTTCGCGGCGGGTGTGGTTCCGGATTTCGCGCTGACCCGCGCCAGCGGAGATCCGTTGTACACCTTGGTCAACCCGGTCGACGACGCATTGATGAGGATCACGCACGTGTTGCGCGGGGAGGATCTGCTGTCGTCCACGCCGCGCCAGATAGCGTTGTACAAGGCGCTGATTCGGATCGGTATCGCCGAACGGGTGCCCGAGTTCGCACATCTGCCAAGCGTTCTCGGGGACGGCAACAAGAAGCTGTCGAAGCGTGATCCGCAGTCGAACCTGTTCCTCCATCGTGAGCGTGGCTTCATCCCCGAGGGGTTGCTGAACTATTTGGCTCTGCTGGGTTGGGGTATCGCCGACGACCACGACGTGTTCAGTCTCGACGAGATGGTCGCCGCATTCGACGTTGTCGACGTGAATTCCAACCCTGCCCGATTCGACCAGAAGAAGGCCGATGCGCTCAACGCCGAACACATCAGGCTGCTCAGCGATGACGATTTCATCGCGCGACTGGCGGCCTACTTGGCCGCCCACGACCACGAGACGGGACTGGACGAAGCGCAGTTCGCGGAGGCGGCGCGGCTGGTGCAGACCCGCATCGTCGTGCTCGGCGACGCGTGGGATCTGCTGAAATTCCTCAACGACGCCGAGTTCGCGCTCGACGAGAAATCCGCGGCCAAAGAACTGGGACCTGACGCCGTGCCGGTCCTGGACGCCGCGCTCGGCGCGCTTGACGACGTCGGGGAGTGGACCACCGCACAGCTCGAAGCTGCTCTGAAGGACTCGTTGTTGGAAAAGCTGGCGCTCAAGCCGCGCAAAGCGTTCGGCCCGATTCGGGTCGCCGCCACCGGTGCGTCGGTCAGCCCGCCGCTGTTCGAGTCGCTCGAACTGCTCGGTCGTGACCGCAGTCTGCTCCGGCTGCGAGCAGGGCGGGACCATGCCGCCGCTGCTGCAGAGCAGCCGTGAAAGACGGTCGCGAATCTTTGGTAGTCTGCACGTCGGCCCAATACAACGCCCGGCAGGATCGGTGTGCCACGTGACGGGTCGAAAAGAGGTCTGTGACCTGGGGTTACAGGCTGCCAATGGGGTATGGTGTAATTGGCAACACAGCGGTTTCTGGTACCGCCATTCTAGGTTCGAGTCCTGGTACCCCAGCCACTTCGGTGATTATGTCGGCATTCCCGCCTGGGCTATGCTGGCGGTCCGGAATTGTTCTAGCCCCCGTCGTCTAGCGGCCTAGGACGCCGCCCTCTCACGGCGGTAGCGTGGGTTCGAATCCCATCGGGGGTACCAATGTGATGTCGTCCGACGTTGCGACGGTAGCCTGGGCAAGGCCCCTGACGACGCACACGCCTGAGTCGGTTAACCCGCGGATCACCTGAGCCGTGACATCCACAGCGGCTGCGAACAGTTGGACGCCGGCGTTGATCACCCGCACCGTCGCGTTGACGATCGCGCGGGCGAACGCAATGGCCGCATCGATGATCGGGCGATCGGGATCGTCCGGGGGCACTTCGACAAGACCCCCAGCGAACTGCGCGATGATGTACGCGGCCCCCTTGGGTGTCCAGTCGGTGTTGAAGAGACCGACGTTGTATACAGGGCCGATTCAGAGTCGACGCATCAGCGCGTCCGCAGCTGCTAAAAGGTCTGCGGCCCAGCGCGCACCGGGCCTGCGTCCCATTCGATCGATCGGGCCGGACACCGACACCGCAGCGATCACCGCGCCACGGCCGTCGCGCACCGGCGCCGAGACGCTCGCCACTCCGGGCTCGCGCTCGGCGGCGCTCTGCGCCCAGCCCCGTTTGCGTACTTCGGCAAGCGTCCGATCGGTGAACTTCGCCGTGGGCAACACCGCCTGTTGCGTGGCGGCGTCGGCGTACGCCAGCAGCACCTTGGCGCCCGAGCCTGCCGTCATCGGCAGTCTGGTGCCGACCGGCACCGTATCGCGGAGCCCGGCAGGTGGTTCCAGGGCCGCTACGCAGATGCGCGCCGTTCCTTCGCGACGGTAGAGCTGGACGCTCTCGCCGGTGAGCTCCCGCAGTCGCGGCAGCACGATTGCGCCCGCGGCCAGCAGCGGATCGTTTACCTGCCCTGCCAATTCGGTCAGCGCCGGGCCGAGCCGCCATCGGCCGTCTCCGTTGCGGATCAACAGCCGGTGAACTTCCAGGCCCGCGGCCAGCCGGTGTGCGGTGGCCCGTGGCAGGCCGGTGCGCTCGCACAGGTCGGCGAGCCCACACGGCGAATCGGCCACCGCATGTAGTACGCCCACCGCTTTGTCCAGCACGCCGATGCCGCTATCCTGTCTCACAGGGAGATACTAGCGTCTCAGAATGTGAGAAAGTCAAGATGGTTGCCGAAGGAACGCCGCGCACACTGGCAGAAAAGGTGTGGGACGACCACGTCGTCGCCCTGGGATCCGGCGAGGGCGCCGCGCGTGAGCCCGACCTCATCTACATCGATCTGCACCTGGTGCATGAGGTGACCAGTCCGCAGGCGTTCGACGGCCTGCGACTCAACGGGCGTCCGGTCCGCAGGCCCGATCTCACCATCGCCACCGAGGACCACAACGTGCCGACGGTCGACATCGACAAGCCGATTGCCGACCCGGTCTCGCGTACTCAGGTCGAGACGCTGCGACGCAATTGCGAAGAGTTCGGCATTCGACTGCATCCGATGGGTGACGCCGAACAAGGCATCGTGCACATCATCGGGCCACAGTTGGGACTGACTCAGCCCGGCATGACGGTGGTGTGTGGTGACAGCCATACCTCTACGCATGGTGCGTTCGGCGCGCTGGCGATGGGCATCGGCACATCGGAGGTCGAGCATGTGCTCGCCACGCAGACGCTTCCGCTGCGGCCATTCAAGACGATGGCGGTCAATGTCGACGGCCGACTTCCGGTCGGCGTGAGCGCCAAGGACATCATCCTCGCGGTGATCGCGAAGATCGGTACCGGCGGGGGACAGGGATACGTCATCGAATACCGCGGCAGTGCCATTGAATCGCTGTCGATGGAAGGTCGCATGACGATCTGCAACATGAGCATCGAGGCCGGGGCGCGCGCAGGCATGGTCGCGCCCGACGAGACGACCTTCGAGTACCTGCGTGGCCGTCCGCACGCGCCGCAGGGTGCCGACTGGGATGACGCCGTGGCGGCGTGGAGCGAACTGCGCACCGACGAAGGCGCCGAGTTCGACGCCGAGGTCTACGTCGACGCCTCAACGTTGAGCCCGTTCGTCACGTGGGGAACCAACCCGGGGCAGGGTGTGCCGCTGTCGGCTTCGGTGCCCGATCCCGAATTGATGTTCGATGACGGGGAGCGCCAATCTGCCGAAAAAGCGTTGGCGTACATGGATCTTCGCCCCGGGACGGCGATGCGTGACATCACCGTCGACACCGTCTTCGTCGGCTCGTGCACGAACGGGCGTATCGAGGATCTGCGCGTGGTCGCCGACGTGCTCCGCGGTCGCAAGGTCGCCGACGGCGTGCGGATGCTCGTCGTGCCCGGCTCGATGCGAGTGCGCGCCGAGGCTGAAGCGGAGGGCCTCGGCAAAGTGTTCACCGCCGCCGGAGCGGAGTGGCGACAGGCCGGCTGCTCGATGTGTCTTGGAATGAATCCAGATCAACTCGCGCCGGGCCAGCGTTGCGCATCGACCTCGAACCGCAACTTCGAAGGGCGGCAGGGCAAGGGTGGCCGCACGCATTTGGTGTCGCCGGCCGTCGCCGCGGCCACCGCCGTGCGCGGCACGTTGTCTTCGCCCGCCGACCTCGATCGCTGACAGGAGAGCGTTATGGAAGCCTTTCGTACCCACACCGGCATCGGCGTTCCGCTTCGGCGGTCCAATGTGGATACCGACCAAATCATCCCGGCCGTCTATTTGAAACGGGTAACCCGAACGGGTTTCGAGGACGGCTTGTTCGCCGCATGGCGGTCCGACCCGTCGTTCGTGTTGAATCTTCCCCCATTCGATAGAGGATCGGTGTTGGTCGCAGGGCCGGATTTCGGCACCGGTTCGTCGCGGGAGCACGCCGTGTGGGCGCTCATGGACTACGGCTTCAGGGTCATCATCTCGTCTCGCTTCGCCGACATTTTCCGCGGCAATTCGGGCAAGGCGGGTCTCTTGGCGGCAGAAGTCGCCCAAGATGATGTCGAACTGTTGTGGAAGCTCATCGAGGAGCATCCCGGCATGGAAATCACTGTGAATCTTCAAGATCGGAACGTCGTCGCGGGAACGGTCATGGTGCCGTTCAACATTGACGATTACACCGCCTGGCGACTTCTCGAAGGACTCGACGATATAGGCCTTACGCTGCGCAAATGCGATGAAATCGAGTCGTACGAAGCACGTCGGCCCAGCTGGAAACCACGCACTTTGCAGGCGTGACGAAACGGCTCTGCGAGCCGAATTCGCCATCACTAAACCCGGTTATCCGGACCCCGGCAGGAGTCCAAGGGGGGCAAGAAAGTTCGCTAGATTCGACTGAAATTGCGCGTGGCTCTTGGAAATCAGTGGCCAATGGGTTTACCGTGTCCTCTAGTCGGCCCAAAGTGGGCCACTGGTTTTCGGAGGTTTTGCATGAACAAAGCAGAGCTCATCGACGCACTGACGGAGAAAATGGGCTCGGATCGTCGGTCGGCAACAGAAGCGGTGGAGAATGTCGTTGACACCATCGTGCGTGCGGTTCACAAGGGTGACAGCGTCACCATTACCGGCTTCGGCGTTTTCGAACAGCGCCGTCGTGCTGCCCGTGTCGCGCGCAACCCGCGCACCGGCGAGACCGTGAAAGTCAAGCCAACATCCGTGCCGGCATTTCGACCCGGCGCACAATTCAAAGCGGTTGTCTCTGGCGCACAGCGCCTCCCGGCGGAAGGACCAGCAGTGAAACGTGGCGTTACCGCGGGCGGCGCCCGCACGGCCGTGAAGAGGGCGGCAGTCAAGAAGGCCGTGAAGCGGGCGGCAGTCAAGAAGGCCGTGAAGCGGGCGGCAGTCAAGAAGGCCGTGAAGCGCAACGTGGCCAAGAAGGCCGTGAAGCGCAACGTGGCCAAGAAGGCCGTGAAGCGCAACGTGGCCAAGAAGGCCGTGAAGCGCTCCGCAGCCAAGAAGGCCGTGAAGCGCTCCGCAGCCAAGAAGGCCGTGAAGCGCTCCGCAGCCAAGAAGGCCGTGAAGAAGGCGGCAGTCAAGAAGGCCGTCAAGCGCGCACCGGCCAAGGGCCGTCGGTAAGTTCTGCATCGAACACGTCGTGGGTCATCGCGACCCGCGGCGTGTTTGTGTGTGGTGACGTCTGCTAGACGGCTTCAGATTCGAGGATCGACATCGGGCTGATCGTTTGAAAGCGGCGAAGCCATTTCCAGCACCGCCGCCAGCGGGACACCAATTTCGCTTCGACGCGGCGCAATCCACGACATAATTGCGTCCACTACGCGCGTGACGCCAATAGGCGGCACCTGCGGAACTTTTTCTGCGGTGACCCTGCGAATGCTACTTCTTGACGGCGAGCGGGCTGCCGATATGGTCGGCGGCGACCAATCGTCCGTCGAACAACGACACCACCCATGTGCTGCCCTTGCGATTGCGTGACTTGTCCGGGCGTACGTCATCACGCGCACACCACCACGCGATGAGGTCCGGAATCACCTTGCCCTGTGTGCAGATCACCGGCGTGCCGTCGGCCGCGGCGATGTCGAGGAAGCGGTTCCGGGCGGCCTTGCGGTTATCGGCATACGCTTCCTCGGTCAGCAGCGGCTCGCTGTGGATGTCGACGCCGAGTTCTTCGGCCAACGGACCGAGAGTCTGGTGGCAACGCGCCCGGTCGGCGGCGTAGAGCGTACCGGCACCGAAGGCCAGCAGCTGCCCGACGAGTGACTCGGCTTGGGCACGACCGTGCTTGTCGAGGGGCCGCTTTCGATCGTCACCCTTGTAGCGGGACTTACTTCCTGCGGTGGCATGCCGGACGATCAGCACCGTCTTCGTGTCGGCAGGCAGCTTCGTGAAGCGCCGTAGCACCTTTCGGTCGTGCGGGTAGCCGAGCTCCTTCATCGCTTCGGCGACGGGCAGCCATTTGAGCTCGTCGACCTCCGAGTTCGGACTGAACTCTCCGCCGACGGTGCGCGCAGTCCAGTACCGCACCTTCTTGACGCCCTGCTCGACGGGATAGCTCACCGCGGTGAGGCGTCGGCCGAGATGCGAACGGTAGCCCGTCTCCTCGGCCACCTCGCGCACGGCGGTGACGGGTTCGGTTTCGCCGGGGTCGACCTTGCCCTTGGGAAGTGACCAGTCGTCGTATCGGGGACGGTGAACGATCGCGATCTCCGGCACGGCCGCGTCACTGCCGGGTCGCCACAGCACAGCGCCGGCGGCGAGAACGGCCTTGCTCGCCGGTACAGCGTTGGGTGAGGTCTGCTTCGGCAACTCAACTCCTGGTGATCATTCGCGTTCCGAAGAGCTCGCAGCCGACGATCTCAAGGATGCCGACGAAGTTCCATCAACGACACCTGATGGTCGCGCACCGTCTCACCCTCGCGTGGCGACGCCGTCCACTTGCCATCCATGTCCAACTCCCAGCACCGTGTGGAAGGGTCAAGTGCGGATTCGAAGACATCGTTCAGCTGCGCGGCCAGCCTCGGATCCTTGACCTGAGCCATCACCTCGACTCGTCGATCGAGATTACGATGCATCATGTCGGCGCTTCCGATCCAGACCTCATCGATGGCGCGGAAGTGAATAATCCGCGAGTGCTCGAGGAAGCGGCCCAGAATCGAGCGCACCGCGATGTTTTCGGAGTAACCGGGCACGCCCGGACGCAACGCACAGATGCCCCGAACGACGACTTCCACGCGGACACCGGCCTGTGACGCCCGATAGAGCGCATCGATCACCTGTTCGTCGACCAACGCGTTGGCCTTCAGTCGGATACCCGCGTCGGCGCCGGACCGCTTGGCGGCGATCTCCTTTTCGATCCGCTCGACGATCCCCCTACGGACGCCGCGTGGTGCCACCAACAGGTTGCGGTACGAGTCCTTGCGCGAGTAGCCGGTCAGCGAGTTGAACAAGTCGGTGAGGTCCGCGCCGATGTCCGGTGCCGCCGTCAGCAGGCCGACGTCCTCGTAGAGGCGCGCGGTCTTGCTGTTGTAGTTGCCGGTGCCGATGTGGCAGTAGCGCCGGATCGTGGATCCTTCGCGTCGCACCACGAGACAGGTCTTGCAGTGCGTCTTCAACCCGATCAGTCCGTAAACCACGTGCACGCCCGCACGTTCCAGCGCGCGGGCCCACTTGATGTTGGCCTGCTCGTCGAAGCGCGCCTTGATCTCGACCAGCGCGACAACCTGTTTGCCTGCGGCGGCGGCGTCGATGAGCGCGTTGACGATCGGGGAGTCGCCCGATGTGCGGTACAGCGTCTGCTTGATCGCCAACACGTTGGGATCCGCGGCGGCCTGCTCGATGAACCGTTGCACCGTGGTGGAGAACGAGTCGTACGGATGGTGCACGAGCACGTCGCCGTCGCGCAGCGTCGAGAAGATGCTCTTGGGAGTCTCCCGCTCGCCGAACGCGGGCGGTGTGGCCGGCACAAACGGCCGGTCCTTCAACGCAGGGCGATCCTGGCCGTAGATCTGCCACAGCGACGACAGATCGAGCAGACCCGGAACCTCGATGACATCGCCGGTGTCCACGTCGAGTTCGCGCAAGAGCAACTCGAGCATGCTCTCGGTCATGTCGTCGGAGACTTCAAGGCGTACGGGGGAACCGAAGCGCCGCCGCGCCAGTTCACGCTCCAGCGCCTGCAGCAGGTCTTCGTCGCGGTCCTCTTCGACCTCGAAGTCCGCGTTGCGGGTGATGCGGAACGCGTGATGCTCGACGATCTCCAGACCGGGGAACAACACCGGCAGGAACGCCGCGATCAGTTCCTCCATCGGGAGGAACCGCACCACATCGGAAGAACCTTCGCGCCGCGCCAAGCTCGACGAAGCGGTCGACGTTGTCGGCCACTTTGATTCGCGCGAAGTGCTGACCGCCGTCCTCGGGTTGCTTGACGGTGACCGCCAGGTTCAGGCTCAGGCCGCTCACGAACGGGAAGGGGTGTGCCGGATCGACCGCCAGCGGCGTCAACACCGGGAAAACCTGCTCGTGGAAATACGTCGACAGCCGTGAGCGCTCGTCCTCGTCGAGTTCGGCCCACGTGACGATCACGATGCCCTCGTCGGCGAGTGCCGGCCGCACCGCGTCGAGGAACACGTGGGCATGCCGGCTGGCCATCTGCTGAGTGCGCTCGTTGATCCGACGCAATTGCTCACGCGGCGACAGGCCGTCGGCCGAGCGCACCGACAGGCCCATCTCATCGCGCCGTTTCAGTCCCGCGACGCGGACCATGTAGAACTCGTCGAGGTTCGACGCGAAGATCGCCAGGAACTTCGCGCGCTCCAGCAGTGGCAGGGACGGATCGGCGGCGAGTGCCAAGACCCGCGCGTTGAAGTCGAGCCAACTCAGCTCGCGGTTGAGGTAGCGGTCCTCGGGCAGGGCGTTGTCGATGGCCGGCGACGTCGCCGCGGGTGGGGCTTCGGGGGCTAAATCACCTGGGTGCGGTGCCGCCGCCCGGGCGGGCGCAGTGTCTGACGGCGCCTCCTCTGCGGCCTCGGGCGTCGACCCGTCATCTTCGGCGAGCGTCTGGGTTTCGGCTTCCGTCATTCCTCTGATGATTCCCTATCGAGTAGTCGTGCTGCTACCGCGAGGAGAGAACCGTTACCTGGAACCACCGATGGCCTGCGCGGTTGCCACCCCGACGCCGAGGCGCCGCGCCACCAGCAGGTCATCGGGTGTGTCGATGTCACAGCGCAGTCCAGGCCAGGCGCCGGTCAGTTCGATCGCGCCCGAATGGCGATGACGCTGAGCCGAATCTGGGCCCAACTGCGGATCCAGCGCGACCCCGAGGGCGATCAACGCCGAGGTGCCTGTGCCGTGGCGGTCTCCCACGAAACTGCGAGGGTAGGCGCGGGCGGCCGCGATCGCCTCGGCCAGTTCCTGCGGTTGCAGTGCGGGTAGATCGCCTTGCAGGACAACGATATTCGGCGTCTCGTTGCGCACCGCGTCCTCGGCGGCGGTGATGGCGTTGTTCAGCGGGTTGCGATGGCCGTCGGGCGTCGGATCGGCGAGCACCCGTGCGCCGAGCTGTCGAGCGGCGTCGGCAGCGCCGTCGTCCGGCGTCACCACGGTGATGGACTGCACCGCCGTCACCGCCGAGGCGGCGGTGACGGTGTCGACCAACATGGCCAGCACCACGGCTTCACGGGTGGCCGCGGAGAAGACCGGCGCCAGCCTCGTCTTGGCGGCGGCCAGCCGTTTCACCGCGATCACCAGCGCGATATCGGCCTCGGATGACCCGCCCATGTGCGCCATCCTGCCAGCAGGCCACACCGCGCTAGGGTGAAGGCGTGGTCGAGGCGGCGGTGCTGGGGGCCGGTGCGTGGGGGACGGCACTGGCCAAAGTCCTGGCAGACGCGGGCAACGAAGTCAGGTTGTGGGCCCGCCGCGCCGAGTTGGCCGACGAGATCAACGACACGCATCGCAACACCTCTTATCTCGGCGATGCCGAACTTCCGAAGTCGATCCACGCGACCAGCGATCCGGCCGAGGCGCTGAGCGGTGCCTGCACTGTTCTTCTGGCGGTGCCCGCGCAGACACTGCGGGCCAACCTCGTGCAGTGGGCCCCTCTGATCGGCGACGACACCACACTGGTGAGCCTGGCCAAGGGCATCGAGCTGGACACGCTGATGCGGATGAGTCAGGTGATCGTGCAAGTCACCGGGGTGGACCCGTCACGCGTCGCGGTGATCTCCGGACCGAACCTGGCCAGTGAGATCGCCGACGAACAACCCGCTGCCACTGTCATCGCCTGCAACGACTCCGGACGGGCGGTGGCGCTGCAGCGCGCGTTCTCGACGGGATATTTCCGCCCGTACACCAACGCCGACGTGATCGGCGTCGAGGTCGGCGGCGCGTGCAAGAACGTCATCGCGCTGGCGTCGGGTATGGCGGCGGGCGTGGGGCTGGGGGAGAACACGGCGGCGGCGATCATCACCCGGGGACTCGCCGAGATCATGCGACTCGGAATCGCATTGGGTGCCAAGCCGGCAACCCTGGCAGGTCTAGCAGGTGTCGGTGACCTCATCGCCACGTGTACGTCGCCGCAGTCGCGTAACCGCTCATTCGGTGAACGGCTCGGCAAGGGCGGCACCATGGACTCGGCTTTGCGCGCTGCGGGGGGCCACGTCGCCGAGGGCGTGGCGTCGTGCCGGTCGGTGTTGGCGCTGGCGGACAGCTACGACGTCGAGATGCCGCTCACCGATGCCGTCTATCGGGTCTGTCATAAGGGCGCGTCGGTCTACGAGGCGGTTGCGCTGCTGCTCGGGCGTAGCACCAAACCGGAGTAGATGATGGACGGCCGATATGGCGATTCCACTCGCAGCGTCAAAGCCGTTGGCTCGGAGCCGGTTCCGGGTACACCAATCGCGCCTCTGCCCGCGCTGGCTTCGACGTACCACCTGTCACCCGACGAGAACGAGCTCGACAGATACGGCCGCTACTCGAATCCCACGTGGCGTCAGTTGGAATCAGCACTTGCCGAACTGGAAGGTGCCGCGTCGGCGTTGACATTCGGCTCCGGCATGGCTGCGATCACCTCGGTGCTGCGCGTGCTCGCCCGACCGGGCAAGAAACTGGTCGTGCCGGCCGACGGCTACAATCAGGTGCGGCAATACACCACGGAATATCTTGCCCCGCAGGGTGTTACGGTCGTCGAAGCCACATGTGCCGACATGTGTGCCGCATCGTCGGACGCGGACGTCGTGCTTACCGAAACGCCGGCCAATCCGGGACTCGACGTCGTTGATCTGCACCGCTTGGCGTTGGACTGCCGGCGCCGGGGTTCAACTCTCATCGTCGACAACACCACCGCGACACCCTTAGGGCAGCAGCCGTTGTCACTGGGCGCCGACGTGGTGGTGGCCAGTGCTACCAAATCGCTGTCGGGCCATAGTGACCTGCTGGCGGGATACGTCGCGGGCAGTCATGGCGAACTGATGGCCGCGGTGGAGCGGGACCGCCTGCTCGCAGGCCCGATTCTCGGTACCTTCGAAGCGTGGCTGGTGCTGCGCAGCCTCGGCAGTGCAGGTCTGCGGTTCGAACGGCAGTGTCAGAACGCCCAGGCGCTGGCGGTGATGCTGAGGGTTCATCCAGCGGTGCGGTCGGTGCGTTATCCGGGCCTGCCCGACGATCCGTCGCACCAGATCGCCGCGCTGCAGATGAAGCGCTTCGGAGGTTTGGTCGCCGTGGAATTCGAGGACGCCGATGCGGTGCACAGGCTCGTGGAACGCAGTGCACTGCTGGTCGCATCGACGAGCTTCGGTGGAATTCACACATCGGTGGACCGCCGCGCCCGCTGGGGCGATGCAGTCAGCGACGGCTTCGCCCGCATCTCGTTCGGTATCGAGGACACCGACGACCTGATCACCGATTTCGAGCAGGCATTGGAGTGAACGCCCAGGTCAGCGAATTGGGGAGCCCTACATCTGGGCCCCACGGTAGCCTCTCTAGGTTGTGACCGCCCCTAAAGAGCCCGGAGCCGCCCCGGCGGCGACGTCGAGCCTGGGTCCGACCGGTCGCGTCCGTGTCGCTGTCGTGTACGGCGGGCGCAGCTCAGAGCACGCGATTTCGTGTGTTTCCGCAGGCAGCATCCTGCGCAATCTCGACCCCGAGCGCTTCGAGGTCGTCGCGGTCGGCATCACTCCCGACGGCTCCTGGATGCTCACCAACGCCGAACCCGACACCCTCGCGATCTGCGACGGACGGCTGCCGGAAGTGAGCGGGGCAACGGGCACCGAACTGGCGCTGGCCGTCGACCCGGGGCGCAGTGGGCAACTTCTGTCGCTCGGGCACGGGGCGGGCGAACTACTGGCCGCCGTCGACGTCGTGTTCCCGGTGCTGCACGGCCCCTACGGTGAGGACGGCACCATTCAGGGACTGCTCGAACTGGCCGGCGTTCCGTACGTCGGCGCGGGTGTGCTGGCCAGCGCGTCCGGTATGGACAAGGAGTTCACCAAGAAGCTGCTCGTCGCCGAGGGTCTGCCGATCTGCGACCACGTCGTGCTGCGGCCGCGGCAGGACATGCTCGACCTCGAGGACCGCGAACGACTCGGGTTGCCTGTTTTCGTCAAGCCCGCACGCGGCGGATCGTCGATCGGCGTCAGCCGGGTGACGGCGTGGGATCAGCTGCCCGCGGCGATCGAGGTGGCTCGGCGTCACGACCCGAAGGTGATCATCGAGGCGGCTGTGATCGGGCGCGAATTGGAATGCGGCGTACTGGAATTCCCTGACGGACGGGTCGAGGCCAGCTCCGTCGGCGAGATCCGGGTGGCGGGCGTGCGTGGCCGCGAGGACGCGTTCTACGACTTCGCGACGAAGTATCTCGAGGACGCCGCGGAGCTCGACGTGCCCGCCAAGGTCGACGATATCGACGCAGATGAAGTGCGCCAGTTGGCGATACGCGCATTCGACGCCATCGACTGCCAGGGTCTGGCCCGTGTCGACTTCTTCCTGACCGAGGACGGACCGGTCGTCAACGAGATCAACACGATGCCGGGGTTCACCACGATCTCGATGTATCCGAGGATGTGGGCGGCCAGCGGTGTCGATTATCCGACGCTGTTGGCAACAATGGTCGAAACCGCGCTGAAGCGCGGCACGGGTCTGCGTTAGCGCACCGGTGCCGGGTCAACCGCCTTGGCGAGCAACGACTTCGCGATGATCCGCGAGATTTCCTGAATCGGCGTGGGACCCGATCCTGCGGGCAGCGTCAGTGCGACGTACACCGGACGGTCCACCGCGAACCAGGTGCTGCGACCGTCGTCGGCGCCTTGGTCTTCGCCCGCCCCCGCTTCGCCCACCCGGAACCAGCTCACCTCGTCGACGACCTGAAGAGGGCTGCCGAGGACGAACTCGATGGGCCGCTCCAGTCCGCAGCGCAGAATGACGGCCTCGCCGTCCGGGGTTGCACGCCAGGCCGCCGCGCCCGGTGGTGCCGGGTCGGCCGCGGGTGCGCGACGGAAATCGCCGAGTTGCTCGGGCAGGGCGTCGGCCAGCGACCGGCATTCGGCGCTGTCGGCCTTGGGCGCGGGCACCGACACGATCGCGACGGGCTCTTCGGCGACCGGGCTCTGCCGGAGCGCCGCGACGACCAGGATCGCGACGACGGCGCCGACGGCCACCACGATCGCCGCGATCATCAGTGCCCGCGGAGGGCCGTCGCGGGTCTCGGAATCCACGCCCAAACTCTAGGGGCGCACTCCGTTGGCGATCGGGCAGGTCAACGTGCGGGTGACGCCGCTGACCTGCTGGACACTCGGAACGACCCC
Organism: uncultured Actinomycetota bacterium; assembly: GCA_963721495.1. Taxonomy (GTDB): domain Bacteria; phylum Actinomycetota; class Actinomycetes; order Mycobacteriales; family Mycobacteriaceae; genus Mycobacterium. The sequence goes on along the minus strand of CAVRMG010000033.1, from coordinate 7,611 downwards.
GGTCTGCAATTCGTCGAGGCTTTGCGCACCGATCCGCGCCACGACGTCGTAGGGGCCGGTCACGTACTCGGCGGACAGCACACCGGGCAGGCCGGCGAGTTGCTTGGCGATGACTTCGGCGCGGCCCACTTCGGTCTGGATCAGCATGAAAGCCTCGACCACCCGGCTGTCCTCCCTCTGGCTGCATAGACTCCACGCCGCAGGGACCAAACGTACCGCAGGTCAGGGGAGGCGACATGGCGAGCGAAGAGCACGCCGAGACGCTCGCGGGCGTGGGCGAGTTCGCCGTGATCGACCGGCTGGTGTCCGGCCGCGATCAGCCGCCGAGCGTCGCCGTGGGCCCCGGTGACGACGCGGCGGTGGTGTTGGCCGCCGACGGCAGGACCGTCGTTTCCACCGACATGCTGGTGGCCGAACGGCACTTCCGGCTGGACTGGTCCACGCCACACGACGTCGGCCGCAAGGCGATCGCCCAGAACGCCGCGGACATCGAGGCGATGGGAGCAAGGGCAACCGCGTTCGTCGTCGCATTCGGAGCACCCGGCGACACGTCGGCCGCGCAGGTGGTCGAACTGGCCGACGGCATGTGGCAAGAGGCCCGTCTGCTGAGCGCGGGAATCGTGGGGGGCGATCTGGTGAGTGCACCGCAGTGGGTGATCTCGGTGACCGTGCTGGGTGACCTCGACGGACGTCAACCGGTGCTGCGTAGCGGCGCCAGGCCGGGCGACACGCTGGCCGTCTGCGGTGAGTTGGGCCGGTCGGCGGCGGGCTATGCACTGTGGCACAACGATATTCGTCAGTTCGAGGAACTGCGACGCAGGCATCTGGTGCCCGAACCACCGTACGGACAGGGTCGGGCCGCCGCCGATGCCGGCGCCACCGCGATGACGGACACCTCCGATGGGCTGTTGGCCGACCTCGCCCACATCGCGCAGGCCTCCGGCGTCTGTGTCGACGTGTCGAGGGAGGCGCTGGCCGCCGACCGTGCCGCAGTCGCCTCGGCGGCCGACACCCTGGAGATGAACCCGTGGACATGGGTGCTCGCCGGTGGCGAGGACCACGCGCTGGTCGCGACGTTCCCAGGTCCGCCGCCGGAGGGCTGGCGGGTGATCGGACAGGTGCGTGACGGGCCGCCGAGCGTTCTGGTGGACGGCGACCAGTGGGACGGAACCGTGGGCTGGGAGTCGTTCTGAGCGGACCCTCACGCTAAGTTGACCCTTCGTGACCGCACGACCGCTGAATGAACTTGTCGACAAGGGCTGGGCGCGTGCCCTGGAACCCGTGGAACCTCAGGTCGCGCAGATGGGAGAGTTCCTGCGGGCAGAACTCGCGGCGGGCCACCATTATTTGCCCGCCGGTCAAGATGTCTTGCGCGCCTTCACCTTTCCGTTGGATCAAGTTCGGGTTCTCATCGTCGGGCAGGACCCGTATCCGACGCCCGGCCACGCCGTCGGCCTGAGCTTCTCGGTCGCGGCCGACGTGAGACCGCTGCCGCGCAGCCTGGCCAACATCTTCACCGAGTACGTCGACGACCTGGGGCATCCCGCACCGACGTCGGGTGACCTAAGGCCGTGGGCCGAGCGCGGCGTGATGCTGCTGAACAGGGTGCTCACGGTCCGGCCGGGCAACCCGGCGTCGCATCGGGGCAAGGGCTGGGAGGCAGTGACCGAATGCGCGATCCGTGCCCTGGTCGGCCGGGAGCAGCCGCTGGTCGCGGTGCTGTGGGGCCGCGACGCCTCGACGCTGAAGCCGATGCTCGTCGGCGACGACTGTGTGGCGATCGAGTCGCCCCATCCTTCGCCGCTGTCGGCATCGCGCGGATTCTTCGGTTCGCGACCGTTCAGCCGCGCGAACGAACTGCTGGAGAAGATGGGCGCCGACCCGATCGACTGGCGCCTTCCCTAGCGCGAGACACAAACTCACCCTCACCGGCCCGAATTCGGCGACTTTGCGTCTGCTCGCCCGGGAGAGTCCTCGCTATCCGACGCCGGGGATCGGCGGCGGTGAGGGGATCGGCGGCGGTGAGGGAATCGGGGCGGTGAGGGAATTGCGGGCGGCGAGGGAATTGCGGGCGGGGACGGGATGTCCGGCACCGGAATCTGAACTGTGCCGCCACCGGCCGTGGTCGTGGGCAGCCCCGGGGAAGGTGCGGGCGTCGGCGCCACCGTGGTCTTTACCGTCGTCTCGACGGTCGTGGTTTCCGACGTCGTCGAGGTGGTGGTCGTCTTCTCGTCGGTGGAGTCGCTGCCGCAAGCCGATAACAACGAAGCCACCGCGATACCGGAGGCTAGAGCGAACAGGGCTGGTTTCGATGCGCCGCGTGAGGTCATGAAGGCACCGCTTACCCGAGGTTGCGGGGACTAAACCAGCAGCACGTCAGCCGCGCGAGACCTTCCCGGCCTTGATGCACGATGTGCACACGTTGACGCGCTTCTTGTTGCCGCCCGGATGGGACACAGCGCGCACGGTCTGGATGTTGGGGTCCCACCGACGGCTGGTCCGGCGATGGGAGTGCGACACCGACTTGCCGAAGCCGGGGCCTTTCCCGCAGATTTCGCACACGGCAGCCATATGTAGAACTCCTCGGATCAATACTTTGGGGGCCAGCAACCGCACGCGGGTGACCCGACAACCTGACCAGGATACCGGGCGCCGCAGCGATCGCCAAAAACGTGCTGTGAGGCGTCGCGCCGATGCTCAACCACGGCATCCACCGGCGCGAACGGGGTGCCGGGGCTGTCAGCTCAAGTGGCTAGGCTTGCGCCACGGCGACACCTCAAGTCTGCGGGGTGCCGCACCGCGGGTTGGAGGTGGGGCATGTCGGCTCGGCGGCTCGATGCCACCGCCTTGCGGGACTGGGCCTACACCGCCGTGGGCGACCTCATCACCCACACCGACGAGATCAACCGCCTGAACGTCTTCCCGGTAGCCGACGCCGACACCGGCACAAACATGCTGTTCACGATGCGTGCGGCCTGGGCACAGGCGGACGCCTTGACCGGGAGCGACGACGTCGCCCAGGTGGCCGCAGCGCTGTCCCGTGGCGCGCTCCAGGGAGCGCGGGGAAACTCGGGCGTCATCCTGTCGCAGATCCTGAAGGGCCTCGGTGACGTCACCGCCTCCGCGTCAGACGACCGACGCGGAGTGTTGGCGGACATCGACGGCGCACTTTTCGGGGCCGCCCTTCGGCACGCGGTTAGCCTGGTCGTCGCCTCGATGGGCGAAACCGTTCCCGGCACCATCGTCTCGGTGCTGCTGGACGCCGCGGGCGCCGCCGAGGCCGCTGCCGACGACGGCTCTGGACTCGCCGATGTGGTGCTCGCGGCGGCCGACGCGGCAGCCGTCTCACTCGACAAGACCACCGGGCAACTCGATGTCCTGGCCGAGGCCGGCGTGGTGGATGCCGGCGGTCGCGGCCTGCTGGTACTCCTTGACGCGATGAGCACCACGTTGACCGGCCACGCATCCCATCGCCACGATTACGTGCCGTCACCGCCGCACGCCGACATCGCCGCCACCACGTCAGCGTCCGCTGCGCCGCAGTTCGAGGTGATGTACCTGCTCAATGGATGCGACTCCGCCGGAGTGGAGACCCTGCGCCAGCGACTCGACCGGCTGGGCGAATCGGTGGCCATCGCGAGCTCTTCCAGTGCCGGCCAGTACTCCGTCCATGTGCACGCCGACGACGCCGGTGGCGCCGTCGAGGCCGCGGTCTCGCTGGGCACCCTCAGCAGCATCCAGATCACATCGCTCATCGCTGCGGAGGGTGCGCGGCCGTCGGGAGGATGGGCCTCCGAGCGCGCGGTGCTGGCGGTGGTCGACGGTGCCGGTGCCGAGGAGCTGTTCGCGGGCGAGGGTGCGCATGTGCTGCAGCCCGACGACTCCGCGCCCCTGAGCGCCAAGCAGTTGCTTCACGCGTTTGTCAATGCCGGCGCGGCGCAGATCATGCTGTTGCCGAACGGCTACGTCGCCGCCGAGGAGCTCGTCGCGGGATGCACGGCCGCGACCGGCTGGGGCATTGACGTGGTACCGGTGCCGACGGCGTCGATGGTGCAGGGACTCGCCGCGCTGGCGATGCACGACGCCGAGCGGATGGCCGTCGACGATGGCTACACCATGGCGCGCGCTGCGGCCGCTGCTCGGCACGGTTCGGTGCGGGTCGCCGCCGAGGAGGCGCTCACGTGGGCGGGCACCTGCAAACCGGGCGACGGGCTGGGCATCGCGGGTGACGAGGTGTTGATCGTCGCGGAAGACCTGACCGCCGCCGGCGCGGGCCTCATCGACCTGTTGTTGATGGCCGGCGGGGAACTCGTCACGGTGCTCACCGGCGCCGGAGTCGACCCCGGCGTCGGCGAGGCGTTGCAGGAGCACGTCCACCGTCGACACCTCGGCGCCGAACTCGTCACGTACCACACCGACCACCGCGGCGATGCGCTGCTGATCGGGGTGGAATAGCGTGGCCGTGCTGACCGACCGACTGGACTACGTCCTGGGCAAGAAGGCCGCGGGCCCACTCGAGGAGCACTTCGGCATCCGCACCGTCAACGACCTGCTGCGCCACTACCCGCGCAAGTACAGCGACGGGATGTCGGTGCTCGAAGAGGGGGATCAGCCGGAAGAGGGCGAGCACATCACGTTCGTCGACGTCATCAGCAAGGCAGAGCTGAAGTGGACCAACCGCTCACCTCGGCGTGAGTACATGGTCGTCACGCTCGGTAACCGGACGCCGAAGGTGACGGCGACGTTCTTCAACGTGAAGTACCTCAAGAAGTCCTTGAAAGAGGGTTCGAGGGTGATGCTGTCCGGGGAGGTCGGCTACTTCAAAGGCACTCTGCAGCTGACCCATCCAGCGTTCCTCGTCTTGCACGAAAGCGGTGAGATGAAGGGGTCGAAATCGCTGCAGTCGATTGCGGAGGCGTCGGGATCCAGTGGGGAGGATCTGCTGGCGGCGTTCCAGCGGGACTTCTTCCCGATCTACCCCGCCAGCAAGAAGCTGCAGACCTGGGACATCTACGCCTGTGTGCGCCAGGTGCTCGATGTGCTCGACCCCGTCGAGGAGCCACTGCCGGAATCATTTCTGCGGCAACATAATCTGATCGGTGAAGACCGGGCGCTGCGGGCAATACACATCGCAGAGAAGGCGGCGGAGCGTGATGCCGCCGTCGCGCGCCTGACCTACGACGAGGCCGTCGGCCTGCAGTGGGCGTTGGTGGGACGTCGATTCGGGGAACTCAAAGAGTCCGGTCCCGTCGCCCCGGTGAAAGACGACGGTCTGGTCGCGGCCATGCGTCAGCAGTTGCCGTTCGAATTGACCGCCGGGCAGAAGGACGTCCTCGACGTGCTGTCGGGCGAGTTGGCGGCCAGCAAGCCGATGAACCGCATGCTGCAGGGCGAGGTGGGTTCCGGTAAGACCATCGTCTCCGTCCTGGCGATGTTGCAGATGGTCGACTCGGGATACCAGTGCGCGCTCTTGGCGCCGACGGAAGTCCTTGCCGCCCAACATGCCCGCTCCATCCGTGATGTTCTGGGCCCGCTGGCGATGGCGGGTCAACTCGGTGGTGCGGATGGCGCGACGCGGATCGCGCTGCTGACCGGATCCATGTCGCCCCAGCAGAAGCGGGCCGTGCGAGACGAGGTGGCCAGCGGCGATGCGGGCATCGTCATCGGGACGCATGCACTGTTGCAGGATGCGGTCGAGTTCCATCGCCTCGGGATGGTCGTGGTGGACGAGCAGCACAGGTTCGGTGTGGAACAGCGAGACCGCTTGCGGGCCAAGGCCCCTGACGGGCTCACGCCGCATCTGCTCGTGATGACTGCCACACCCATCCCGCGCACCGTCGCGCTCACCGTCTACGGCGACCTCGAGACGTCCACACTGCGTGAGCTGCCGCGAGGCCGCCAACCGATTACCACCAACACCATCTTCCTCAACGAGAAGCCTGCGTGGCTGCAACGCGCCTGGCAGCGCATCACCGAGGAGGTCAGCGCAGGCAGGCAGGCGTACGTCGTCGCATCGCGCATCGACGGGGACGACAAGGCCCCTGACGAGAAGGACGGCAAGAAGAAGGGCGGGCCGCCCGCGACGACGGTCATCGACCTGTTGGAGCACCTCGGCCACGGACCGCTGTCCGGGCTACGGCTTGGTCTCATGCACGGCAGGCTGTCCGCCGACGAAAAGGATGCGGTGATGGCCGCGTTCCGGGCGGCCGAGATCGATGTACTGGTCTGCACCACCGTGATCGAAGTCGGTGTCGACGTTCCCAACGCGACCGTCATGCTGGTGATGGACGCCGACCGGTTCGGCATCAGCCAGCTGCACCAGTTACGCGGGCGCATCGGCCGAGGGCAGCATCCGAGCCTGTGCCTGCTCGTCACCAAACTGCCAGGAGCCTCGAAGGCGGGCGATCGCCTGAAGGCGGTCGCGTCCACCCTTGACGGCTTCGAACTCGCAGACCTCGACCTCAGGGAACGCCGTGAGGGAGATGTGTTGGGGCTCAGCCAATCCGGTCGAGCGATCACACTACGGTTCCTGTCGCTGTCAGATCATCTCGACATCATCCTGTCCGCGCGTGCGTTCTGCGAGTCGGTCTACGATGGCGCCCCGAATCATCCCGGAATGGCCGCGCTGGCCGCGCCGTTCATCGATACCGACCGGGTCGAGTACCTGGAGAAGGCGTGAATCGCAAGCGCTTGCTGTGGTTGTTGGCGATCGTCGCCATCGCGGTGCTCGTCGCTGTCCAGGTCACCATTGCGTCGACCAACCGGTCCCAGTTCATCGCCGGCGCCGACGTACCCACGGTCGCACCGGGTGTCGATGTGCTTGCGGGCATCGCACTGGTGCCCGTGCGCATCCGAGGCCACGACTATCGACGCGATGCCTTCGGCGACAGCTGGACCGATGACAACCCCGCACCGGGTGGCCACAATGGCTGCGACACGCGCAACGACATCCTCGAGCGTGATCTCGTCGACAAGTCGTACGTGTCGATCAAGAGGTGTCCCACCGCCGTCGCCACCGGTAGGCTGCACGACCCGTACACCAATGGCGAGATCGCGTTCGTGCGCGGCGAGAAGACCGGTGCGGCTATTCAGATCGACCACATAGTGCCGCTGGCATTGGCGTGGGATCTCGGCGCCCGGTTCTGGGCCGACGACCTGCGGCTGCGATTCGCCAACGACCCGGCCAACCTGATCGCCGTCGCCGGAGACGCCAACCAGGACAAGGGCGATCAGGAGCCGGCGACCTGGATGCCGCCGAACATGGCGTTTCGCTGTCAGTACGCCATGCAGTTCATCGCGGTGCTGCGCGGCTACGCGCTGCCGATCGACGCGCCGTCGGGCCTCGCACTGCGTGACGCCGCCGCGACCTGCCCCACCGGGTGAACCCGTGTGGATCGCAAGCAGGCTGTCGTGGTGACGGCAGGGCAGGCCCACGCCCTACTGGCGCACGACGTGCGTGTGTCTGCCGATCTTCCAATCCCGTTGTCGTTTGTGCTGATTGGTGCGGCCTGGGTGGTGGCGTCGACCTTCGCCCTTGTCGCATTCAGCTGGAAGGAACCGCGCTTCGACCCGACGCGGCCGGGCCGTCCGTTGCCCGAATGGGTGACGCGG
>CAVRMG010000032.1:0-83655 GCA_963721495.1 uncultured Actinomycetota bacterium | reverse complement strand
GGTCTTCGACCGTGTCGCGACACGACGCGGCGGCAAGGTGTCGTTCGCAGACGCGGTGAGTCACCTTCGGGCAGAACGTGATCGTCGTTGACGCCAGCGTTCTGGCCGTCGCGCTCGGCGATGACGAGCCGATGGAGAGCGTGCCCGGGCCCGCCTGACCGATGAATTATTGGCCGCGCCAGAACTCGTCGACCTCGAAACGGTGTCGGTGTGGCGTCGGCACGTGGCGGCGAAGCTGATGACAGCTCGGCGAGCTTCCCCTCGCCGTTTCAGACCTCGAGAATCTGCCGTTACAGCGATCGCCCCATCGGCCGCTGCTCAGAAAACGCATTTGGGAGTTGCGTAACGGTGTGACTACCTACGACGCCGCCTACGTCGCACTCGCCGAAGCTCTCGACGTCGTTTTGGTGACGGCCGATGCACGCCTGGCGCGCGCCCCCGGCATCAGATGCGAAATCGAGGCGATCGCAGGGCCCGATCCCGCGCGATGACATCGCTCCCGATGCGTGTCGGCGTATCCACGATCGCAAGGCCGGGATCGGCGCCGTGATCGCGACGCAACTGCTGCCGTTCTTCGACGCCAAGATGGTCGAGACCATCCTCGGCTTCGAGGCCGCGGTCTATGCGGAGCTCGCCGCGGCGGTCTCTTGAGCCGCCACCAACGAGCTCAGCTTCACGTCGGGATTGTCGGTAGCTTCCGATACCCTCGCATCGACTTCACAGATGCCGTCGCCTCAGTCCTCCCGGCATCCCGCGTGCCGAGGGAGCTTGCCATGATTCGACCCCACAAGGCGACCGCAACTGCGGTTGTTGTTCTCGGTGACAACGAAACTGTCCGCCGCTGTGAACAATTACGGCCCGCGCCGCGCCGCGCTCGGCGACCATCGTCGCAATGTTCGCGTTCACTGCGGGCGCGCCCGCCTCGCACGACGACTTGACCGAGGTCGAAGCGGTCGTCGCAGCGGTGGCTCGGGCGATCTCGATCCGGCTGCCGATCTGGATGCCCGATCCGCTGGCCGACCTGGGGCGCGAGCAGCACTACCGTCGGCTGAGTGTGGTGCTGCAACGGCACGGACTCGACCTGTTGGTGGGCCACGATCTCTGGCCCGTCCCGGGCATGGGCGGCATGAACGAAATCGACCACGCGTTGCGGCGCGAGGTTCAGGCCGTCGACGCCCTCGATCGCGCGGCGCTGGCCGCTGCCGGGGTGGAAAGTCTCGAGAGGGTGGTCGAACAGGCCGCGAATGCTGTGCCGGTGACCCCACACGAAAACGATTGGCCACCAAAGCTTCCCCAGCCGGACTCGCCGTGGACTGAGCGTCGTCAGGCTGTCATGGGCTATGTTTGCTGGCTGGTAGACGGTTGCGGTGTGACCCGCGCGGCGGCGGCGCGGGTGCTGAACTCGTCGGGTCAACGCACCCCTGACGGCCGGGCATGGCAGTCGAAAAACGTGTCGGCGTTGCTCGACGGTCGTTACGACCGCGAAGCAGCCGCGTGACCAAAGTGGACTACCTATCGGCGCCATCGGCAGCGGTCAGGAGGCTGATGTGCTACACACATGCTACGCTTGTAGCATGTCTACGGTGGCGTCCCGCGAACTGCGAAACGACACGGCAGGCGTGCTTCGTCGGGTTCAAGCGGGCGAAGAGGTGACGATCACGGTTAATGGGCGAGCCGTCGCGGTGATCGCCGCTGTGGAGCCGAGGCGGCGGCGGTGGGTGTCGAAGGCAGAATTGGTCAAGCGGCTCGAGAGCAGCCAGGCGGACCCCGGTTTGCGTGACGACCTCGCGGAGCTCGCCGGTGAAACCACCGACGAACTCGATGAGTTGTGACGACCGATCGGCCCGCGGCCGGCATCCTCGACACCTCGGTTTTCATCGCCAACGAGAGCGGACGCCAACTGGAGACGTCGCTGATTCCCGAGGAACTAGCCACGACTGTGGTGACCCTCGCCGAACTGAACGCGGGTGTGCTCGCGGCGCGGACCTCCGAGATTCGGGCGCGTCGCCTTCGCACGTTAGATGCTGTCGCTGATATGACCGCGTTACCGGTCGACGAAGAGGCGGCTCAACTTTGGGCGCTGCTACGCGTCCACTTAGCCGAGGCGGGGCGACGGGTCCGAGTCAATGACCTATGGATCGCTGCCATCGCAGCCGCCAAGCACCTGCCGGTAGTCACGCAGGATGCGGACTTCGATGTCCTAGAGGGTGTCGCGGGTCTCGTGATAGTCCACGTCTGACACCAAACACCCTGAGCAGGGGCGGCTCCCTACCCTCCGCCGCCACCAACGACCCCAGCTTCACATCGGGGTTGTCGCGTTGGAAGCCCTCCAGCCGCCATCTGGTGGAGAACAGCACCAGCATGACTCCGTCGGTGCGGGTCAGGACTTCCGATGACACCTGCTTGGCCATGAAGTCGGCGTCCGCGGGGTCCACGATCCGCGCGACCTCGTAGGGCAGCGACTCCAGCGTGATCGGGGCGCCGAGCTCGGTGGCCATCCGGTGCACGGCCACCTCGAACTGCATCGGGCCGACCGCGGCGAGCACCGGCGCTTGATCGCCGCGACGGTCTGAACGCAACACCTGAACAACGCCCTCCTGCTCGAGCTGTTCGATCCCGCGGCGAAACTGCTTGTGCTTACTCGGATCGGCGCCGCGGGCCACCGCGAAATGCTCGGGCGAGAAGCTCGGTATCGGCGGATACTGCACGGGCACATCGCGATACAGCGTGTCACCCGGGCGCAGAGCAGCGGCGTTGGCCAACCCGATCACATCACCCGGCCACGCGGTGTCCAGGGTGGCGCGCTGCTGGCCGAACACCGATTGCGCGTACTTGGTGACGAACGGCTTGCCGGTCGCGGCGTGGGTGAGGACGTCGCCGCGTTCGAATGTGCCCGAGACCACCCGCGCGTAGGCGATGCGATCGCGGTGGGCGGAGTCCATACCGGCCTGCACCTTGAAAACGAAAGCGCTGAACGGTGATTCGGTGGCGCGCCGGACCCCGTCGACGTCGAGTGCTCCGCTGGGCGGCGGCGCGAGTTCGACGAGCACATCGAGGAGCTGATTCACGCCGAAGTTCAACGCCGCCGAGGTGAACAGGACCGGTGTGGTGGCGCCGCTGAGGAACTGCTCACGGTCGTAATCGGAGCCGTCCGCGGACAGCAGTTCGGACTCCTCGACGGCGTGATCCCAGTCGTCGCCGGCGGCACCGTGCGCGTCGGCCGCCGCGATGTGCTCTTCGGGGGCCGCGGTGGCCCCGCCCGCGGTGCGGGTGAACCGGATGAAGCGTCCGGTCCGGCGGTCGAGCACCCCCTTGAAGTCTCCGGCGATGCCGACCGGCCACGTCAGGGGAGTGGGCCGCAGCCCGATCCGTGCCTGGATCTCGTCCATCAGTTCCAAGGCATGGCGCCCGGGACGGTCCCACTTGTTGATCACCGTGATGATCGGGATCCGACGGTGCTTGCAGACCTGGAACAGCTTCAGTGTCTGTGGCTCAAGGCCTTTCGCGGCGTCGATGAGCATCACCGCGGAGTCGACGGCCGTCAGCACCCGGTAGGTGTCTTCGGAGAAGTCGGCGTGGCCTGGTGTGTCGAGCAGGTTGATGACGCATGTGCGGTATGGGAACTGCAACGCCGTCGATGTGATCGAGATGCCCCTGGCCTTCTCCATCTCCATCCAGTCAGACACCGTCGCGCGACGGCCCGCCTTGCCGTGGACCGCGCCGGCTTCGGTGATCGCCCGGGCGTGCAGCGCCAGCGCCTCGGTCAACGTGGATTTGCCGGCGTCGGGATGGCTGATGACGGCGAACGTTCTGCGGCGGCCCGCCTCAGCGGAGATACGGCCAGGTGGCGACGTGTCGGCGGTCGGCGAAGCGGCCAGGGCGTTGTCGGTCATAGCGTCAGCGATGGTATTGGCCCAGGAGTGCGAACCACTAATCGAGCGCTGGCGCTGACCCAGGTCGGGGCGATCGACGCACCCGCGATCGCCGATGCGTCAGGCCAGGATCGATGCGAGTTGGGCGCGGGGTATCGAGACTGTCTGCGATCCGGCGGCCGAGATGGTCCACTGGCCCTGGCTGATGAAGAAGAGCACCGCGTCATCGGTGAGGGCGAAGTTCTTGTACATCTCCGCGCCCACGGGATTGTCGCCGACGGGCGCGCCCGGCAACTGCTTCTTCAGCTCGGCCTGCACGATGGGATCGAGCACGGCGACGGGGTCGGCCCCCGGTTTGAACAACGTGTCGAACGTGATCGGCGCCTTCTTGCCGAGGTCGAAATTGAGGGCGTCGTAGTTCGTCACCGGATGGGCGCCGCCGAAGTTGCCGTACTCCTCGAAGACCAGGCTTTCGGTACCTGAGGTCGGAGTTCCCGACCGGAATGTCTGCGACTTGATGTCGAGCGCCTTTGGCACATCGCGGACCGGCGGCTCGTCGACGAGCGCGATGAACTGGTCGCGTTGGTTGGTCAGGACGTCAACCACCGCGCGTTGGTCGGGGTAGTCGACCGGGAAGCTCATGTCGATCGTGTAGTTGGGCGTCTCGGTGTGGACCGTGCAGAGGTTGGCGTCGCCAACCGTTCCCTTGAGCTCGGTGCACGCGGAGGATGCGGCAGCCGTGGTGGTCGGCGCGGAGGACGTGGTGGCAGCTGCTGACGTCGAGGCTTTCGGCGGCGTCGTAATGGCCTCCGAGGATGCTGCCGGCTTGGTGGAGCTGTCGCACGCTGCTGCGGCGAGGATCACCGCGACCGCAATCACGAGGTGCCGCTTCTTCATGTACTGCTCCTGTCTTGGTGCATCCGATGTCGCTGTCCATCCTGGCGGTGAGCCGTGGGCGCACGATCCCGATTCGACGGCTCCTCACGAATTGTCACGCGTTGTCGGCCACGAGCGCCTGGTCCACAGGCTTTCGAGACTGCCCTTCACCTGTTCCGCGCCGGATGGCGGCGGGACTTCGTCGATAGCTGCACGTATCCGTTCCAAGCACGCCTCCACGGCGGCACGTGCGCGACGCTGCGGAGGTTCCCCACGACGCGGCCTCACCGGCAAGGTCCTCGATGTCGACCGAATCAACGGAGGTCTGCCCATCGATGACGTGGCCGGTGCCCTTGTATCGAGCATCGAGGTGGAACGTCGGCGCGACATCGTAAATCGGTGCGAGACTGACGCTTCCGTCACGATCAATCATTGTCGAGTAGTTCTTGGAATGCGCGTCTCCGTTGCCGATCGCTACGTTGAAGGTCACCGCTTCCAGCAGTGCGATGCGAAACGCATCCGGGTCGTGCGCCCTGGCCGCGGCTGCGCGGGCGATCCGCTTGAGCCGGGAGCCGTGCCGCTCGGACTCGGCGGTGCTTTCGTACTTCGCTTGCGGGTCAAGTCCGAGTGCCTGACAGAAGTCCTCTTGGTGACGGCGCTCCCCGGCCGCGCTGCGGTCTTAGCGGGTGACGACGATCGCCTCGCGCCGCCCGAACGTCGCCAGCCGTCGATTCAGCCGCCGTGATGCTCGCCTGCCGAGCGACCCGTAACGCCCAGTCCTCGGTCTGAATGAGATAAGGCAACGCTCCACCCAGTGGCTCTGGCTTGATGATGTGCGTCGACGGTGCGCCCGCCCCAGGCCATCCCCAGCCATCGTCGGGCAGCGCCACCAACAGCACCTTGTCTTGAATCCCTGCCAGTGACGCCTGAGGCGTCGCGCCCTCGGGCAGGTGATAGGTCGGCAGATCGGCGATCAGCGTGTCAACTTCCCGGTCGCCTAGCGTGCGCACATCGCCGGTGCCCGGTACAGCTCCCTCGGGGAGAAACTGAACGGCGCCTGCGCATTCCGCGCCTACTCGCTCGAGCAATCCCATGGTGTCGGTGACCGGTAGACCAGCCTGGCTTGCGATGTGCTGGCGCACATTCCCTTCCGGCAGAAGGCCTTCGATGAATGCCGACACGGGGTGGCCCGAAGACCTGACCTTCGCATCGTGTGCGGGTCGCTTAGAAAGGGGCAAGGCCAGCGAGAGCACGCGGCTGCCTTCTCCGAAGGCGTCAAGCGCATCGTCGGTGAAATCGAGCCGCAGCCTGAACGGGCTCGGCTCACTGAGGCGTGCGACGTGGATGCCGTGCAACCACACCGCCAACGTCCTAGTCGCCATCCAGTACCGCCACTCGGGTGAATTTCGGCGCCACCGCGATGGCGTAGCCGCATTCGGACAGCGCGCGCAGCGCGGTGTCGACGCTGACGGACTGTCCACGTTCCAGCCGCGAGACCGTCATGCGAGTCACACCGAGACGGTCGGCAAGTTCGTCCTGTTGAAGGCCTCTCTGCACGCGAACGCGGCGTATCTGTTCACCGAGTTCGGTGGTGTCGTACACCAACGCGGCTACATGATTCATATTTAGAGCATACGCCGGAGAGGGGCCAATGCGCGATATTTAAATCATCCGGGCATTGGAGCATGATGATGTAAATATTGCGCATTTTGGCCGATATCGACCCGGCTACCCCGGTCAGCGACACTCGTGCGGCAGTCGGCGGTGGGTACCTACCGCGTTCTCCTTGATTTCGCGGCCGCCGTCGACCACGTCGGCACCAATTTGTCGCCGGATGCGGACATCTCGATCACCGGGTGACGGCGTAGCGGAGGTGGGCGACGCCTGGGGCGTGCAGGACGCGGACGAGTTCCAGCTCGGGGATGCCGGCCTCGAAGCCGTCGAACAGGCGTTCGCCGGAGCCGAGGATCACCGGCGTCACCTGCAGGTCGATCTCGTCGACGAGACCGGCCTTGATCGCCTGCCGGGCGCAGGAGGCGCCTCCGGCGATGGAGATGTCCCGGTCGCCGGCAGCCGCCTGAGCTTGTGCGTAGGCAGCTTCGATTCCGTCGGTCACGAAATGGAAGGTGGTTCCACCCTTCATTTCGATTGGCTCATGTCCGTGATGGGTGAGGACGAAGACCGGGCAGTGGTATGGCGGAGTGTCACCCCACCAACCTTTCCAGTCCGAGTCGGCCCATTCGCCACGGATGGGCCCGAACATGTTGCGGCCCATGATTGTTGCGCCCATGCCATCCAGCATCTCGGACATCACCTGCCGGTTGACCGGGTGATCGCTGGCCGGCCCGATATGCCAATGGTGAACAGCTGATTCCACCCACTCCGAGGGGATTCTCCTCGCTCTGGTCGGGTCCGGCGACATAGCCGTCCGCGGAGATCGACATCGAGAGGTTGGTTCGCGTCATGCCAAATTCCGTTCGGTCGGGTCGATTCAGTGGCCTGTGCCTCTAAGAAGACCACGGGACCACCCGAAACTCATCGGCCGAGGTCCACGCTATGTCTGCGGTGTGACACAGATGAGCGTGCTTGGCAAAGTGCGAGTCAGCGGCCCGCACCGAGGGATCACGCCATGGAGAACAGCTCTTGCATCACAACAATGCTCGCAACACGCTGCAGACCGCCTTCGACCGCGATGCGTTGATCGACCGGGCATTCGAGCAGCCGATCGAGCGCCGTGGAGACTTTCTTCATGTCGTAGATCGGCTGGTCCTTCGCGGCCTGCGATGCGAACGTATCCCGGTAGAAGGTGAGCATCGGGTCGTTCTCGTTGCGTGTCGGAGGCGTCGTGAACGGATGCTTCTGGCGGTCATACACCTCGGGGATCAACACGTCCTTCGCCGCTTCGCGAAGAACGTGCTTTTCGCGGATGCCTTTCACTTTCATGTTCACCGGCACGCGAGCCGCGACTTCGGCGACATGGTGGTCCAGGAACGGCACGCGCCCTTCGATGGAGTGAGCCATCTCCATCCGATCGGCGAGATAGTTCAGAATGAAATTCGGCAGCACCGTCTTGGCATTGACATAGAGCATCTGATTCAGGCGGTCGCGGCCAGCGACGCGTTGCGCAAGCGGCAAGCGATCCAGCGCGGACACCAGCGGCTGAAACTCCCGAACGGACGCCGGGAGATCATCGCGGAACAACGGCGCCACGCTGTTCATCGGGGCCGCAACGAAGTTGAGCGTCGCAGGCAGCCACCCGAGCCTGCGCTCCACTGCCTGCATCTCCGGGCTGTCGACCTGCTCCGGCATCAACAATGCGCGAGTCGCCGCATTCGCGCCGAGCATCTCATCGAGGAGCGCCGCTTTCTCGCCGGCACTCAACGCCGCGTTGTCATTCAGCGCGTCGACCCGGAAATACGGATAGCCACCCAGCATTTCGTCGGCGCCTTCGCCGGTGAACACCACTTTGATGCCCGCGGCTCGCACGGCACGGCTGAGGAGATACTTGGCGACGCCGTGGCCGTTGAACATCTGCGTTTCGGCATACCAGATCGCGTCCTTGAACGAGTCGGCGATCTCGCGCCCAGTGATTGGAATCGGGTGATACGTCGCGCCAACATGTTTGGCCTGAGCTTCAGCGATGCTGGCTTCGTCATAGAGCGGGTTCTCAAAGGTGAGCGTAAACGCGCGGATCGGCCGGTCCATCTCCTGCTGCGCGAGTCCGAGGACGGCACACGAGTCGATGCCACCACTCAGATACGAGGCGACCTCGACATCGGCGACCAGTCGTTGCCGCACGGCATCGCGCAGAGCCTCGCGGAATTCGTCGACGATCTCGGCGTCGCTTCGCGTGTCCGCCCGCATCTGCTCAGCAGTCGGGATCTCCCAATCCCAATAGGGATAGATGCGAACGTCGCCATCTCTGGCGATCGCATAGCACCCCGGCGGCACAGTACTGATCCCGGCGAACTCGGTTTTCTCGTGGGATCTGCCCATACCTCCGGTAGCGCCCTCGAGGTCCCACGCGGCCGGCACACCCAGCGCCAACAGTGCTTTGATCTCTGACGCGAAGAACACGTCGCCGTTCACCACTGCGTAGTAGAGCGGCTTGACCCCGAAGCGGTCGCGGATGGCAATCATCTGCCGTTGGCGTTCGTCGGCAATGACCATCGCGAACTCACCCCGCAGGAGCGTCGCGGCCTGCATGCCGCGCTCCCGATAGAGATGCACCGCGATTTCGCTGTCGCTTTCGGTGGAGAAGCGATAGCCGCTCGCTCGCAGATCCTCGCGAAGCTCGCGGTAACCGTAAAACTCGCCGTTCACCACCACATGCACCGCGCCATCCGGGCTGGTCATGGGCTGACTGCCGTTCCTCAAACCGATGATCGACAACCGCGTGTGGCCGAGCGTCCACTGCCCGTCACGCGACGTCCAGATGCCGAGGCCGTCGGGAAATCTCCTGGGATACAGGTTGTGGCCCGACGCCGGACGATTCTTAACGATGCCTCAGTCGGTGGTGTGGACGATCAGCACGTCGATCTTGGCACTATGGGAGATGTTGGCCGGGACCGATCCCAGCAACCGCCCGACAAGGCCCGTGAGTCCGACGTTGCCGATGACCAGCAGGTCGGCGTTGACCTCCTCGGCGAGGCCCAGCAACGCGTGGACGGCGTCGCCGACGATCGCCCGCTCTTCGATGTTCCGAGCGCCCGCGGCCTTGGCCCGGTCGCGGGCCTCCCGCAGGATCTCGTAGGTGGGGGCGTCGCCCGACAATTGGTAGCCCTCGCCCTTGGGGTCGGGGCTCGGGAGCATGCCCGGCGGCACGCCCCAACTCCCGCGGGCGTGACCGGCATGGAAATACGCCGTCGCGACGATAAGTTTCGCGCCATAATCCGCAGCGATCGCGCCGGCGCGGTCGACAGCACGCAGCGACGAGTCCGAGCCATCGGTGCCGACCACCAGGGTCTGATAGGCGCTCATTTCCCTCCCAGTGTAAAGCCCGACGGCGGCTCAACCTCCCAGACGAAGACGAATCGGTCATAGCCCCGAGCCAGCACGGACTCCACAGTCTTGTGCCCCAGTCGACACCATGTTCTCAGTAAGCGTTGCAACCTGGGCGTCTAGGTTCTTGCAAATTTGCGCAGGTCGGGGGCGAAAGATCCTCTGCCTATTTCTTTCGCGGTTTGATCCGGTGGACGGTTGCCGGTGCCGTCCGGCCCGCGATGTTCCAAGAGCTTGAGCGCTGCATCGGACCGGTCACTGGAACGGCCGTGACGTGTCATCGCCGCGAATATCCCGCACATCGTTGTGTCTTTCTCCCGTTTGTGGTGACCACGTTCAGGATCGGACCGCGACGTTGCAGCCGCGCTGCAGCGCGATTGCAGTCCTCGTCAGTCGAGCATCGCAACACCGTCGCGCCACGCGTTGACCACGTCCTCGACACGGTTGTGCACTCGTGCTCGAGCCGATTCGCGGTCGACACCCGACATGAGCAGGGCGTCGTAGTCGGTGTCGACATGGCGGACGGAGGCGACGACGGCCAGGCGCACAGCGTCGGCGTCCAACGCCCGGCCGGCGGCGCTTCGTCCGACACGCCCGCTGCCGCGTGCCGCGGCGTGAAGTGCGATCGCCTCGGCGCGGTCGACCGGACAACCCGGGAACTGCTCACGGATAGCCGCGGCGAACTCACTGCGGAAGCGCACGTCGTGATCGGCCCGGCGGCTCTCGTCGCGTTTCCTGCGGCGGGCGCGCACCTCAGCGTCGGACAGACACTCTTGCGCGGCCTGTTCGATCGCGGCCGCCTCCGCCAGGATGCCCTGCCGCTCATAACGATTGCGTCGTCTGCTCCAGCGCACCACGACAGCGGACAGTCGGCTGGCTTTCGTGGCGCGCCGGGTGAGCGCGGCGTCGCCGGAAGGCAGAAACTCGAGGTGGCCGAGGTCGGCGCAGTCCAAACACAGTGCACCCACCTTGTCCATACGAAGGAAGGCGCCGGTGTCGCCGCACGATGCGCACGTCCACGCTTTGTGGGGAGAGATCACGACGATCCGTCGGGGACCGCGTGGGCGCTCGACCATAGTTTCAGGAATGTCGGTCGACGCCCAATGGGTGCGGTAGGCGCGTTCGACGTCAGCGTCACCGTCGGCGGTGAATTGCAGATCTTGGTAGTCGGCCTCTGACGGCTTGAGGGCATGATCTTCGGCCCAGTGCTGCAACGCTGCGAGGGCTGCGGCGACCTTGTCGGCGTCGACCCCTACGCATCGATCGAGCGACGGGACGCGGCCCCGCTTCCACCGGTCGACGTTCGGCTGAGCGAGCCAGCCCAGGGCCACAAGGACCTCGACGGGCCGGACCGATCCCTGTTCGGCCAGTAACGCCTCCGCGATCCGCGCGACTCGCGTTTCCACGTTCGCCATACGGCGACGTTACTTCTGCGGTGCGACAAGGGGCAGCAGCTAGTCGAAGTCAATATCCCAGTTGACGGTGAAGCCCTGGTGCAGAACAAGATCGGTCAGAACGTCCTTCCGCTCGCCGAGGGGCCAGCACTCGACGTCGAACCCATCGGCATCGAAGAATGCGTAGTTCAGCGATGACTCGGGCGTCGTGCGGGACCGATAGACGATGGCGTCGATATCAGCCCACCAGCGTCTGGCTGCGTCGACGAGTCGATGGCAGGTGGCCCAGACATCGGGATGTTGGCCGGTGCTGATCTGGTCGTCCACCCGGAGGACGTCGAGGTTCTTCTCGGTGCGCAGGTCGAGCACCCGCAGGTTGCGAGAGGACACGAGGCGCACAAGATGGTGCGTTCGGTGATCGGCGGGAATGACGAGTCCCGTCGATCGGTATCTCTCCCGGAAGGCGCCGACGAGCGTGGCCCCGGCGTAGCGGGTACGAAAGGCGCCCGATCGTCGGATCGAAGCGGTAGCGAGGTTCAGGAAAGCCGGTCCAGTCCCACGCGGCGGGTGGAGTCGCGTCCACTCGCCAGATTTCGCTGCCGGCTGGAATCGATCGACGGCGGAGGCCGACGGGCCTCTCGTCGGCGAACGGACCGCGGTAGCCGACAGGAAGCTCAGGCACCGAGGGACGTCAGCATCCGCCACGCGATCTCGGCGGTCTTGGGTTTGCGTAGCGCTTCGGTGATCGAGGTGTCGCCGAGGTCATCACGTTTGAGGCGCATGATCCGGTCGGCTGCCAAGGAATCCGAGGTAAAGCGTGCTAGCAGCTCGAGTATCTGCGGTAGGTCTTGGCGCAACCTGGCCAGCATCGAATTGCCAAGCAGGAAACCAGGTCTGGTTACCGACAGCACTGCCAATCAGCTTGCCGCGGCTACGAAGACGGTGAACCGCTTGAGGCGTGCGCAACTTCAACATCGCCTGTACTTCCGACGTCCGTAGCGAACCGTCGATGAAATCCTCGACGATCGCGGCGCGGCGCTGATCGTTGAGCTTGCGCGCCGCGATTCGCTCCAGGGTTCCCTGTGGAGTCGTCGGGGCGGTGAGTAACGCATCGAGGACTCTTGCGAAGCCCGTGTCCTTCTGCGCCCGAACCGCCACTTGATGAGCGAGTGGGGCAATGGCGGCGGCGGTCATGCTTAAAGCCTACGCTCGGTCGGACAATTGAAACAATCGAAACAGCAGGCTGGGGATGGTGTGCGGCCCCACCTTGGTAATTCCGTTGTGCGCCATGGCTTTGGTTCTTTGCCATTTTTCGACAGCTGGCGCCCCCCGCGCAACTATGTCGAACGCGTTGTCCTCAACGTGATGGTGTGTTGACCCACGGGCACCACCACTGTGGGACCGGCCGGCTGGCCGTCGAGCAGCACTGTCGTGTTGGGTGGCAGCGCGGCGAGCTTGATCTGCACGAGCGTGTCGGTCACCACGGCGATGGTCGACGCGGACAACGAGGCAAGCCCGGCCCTGGCGACGTCGACGGTGAGGCCTGCGACGCGGGTGAGATTCAGCACCAGGGAAGGCAACGGGTCGACAGCCGCTCCGATCCGCCAGGTGAGCTCGGTGTACAGGCCGGGTGAGAGGTCGAGGTCCGGTTCGAAGCCACGACGCCGCCGCGCGGTGCGCGTGGGGTCCGGCCTCGCATGGGACCTCGCGTCAACGGAGGCTCTGGCCCCCCGTGTGGCTGTGGTGTCCGGGTCGGCCGTCAGGTCCGACAACCACCAGACTTGGTGCGGCCCAATGCCGAGGTCGGGCCGCACCAGCTGCGGATACCACGTGAAGGTGATGTGTCCGGGGTCGCCCTGCCGGAGACCGGTGCCCATGTGCGAAACCGGATCGTCGAACTCGTCCTCGAACACCCACTTGATGTGGTCCTCGGTCGGATAGAGGGTGAACCGGTAGCGGTAGGCGAGCCGGTCGAGCTCGTGCACCTGGAACAAGACCGAGGACACCGGCACCAGCTCGTCGAGCAGGCCATGGGCGATGACGAAGGGAAGCCACCGCGCATTGACCAGAAGCCGCAAGGTGTCGCCCTCGCGCGCGCAATGCGAGTGCGGGTCCAGGTTGCCCGGAATGTCGACGTCGGGCAGCAGTCGCACGCCGCAGGTCGGCGGGCCGGCCAGCACAACCGCCTGGGCGAACACCTCCGGATAGGCCAACGCCAGTTTGTAGACCCCGTAGCCGCCCATCGAGTAGCCCGCGATCACGGTGCGGTTGGGGTCGGTGCCCAGCTGCTCGGCCACCCGCGCCCAGACCTCCCACACATCGAGTTCGCCCTCGTCGAGATACCAGCACGAGGGACCGCGGGCCAGCGGCGTCACCACCACCGAGTCCCGGTCCTCGCAGACCTGGTGCAGCAGCCGCGGGCCGATGGCGGCGAACTGGTTCTGGCCCAACGCAAGTGAGTGCAGCAACAGCGTCAGCGGCAACTTGCGGCCGGGGGCGTACGTCGTGGGAAGGCACACCGAGTAGGGCTGGACCCGGCCGAGGAACACGGGATCGGTGCTCAACGGCGCGGTGTCGGCGACGCCCTGTCCCAGCTCGACGGACGAGACGTACCACCGGGTCGAGGTGCCCCTGACGACGGGCTCGTCGGTGGTGATGCGATCGGCGAGCGCATCCCACGGGACGGCCAGCGAGAACTGGGACACGTCGCCGTCGGTGAGGGCGTCGGCCTGTGCTGCCTCGGACCAGAAGTTCAGGTGTGTCTTCTCCTGCCCGTGGGTGCGGAAGGCGACGTTGTAGACGTTCGGCTGTCCGGGCTTCGCGCCGTGGGTGAGGGGAACGTCGGCGAACCCGTCGCCCGCGTCGTTGGCCAGCCCTGCAGCCAGCCGGACCGTCCAGGTGCCGGTGGGTTCCACCGATGAGCGCGGAACACGGGCGACGAAGGAGCGAGACGCCATGTCCACGGTGTGCTCAACGGGTGTCGACGCGTGTGTCTTGAGGTCGATCAGCCGTGCACCCGCGGCCGAGACGAGCAGCGCGAGGTCGATGCCGGTGGAGCGGACGCCCGCCCCCGCCGGCCAGTCGTCGGTGGTTGTTGTCGCGCGGTCGGTGTCGAACGTGAACAGCGCGATGGGGACGGACGGGTCGAGCAGCGTGTTCCAGTCGACCCGCCACCACGTGTCCGTCTCGGTGAGCCCGATGGCGACGCGGAAGATGTCGGCGCCGTTGCGGGACGCAGGCCCGGCGGGATAGACGTACGTGCCGCGCGGCGGCGCCCCGCCGCTGCCCAGGCTCACCGGGAGGCCGGTCGCGCCGTGGTCGTCGTAGAGGAAATCTGTCCAGAACAGGGCGCCGCCGGCGAAGCGGCTGGTACCGCAGGTGCGCGGGAACTCCTCGCCGAAGGGCCATCCGGCCGGTGCCGGAAGCTGGGGCTCGGGTCGCAGCGCCGCGAGCGGCACCCCTTCGGGCATCCCATCGACTACCAGCAGCTCCGAGGGCGGTGCAGGCGATTCGGGTGTGACCGCGTGCAACACCGCGTCGGCGATGCCGCGTCCGACGCGGATCGGCAGAAGGGCTATGTCGAGCAATGACATGACTTCAACCTAGGGGTCGGCGGCCTGATCGTAAATACATTGGCAGAGCCAGCCTTTCGCGCGGTCGGCGTTCTGGTGCTCGCGTGACGGCGAAACCGGAGTCAGCACGGGCGGTTGCGGGTACTACTGGTCTATGGCCACCGCAAGAGCACTCGTCACACGAGCCGCGGTAGCGCTCGCCTCGGCCGTGATGTTGGTCGTCGCGTGTGGAAGTGACGTCGAATCTCGCGGTCAGCCGAACGCCGGGGGAGCCGCCGACATCGCCACCAACCTCGATGTGCCCTGGGGGATCGCGTTTCTGCCCGACGCCAGTGCGCTGATCGCCGAACGCAACAGCGGCGCCGTCAAGCACCTGTCGGGCGGCGCGGTGAATCAGGTCGGCGGGGTGGCCGGCGTCGCAGCGCGCGGGGAAGGCGGTCTGCTCGGTCTCGCCACCGCGGGCCAAACAGTCTTCGCCTACATCACGACCGGCCAGGACAACCGAGTGGTGCGGATGCGCTTCGACGGGGACGCGCTCACCGAGCAGTCACCCATACTCACCGGCATCCCTGCCGGTTCCGTCCACGACGGCGGCCGCATCGCGTTCGGTCCCGACGGCAAGCTCTACGTCACGACGGGGGAGAGCGGCAATCCTCCACTGGCGCAGGACCGATCGTCGTTGGGCGGCAAGATACTTCGCATCAATCCCGACGGCTCGGTCCCGTCCGACAACCCCGATCCGGCATCGCCGGTCTGGTCATTCGGCCATCGCAACATCCAGGGGTTGGCCTGGGATTCGGCCGGCCGACTGTGGGCCACGGAGTACGGCGCGAATCAGGTGGACGAGCTCAATTTGATCCAGCCGGGCGGCAACTACGGGTGGCCGATGGCTGAAGGCCGCGCCGACACGGCTGGTCTGATCGATCCGTCGGTCCAATGGGGGACCGGTGAAGCGTCGCCGTCGGGGCTCGCCTACTTCGGTGGCTCGTTGTGGGTGGCGTGCCTTCGCGGGCAGCGGCTCTATCAGATTCCTGTCGCCGCCGACGGCTCACTGGGCGGCTCGGTGCCGCTGTTCATCGGGCAGTACGGGCGTCTGCGAACAGTTGTCGCGGCACCGGACGGCACGCTGTGGTTCACCACGAGCAACCGCGACGGTCGAGGCAGTGCGCGCGACGGCGACGACCGCATCCTTCAGTTCCGGCCGTAACTATCGGCGAGCCCAATGCCGGGTGGATTACGGACGGCTGATCTCACGGATCTCGACGCGATCGTCGCCACTGCCGAACGCGACGACGACACGGGAATTCCGCAAGGCCGCAGAGACCGTCGGGAGCCCGCCCGCCGTCCTGCGGATGGTCGGGGTGGACACCACGTAGGCCAGGTCCTGCCACCCGTGCGTCAACTGCTGTTTTACCTCCTTGTCGAGGTCGACTTTGAAGTGCCACAGCACTTCCCGGGTCGGGTCATACCCGAGCGCGACCAGGTCCAGCCAGATGGTGTCGTCGGTCAGGATGCGTTCGGAACCAGCAATCCGGTGCGGATCGTCGAACCAGGCAGCCGCTTGTGTCAATGGATCGTTGACGGTTGCGGTCCACTCGCGTCGACTGCTGTCCCACCACCGCGGTAGCACGATCAGCATCAGCGCCACTGCCACCATGCAGACAACTCCGGGCACCCAGCGAAACCGCGCCGATTCGGCTGCTGAACGGAGAGCGGTCGCCAGCACCTGGGCCACGCCGACGGTGGTGAGTGCAAAGAACGGCAGGATCTGCACCACGAGCATGCCCGGCATGTAACCGTCCGGTCTGACCGCGACGATCAGGATCGGAATTATGGCGGCCAACGCGGGCCCCCGCAGTCGTCGGATGAACAGCGCTACCGTTGCCGACACCGTGCCGACGATGAGGATCGCCGCATCCTGCAGGCTCCACCCGACCAGGGTCTCGTACGCCTGGCTCTGCGAGTCGAACACGCTGCCTGAGCCTTCCCGGCCGAACAACTGATAGACGAGCATCTCGAGCATGGAGACGCGGTCGCGGTCCCGCCAGAGCAGTTCGCCTTTCAACAGGGCATATAGCGGATAGAACGCCGATGTCGTCACGAATCCACAGACGAACCCGATCGTCGCGAAGTTGCGAGTTCTGGGATGGCTGTTCTGCCACAGCGCCAGGAGTATGGCGGGCACCGCCAGAATCAGCGTCTCTTTCGAGAGCACGGACACCGCTGCGGTGACTCCGGCCAACATCTGCAGTCCCAGGTGTTGCCGTGGGGACAGCGCCAATAGGAACGCAACCAGGATCCAGGTCACGGCGATGTTGTCGAGGAACACTTGTCGGTGTAATGCAATCGCCAACGGGGAGAACGCGAACACCGCCGTCGCCGCCAGAGCCGCCCAGTTGGAGAATCGGAGGCGACGCGCCACGCAGTACAGCAGAACAATGCTGACACCGGCGAAGACCAGCATGACGATCCGCCCCGCCGCGACGGCCGGCAGGCTCGGCGCGACCAAGGTCGGTATCCAACTCAGGGCTGCGATCTGGATCCATCCGAGCGGTGGGTGGTCATAGATGTAGGTGTAGTGCGCCAGCCCCAGCCCGTTACGCACCGCCCATGCCTGGGCGACGTAGGTTCCTTCGTCATCGCTGAATGCGGGGTAGCCGAACAGATTCCATGCCCGTGCGACAAGGCCGAGGATCAGGACGACGGTGAGCATCACCCGGAAGTCGATGCGATATGCGGCGCCGGACAGCGTCGCACGTCGCTGCGGCGTGAGGATCGGCGAGTTCAGCGCGGTCATGAGAGCCGCTGCCGCAGCCGATAAATCACCCGGTCGGTGACGATGAAGCGCACGACGAACATCGCGACGAGGGTAATGATGGTGGCGGCGATGCAGTGCATGTGCCCATGCTCGATGAGTATGGCTAACAGGGGGATGCGCAGGACGAGGTCGGCGTTGTTCAATGCCGCGAACGCCAGGCTGCGCCGAAACCAGGGTTCGGTGCGGGCTCGTCGGTAGACGAATCGTTCGAGCAGCAGAAAGTTCCACGCGATCGCCACCTGGGTGGCGATGACCGTCGCAAAGACGTAGTGCATCCCCAGGATCGTGTTGAGGATGAACAGGCATGCCAGATTCGGTGCGAACCCTGACAACCCGATCGCTCCGAACAGTAGAAATCGCCCGAACCTGCTGCTGCTTTCCGAAGCCGGCGCAACCACCGCAGGCTGCGGAAGCATTGGTGGACGGGATAATTCGTCGTCGACGGAAGCAGTCACGGCGTGTCCTTTACGACTTGGCGGATCTCGATCACCTCTGAGCCCGTGCCGAAGCTGGCGACCACCCGCGAATGGTCGACGACGGCGTCGACGGTGGGCAGCGACGACTGCTCAAGCGCATGACGTAGTCCAGGCGTCGAGATGAGGTAATCGATATCTCGCCAGCCTCCGGGAGCGGTCGCCGCGACGGCGGGGTCGAGATCGAGTTTGTTGAACCAGATCACCCCGGCACCCGGCCGGAAACCGAGTGACTGCATGTCGAGCCAGAGATTGTCGTCGACGAGTATCCGGGTGCCCGGCGGATTGTCGATGTTCTCCTCAACCCACCGTGAGACTGCGCTGAACTCGTCGTTGGAATCCGTGGTGAGAGCGCGCTGCAAGCTGTTGGTCCAGCGGGGTGCCAAACCCACCGTGGCAACGATGATTGCCGCCGCGACAGCGGCTATTCCCAACGCCTGCTCGTACTTTCGGTCGGACCGCACTGCACGCGCGGCCACTTGCACCACGCCGGCGATACACAGCGCGAAGAACGGCAATGCCTGGATGATGTACATGGCGGGCAGGTAGCCACCTGGACGCAACGCGACCAATACGATCAGGATTCCGGCCACGGCCGGTGCGCGAAGCCGGGGGATCACGGCGCAGATGAATACCGAGATCACCCCGGCCGCCAGGAACACCGAGTCCTGGTCGGTCCAGCTCGTGAGAACGTCGTTGGCGGCACTGCCCGAGTCGAAGATGCTGCCGGAACCCTTGCGGCTGAAAAGCTGGAAACCGATACCCTCGGCGAGGGAGACGTGACCGGGACCAGGGATCAACTCTCCCTTGAGGATCGCGTACATCGGGTACGTGATGCCGACCAGAACGAAACCGCACCAGAAGAATCCGACGACGGAGAAGGACCGCGTGGTGGGGTGGGACTTCTGCCACAGCGCGAACAGCACGCCGGGGACCACCAGCAACATCGTCTCCTTGGAGAGCACCGCGACGGCCGCGCAGGTCCCCGCCCCGACATGGCTCCACAGGTGTTTGCGAGGCGACAACGCCAACGCGAAAGCCGCCAGCACCCATGTCACCGCAATGTTGTCCAGGAAGATCTGGCGCTGCATCGTTATCGCAAGCGGCGACAACGCAAACAGCATCACAGCCAGCGCCGCGGCCCAGCGGGAGAACTCGAGTCTTCGGGCGATGGTGTAGAGCAGAGCGGTGCTGGCGGCGCTGAACACCAGCATCACCAGCCGTCCGGCGGCGACTGCCGGGACATCGGGCATCAACAACGGGGGGATCCAGGACAGGCCCGCGATCTGAACCCAGCCCAGCGGCGGATGATCGTACCAGTAGGTGTAGTGAGCGAGTCCGAAGCCGTGACGGATGGCCCACGCCTGCGACAGGTAGGTGCCCTCGTCGTCGTTGCCGGCGATTCCCGGATAGCCGATGATGTTCCAGCCCTGCAGGCAGACGACGATCGTCACCAGGACAACCGGGACCCAGAAATCCGGTCCGGGAGCGTGATTGGCGATCCACCGGCCTGGCGGCGTCTCGGTGGATGTCCGGTGGGCAGCGGGCCTCGCCGGCAGCGTGATGGTCATGGGCAGAACTCCGTTGCGTCAGTCAGGCTGGTGTCGGTTAGCCGGCCGCCGCCGGTGCGGCAATGCGCACGCCCGGTGACAGGGCGGGCAGATGGGCGCCGACGTGGCGGGTGAGTTCCCAGTTGTTGGTGCCGGAGGTTTGTCGCCAGACGGCCCGGATCGCGGCGGCGGCCAGCACCACTTGGTAGACGGGCGTGCCGACGATCAGTTTCACGTAGTGGATGAGTCGGATGCGAAATCCATACTGGCGACCGAAGTCGTGAAGACCGACGACCTCGAAAGCCAATGTCGCTGCCGTGGGCATCAGCGGTAGGAAGGTCAGCAAGGCCAATCCGACTGGGACATCGAGCGAACACGGCGACGGCGATGCCGAACGGGATCGCCATCCCGGTGAAGGCCTGCAAGAACGGTGAAGTCAGGGTGTAGCGCGCCAGCATCCGCTGGGGAAGAGTCGGCAGCTGTTTCCAATAGCCTTTGCGATACACCTGCAGGAAACCTTGGTTCCACCGCGTTCTCTGCTTGTAGAGACCCTGCAGCGAGTCGGGCGTCTCCTCCCGGGTTACCATGACGGCGTCGTAGGCGACGACCACCTTGGCGCCCATCGTGGACAGGCGAACGCCCAGATCGCAGTCCTCGGCGAGGCAATCGGGATCCCACCCGTCGACGGACCTGAGTCGTTCGGCTCGAACGAACACCGTGTTGCCGCCAAGGGGGATAAAGCCTTTCTGCGCGTGCAGATGAAGCCGGCTGCGAAACCAGAAGAAATACTCCAGGCAGTTGCGCAGGCTGTACCAGCTCGAGTGGAAGTTGACCAGCTGCACTCCGCCTTGCACGACGTCGGCGCCGCTGACCCGGAAGGCGTAGTCGACGTGTTCGAGCAGTTTCGGGTGTACGTGGTCTTCGGCGTCGAAGACACCGACGACGTCACCCTTACACAGCGGCAGAGCCGAATTGAGCGCCTTCGGCTTGTTCTTGACCTTGTTGTCGTCGACGACGACGCGGACGCGTTCGGGATGCTCGGCTTCCAAGGCGCGGGCCACTGCCGCGGTGGCTTCGTCATCGTGGCCAACGATGATGATCACCTCGTAGGCGCTGTATACCGACGCGAGGAGTTGGTTCACCGTGGCGGCGAGAACAGCTTCTTCGTGGCGCGCGGGCACCAGTAACGAGAACGACATGGAGTGTTCGCCGTCGGGCTGGTCGAATCGGGTGGCCTCCAGCACTTCTGGCGTGCGCCACGCGTGGACCATCCACCACAAGGTGGTGGCTGCACTTGCGAAGAGCGCAAGCGAAACAACTGCCGCGATGATCCCCATGTACGTGGCCGCTTTCGAGAGTGAGGTGGTCACAGGGTCGTGCGGACAACATCACCCGCCCCCGGCTTTCGTGCGCGACGACGCTGTTTGCGCAAACTGAAATCTACTGGGCGAAAGGTGACGAGCACGTAAATACGCGTAACGTTCAGGGTGCTTCTTGTTGAGAATGTGTTTGCTTCACGTATCAGAGCAAATGACAGCGCAGTATTCCCAGTAGCATCCTGCGAGTGAAGATCCGCTGCGCCGCGCGCCGTATCGTCGGCGTCCTCCTCACTGTGAGCTTGGTCACGAGTTGTGTGCGGGCAGCAGATCCTATAGTCCTAGAGGCGATTTCGCGCGACGCGCGTGCACGCCAGGCGGCTGAGCTGTTCCTGAACGGGTATGTTGACCCCGACGGTCGGGTCGTTCGCCGCGACCAGGGCGGCGACACTGTCAGTGAGGGGCAGGCGTACGCGCTGCTCATTGCCGCAGCTGTCGGTGACGAGGTGGTATTCGACCGGGTGTGGGAGTGGACCCGCGAACATCTCATGCAGCCAAATGCTCTGCCGGCGTGGCGGATCGATGCAAAGGGTGCCATTCCCGATACTCAATCAGCCAGCGACGCCGACGTGCTCATCGCGTGGGCGCTGCTGCGTGACACGGGGCCGAACCGTCAGGACCATCACGCGGCCGGGCTGGCGATCGCGGATGCGGTGTTGAAGCACGAGGTCGTCATCACAGCGGCAGGTGCACCGGTCCTCGTTGCGGGGCCGTGGGCGGTGAACAAACGTGCCGTCAACGTGAGCTACTGGAGTTCAGTTGTTTTCGACGATCTGGCGCGCCTCACCGGTAGCCCGGCCTGGTCAGCGATGGCCGACCAGGTGTCGCCAATGCTCGATGAGCTGACGCAGGGCGGCGCGCTGCTCCCACCTGACTGGGCACACCTGGGCGATTCGCACCTGCAGCCGAGCTCGTCACCGCAGGGCGTTGCCTCTAGTCCGTCGACGCGGCCGCAGTACGGTCTCGACGCACAGCGGGCCGTCGTTTGGTCGGCCGTCGACTGCCGGCGGGGGGAGGACAATGACGCGGCACGCTGGTATCGGACACTCGACAATCAACTTCGTTCCGGTGCAACCAGTCTCGCGCTGAACGGCGACATCCTCAACGGTGCTGCGCATCCGGTGCCGCTGGTCGCTTCTGCGGCAGCCGCCCACGCTGCGGATGACGACGGGGCCGCCGATTCCCTCATGGCCTCCGCCGAGGACGTCTATCGGAAGAGCCCAACTTTCTTCGGTGCGGCATGGATTGCCTTGGGACGCGTGCTGCTGGACACCAACGCACTTGATCCGTGCCAGGAGTGACGGTCCGCGTCTCCGTGGCCACGCCGATCGGTGACGCGAAGCCGGGGCGATGTCGCGAGTAGCCGGTGGTAGAGCTCGAACGAGGCCTGCTCCACCCAGCCGCGCTCCAATTTTCCGGCCAATTCAGCAGCATCGGAGCGACTACGAGCGGACGCTGAAGGGTATCCGGGTGGAGGCTGTCAGGCGTGGACGTCGCGCTGCATAGGGAGGTAAACCGTGGGCGACTTCGGGATAGCGGGTCTTTGGCTGCTGCTGGCCGTGTCCCTGGTCGTGGCGGTGCTCGTCGGGGTCGGCAGTATGTGGCTGGCGGATCGCACCCTCCCGAAACCGACCAGCGATGGGCACAACGGGGCGCTGTCGCCGTTCTTGACCTGTGTCGGACTGGTTTACGGGGCGCTACTCGGTTTCACCATCGTCGTGGCCTGGGAGCAGTTCTCCTCTGCCGAGGTCAACGTCTCGAATGAGGCGTCCACTCTGACAACGATGTACCGGCAGACCGTCGGCATGCCCATTCCAGAGCAGACACAGATGCGGCGAACTGCTCCGGAATTACACGAGAGCGGTCGCAGGCCCCGAATGGGAAAACGCGATACGCGCCGGTGGTGGCACCGAGAGCGCGCGAGATGCGCTCAACGAGATGTACAGGGTGCTCGGTAGTGAGCAGTCCAGCGTCGCGTCGAACCCGATCAGTCAGAAGTTCCTCGACAAGGTCGACACGTTGGCGTCGGAGCGCAGTCAGCGAATCCTGGACACCGAACCGCGAATACCCGTCGTGCTGTGGGCCGGGCTGCTGTTCGGCGGTGTCCTGTTGCTGACGCTCGGCGGTTTCATGCGCCTGGGGAGCACGCGTGCACATCTGCTGCTGCTGAGCGGGGTCGCCGTGCTGCTCGGTCTGCTGTTGTTCATCGTCTTCTGGCTCGACCATCCCTTCGGAAACCAGCTTGGCGTCACTTCCGAACCGTTCGAGCAATCACTGATCGTTTTCGACTCGATCGACCGTGGGACATGATCGCCCGGTCAACCGAAGCCGATTCCCAGGCCCAGCTCGACTGCCACGGGACCGGCCGGCACATCAGTACGGTGTTCGCGTTGGGATTGCCCACGCAGTAGTCCACCTCGACACCGTCGACGACGTCGCTGATGCACGTTGCCACGGGGGCGGCCGCGGCGATGTGTTCAGGCGATGGTCAGTCAGCGGATTGAGGAGGTCGAATCGAGGGAAGTCACTTCTGATGGGCCTAGCGGCGAAAGCCATCGACAAGCTCGTGAATCCACCGCGAGTGACTGATGCGGACCGCCTACGTGAAGTCGTGTGCGGGGCGACAGCCCTGGTGACCGGCTCGTCGTACGGCATCGGCGAGGCCACCGCCCGCAAGCTCGCCGCCGCCGGGGCGACGGTGCTCCTGGCGGCCCGGTCGGGGGACAAGCTCGACGATCTTGCGCAGACCATCAACGCGAGCGGCGGGCACGCGGTCAGCTATCCGGCCGACCTGAGCGATGAGGACACCTGCGCCTCCCTGGCGAAGCGGATCATCGAGGAGCACGGGCCGCCCGACATCGTGGTGAGCAACGCCGGCAAGTCCATCCGGCGGTCTCTGCATGACCAATACGAGCGACCGCACGACTTTCACCGCACGATCGGCATCAACTACCTCGGCCCGATCTGGCTGCTGCTGGGCTTGCTGCCCGCGATGCGGGAGCGCGGGACGGGGCACGTCGTGAATGTGTCGAGCGTCGGTGTCCGTGTCCCGCCCGGCCCACGGTGGGGCGCCTACCAGGCGTCCAAGGGCGCATTCGATAAATGGCTGCGCAGCGTCGCACCGGAGTTGCACGCTGACGGCGTCGACGTCACGTCGATCTACATGGCGCTGATCCGCACCCGGATGACCGCGCCGACCGAGAGTCTGCGCAACGTTCCCGGACTTGATCCCGACCAGGCGGCGGATATCGTCGCGAAGGCGATCATCGAACGGCCTCGCACCATTGCACCGTGGTGGTTGTGGCCGGCCGAAGTCGCCACGGTGCTGCTGCGGTCACCCGTGGAGCGTGCGACGCAAGTGTGGTGGCGGCGCGCCAACGATTCCGACAAGGTCCGGACGGTCGACCGATGACCGACGGCTTGGTAGCGACGGGTTTTCGGGCATTGCGGCGCTCTCGACTGCTGATGCCGCCGGGGCCAGGGGCACTTCTGCGGATGGGTCGTGAGGTGACGCGCGGTGGCACGAATCTGGTCACCGTGGTCGGGATCAGCGCAGCCCGCTGGCCGAATCGGACGGCGTTGATCGACGACGAGGGCGCCGTCACTTACCGCGAACTGCGCTCTCAGACCGAGGCACTTGCCGACGAAATTCAACGCCAGGGCGTGGGACCGGGGCACGCGGTGGGGGTCATGTGCCGCAATGGGCGTTCATTTGTTGAGGCGGTGTTTGCGACGGCCATGGTCGGAGCCGACGTGGTGCTGCTCAACACGGACTTTCGGGCCGAATCGTTGGCGGCCGCGCTGAGCACCCACCGGATCGGCACGGTGATCTGTGACAACGAGTTCGAGGCCCGTGCGCATGATGCCGACGAGAGCGTCACCGTGATCGAAGCGGCGAATGTCTTTGCGCGTGACGGTGGTCCGCGGCCCAAGGTGGCGGCAGCCGGCCGCATCGTTCTGCTGACCTCAGGCACGACCGGCGCACCGAAAGGTGTGCCCCGTCATCCGGATATTCGGTTGGCGTTGGGTATCGGCGCATCGATCTTGGATCGCACCGGGCTGCGTATTGGATCGCGAATCTCAGTGCCCGTGCCGCTGTTTCATGGCCTGGGCTTTGGCATGCTGGTCCTGACGCTCGGTCTTGGCGGCACGGTGCTCACCGGCCGGCGCTTCGACGCCGAGGGCATGCTCGCTCAGGCCTCTGAGCATCGGGCCGAGGCATTGACGGTCGTACCGGTCATGCTCGCGCGAATACTCGACCTGACGGAAGACGTCAGGGCGCGAAACCCGTTGCCGTCATTACGAGTGGTGATCTCGAGCGGCGCCAGGCTTGATCCGAGCCTGGCTGCGAGGTTCACGCAGGCCTACGGCGACGTCGTCTACAACGGCTACGGCTCATCGGAGGTCGGGATCGGAGCCCTCGCAACGCCAGCCGACCTTCGGGAAGCACCGGAGACGGTGGGCAGACCTGTTGTCGGCTGCGCGGTTCGCATTCTCGATGACAACGGCGGACCCGTCGGACCGGAGGTCACCGGGCGAGTTTTCGTCGGCGGCGACCTGACATTTGACGGTTATACGAGCGGTGATACCAAAGGCGTCATCGACGACATGATGGACACCGGTGACATGGGCTACCTCGACCGGGCGGGGCGGCTGTTCATCGTCGGCCGCGACGATGACATGATCGTCTCGGGGGGAGAAAACGTCTACCCGCGTGCGGTCGAGAATGCCCTCGCCGAGTGCCCGGAAGTCGCAGACAATGCGGTGATCGGCGTGCCGGACGAGGACTACGGGGAACGGCTGGTGGCGTTTGTCGTCCCGCACCCCGATGCCGACATCAACGAAGCATCAGTCCGAGAGTTCCTGAAAGACAGAGTATCTCGCTTCGAACAACCACGAGATATAAAGGTCGTAGAGAAGATCCCCCGTAATCCGGCGGGCAAGGTCGTTCGGAAAGAGCTGACGCCATAGGGCAGAGGTGTTGCTGCTGGAAGCAGCCGAACCCCGCGGAGCCAGGTAGTTGTAAAGCTGCATATCGTCGGCTTCGCTGCCTCTCGTTCATGTCGGTCGACGAGCCGACGGCGCCGCGATTTGCGTGTCGGCACGGAGAACGCGGAGCAAATTTCGTTTTGTGTACAGCGTCGTCACGAGGGACGAATGATGAAGGTCCAAAAACTAGCGGCAGCTGTGGGCGTCGCCGCGGTCATGATCAGTGTTGCTGCGGTGGCACCGGCGTCGGCGGCCAGCAACATCAAGCCGTTCGGTCAGGGGGAGACGCTGCTCGATCCCGCCACCGGTGCCCCGATGATCACTTACACGGTTCACGGGCTGAATCCGAGTTCCGACGCCGTGCCCCACAACGGCCAGTTGTATGAAGCAACCGTGACCGCCGACGGGGTGGTCAGTCCCATGGTCCCGATGTTCAACGCCCGCGCTGAGAGCGGAGCCAACTACCGCGTCATCGGCGGGGGAGTGCCCGGCAAGCTCTACTTCGACGTCGTGGGCGATGTACCGAACAGCGTCGTCTACAACGACGGTGTTCAGGATCTTCTGACGTGGATTTCCGGCCCTCCGGTGGGGGGTACGCGCCCCTAGCCGCACGGCATCATCGCCTGCGGCGCGCCGACCGGTGCGCCCATGATGGGTGCATGACTCGAAACGAGACCACCCAGCAGATCGTCGCCGCCCGGCTGGCGAGCGCTGAATTCACCCGGGCAACAAGATGATTACAAATCCGCACAGGTTGGCCGGATTGAGTCGGCCCCGACGGACTATGTCTAGGATGTGAGCCGTCGGGGCCCTCGCCGACACCAATGGAGAACAGTTGACGATCTACTCGCCGTGCTCGCGGTGCCTGCCTGGCGGCCGTGCTAGCCGTACTCGCGGCGCTCGGCGGCGTCGTCCTGACGACTACTCCTGACTGCGCCGATCACTGCCATACGGTGACCGCCGCGCCCGTGCCGCAGGTGGCTCCGCGGCCCTCGCCGATCGTGCCGGCGGCGCTGTCGATCCAGCCCCCGGCCGGTACCACCGACATCAGCCCCAGCGGCCGCGTCTTCGTCACCGCCAACAGCGGGACCCTCGACACCGTGCAACTCGTCAACGAGGCCGGCAAGTCCATCCCCGGCGCCATGACTCCCGACGCCAAAACCTGGAAGCCGACCACCCAGCTCGGCTACGGGCGCACATACACCCTGACGATCGCCGCCCGTGGCCCCGGCGGGATGCCGTCCCGCCAGACGTCCAGCTTCACCACCCTGACCCCCGCCAACCAGACCGAGGTTTATCTCGAGACCACGGCGGGGGGCCTGCTCCAGGAGGGCGCGACGTACGGCGTCGGCGCCGTCGTCGTCGCCCACTTCGACGAACCGATCACCGACAAGGCCGCCGCCGAAAAGCACCTCCACGTCGCCACCACTCCCAAAGTGGCCGGGTCGTGGAACTGGATCGACGACCAGGTCGCGCACTGGCGTCCCGAAAAGTACTACGCCCCTGGCACGTCGATCGTCGTCACGGCCGACATCTACGGCGTTCCGCTCGGCGAAGGTCTCTACGGCCAGGACGACGAACAGGTGTCCTTCCACATCGGCGACTCACACGTGTCCATCGCCGACGACATCACCAAACAAGTCAGCGTCTTCGACAACGGCAAGATGGTCCGCACCATGCCGACCTCGATGGGCATGGGCGGCACCCAAACCATCGGCGGCGCCACGCTGAGCTTCTGGACCCCGCCGGGTGTCTACACCGTGATGGACAAGGCCAACCCGGTGATCATGGACTCCTCGACCTTCGGGCTGCCGACCAACTCCCGCCTCGGTTACCGCGTGACCATCCGGTACGCCACCCGCATCAGCGCCGACGGCATCTACCTGCACCAGCTCAACGAGACAGTGTGGGCGCAGGGCAACACCGACACCAGCCATGGCTGCCTGAACCTCAACAGCGACAACGCCCAATGGTTCTACAACTTCTCCGTACCCGGCGACGTTGTCGAGGTGCGCAACACCGGCGGCCCGCCGGTGCGGCTGCAGCAGAACGGCGACTGGAGCGTGCCGTGGGACCAGTGGCGCGCGGGCAGCGCCCTGTCCTGAGGCCACACCGTGGCCACCAGCCTCGGGATGTTGAGCATCGGGTCGTGTCGACACGGCCGCAGACGGTCTCGACGCACAGCGGGCCGTCGCTTGGTCGGCCGTCGACTGTCGGCGGGAGGAGGGCAATGATGCGGCACGCTGGTATCGGACACTCGACAATCAACTTCGTTCCGGTGCGACCAGTCTCGCGCTGAACGGCGACATCCTCAACGGTACTGCGCATCCGGTGCCGCTGGTGGCTTCGGCGGCAGCCGCCCGAACGCGGGGCTACTTCTGGAGCAGCGAGTGGTAGAGCTCGAACGAGGCCTGCTCGATCCAGCCGCGCCGCAGCACATCGTCTTCCACGGTCCAGATGGCTGTGCCGGTCATCGCAACGGGCTTGCCGTTGGGTTCGGTGCCGAGGATGCCGTTGTTGGTCCCGGTCAACACCCATCGGGACGAGACGCGGTTGCCGTCGTCGTTCTGAAACGTCTCGATGGTGTCGACGTGCAGATCGTTGACGTGGTCGAGGAACTCTTTGACCCAATCCTTGATGTTGTCTTTGCCGGCGATTTCCTGGCCGCCCGCCTCGATCACGGCGTCGTCGGCCACGAACCGGTCGACGGCGTCGGGTTGGTGTGCGTTCCAGACCTCTTCCCAGAACGCGTTGACTATCTCCGTTGGTCGCATGTGTGCACGATCCCACCGCCACAGCGCCGCCGAGGGCAATTGAACCGATGCGTGTCAGGTTCACTTCTCAATGATCTTCAGAGTTTGACAGGCGCCGCCAAGGTGCGTGGCTCGTCCGGCGGCGGTGCCTCGGCGAGGCCGATGCGGTTGTGTATCCGAACAAGCCAGGCTGGTGCCCACCAGTTCCATTGGCCCATCACGTGCATGAACGCGGGGACGAGAACCATGCGGACAAGCGTCGCGTCGGCCAGGATGGCCAGCGTCAGGCCCAGGCCGAACAACCGCATGACCGACACCTCGGCGGCGATCAGCGCGGCGAAGGAGATCGACATGATGAGCGCCGCCGCGGTGATGACCCGTCCGGTGTGGGCGATGCCGAGGGCCACGCTCTCGTCGCTGTCGGCGTGTGTCCTGCCCGAGGCCAGCCAGAACTCGCGGATCCGGGAGACGAGGAACACTTCGTAGTCCATCGACAGGCCGAACGAGATGCAGAACAGCAGCACCGGCATGTTCGCGACCAAGCTCCCGGTCGCGGTGGTGCCGAGCCCACCGAGGTGGCCGTCCTGGAAGATCCACACCATCGCGCCGAACGCAGCGGTCAGCGAAAGGACGTTGAGCGCCAACGCTTTCAGCGGTAC
The DNA here is from genome assembly GCA_963721495.1 of uncultured Actinomycetota bacterium. Taxonomy (GTDB): domain Bacteria; phylum Actinomycetota; class Actinomycetes; order Mycobacteriales; family Mycobacteriaceae; genus Mycobacterium. The sequence continues at coordinate 54,322 of CAVRMG010000032.1, read as the reverse complement.
GACGATGCTGCCGGTCAGCAGGAACAGCAGCACGAACATGATGACGGCGATGAGCCCGAGGACCAGCGGGAGCCGCGACGTGATCGCGTCGACGCTGTCGCGATTGACCTGGGCGGTGCCGGTCATGGCGACGTCACGGCCCGCCGGTCCGGGCACCGCGTGCAGGCGGTCGAGTTGGGCTTCCGACGAGTCGGAGAACAACGGAGCGGTGCTGTCGACGGTGAGGAAGGCGCTACCGGAGGCCTGGCCGGTGGGAGCGGAGGGCGGTCCGACGGGGCGGCCGTCGACGAACGTGCCGGTCGGGGCAGACACCCCCGAGACGTCGGGCACTCGAGACAGATCGGCGGCGTATCGGTCGATGTCGGCGGGGCTGACGCCGTCGGCGTCGGGAAGCACGACGGTGACCGCGGTGTCGGTGTTGGTGGCGAAGTCGCGTCGCAACTGGTCGCCGACTTCGTGTGCCGAGGCGGAACTCGGAAGCACGCGGTCGTCGGGGAATCCCCATTTCACACTCAGGAAGGGCGCGCCGAGCAGAAGCAGCAGCGCAACGCCGGCGAGCCCGAGCGGAATCGCTTTGTGCATAACGCATGTCGCGGATCGGTACCAGTACCGCTGCTCGACGGGGATGGGCTGCGGGTCGGGCCGGCCGAGGATGCGGCGGGCGAGGCGGCGGACGTCGAGCGAATCCAGGCGGTCGCCGATCAGCACGAGGGCGGCGGGTGTCACCACGATCGCCGCGGCGGCGGCGAAGGCCACGGTGGCGACACCGGCGTAGGCGAACGACTTGAGGAAGTGCATCGGGAACAGCACCAGCACCGCCATCGAGAGCGCGACCGTCGTGGCGGAGAAAACCACGGTGCGGCCCGCGGTGACCATCATCCGGGTGAGGGCCTGATCGCGGCTCGCGCCCTCGGCCAGCTCGTCGCGGAACCGGCTGATCATCAGCAGGGTGTAGTCGATGGCCAGGGCCAGACCCATGGCGGCGGTGAGGTTGAGCGCGAAGATCGACACGTCGGTGGCGAAGGAGATGAGGCGCAGAACGGCGAGAGCGCCCAGAATCGCCATGCCGCCGACGGCCACCGGAAGCGCGGCGGCCAGCAGGCCGCCGAACACCCAGACCAGCACGAGGAAGCTCAAGGGGATGGCGAGTGACTCCATCAGCAGCAGGTCGCGCTGCGACTGCTCGGTGATCTGGATGTTGACCATGGCCACGCCGCCCGATCGGACGGTGACGCCGTCGCGGTCGTGTGCGACCTGGTCGGACAGTTCCTTGGCGTACTTCTGCTGGGCGGCCTCGTCGCCGACGATGCCGGCGACGATCAGACCGGAGGTGCCGTCCTTGCTGATCAGGTCGGCGGCGGCCGGCGGCGGTACGGTCCACGGCGAGGTCACGTCGGCGACGTGTGGGGAGCGACGCAGTTGGTCGACGATGTCGAGGCCTGCGGTTTTGGCGGATTCGCTGTCGACGCCGTCGGACGTGGAGACCACGATGAGCAGTTGCACGTCGCCCTGATTGAACTTGTCGGTCAGTAACTCGGTGGCCTGTGACGACTCGGAGTTCGGGTCCTGGAAGCCGCTGGCGGACAGGTGCTTGGCGACGGGGACACCGAAGATGCCGAGCGCGACCGTCAGCAGCGCCGCGACGACGATGACGACGCGTGGCGCGGCGATGGCCAGCCGAGCAATTCGATCCAGCAGGGTCGATCTCCGATCGGTGCGATGACTACCCCGGTGATGAAGCTTGCGAGGTCTCCTAAATATTCACGGGGTAGTAAGGATAAGTGTTCATTTTGTCGGGCGGGGCGCACTGTCCGCACCGGTGGACGGCGCAACGATCGAAGTCGATTGGAGCCGACCGGCCGAGGCTGAGGGGGCGGCGCCGTGATGTCGCGCCGAGTCACTAGCCGAAGCCGATCCCCAGGCCAAACTCGAATTCCACGTTGACGCCCGGCACGTCGTTGACGGGGGGTGGGCATCGCGTTTCCTGCGAGAACTCAGGCCATACCTCTGTTCAACAGTCCCATTGACGTCATAATTTGACCGTGGGGGCGAAACGGCTCCAGAGCAGATCTCCAATACCACCGAGCTACGGGCGTTCCTTGACGTCGCGGCCGGTAACGGAGGGGCGGCCGCTCCGCATACTCGTCGTCGGGGCCGGCGTGGGCGGCATCTCCGTTGCTCGCGGATTACTGCGCGACGGACATGACGTCACCGTCTTCGAACGGCGGCCACGCGTGCATCCCGGCGGCGGGGCGGTGACCATCTGGTCGAACGGGGCGACGGTTCTGGAGCAGCTCGGCGTCGATATGGAGGGGGCAGGTCAGGCGCTTTCCACTGTGCGGGTGGAGACATCGACCGGTCGATCGCTCACCACTGTGGACCTGACCGCGATGGTGGAGCGGCTGGGCGCGCCTATCCGGATGGTCCCGCGTCGAACCCTGCTCGAGCGGCTGCTGGGAGGCTTTCCGACCGATCGCATCAAGTACAACTCCCGAGCGGTCGGGGTGGTCAGTGGCCAGAACGGGGCGCGGGTCGCGTTCGAAGACGGCGGCTCCGCCGAAGGGGATCTGGTGATCGGCGCGGATGGTATGCACTCAATGGTCCGCGACATCGTCGGTGCGCAACCGGCGGAGCCGACCGGCTGGTGCAGCTGGCAGGGACTGGTCACCCTTCCGGACGGCCCCGACAAGCGCGTCGCACTGATGATTGTCGGCGAGCACGGAAACCTCGGCCTGTGGCCGGCCGGCGGGTCCGATGTGCAGTGGTGGTTTGACTTGCCGTGGTCATCCGACTTCGTCAGGCCGGAACGTCCGATCGACATGATCAGGTCTCATTTCACCGGATGGTCCGACGTGGCCGATCGTGTACTGGCAACGCTGACCGACGACGATCTGACCCATTCGCCGTATCCGCATTTTCGGCATCCGATTCCCCGCGTGCCGCGCCAAGGTGCACTGACCTTGCTCGGCGACGCCGCGCACACGATGCCGCCCACCCTCGCGCAGGGCACCAATCAGGCGCTGCTCGACACGATGGTGTTGTGTAAGGCGCTTTCGGGTCGGCGGAAAACGAACAACGGCACCGGTGATCTGTCGAGCGCGTTGCGCTGGTACGAGAAGACAAGGCGGCGCAAGGTCATTGCCGTGTCCCGGGTGGCGTCGCTGCAGGTGTCCCACGGTGAGTCCGTGTTGAAACCGGCGGCGATAATCCCGGACCGATTCATGACCTGGGCACTGACGAAGTTCTTGGCGTCGGTCAGTCACCGTCGCATATCCGCCGAGATCGACCGGCACCTCGCGGCCGCGACGACGTCGAGTTGATGGTGAACGAGTCCCGAAGCGTCGAGGTTGAACCGGTGACGGACCCGGACGTTCCGGTACGGGTACGCGGCGCTTTCGAGGCGCCCAAACGCGCCCTGTGGCTCGTCAAGTGGTGCGTGCTCGCCGTCCCGCACTACCCCATATTGATAGGTCTGTACCTGGTGTATCCGCTGCTGACAATCGTTGCCGGCGTTGCGATCTTGTTCACCGGTCGGTATCCGCGCCCCATCTTCGACTTCAACGTCGGGGTCCTGCGCTGGTCATGGCGAGTCATGAATTTCCGATTTCCGATGAACAGCACCGACAAGTACCCGCCGTTCACGCTCGCCTCGCGGCCCGACTACCCGGCCGATCTCGAGGTCGACTATCCGGAACACCTCACGAACTGGGCCGTGCTGGTGAAGTGGTGGCTGCTGGCGCTCCCTCAGATACTGCTCTGCTGGGCGATGGAGCCTCTGCTGCAGGTCCTGTGCGTGATCAACGCGGTGTCGCTGTTGGTCACCGGGTCCCTCCACCGAGGCATGTTCGACCTCCTGATGGGCATCGTTTTATGGCGTTATCGGGTGGCCGTGTATGTCTCCTTGATGAGCGACGAGTATCCACCATTCCGATTGGACCTGGGTAGTCCATGAGGCGCCGGAATCCGTTGTTCCCCTATGTGTATCGACTCGGCATGCCGATCTTCGACCGGATTTTCTATCACCGATATCGACGAGAGGCGATGAGCAATGCGGTCGGCCGGCTGCTGATGATAGGCGTCGGCCCGGGAACCGACCTGTTGTTTCTTCCGCCTGCGGTGACGTCGGTCGCTGGCGTGGAGCCCGAGGCGGCGTTCCGGCGGATGGCTTCGGCTCTTGCCAGCCGTCGCGGCATTGCGGTCGACATCGTCGAAGGGGTCGCCGAGTCGATTCCGTTCCCGGACAACAGTTTCGACTCGGTACACGTCGGGCTTGTGTTGTGCTCAGTCGATGATGTGGACGCTACCCTCGTCGAGATCCGGCGTGTGCTAGCACCCGGAGGCAGGTTGGTCGTCCTCGAACACGTCCGCGGGGACGGCGCGCTGGGTCGGTTTCAGGACCTGATCGCCAAGCCGTGGTCTTGGTTGGCTTCCGGTTGCAACCCGAACCGCCGGACCATCGACGCCATTGCTGCGGCCGGATTCGATACCGGGGGACTGCGCAGCATCCGACGAACCCTTGTGCCGCCCCCGTGTACCCCTCATCTGCAGGGGTTCGCGACTGTTGTCAAGAGCAATGCATGAAATCCGTAGATCTGCCCGGAGAAATTTGAACCCTCGGACGCGGTCATCCGTGTCCCGTATAGGGACGACGCTGTAATGCCTTTTTTGATCACCACCGCCCCGTTGATGCGGCGCGGGTGAGCGGAGGGAAACTCCCATGGAAAATGCAAAGCACATCGGTGGCATGTGGGCCCTCGCGGTCGCGCTGGGCGTGGGGATGGCGGTCGCCAACACGCCGGCAGTGGCGTTGGCCGCGCCGGCCGATTCCGGCAAGGGCTCGTCGTCTGGCGACTCGTCGGCGTCGAGTTCGTCGCGGCATTCCGACTCGACGTCGTCTGACACGTCGTCGAAAAAGACTGCGTTGTCGGCAGCGAATGACGCCCCCAGGCGTCATCGGCGTCCGCTAAATCCGCCCGGCGAGACGGCGATGAACAGTTCCGGCCGTCCACAAACCAGCACAACGACCGGCACCGACGCGCGGCAACGTGGTGGGGCTGCCTTCCGCCTAGGGTCGGGCCCCACAGCGGCGAAGACGAGCCCGAACCCAACCATGGTCAACACGCTGGCTGCCGACCCCACGGTGGGCGATAACAGTCTGGACTCTCGCCGGCCCGGGGCCACGGGGCGGTCGTCAATCCCGTCAATCACGCGATCGCCTGCGGCGACTTCCTTCGCCGCTCTCGAGGCGCCGGTGGTTTCATCGGCTGCCGCACCGGCGATGCCGCCGCCCCCGTCCGCGTCCAGGGTCATCACCCCGGCCCGAGCCCACCCCGTGTCGCGCATTGTGTCCACTCTGATCAACGCGGTCCTGTCTCCGTTCGCCAAGAATTCGCCCACCGTGCCGGTGCAGTCGCCTGCAGCTTTGACGCTGCTGGCCTTCGCGCGCCGCGAATTCGAGCCGGCCGTCTTCAGACCGTCGACGACCGTCGATCGGCGAGCCGGTCATATCACCAACGGGCTCGTCACCGACACCGTCGGCAGCACGCCGGCGGCCGCTTGCGCAACTGTTGACCCAGGGTTTATAAGTTCAACCCGGAACATCTTCGGCCTGCTCTCGATCACGTCAGCTGCCGACCCTGATGACAACTTCTATGTCGCGGTGGTTTTGAAAACTCCGATCTTCACGTTTGTTTTGACTTCCGGGGCTGACCCCGAGGACAACCTGGGCTTCGGGGCCGCGAGCATAGGGATTGCCGGGCATACAGTAGGCACGTTCATCAGTCCGTTGTTGAATTTCTCGGTCGCCATTCCCATCGAGGATCCCTTCGCCAGACTGTTTACCGAGCTCATTCGACTCGGCCTCGTCTGATGTCAGCAACGGAGAACGGCAGCTTTACTCGACGCTGAGCGCCTCGATGATGTTCAGTCGGGCCGCGCGCCGCGCCGGCGGTACCGAGGCGAGCAGGCTGATCGCCAACGCGCCGAAAGTGAAGGCGAGCGCCACCGGGCTCGGCCGGAAGTCGACGCTGAAGTTCATGATGTCGCCACTGACGAGACTGAACAACCACTGGTTCGTAAGGCCGAACCCAAGCCCCAAGACCCCGCCGACGACGCCGATGCCCGCCGCCTCGGCGAGGACCATCCGCAATGTGAACCGACGGCTGGATCCCATCGCCCGCAGAACGCCGATTTCGCGGCGCCGTTCGAGTACGGAGAGCGTCAACGTGTTGAAAAGTGCGACGGCGGCCACCAGCACAACGATGATCCACACAGCGTTGGCGATGAACATGCTCTGATGCAGCGGCGCCTCGAGGCCGGCCAACGCCGCGCGACCGTCGTATACCTGGTTGGGCGCAGGCACCACGCGGCGGACATCGGCCAACAGGCGGTCCGGATCGGCGCTCGAGGCCGCGGTGATCTGCAGTGTCGTGGCCGACGGGCGGTCGAACCATTCCCGCATTTGATCGAGGTCCATCCCGACGGTGCCGATGACCGTCGAGAAGAATGGCACCAAGGCCAGCACAGTCGTCGGCTGCGGGCCGTGCGGCGTTTGCAGCCGCAGTTCGTCTCCGACCCGGACGTTCAGGGTCTTGCCGAGATTCTGCGTGAGCACCACACCCCGACCGGCGAGCACGTCGTTGCGTGTCCGTTGATCGAGGGCGTGATAGAGCGCATCGGCGGTTCCGGAAGAGAACCCGTCGAGCATCACGCGTGTTCCGCCGACATCCGCGTATGCAAAAGCGCCCTCGGCTACGTGGGCTACGCCCGGCACGGCGTCGACCTTTTCGGAAAGACCCTGCGGCAGAGCGTTGGTGGGATACCTGTCGGCAGGATCAGCACTCACCCAGACGTCGGCATCCGCGACCGACGAGAAGATGCCACGCGCGGACCGGATCATGTCGGCGTTCGTACCGGTGATCATGACGGTCGTGACGACCGCTATGAGCACGGTCATCACCGTGGCCCACACCCGCCGTGGCGAACGCTCGATCGTCGCCGCCGCGAGCGCCCCGACCGACCCGAACACGCGGGCCGTACCGGCGGTGGCCTTGACGATCGGCACGGTGAGCGCGAAGCCAAGCGCAATCTCGGCGCAGAACAGGGCGGACATCGCGATGACGGCGATAGTGCCGGTTCGACCGATGACGATCAGGAGCGACGCCGCGAACACCGCGACGGCCCCAACCCCGCAGGCGAGCCGCAGCCAACGTGGCACGCGGTCCGCCGCTGATACTCCGATCGGTGCCAACGCCTCAATCGGTGAAACCTTGTACACCTGGCGGGCGGCCATCGCCGACGCGACCACACTGGCGAGCACCGTCGCCGCCAGGGCGGCCGGTATCGCGTAGCCGGGCAGCCAGTACTCGATCCGCGCTTCGAGCCCTTGGGTGACTGTCGGAGGCAGTCGACCAATCGCGATGCGGCCCAGGAGTATTCCGATGGCCGACCCGATGGCTCCGCCGAACACTCCGAGAATGGCCGCCTCCCCCAGCATGTCGCTAACGATTGTGGCGCGTCGGCCGCCGATCGCCCGGAGCATCGAGATGACCGGCCGACGCTGGGTGATCGCCATGGTCATCGTCGTGTAGACGAGGAACGCACCGACCACCAAGGCGATCACTGCGCCCATCAAGGCCATGTAGTTCATCATCTTGACACCGTCGCCCGCCCGGGCGGCCCGCATGCTCGGTGGCGCGACGATGGCACGGCCCTTCACGGCGGCGGTGACCGACGCGCGAACGCTGGCGAGATCAGCGCCCGGCTTCGTCGTGATCAGTATCGAGTCGAGCTGGCCCTGTCGCCCTGTAATGTTCTGCGCCAACGCAAGTGGGGCAAGGACATAGTGTCCGCCGTTGAGAGCCGCGTATTGCTCGCCCGCGAGGACGTCGGTGACAGTGACCCAGCCCGAGCCGAGTTGGAACTTCTCGCCCTTCTTGTGACCGACGGCAGGCCCGACCTGGACGCCATCCGGGGCATCGGACAGCCCCTCTATGGGTTTCGAGACGGCGTCCTTCAGGGTGCCGCCCAGTTCGGCGCTGCTCTTGTCGGCGCCGAACAACAGAACGGGCGCGGAAGTTGTGGGGGCGGTCATCCGGATCATCGGGGCGGCGGTGGCGATGCCGGGGATTGCGGCGACATCGGCCGCGATCGTGTCGGGGAACCCGGCGTCCGTGATGCCCGAAACCTCGAGGGCGGCGACACCGGCCACGCCCTTGGAAAGTCGGTTGACCGATCCGGTGATCGAGCCGAAGATGCCGAATATCGCAACCAGATACATTGCGGAGACAGCCATTACGGCGATCGAGGCGATTGTGCGTCGGCGATGCACAGCGAGCTCGCGCAGGCTGAACACACGTAGCCGGCTCGCTGCGGCAGCGATCGCGGCGACGCGCGCTTGCGCGAAGGGCATCATGCGCCGCCGGGTCTCAACCGGGCACCACCGACATCTCGTCGGAACCGAGCCGACCGTCCTGCAGTGAGATCACCCGATCGGTCGCCGCTGCGGCGTCTGAGTTGTGGGTCACCATCACCACCAGCCGGCCGCGGCCTTCCTCGTGCGCGACCTCGGCAAGGAGTGCCAATATCGAAGCGCCCGTCGCGGAATCGAGGTTCCCGGTTGGTTCGTCGGCGAGGATCAGCGGTGGATCCATCATCAATGCCCGAGCCACTGCGACCCGCTGCATCTGCCCGCCGGACAGTTCCGCCGGTCGGTGCTGGGTACGGTTACCCAGCCCGACCCGTTCCAGTAGCCGCATCGCATCCGGCTTGACCTTGCCCAGCCGGACACCGTCGAGCAGCTTCGGGACTGCCACGTTCTCCCACGCCGACAGGGTTGGCAACAGGTTGAAGAACTGAAAGATGAACCCCACGCGATGATGGCGAAACTCCGACTGCTGCTCATCGCTGAGGCGGCCGATCTCGTCTCCGTCGAAGGTGATCGACCCGGAGTCTGGGGAGTCCAACGCGCCGAGCAGATGCAGCAACGTGCTCTTTCCGGCCCCGGACGGACCGACCACCGAGACAAATTGCCCACCAATGAGCCGCAGGTTGATCTCGTCGAGTGCACGCACCGATTGACCGCCGACTGTGTACTTACGCACCACATCGTGGAGTTCGATGGTTAGTTCGTAATGCTTGGGCGTATCCGAGGTGTCAGGTCGTCTGATGATGGGCCTCCCGCGAGACCGAGGTACGCGCAGCTTACTACCGTCGCGTCGCGCGGACGACGCCGTCGGCCGGGCGTGGGTGGAGGTGGACGGTGGAGCAGGCTCGTCGGCGCGTGTCCGATGAATGCCACTCCTGAAACTTGTTGTGGTTAGACACAATTGGTTTCAATGCTCGGTCATCGCGCCTAACATCAAAATATGGAGTGGCTCAGCGGCCTCGACGCGAGTTTCCTCTACATCGAAAGTCCCACCCAGCCGCTGCATGTGTGCTCGATTCTCGAGCTGGACACCTCCACGGTGCCCGGTGGCTACACCTTTGATCGGCTTCGCGACGAGCTGGCCTTAAGGATCACGGCGATACCCGCGTTCCGGGCAAAGCTGGCCGACAGCCAGCTCAATCTGGACTACCCGGTGTGGGTCGACGACGAGGAATTCGATCTGGATCGTCATCTGCTGCGCATCGGCCTGCCGTCGCCGGGAGGGCGCCAGGAACTGGTCGAGATCTGCGGGCACATCGCCTCCGAACCGCTGGATCGCAGCAGGCCGCTGTGGGAGATGTGGGTGATCGAGGGCGTTGCAGACACCGACCCGCGCGAGGGCGGGCTGTTGGCGGTGATGACGAAGGTCCATCACGCGGCGGTGGACGGGGTGACGGGCGCCAACCTGTTCTCGCAGTTGTGCACCGCCGAACCCGACGTGCCGGCGCCGGAACCGGTGGACGGGCCGGGGAGCGCAGGCCCGCTTCAGATCGCGGCGAGCGGCCTGGTGAGGTTCGCGTCCCGTCCGTGGCAGCTGGCCAATGTGTTGCCGACGACCGTCGCGACGATCGTGAAGACGCTGGGGCGTGCGCGCGGTGGCCTGCACATGGCCGCGCCGTTCGCGGGCCCGCCCACCCGGTTCAACGCATCGGTCACCGCCGACCGCAACGTCGCGTTGGCCCAGCTGGACCTCGACGACATCAAGAAGGTCAAGGACCGCTTCAAGGTCACGGTCAACGATGTGGTGATGGCGTTGTGCGCGTCGGTGTTGCGGTGGTTCCTGAGCGATCACGACGAGCTGCCCGCCAGGTCGCTGGTGGCGATGGTGCCGGTGTCGGTGCACGAGAAGTCCGACCGACCGGGCCACAACCAGTTGTCGGGAATGTTCTGCAGCCTCGAGACGCACATCGGTGACCCGGCGGAACGACTGCGGGCGATCGCGCGGGCGGACGCCGCGGCGAAGAATCACAGTTCGGCGATCAGTCCCACGCTGTTGCAGGACTGGGCGCAACTCGCTGCCCGGGCGGTATTCGGCGCCGTGTTCCGGATTGTCGCCGACTCGCCGCTGATCGGAAACCCGGTGCACAACCTCATCATTTCGAATGTGCCGGGCCCGCAGTCTCAGCTGTACTTCTTGGGCTGCGAAGTCGAGGCGATGTATCCGCTCGGCCCTCTGTTCCACGGCTGCGGGCTGAATGTCACGGCGATGTCGCTGAACGGAAAGCTGAACGTCGGCGTCACCTCATGTCCCGACCTTCTGCCCGACCTGTGGCGACTGGTGGACGACTTCAATGTTGCGCTCGACGAGTTGCTTGAATGCCGGGTTCCGGTGGGCGGCTGACAGTTGGTGGCGACCAACCGCGTTCAGGCTGAGGCAGGAGTATTGCGGCGAGCCCGGCGCTGGTGTCACACCTGCCACATCAGCACCCCGGCTGCAGGGACGGTACCCGTGGAAATGCGATATCGCGATAGCCACATGCGATACCGCAACCCCGACCGCACATGGCGCTCAGGAACAGTTACACACGTGACCGCTGCGACAACAATGCACGACCTTCGTTCCACCAGGGCCTAATCACTGTTTTCGCGCCAGTACCTTTGACCTCACCAGTGGACATAACAGTTCTGATATATTCGGCCTATGAGTTCGCACGGCGGAAATCTGATCCGGGAGGCCCGCCGACGGGCCGCGCCTCACGCAGGCAGAGCTCGCCGACCGTGCCGGCACGGCCCAACCCGCGATTGCGCGCTGGGAATCCGGGCGCACCGCGATCAGCCTCGACGACGTCATCCGCCTCATCCGCCTCTGTGGACTGGACGTTGAATTTCAGATCGTCGAGCGCGATGACTCCGATCGCGCCCAGGCAGCCCGGCTTGCCCCGCTCACCGGTCAGCAGCGGCTCGACCGTCACGCCCGGTTGGCGCGTCAGCTCAAGGGGCTGCGCGCCGCCGGCAGCCGAACCTGACGTGGAACTCGACTTCGCGCGTCTGTTCGCGACGCTCCACCGGCACAACGTGGCCTTCGTGCTCATCGGCGGACTCGCCGCGGTGTATCACGGTTCCCCGTTTCCGACCGAGGACGCGGACATCACCCCGGACACCGACCACGTGAACCTCGACCGCCTTGCGGCCGCGCTACGCGAACTCAACGCACGGATCCCCACCGAAGGCGTCCCACAGGGCGTCCCCGTCGCCTGCGACGCAGAGGGATTGGCCGCAGCGCAAACATGGAATCTCGTCACCGACGCCGGGGATCTCGACATATCTTTCCGACCCTCGGGTACACAGGGATACCCGGATCTGCGCCGCGATGCGGTCTCCGCCGACGTCTACGACGTCAGGGTGCACATCGCCTCACTGGCCGACGTGATCCGTTCCAAACAGGCCGCTAACCGACCAAAGGATCAACGCGTACTGCCAACACTCCGCGAGATACTGGCCGGACGCAGTGACGGTGGACGCGATTAGGTTCGGCGTCCGCTGCCTTCCAGACCGAGGGCTGAACGCAGCCGCTCGGCACTCATCCGCCTATCGCTATCACATGCGATACCAAGATTCCGACGATAGTGCCGACCCGGACTAGTTACGCATGTGGCCACTGTGCCATGGGGTTTGGGGCTCCCGGCGGCTCTAGTGCTTGTTCCTCAGCAGCGCCGCCAGTTCTGCACGGCTGGCGGTGTCGGTCTTGGCCATCGCCTTGTAGATGTGCCCCTCGACGGTACGAACCGACAAGAAGAGTCGTTCCGCCACATCGCGGTTGGACAAGCCCTGGCCGAGCAGAACCACGATCTCGCGTTCCCGATCGGTCAGCGGAAGCGGCTCACGTGCCTGCCGTAGTGCCGGGGTATCTGCGCCACACTCCGATGCCAACGCCTCCGCCCGTGCGGAACAACCCAGCATCGACCCGCGCAGCTCCTGACGCCGATACACGATGCTCGCCTGCGCAGCCGCGTCGACAGCCGGCACCCAGTCGCCGAGCGCCTCGAATTCCTCTGATAGTGCGATCATTTCAGCCGCAGCACCGACGCGCAGAGCGCCGGCAAACCGCGCCGCCAGCCCGACGCGAGGCCCCTCGACAATCCCGTCGAGCTCCCGCAGCCTCGCCTCGCCCGACGGGTCGCCGAACTGCGCCGCCGCCTGCAGACACATCACCTCAGCCGCGAATCGCCCATCGGCACGGGCTGTTTCGGCAGCCGACAACAGGATTCCGACCGCATCACCCATAGCCCCTCGCCCGGCAACCACCCACGCCCTCGCCAGGCTTCGCTCGTAGTCCAGCGACCGGAACGGACGCTGCAACGCTTCCAGCGCCTCCAACGCGGATGCTGCCTCGTTCACCAGCCCCCGCATCGCCAACGCCGTCACACGCGGCACGCCATACCGGAACCCCCAACCCATTTCATGCCCGGCCGCCGACAACGCGCCCGCCGTCTGCTCCAGCAACGAGCACGCGATCTCAAGCCGTCCCGCCCCCAGCGCGGCGCGACCCGCAATCGCCGGCCCGAGTAGATGCGCCGTCCCCGGTAGGTCCGCAGCTTGCGCGCGCGCCCACTCGGCCACCTCGAGCGCATCGCCGACATATCCCGCCAGCAGTAGCGCGCCGACATGAGCATCGGCGATGTTGAACGTCATGTGCGGGGCGTCCGAGCACCTCGTCGCAATGGCGTATCCCGCCTCTGCAGTCGCCACGGCGTCCGCTGTGCGTCCCCCGTCCCCCTGGATCGACGACATCGCCCACGTCGTCTCCGCGCCGACGATCGCGGGGAGCTCATCCAACACCAGGCCGCCAGATGCCGAACTAGCAAGATCCGGACGGTCGACCGCGAACCAGTACACCGTGCGCACCGCGTCGATACACATGACCGCCGACGCGGCGTCGACCTGGGCGGCGCCCTCGTCGATCACAGATTTCGCCCGCTCGGGCTCACCGAGTGCCCACAACAGGTTGCTCGCCCGCAGATACGTCAGCCGCGCCTGATCCTCGTCGGTCAACTCGTCGACCGGGACCTCGGCCAGAATGTCGTCGGCATCGCGTCCGCGGCCCAACCACGACAACGCGTGCGCACGCAGGAAGCGGGCTTCCGGTCCGCCACCGGACTGCTCCGCCGCCCTGGCCAGCCGATCGGCGAGCGGCAGATCCGCCAGATAGATCGCGCCCCGCGCGGCTTGGACGAGCAGGGAGGCGTCGGGCGCGAGATCGGAGTCCAGCGTCAAGGCGGCGCGACGCACCACCATCCGCACGTCGTCGCTGTCGTCGGCGGCGGCCAGTTCGGTAGCCACGAGCCCGCGCAGCCGCCGCAGCCTCGTCGGCGCCGTCCGGTTCCTGCGCACCTCGCCGTACAGCGGATGCGCCGTCCGGACTTCGATCCCTGTCTCGACATCGTCGAGCCTGATGAGGCCGCGGACGTCGGCTTCCTCGACGGCGTCCGGATGGGTGATCCGCTGCAGTGCCGCCAACGCGATCGGCTCACCGACCGCCAGCGTGTCGAGGACCTCGCCCACCTCGGCGGGCAAGGTGCCGAACCGCGACTCGATCATCTCGACGAGGCCGCGCGGCACCACGGGGTCTCCGCTCCACTGCCAGTAGCCGTTCCGCAATTCCAGCCGGCCGTCCGCGATCTCCTGTTCGACGATGTGCCGCAGATACAGCGTGTTGCCGTGGGTGAGTTTCCACAGTGTGCCTGCGGTCTCCGAGTCCAGGGCCCCGTCCAAGGTCGCCGACAGCAGCGTCGTCGTCTCGTCCGGCGACAGCGGCTGCAACTCGAGCCGAGAGAAGCCGTCGATCTTCCAAAACTCCGGAATCGCAGGGGGAATCGGTGCGTCGTCACGGACCGTGAGGACGACCTTCGCGGCGCGCCGCTGCACGATCTGATGCACGACGAACATCGACAGGTCATCGAGGAGGTGGGCGTCGTCGACGCCGACCACTACCGGGGTCCCCGGAGACGCGGACGTCAACGACTCGATGATCTCGCACACCAGCGCAAGACTGTCGCGTCTGGCCGAGCCCGCCCACGACGCCAGCGCGCCGAGCGGAAGCCCCCGCGCGCAGGACGTTCCGACCACCCATCGGACATCGCACCCTCTCGCTGCGGCGGAGTCCAGCGCCTCCCGGGCGACCCGGCTCTTACCCACCCCTGCCGCACCGCAGATCGCGATGCCGGACGCACCAGGATCGGCAACAGCGGCCTCGATCAGCCGTGTTTCCTCCGCGCGCCCCGTCAACGGCCACGTCAACCGCATGCGCACAGGGTAAAAGACCAGGTAGGGGCGCGCAGCGCATTCACCGACAGGTCTGGGAAACCACTGCCGTAAGTAGTCGAAACCGTCGGCAGAAGGCGAAAACCACGTAGTGCCCTACTCTCCCCGTTCGCGCCTGGTCACATCGATAATTGAGGCATCTGCACCAATGCAGCCGTAGCGTATGAACGGGAGGCCCGAATGAGTAATCATGAGCTTCCTCAGCTACTTGCGCGGATGAAGGGGGTGCGCGAGTGGTGACCGTCGCGGACTCTCCTGTGGCCCTGGACGCTCACGCGTCCCGCGTGTGGCTGCGGCGTTTCGCCCGCACCACGCCCGGGGTGGTCGTGTTGATCGCCCTCGTCGTCTCGGCGAGCTGCATCGTCGGCGCAGTGGCGTGTGGCGCAGCGCTCAACGCGCGAATCACCGAGCAGAGGGCGGTGCTCGAGCACTCCGAGCCCTTCGCCTACGCCGCACAGAATCTCTATGCCGCGCTATCGGCTGCCGACGCCGCCGCCGCGACGGCCTTTCTCACGGGCGGCACCCAGACGCCCCTGACGCGGGCGCGATATCAGCAGGCGTTGGCGGCAGCGGCGTCGGCGCTGGCCGACGCGACCGCCGGGTCTCCCGATATGGCGACCCGCCAGACGCTGGCGGGGATATCGGCCCAACTCGCCACGTATACGGGTCTGGTCGAGGCCGCAGGCGCGAACAACAGGCAACGGTTTGCCATCGGATCGGCGTACCTGCGGGAAGCGTCGTCGCTGATGCAGACCACGCTGCTCCCGGACGCGGCGAAGGTCTTCACCGCGGACCTCGCCCGAGTCGATCAGGCGCAGCGCCGAATCGGCTCGCTTGCCACCGTCGGCCTCCTGCTGCTCGGCGTCGCCATCGTCGCGATCGTTGCGGGCTCCGCGGTCCTGTTTCGGCGCACCAACCGACAGTTCAACATCGGGCTCGTCATTGCAGCGGTCATCGTCCTGGTGACGATCGGCTGGGTTGTCGTGGCCGCCCGTTTCGCCGCAGGCGACATCGAGCGCAGCCGCATCGAGGGCACCGCGAAGTTCGAACAGCTCGCCGAGGCGCGCATCCTCGCCCAGAAGGCCCGGACCGACGAAACCCTGCAACTGATCACCCGTGGCGACATCAGCGCCAGCGAGAAAGCGTTCAATGGGTACATCGGCGACCTCGTCTCCCGGCTCGGCACCGGATCACCGGAAGCCACTACGGCAGTCGAGGACTGGACGGCGGGCCACCGCAGGCAGGTGGATGCGTACCGCGCCGGTGACTACCCGGGCGCGGTCGCACAGGCCCTCGGGGGCGAGAGAGGCGGCTCTGCCGCACAATTCGCCGCCGTTGAATCGAGCCTGCGTGACGACATCGAGGCCGCGCGCTCGACGTTGCGCGACGGGGTCTCGGACGCCGGCGGTTATCTCGCGTGGACGCCGACGGGGACGGTCATTTTAATGATGGTCGCCGCATCGGCCGCAGTCATCGGGCTGTGGCCCCGGCTCAAGGAGTTCCTGTGAGGACGCGGCTGGCGACGGTGTTGCTCACCGCGGCGCTGGCGGTGGCGGGATGTGGAACGTCGGCGACGCCGTCACCGTCGGTATCGCTGGCGCCCGCCGCGGTGAGACCGGCTGAGGCACAGGAGATCACGGCCACGCCGCGATGCGGCGAATGCCGACTGCGGCGACCCCGAAGCCAGCCTCCGACCCGGCCTGATGCCGTCGCAGGGTGCCATGCCGTCCGGTTCGGCAATGGCCGCCATCGCAGAGCGCGGACGACTGATCGTCGGTGTCGACCAGAACACCGATCCGTTCGGGTTCCGCGATCCGGGCTCGGGTCGGCTGCAGGGTTTCGACATCGACCTCGCCCGCGAGATTGCGCGGGCCATCTTCGGCGATCCGGACCGCATCGACCTGCAGGTGGTCGAAGCGGGCCAGCGAGAGTCGGCGCTCAAGTCGGGTCAGGTGGACCTGATCGTGCGGACGTTCTCGATCACCTGTGAACGCAAACAGAACGTCGACTTCTCCACCACGTACTTCTACGCCAACCAGAAAATCCTCGCGACGAAGGGGTCGCAAATCCATTCCGCCGCTGATCTTTCCGGCAAACGGGTCTGTTCGGTGTCGGGTACGACGTCACTGTCGCGAGTTTTCGCACTCAACCCAAGGCCGACCGTGATCGGGGTGACCAGCTGGACCGACTGCCTCCTGATGTTGCAGCAAGGACAGGTCGACGCCATCAGCACCGATGACGTCGTGCTGAAAGGGCTTGCCCGGCAGGACCCGAACGTCGAGGTCGTCGGCGACAGCCTGGGCCTCGAGCCCTACGGCGTCGGCATCAAAAAAGGCGACGACGACATGGTTCGCTTCGTCAACGGCGTCCTCGCGCGCGTCCGTGGCGACGGAACCTGGGAACACCTCTATGACAAGTGGCTGCGCGATCTCGGACCTTCGCCGGGTCCGCCTGCGGCGAAGTATCAGGACTGACCATGAACATCCTGACCCTCCCCGAAATCGACCGCGAACTCGCCTCGTGGACACAGCAAGTCGGCGACCTGTCGACGATGTTGGTCGACTTGGACAACCACCCGGGCCTCCAACACGTACGGCGGTATCCGCCGACCGGTGTGACGGCCCAGCGCTGGGCCGTCGTCGAGACGACGTTGTGGCAACTGTGGGACGACCTCGCATCGGTGACATCGACCCTGGAGTCCGCACAGGCCGTCCGCGGGCGTCGGTCGACGCTCGACGACGACGGCCGCGCCGAACTGACCCGGCTGCTAGACGATTCGGATGACACGCGGGACAGAATGCGTGCCGCGTGCGAGGGTGTGACCGAATTCCTCGATGCAGTGGACGCGATCAACGCAACGGTCGCCGCAGGGATCGCGCGGTTGCTCAAGCGACTCGACGCCGCAGGCGCCGGCACTCCGAAAGAAATTACCGACCTGTTGACGGTCTCGGCGACCGATCCGCTGTCCTTGACCGCCGGCGATGTCGATCAGCGCATCACGGCGATTGCGGAGCTGGTTGCGCTGCAGGAGAATTGGCCCGACGCGGTCGCGTCGACACTCATGCGCCTGGACGAACTGCGGGATGCCACTGAACACGCGCAACAAACTCGCATGGATGCTGAGCGTGTGGTGCTCGCGGCACTCACGGCAGCCACGGACACCGAACCCGAGCTACGGGCTGAGCTGGAGTCGATGACAGCGCGCGATGCGGCCGCGCTTCGGTCGCTGCAGCGCCGAATCGAGGAGGCGCTGCAGGTCATCCGCCACCACGAAGAACTCGCCCAAGGCCTGCTCGACCGGCGGGCCGAACTGAAGGGGCGGCTGAAGGCATACGAGGCCAAGGCGGCACGGCTGGGGCTCGCGGAGGACCCGGACCTGTTGTCGTCGCAGCGGATTGCGTCGGGTCTGCTGTCGCGGCGCCCGTGCGACCTGCGCGCGGTGAACTGCGCGGTCAGGGACTACCAGCAGCTGGTCTCCGACAAGCGGGGAGCCGTGCGATGACGTGCGTCGAATCAGGTTGTACCGGAACCGTCGTCGACGGCTACTGCGACATCTGCGGGACCGCGCCGGACACCGACTCGCCGGTGAGCGTGGCGACGTCGACGGCGGCCATGGCTTCGCCGGAGGCCTCCCGCCGATCGGCTCCCAGCGGCCCGTCGAAGGGCAGCGGTCGCGGACGCCTGGGAGCCGGCGTCGTCGCGATACCGCCCGTGCCGCGGGGCGACCCTGCGGCGGCGATCCTCACCGACCCGCAGGTGCCGGAGGCGCAGCGGTTCTGCGCCAGCTCGGAGTGCAGGCAGCCCGTCGGGCGGGGACGTGACGGACAGCCGGGCCGCCCCGAGGGATTCTGCCCCTCCTGCGGCACCCGATACTCCTTTGTTCCCAAGCTGTCTCGTGGAGACCTGGTGGGCGGCCAGTACGAAGTGCAGGGATGCATCGCGCACGGCGGACTCGGCTGGATCTACCTGGCCATCGACCGCAACGTGCACAACCGCTGGGTCGTGCTCAAGGGGTTGGTGCACTCCGGCGACGCCGACGCCATGGCCGCCGCCAAGGCCGAAGCCCTCGCACTGGCCGAGGTGGAACACCCGAACATCGTCCGGATCTACAACTTCGTCGAGCATGACGACGCAGACGGCGTCAAGGTCGGCTACATCGTCATGGAGTACGTCGGCGGGCACTCGCTCAAGCAGATCCGCAAGGCCCACAACGCGCCCCTGCCGCCGGAGCAGGCCGTCGCCTACATCGTCGAAATCGCCTCGGCGCTCGGCTATCTGCACGGACAGGGACTCGCCTACTGCGACTTCAAGCCCGACAACGTGATGCAGACCGACGAGCAACTCAGGCTGATCGACCTCGGCGCGGTCGTCGCCATGGACGACGACGACTGCGTGATCTACGGCACCCGTGGCTACCAGGCGCCGGAGATCGCCTGGACCGGTCCCACCGTGGCCACCGACGTCCACACGGTCGGTCGCACGTTGGCGGTTCTCGTCATGGACACCCCGCAGACAAACGGCAGTTCGGTCGACCAGCTGCCCGGGCCGGAGGCCGTACCCGTGTTCGCCGAGCACGAATCTCTGTACCGCGCCATCCTGCGTGCCACCGACACGGACCCTTGGCGTCGATTCGATTCCATGGCCGAGATGGCCGACCAGTTGACCGGGGTGCTGCACGAGATCGTCGCCTCCGACACCGGAACTCCTCAGCCGCGAATCTCCACCCACTTCAGCCCGCAGCGCGCCATCTACGGCGAGGGCCTGGACGTGGCGTTTACTCCGTCGTCGGTCATCGCAGCGCTCGGTGTCCCCAAAGTCGACGCGAACGACCCCGGCGCCGCGCTGCTCGCCACGACGAGCGGCACCCCGACCGCGCAACTCGAACACGCCCTACAGTTGGCCGACGGCGCACACAAGCGCAGCGGCGGCTCCGTCGAAGTACCGCTGCGACTGGTCCGTGCTTCGCTGGAACTCGGCAAGGTCGACGATGCCCGCAAGCGGCTGGCCGGCCTGGAGCCGAAGATCGCCGGCGATTGGCGGCTGAAGTGGTACGCAGGTCAGTGCGAACTGTTGGAGGGCGACTTCGCGCAGGCCAGTGCGGATTTCGATGCGGTGCTGACGATGCTGCCCGGCGAGCTCGACCCCAAACTGGCGCTCGCGGCCACCGCGGAACTGCGGAAGGCGGGTGCTGAAGCCGCGCGCTACTACGCGACGGTATGGCAGACGAATCACACGTATTACAGTGCCGCGTTCGGGTTGGCACGACAGCGGGCACGGGCGGGAGACCGAGTCGGCGCGATCGCCACATTGGACCAGATCACCACCGCCTCAGCGCACTTCACCGCAGCGGCCACGACCGCGATCGAGGTTCTGCTCGATGGCTGCACGCCGGCCGACCTCGACGAGCCGAAGCTGCTCGATGCCGCCGGTCGCGCTTCGGCGCTGACACTGGAGTCGGCCACCAAGCGTGCGACGATCCGGCTGCACGTGTTCGACGCCGCACTGGCCTGGCTGCAGGCGGGAAACACACCCCGAAGCGCACAGCTGTTCGGTGTCGACTTCTCCGAAGCGGGCATTCGCACCGGGATGGAAGTCTGCTACCGCGCGCTGGCGCACGAGACGTCCGATATGTGGGAACGCATCGCCTTGGTGGAAGAGGCAAATGCGGTCCGTCCAAGGACCAGAGTATGAGAAGCGCAGTGTCGACGTGCACGCAGTGCGGGGCGAATGTCGCTCCCGCAGAGAGGTTCTGCGAGAATTGCGGCGCCGCCTTGTCCGCGATCCGACAAGTCACGGTACCCAGGCCCGCTCCAAGTGCTGAGGGTCGTGCATCCAAGTGTGCCGACTGCGACGACGGGAACTACGTCGACGAGTACTGCACTGTATGCGGGAACCGGCGCACCGAGCCGGATCGCGACGAGAACCAGCTCGACGCGATCGTGCTGGTCACCGACCGCGGTCTCGAGCACGCGCGAAACGAGGACGCCGGCGCAGCGGGAACCGTCGCCGGCGGGGTGGGGGAGCAGCCCCACGCGATCGCCGCTGTGGTGTGCGACGGGGTCTCCACCTCGGCCGAGTCCCATGTGGCGTCCCGGGCCGCGTCGGTGGCAGCGGTCGGCGCAATGTTGAAGGCACTTGCCGCATCCCGCGACGTGACGTCCGTGATGCTGGCCGGACTGGCGGATGCGGCGAAGGCAGCCGCGGAAGCCAAGTCGCACGGCGATGGATCCACAACAGCGTCATGCACCTATACCGCAGCGGTCGTCGTGTCGACCACGGCAGGAGAGGTGCAGATCGCCGTCGCCAACGTCGGGGACAGCAGGGTGTACTGGCTGCCCGAACCGCCCGCGCAGCCACAATGCCTCACCGTCGACGATTCCGTTGCGCAGCGACTGATCTCCGCGGGCGCACCGTCCGACGCGCCTGCCGTACAGCGGGGTGCGCACATCCTGACCCGGTGGCTCGGTGCCGACGCCGGACCGGCGCCGTGGGACGAATCGAGTGTGAGCACGATGACCACCGCCGACCGCGGCGTATTGGTGCTGTGCTCGGATGGCCTGCACAACTACCTGTCCGAGGCCGCCGACATCGCCAAGTTCTGCAACGGAACCGACCCGACGGAGGCGGCCCGCGAACTCGTCGACCACGCCTTGCGGTCCGGCGGCCACGACAACATCACGGTCATCGTGATCCCGATCGGAGGTCTCCCATGAGTTCAGTTGGGCAGCAGGAGCTTTACCGCGTGGCCGTCGATGTGGACCACAACCCGTATCTCGCCGAAGGAGCAGGGACACTCGATGCCATCGTGAGCATCGCCGTCGGCAGCGAGGTGGCGGTGGACAAGCCGCTGGATCGGCTGGAGGCGATCATCATCGACTGCTCGACATCGATGCTGTCCCCGCCGCAGAAGTTCGACGAGGCGAAGCGGGCCACCAAGGCCGCTGTCAAGGAAATTATCGACGGCACCGCCTTCACGATCGTCGCCGGCACCGAGGAGGCGAAGCCTGTCTACCCGGCCGACGGGCGGCCGGTACTGGCGACCGACGAGACAAGGGCCGCGGCGGCGCGTACCGTCGACGCACTGACGCCCAGCGGCGGCACCGCGTTAGGCACGTGGCTCGCGCATGTGCGACACCTTGCCGCGCAACATCCCACGGCGCTCACTCACGCCATCCTGCTCACCGACGGCAAGGATGAACACGAAACCGCGGAACAGCTCGGCGAGGAGATCGGCCTCAGCGAGGGGGAATTCACCTGCGACTGCCGGGGGGTGGGAACCAACTGGGAGGTCGAAGAGCTGCGGGCGATCTCGTCCGCGCTGCTGGGCACCGTCGACATCGTCGCCGAACCGGCCGATCTGGCCGACGATTTCGCGGCGATGATGCGCGCGTCGATGAGCAAGTCGATTCCCGATCTCACTCTGCGGCTCTGGATCCCGTCAGGGGCGCGCGTGGTCTTCGTCAAGCAGGTCGCGCCGACGGTAGAAGACCTGACCCACCGCAGCATTGAAACGGGAAACCAGACCGGCGAGTATCCCCTGGGTTCCTGGGGCGCGGAGGAGCGCGACTACCACGTTCAAGTCGAGGTCGAACCGGCAGCGGCCGGACGCGAGAAGCTCGCTGCGCGGGTGAGTGTCGTCGCCGGCGACGAGATCCTCGGCCAGGGGCTCGTCAAGGCCATGTGGACGACCGATACGGCGCTGTCCGCGCGCATCAGCCGCCGGGTCGCGCACTACACCGGACAGGCCGAACTCGCGCAAGCGGTTCAGGACGGATTGACCGCACGCAAGAACGGAGACATCGCGACAGCGACCGCAAAGCTGCAACGCGCAATGGAACTCGCAGTCGAATCGGGTAACGAGGGGACGGCGAAGTTGCTCCGAGGCGTCATCGAGGTCGACGAGGACACAGGCACCGCACGGCTACGGTCCGGCGTCGCCGCGGCCGACGAGATGGCTCTCGACGCGCGATCGACCCGGACCGCCCGGGTGCGGAAGGAGGCCTGATGCCCACCTGCACGGAAGGCCATGTGACGGTTGCCGATGACTACTGCGACGTGTGCGGTTCACCCGTGATGGCGCCTGGGGCGCAGACTGCCTCGTCGGCCCCGACCGCGAAACCCTGTCCGGCGTGTCAGGCGCCGGTCGTCGGTCGATTCTGTGAGGTATGCGGTCACGATTCCGCTGCACCCGTCGAGACGGTCGCGCAGCCGGTCGCAGCCGTCGAATGGACCGCGGTCGTCACCGCCGACCGGGATTACTACAAACGGGTGATCGCCCGCGGCGGCCCCGACACCGTCGAGTTCCCGGAGCTGTTCCCCGAACGCCGAATCCGGCTGCGCGACAACACGTTGATCGGGCGCGCCAACCGCAAGCAGGGCGTTGAGCCGGGGATCGACCTGGGCATTCACCCCATCGACCGCGGCGTGTCCACACAACATGCGGTTCTGCGACTCCGAGACACCGGGCCGACGATCACCGATCTGGGGTCGACCAACGGAACCAGCATCAACGACAGCGACAGTTCTATTGAGCAACGGCGAGGAAACCCCGGTAACCGACGGCGACCGCATCCACGTCGGCGCGTGGACCACGATCACGATCGTCAGGTCCGAGTGAGGCATCCGTGAGCACACCGGCCCATCGCGCATCCATGACCGCCCCGATCGCACGGGACCGCGAAATCCAGGATGCGCGAGAGCAGTTGGCGGCGAGCCGCGAAATTCTCGCGGCGCTCGGCCGCGACGTCGCCGACCCCGGAGCCGTCCTGGACACCGTGCTCGAGTACGCCGCACGCCTGTGCGGAGCCGCCGCCGCCCAGCTGTTCCTGCTCGACGGTGACGTGTTCCGGATCTCGCGGGTCGCCGGTGAGACACCCGAGGAGTACCGCAGATACCTGCTGGAGCACCCGATTGCGCGGAACCGTCTGTCCACCGTCGGTCGGTCGGCCGAGGACAAGCGCACCCATCAGATCCCCGACGTCCTCGCCGACGCAGATTACGGTCGGTTGGATCTGCAGCGGCTGACCGGGTTTCGCACCCTGCTTTCGACACCGATGATCCTGCAGGACGACGTCGTCGGCGTGCTGTCCATGTGGCGCACGGACGTCGCACCATTCGACGACCGCGAACGCGCGCTGCTCGAGGAGTTCGCCGTGCAGGGGGCGATCGTCCTGCGTCAGGTCGACCTGGTGCGCGCGCTGGAATCCCGAGGCGCCGACTTGTCGGACAAGGTGGCGCAACTGGAAGCGCTCCGCGAGGTGGACGAGGCCGTCGGCTCGAGCCTCGACCTCGACGAGGTGCTGGAGCGCATCGTCAGCAATGCGGTGCGGCTGACCAACCTCGGTTTCGGTGACATCACCCTCAGTACCGACGGGGGTTCGATCCTGGAGTACGACGAGACGAGCGACGCCTTCGACGTCCGCGGTACGTTCGGCAGCAGCCCGGCCCTGCTGGAAGAATTGCGCGCGATCACGATCGACCGGGACACTCTGGTGGGTCGATGTGCCCAAGCAGACCAACCTCTCGCGATTCCCGATCTTGCGGCGATCGAGAGGGACCCCTTCCTCGACCTCGTGTTCCAGGACGGATGGCGCTCGGTGCTGGCGGTTCCGATGCTGGGCAGCGACAAGATCATCGGTGTGTTGGTGATCCGGCGTCGCGGCACGGGCGAGTTTCCGCCCGATGTGATCGAGCTTCTCGAAACCTTCGCCAGTCAGTCGGCATTGGCGATCGTCAACGCGCGGCTGTTTCGGGAACTGGAGACCAAGACCCGCGAGCTCGAAATCGCCAGCAATCACAAGTCGGAATTCCTCGCCAGCATGTCGCATGAACTTCGGACACCGTTGAACGCGGTGATCGGTTTCTCAGAGGTGTTGCTGGAGCGCATGTTCGGTGAGCTCAACGACCGCCAGGACGAGTACCTGCGCGACATCTGGAACTCCGGGCGCCATCTGCTCGAGCTGCTCAACGAGATCCTCGACCTTTCGAAAGTCGAAGCGGGACAGATGGTGCTCGAACCGAACACGTTCGGCGTCAGCAGTGTGCTCGACTACACACTGGCCAT
Organism: uncultured Actinomycetota bacterium; assembly: GCA_963721495.1. Taxonomy (GTDB): domain Bacteria; phylum Actinomycetota; class Actinomycetes; order Mycobacteriales; family Mycobacteriaceae; genus Mycobacterium. Next base: position 29,573 of record CAVRMG010000032.1, on the reverse strand, counting down.
GGTGCGTGAGCGCGCGTCATCGCACGCGATCAAAATCACGGTGGATGTCGCCGATGACGTCGGGACGATCGAGGCCGACGAGCTGCGGTTCAAGCAGGTTCTCCTCAACCTGCTCTCCAACGCTGTCAAGTTCACGCCGGACGGCGGGAGCGTGTCCGCGCGCGCCTACCGAGAGGAGACCAACCTCGCAGTCACGGTCACCGACACCGGCATCGGCGTGCCGCCCGAAGATCAGCAGCGCATCTTCGAATCCTTCCAGCAGGGCCGCCGGGGACCCGCCAAAGAAGAGGGCACCGGCCTTGGCCTCACGCTTTCGCGACGCATCGTCGGGCTGATGGGCGGCCGGATGTGGCTCGACAGCACTGTCGGTGAGGGAAGCACGTTCGGCTTCTCGATCCCGATGAAGCCCATACGGACGGTGGCGATGCCCAGCGGGGGTAGCGATGAGCACCCGGTTGTCGTCCTCGTCGAAGACGACCGGGCATCACTGGACCTCATGTCCGCCTACCTCGACGGGTTGCCGATTCGGGTGGCGAGCGCCACCGATGGGGCACAGGCCCTGGAGCTGATCCGCAGGGTGCTGCCTGCAGCGGTGGTGCTCGACCTCAAATTGCCGGTGATCGACGGCTGGCAGGTACTTGCCGAGCTCAAGGCGGCCGCCGACACCGCCGGGATTCCGGTCATCATCGCCTCGGTCGTCGACGAACGTCCACCGGGGACTCGCCCTCGGTGCCGACGTGTACCTGCTGAAGCCGGTCAGTCGCGACGATCTGGTCGATGCGCTTCGCCCGTCGGCGTTCCTGTCGAGTCGCCAGTCGAGCGGAGTCGTCATGACAGCGCGAATTCTTGTCGTGGAGGACAATCCGCTGAACCTCAAGCTCGTTCGGGACGTGCTCCAGATCGCGGGGCACGACGTCGTGGAGGCCCGTTCCGGCGAAGAGGCATTGCGAGTCGTTCAGGATGCTGCACCGGACCTCGTGCTGATGGACCTGCAACTGCCCGGCATCGACGGCACCGAGACCCTGCGCCAGCTGAGACAAGGCCTGCTGGGAAGTGACACACCGGTCGTCGCGGTCACCGCTTTCGCGATGGCAGAAGACCGGGAACGTGTGGCGCTGGCGGGTTTCGACGGCCATATCGAGAAGCCGATCAGTGTCCGGGGACTGCCCGATCTCATCAGAGGCTATCTAGCGAAGGGAGGGCGCAGCGATGGATGATCCGGTGAAGGTGCTCGCCGTCGACGATCAACCGACCAACCTCCGGCTCCTCGATGCGGTTCTCACACCGCGCGGACATCGTGTTCTCACAGCGTCTTCCGGCGCGGAAGCGCTCGCCATCTTCGAAACTGAGGACATCGACCTCGTCCTGCTGGACGTCGTCATGCCGGAGATGGACGGATACGAGGTCTGCCGCAGGATCAGATCGAACCCGTCGACCGAGTTTCTTCCGGTGGTGATGATCACGGCAAGCGGCAACGAACAGCGGGTGAATGCGCTGCTGTCGGGTGCCGACGACTTCATCACCAAACCGTTCGACCAGAGCGAGCTTCTGGCCAGGGTGACATCGCTGGCGCGGATCAAACGCTATCAGGACACCATCCGTCGGCAGGCAGACGAACTGGCCAATTGGAACGCCGAACTGGAAGCCCGGGTCACCGCGCAGGTCGCCGAGTTGGAGCGGGCCAACCGGTTACGCCGTTTCCTGTCACCGCAACTGGCAGATCTGGTCATCGGCGATGAGACGCTCCTGCAGAGCCACCGCCGTGAGATCGTCGTCCTCTTCGCCGATCTGAGGAACTTCACACCGTTCGCCGAGACGACGGAGCCCGAGGAAGTGATGGGTGTTCTCGCCGACTACCACAAAGCGATGGGTGCGCTGATCCACCAGCAGCAAGGAACCCTGGAACGCTTCACGGGTGACGGAGTCATGGTGTTCTTCAACGACCCGGTTCCCATCGACGACGCACCCGAGCGGGCGGTCAGGACGGCGCTGGGCATTCGCGATGCCGTCAGCGAGCTTGCGCAGGGGTGGCGCCGTAAGGGACACGACCTCGCGGTCGGAATCGGTATCGCCCAAGGCTTTGCGACTCTCGGCAGGATCGGCTTCGAGGGCCGCTTCGACTACGCCGCCATCGGCAGCGTGACGAATCTCGCGGCCCGCCTGTGTTCGGACGCCGGACCCTGGCAGGTACTGGTGACCGACCGCGTGCTTGCGGCCGTCGAGCATCTGTGCGGCTCCGACTTCGTCGGCGACGTGCAGCCCAAAGGATTCAGCCGCACGGTCAGGGTCCACAACATCAGTGAGATGAACGGAGTGAACGAATGACACAACTACAGAATCCGGGCCGGACTCTCGGTGAGCTCAACGACGAGGAACGCTACCGCGCCTTCGACGATCTTCAACAAACGATGGGCCCGGCGTGGGATTCCATTCAGCTGAACCTCGAGGACGAATCCGTCGTCGTCGTCCCGTCGATCGGCACCGTCTCCAGCGGCACGGTGATGCAAGCGATGGAGGAACGCGCCCTTTTCCTGCTGTTGCTGCTCCGTCAGCCACGGCTGCGCATGATCTACGTGACCTCGCAACCGGTGTCCGAAGCGATCATCGAGTACTACCTCGGGCTGCTCCCCGGCGTGATTCCCAGTCATGCCCGCGCTCGACTCATCATGGTCGCGGTCGGCGACGCGTCGCCGACGCCGCTGAGCTCCAAGCTGTTGGCCCGACCACGGCTTCTTCGGGAAATCCGGTCGCTGATCCCGAACCCGGCGCGAAGCCACTTGATTCCCTACAACACCACGTCGCGCGAGCGGGATGTCGCACTGTCGCTGGGCATTCCGATGTACGGGGCGGATCCCCGGCTTGTCGACCTGGGTACGAAGAGCGGCTGCCGCAAGATGTTCGAGGAGTGCGGGGTGCGTTACCCGGTGGGAGTGGAGGGCCTGCGCACCGCGGACGACATCGTATCCGCTGTGCAGGACATGCGCCGACGACAGCCGTCGCTGCGCCTGGCGATCGTGAAAATGAACGACGGAGTTTCGGGCTCGGGAAACGCCATGATGGATTTGAACGGGCTGCCGGATCCTGGGTCGCAGGACGAGGCGGCGGCGATCGCCGATCGGGTGCGCGGTATGCAACCCGAGGCGGAGCAGTTGACGGTCGACGCTTTCCTGGCCGCCTTCGAGAAGGGCGGCGGAATTGTCGAGGAGCGGATCACCGGTGTGGTGCTGACCAGCCCGAGCGTGCAGATGCGGGCACTGCCGGACGGCAGCGTCGAGTTGCTCTCCACCCATGACCAGCTTCTCGGCGGCGCGAGCGGCCAGAAGTACCTCGGCTGCGTGTTCCCCGCGAATGCGGAGTATGCCGCGACCATCGCCGAGCCGGCGATGGTGATCGGCCGCCGTCTCGCACAACTCGGTGTGCTCGGCCGGTTCGCGGTGGATTTCGTTGTCGTGCAGGATGAGACGGGCGCGTGGACGTCCTATGCGATCGAGCTGAACCTTCGCAAAGGCGGCACCACCCACCCGTTTCTGACCTTGCAGTTCCTCACCGACGGAAGCTACGACGGTGAGCGCGGCGTTTTTCTGACTCCCGCCGGCAACAGCAAGTACCTGGTCGCAACGGACCACCTCGAAGACGACCGGCTCAGGGTCCTGACCGTCGCCGATCTCTTCGACGTGGTTGTACGACACGGTCTGCACTTCGACCAGTCACGCCGCTCCGGAGTGGTGTTCCACATGATCAGCTGTCTGACCGAGTGCGGACGCATCGGCATGACCGCCGTGGGAGACAGCCCCGAAGAGGCATGGCGCATCTATGAGGACGCGCAGTCGGTCCTCTTACGCGAGGCCGAGGTGGCCCTCGAAGAAGGAGCTGTGGTTCATTGAGGTGAGTCGACCGCTCAAAGATCGAACGGGATAGGTCAGCAGTAGTAGTAGTCGGTGGTTCCGTCGTATGCGAGATCCCAGCAGACATCGGCGCTCGCGGTTCCGGCGACTCCGACAGCGGCGGCGCCGAAACCTGCGGCCAACACGGCGGCGCCGGCGGCGGTGACGACGAGGGTGCGGATGTGGTTCATCACGTGGACTCCTTGGGTGGGCGGTGGCTTGACACCCATAGGGTCGCGCGTTGCCCTTGCCGAATCCTTGCGACATTCTTGGCGTACATCAGCCCAGGTCATCGAGCACCCGGAAGCCCGGGGGACGGTCATTGGAGATGCAGGGCCTGGGCCGTCGCCGTAGCCACTTCACCCGCCAGGTACGAGCTCGGCGGACTGCCCCGCGAATGGATGGCATTGGTGAGCGTGACTACGTAGGTGTCTGAGCCTGGGTCCATCCAAAGCGTGGCTCCGGTAAAGCCCGTGTGGCCGAAGCTCCCGATCGGGAAGATCTTGCCTCGCGGATGGGAGAACGGCGAATCGATGTCCCAGCCAAAGCCACGCAGATTCTGTCCCTTGATCGCCGGATAGCTCGGAGCGAGCAGCGGATCGCTCCTGTTTGGTTTTGTCGCGATGGCTTCTCGGTCGGCCTCGTTGGCGGCATCGATTTGTTGGAGATTATGTCCGGGCTGCTCGGGAGCCGTCATCAACTCCAAAGTTGCTTGCTTCAGCGGAAACTCGCTCGGGTGGCCCGCTAACCGATCAAGTAGCGCCTGCGCAAATGTGCTGACATCCTGCGCTGTCGAGAACACACCGGCATGCCCGGCCACTCCGCCCATGCGGCGCGCCGTCGTGTCATGCACAGTGCCCCAAAGCAAGTAATCGAGATCGGGATTCTTGCTCGGATCCCCTCTGCTCTCCTCGTCACGCGCTGTCGGTGCGATACGGGACAAAAGACTGGTGTCCCAACTACCTTCAAGACAATCGGCTGGCTCGCGCCCTGTCGGTGCGGGAGCCCAGGCGATCGCCGCGCCTCTCATCGTGTGCGGACCACATGCTTTGGCTGCCGGCAGATAGCGCGTCTCGTTCATGCCAAGCGGCGCAAAGACGTTGTCCTGGACGTAAACGTCTTCGGCCTTTCCTGTGAGTTCTTCAATCAGCGCGCCGAGCAGAATGAAGTTGATGTCGGAGTAACGGAAGCCTTTACCGGGATCTGACTCCAGTGGCGTGGTGAGCGCGCGATGGATGCCTTCGGCCTTCTCGGCTCGGTTCAGTCCCCACGGGTCGCCGAGGTTGACGTCTCCTGTTTCCCCTGAGGTGTGTGTCAGCAACATGCGGACCGTGACCTTGGCACGCTGGGGATCGTCCGCCGTGTTGAAGTCAGGCAGGTATTGCTGCACAGGGTCGTCGAACTGAACCTTGCCTCGTTCGTACAGCTGCATGACGGCGGTCGCCGTTGCGAGGGGCTTCGTCAACGAGGCAAGGTCGAAGATCGTGTCCTCGGTCATCGGCTCGGCAGGTGCGGGAGATCCGTCCAGGCCCGGCTCGCTCGCCAGCTTGCGCGAGCCATACGCCTGGTGGAAGACGACCTCGCCCGCGTGCCCGACCACCACGACAGCGCCCGGCAACTCATTCGCCGCAATCGCGTCGTTGATCAGCTTGGAGACTGATGCGAAGTCAGCTGTGGGCATCGCCGCGGGCGCCTGCGTCGGTGCGGAAGCCGCAACTGGCGCCTGCGTCGGTGCGGGAGCCGCAACTGGCGCCTGCGTCGGCTGCGGCCCGTCGCTTACGGTTGTGTTCGTTGCCTGGCCACGCGAGCAAGCGGCAGCGAGAGAAAGCAAGACAATGCCGACGGCAAAGGTCTTCTGCGCGGAAGGTTTACCGACCATGAATCTTGCCAATTGTGAGCCGTGGTATTGCGCGGATTTACTACCGTATCAGCGTGGCGCCGGCAGCGGGCACCGCCGCGACTCCGGTGCACGCCGTGTCAGGATGGACCTCTGCAACCGCGCACTGGCGCACGAGATGACCGACATGTGGGAGCGCATCGCCTTGGTGGAAGAGCCGGACGCGATCCGGCCAAGGACCCGAGTATGAGGAGTGCCGTGACGACGTGTGTGCAATGCGGGGCGAACGTCGCTCCCGCAGAGAGGTTCTGCGAGAACTGGGGCGCCGGCCTTGCCCGCGGTTAGGCGCGTCGCGGTACCCAGACCCGCACCTGCTCCGGACGGGCACGGATCCGCTGCCGTGCGGGATCGTGACGAGGACTACCTCGACGGGATCGTGCTGATGACCGACCGCGGTCTCAAGCATGATCGGAACGAGGACGCCGCCGCAGCGGGAACCGTCTCCGGCGCGGCCGGACAACGGCCGCACGCGATCGTCGCCGCGGTGTGTGACGGGGTTTCCAGCTCGCCCGATGCCTACAAGGCGTCGAGGGCCGCCTCGACGGCAGGTGTGGAGGCAATGCTGAAGGCACTCGCCGCGGCCCGGGACATGAGCTCTGTGGTGCTGGCCGGGCTTGACGATGCCGCAAAGGCGGCAGCCGCAGCCAAGACCGAGGGTGACGGCCGTGCGGCGCCGGCATGCACCTATGCGGCGGCAGCTGTCGTTTTCACATCCGCGGGAGAGGCACAGATCACCGTCGCCAACGTCGGGGACAGCAGGGCGTACTGGCTGCCCGAGCCGCCCGCCCAGCCCCGACGCCTGACCGTCGACGATTCCCTTGCACAGGGACTGATCTCCGCGGGCGTACCGCCCGACGCGCATGTCGTACAGAAGAGTGCGCACACCCTTACCAAGTGGCTCGGTGGCGACACCGAATCGAAACGGTGGGACGACTCGAGTGTGAGCACGACGACGACCGCCGACCGCGGCGTGCTGCTGCTGTGTTCGGACGGCCTGCACAACTACCTGTCCGAGGCCGCTGACGTCGCGCCGTTCTGCAACCGAACCCATCCCACCGTCGCGGCGAGAGCACTGGTCGACCACGCCCTGCGGTCCGGCGGTCACGACAACATCACCGTCGTACTGATCCCGATCGGACTTCAATGAGATCGGTTGAGCGGCTACTGGCTGCAGTCAAGATCTGCGCTTGACACTGAGTGGCGGCCGGTAGGATTCCAGCATGGTGGTGGAGCGCGACGATCCGGCCGTACCCTGGTGGAGACGTTGGGGAATGGGCTTGTTCGCGTTCGTGCTGGTCGCGAGCCTCTTGATCATCGGCGTCAACGTGTATTGGGATTACTTCGCCTGACGGGCGACATCTTGTCAGTCGCGGAACCATCGAGCGTTGCGCAGTGGTTACCGGCCCCTGCTCCCCTAGAAGCTCACGCTGGCCCGGACCAGCCCGGCTCGACCATTCGCGCCCGCGACGGTCGAGTCAGCGCGGCGCGAGCACCAGCCCCGGCGCAAGGGCGGGCGCAGCCGCGGGTGCTGGCGCAGGGGCGGGCGCAGCCGCGGGTGCTGGCGCAGGGGCGGGCGCAGCCGCGGGTGCTGGCGCCGGCGCTGGTGGCGGCGCAATACCCGGCACCACCGCGAGCGGCGCCGGCGGTGGTGGCGGCGGCGGGGGCGGGGGAGTCGCGAGGATGCGCAGCAGGTCTGGCTTCATCTGCTGCAGCTGCGCGCCCCAGTATCCCCAGCTGTGCGTGCCGTTCGGCGGGAAGTTGAACACCGCGTTGCGTCCACCCGCAGCCTGGTACTTCTCCTGGAACTCCTTGTTCGTGCTCAGCGTGATGTTCTCCAGATACCCCGCGCTGAACTGAACTCCGAAACCCCCGCCGCCGGCGTCCAGGTCGGAAGTCGCGCCGTTACCGCAGTACACCCACAACGCGGTGCGGTTGGCCACCAGCCGATTGATGTTCAGCATCGGGTCGTTGCGCTGCCACGCCGGATTGTTCGGCGGCCCCCACATGTCGACCGCTCTGTAGCCGCCCGCGTCCTTCATCGCGAAGCCGATCAACGTCGGCCACAACCCCTTCGACGGGTTCAGGTACCCCGACAACGACGCCGCGAAGAAGAACTGCTGCGGATAATAGGCCGCAAGCGTCAACGCCGCTCCACCCGACATCGACAGTCCCACAACCGCATTGCCCCGCGGATCCTGCTGTCTGTTCGTCGCCAGCCAGTTCGGCAATTCGCTCGTCAGGAACGTCTCCCATTTGTACGTGAGCGTTCCGTTGCTGCCCGTCGCCGGCGCATACCAGTCGCTGTAGAAGCTCGACTGGCCGCCGACCGGCATCACCACGGATACGCCCGACTGGTAGAACCACTCGAACGCCGCGGTGTTGATGTCCCATCCGTTGGCGTCGTCCTGCGCGCGCAGGCCGTCGAGCAGAAAGACCGCATGCGGCCCGCCGCCCTGGAACTGGACCTGGATGTCGCGTCCCATCGACGGCGACGGCACACTCACCATCTCGACCGGCAGGCCCTCCCGCGAGTACGCCGACGCGTGCGGCGCCAAACCCACCGTCACCAGTGCCGCAGCCACCATTACCGCGACGGCGATCAGACTGCCGACGCGACGAATTCGATGCGAAAGTCCTTCCACCACGGCGCGAAACTAACAGCCCCGCTCAATCGGTTCGCGCTCCCGCGCGGGGCAGTGACCACCTTGTTACCGAGTGCTCAACCAGTCGAAATCACTCGTGCGACGGCGCCATAACGCTCAATGCGCTCCTGATCAGCCAGCCCGTTGTACAGCACGATTCGCGTCGCGATTTCCCCGTACCTCTCGACCAACGCGTCCGCCAAGCCGTCCCACGTCGACTCAGTTGCGAAGGTCGCGATGTGCTCGTCGCTGATCTGGGCCGCCATTGCCTTGTAATCGCCGGCCTTCTGCTTCTCCCGGATCCGCGCCGTCGTCCCCTCGAACCCCGCCTCATCCCAGATGAACGCGTAGTTCGGCGTGCTCCCGTAGAAGCTCATGCTCGCCCGCACCAGTTCCCGTTCGTTGTGACGCTCCTCGTCACTGTCACCGACGATCGTCATCACCGGCACGATCACCGCGATGTCCGACGCCGAGCGTCCCGACTTCGCTGCACCCTCAGCCACTTTCGGCACGACATGGCGCGCTATATATCCCGGCTCGCCCAGCGGATGCACATGCACCCCGTCGGCGACTTCGCCTGCCATCCGCAGCATCCACGGATTGACCGCGGCCACATCGACTTTGGGGTCCGGCGCGTCGATCGGTCCTGCGCTCCACTGCGGGCTGATGAAGTCCAGGTCGTAGAACTCGCCGTGGTGATCGAGCTTTCCGGTGCGGAACGCCGCGAAGCACGCCTTCACCGCGAGCACATAATCACGCAACCGCGGACCCGGATGCTCGAAATCCACGCCGTAGCGCCGCACCACATGTGTGCGCACCTGCGTACCCAGGCCGAGCCGGAACTTCCCGCCCGTCGCCTCCTGCAGTTCCCACGCCGACGCCGCCGTGACGAACGGGCTGCGCGGAAAGGCCACCGCCACCCCCGTCGACAGCTCGAGGCCGGGCGCGGCCTGCGACGCCACCGCCGCGTTGAGATACGCCGTCCGGCCGGTCTCGGTGAACAGCAGTCCGGAGAACCCCGCGTCCTGCGTGCGACGGGCGAGACCGCCGATCTTGTCCAACGGCTGCGGAGTCGTCATCGCGTCGACATACACAGTCGGACAGTACGCCCGGCGTCGCGCGCCGTTGACCGACTCACGACGGCAGGCTGATGAGCAGAACTCCCGCCAGCACCACGCCCGCGGCGATCGCACGCTTCACCCCGAGCCGTTCACCCAGGAACACCGCGCCGATCAGTGCGCCGAACACGATGCTGGTTTCCCGCAGCGCAGCGATGGGCGCCAGCGCACCGCTGGTCTGCGCCCACAGCACGATGGTGTAGGCCGCGAGGGAGATGACACCGCCGCTGAGCCCCGAGACCGCCGAGGCCCGCACGGCGCCGGGCAGTCGACGGCCGCGCCGGATCGCCGCGATCACCATCAGCGGAGGACCTTGCAACAGGAACATCCACCCGGTGTAGGCGAACAGCGGCGCCTCCCGGACCCCGCTCCCGTCGACCACGGTGTACGCCGCGATCACCAAGCCCGTGAGCAGTGCCGCGCCGACCGCCGGCAGGTCCTCACGCCCGGGGACCCCGCCCACCAGCACCAAACCGATGAGCCCTGCGGACACCGTCACCACGCCGACCAGTTCGTTCATCGGCAGGGCGTGGCCGAGCACCGCCACCGAAAACAATGCCACCACCCATGGCGAGGTGCCCCGCGCCAGCGGATACATCTGGCTGAACTCGCCCAGTTGGTAGCTGGCTAACAGCATCAGGTTGTAGATCACGTGCAGCGCCGCCGACGCGATGATGAACGGCCAGGCTCCGGCGGGTGGCAGGCCCGCGACCGCTGCCATCACCGCCCCGCCCGCGGCGTCTGCCGCGCCGATGAGCGCGAAGCCAACCAAACGATCATCGACGTTGTGCGCCAACGAGTTCCAGACCGCATGCAGTAGCGCCGAGAAGAGCACGGCGACCACGATCGACATACTCACCCAGCAGGCTCCCCGGACCGTGAGCGGGCGCAGACACGACTGCGCGGAACGAGAGAGACGATAGCGGTGCGCACCGCCGCGGGGATCGCCAGTCCTGGTGCCGCCCCGATGTTGTCGCGCTCCAGTCCCGCAGAGGCGGGCACATCTGGCGGAGGCCCGCCTCCGAACGCGGCCGCCCGGCCCGCCTCCCAGGTGACAACTCGCCGACGGGATCTTGCCGCATCGGCCGATTCGCTGGCTGCCTCAGCCGACGCTGTCGTACGCTCACGCCATGGAACTACTACGCAACGTAGTTGTGTTGCTGCACATCGTCGGGTTCGCCGTCACCTTCGGCGCTTGGACCACCGAGGCTGCGGCGAAACGGTTCCGCTTCACCCGCATCATGGACTACGGACTCCTGGTCTCGCTGCTCACCGGACTCGCGCTAGCCGCACCCTGGCCCGCGGGCATCGACCTCAACTACCCGAAGATCGGCGTCAAGCTCGTCATCCTCGTGGTGCTCGGCGGACTGCTCGGGATGGGCAGCGCTCGACAGAAGCGCACCGGCGACGCCGTGCCCCGGCCACTGTTCGTAACCGTCGGCGTGCTCTCGTTCTCGGCCGCCGCCATCGCCGTCCTGTGGTGACCGCTAGCCGACGTTGACGAACGGGCTCATCGCATCGCGCGCGAACTGCGCCACATTCACCGACGGGTCTCCGTCGGGATAGCTCACTGTCGCAAGCACATTGCCGCCCGCATCGATGAAATTGCCGTCGGCACGGTCCTGGTGCGTCGACGACGTCACCACGATGATGCCCGACGTATCGGCCTCCTTCGCCAACGGCACCGAGAACTGCGCGTTCTGAACCGTGCTGTTCGCCTTGTCCTCCAGATGATTCGGTTGTCCGGGAACCCGAGCAGCATCAGCATCTTGCGCATCTGCGCGGCCTCGGTGTTGCCGTTGCGCGGGTTGCCGCCCGTCACGATGATCGGCGATTGCGGGAAGAACTGCGCCACGGTCAGGCCGGTGAGCACGCGGCGGCGCAGGATCGTGCGCATCGTCCCGTTGTCGTTGAGCCCGTATCCCAGGATGACGATCGCCGGTTTGGTGAAGTCCTTCCCTGCGGCCGCCGCTGGAGGCTGAGCCTGCGCCACCGTCGGTGACACCTCGCCGGCAAGCGCCGCCGCGACGAGCAGAACCGCGCCGAGAGCGGCCTTCCATGAACGACGCACGCGAACTCCCGCAGCGGTTGGGACGGATGAGGTTGATGTTGCTGCCGGTGTTATCGCGTCACGATCGTCGGGTGTTACGCGAGCCTCAACGCCCGCGTCCGCTGGCAACTACGTCGTCGGGCGATGAGATGACCTGCGCGCTTGCCCTTCACGGCATGTTCAGACCACTGCAGCGGCTCGGTGATCAAGACGCGGTGGCATCACGCTGGACGTGACGATTCCGCCCGGCGGTTGACCGTCGCCGCCGTCATCCAGCGAGCCGGGGCATTGCGGGTGGCTGGATGGCCATATCTGACCTGTCCGCCTGACGCCTCAGTTCGTCCAGTTGGTCGCGGGAGGTGACTGCTTCGCTGCGACTGTCGGTCGCTTGCTGTTGCAGACTGCACGCGCGGACCGTCTTGATGTCGATCTCCACCTGGGCCGCGTGAGCTCTCGCGCCGAACTCGTCGGCAAGCGTTTGCTGTCGCCGAAGTCGTAGCGCGCAGTCGGTCACCTGGTCGTGGATCGTCGTTCCTGCCCGGAGCCTCGAGTTCCGCGTTTTGGAGGTCACGACTATGAACGCGCCGGCGAGTACGAGTACCGCGATGGTGGTAACGACGATCAAAATGATTGCGTTGGTTGCGATGTCGGCCCCTTAGATCGGTAGCGCCAGGTTGAAAGAGATCGGCGGCGCTGTCGCCTCGCTCATGGCGTTCGATTCGGGTGTCGCGGACTCGATGACAAGCGTCCGACGCCTCTCATCGCGAAGTAGGCCCCAAGTACACGCCTATTCGGCCCAGATGTCAACAGCGTTGACGCATACCGTTGACATCGAGGCCTCTGGTCCTTCGCGACATTGACGCGGCAGGGCCGGAAATGACTGCGCCCCAATGGTTTAAAGCGTTGCCTCAGCCGACGATGGCGTCAGGCGCGCCACGGCGTGGACCCCCGGCTGGACGACCCGAGTAGACTGGATCCATCGTCGGTATTTCGTCATATGGCTGTTCAAGGTTGTGTCGTCGGCGATTCGCAGGATCTGGCCGGCTCACGGTCAAGACAGGAGCGTCGTCATGACGCTACAAAAACTTTCCACCATCGACGCGCCGCGCCATATACACCCGGAACACACGCCGCGATTGCGCTTGAAGCCCAAGGCTCCTCGGAGTGGGTATGTCGACGGGGCGTGGTGGCCGCACAGCGACGACCTCACCGCACAGCTGCCGGACCTGCTGGCAGTGTTGTCGGTTCGGCTCGGGCCCATTGACCGCGTTCTGTTCAACGTCAATGAATGGGCGAAATCAACCGGGAAACTCATCACCGGCGGGCGAGCGGTACGGCTCGACGGATATCGACGTCAGCCGGTCAACACCGTCGAAGTCATCGGTCTCAACCGCAGCAGAATCGCCTTGCTGGTAGTGCCGCCGAACTCCGACCCGGACGAGGCGCACGCCACCCTGATGGCCGCCGCGAGCCCGAGCGACGAGTCAACTGTTGACGGTCTCCTCACGATGACCGCTCGACAGGGTCGCATCTAGCGGCCTTAACACCCAGTCTTGGATGTAACGAATTGCATCCATCGTGAAAAGAAAGAGAAGAAAATGTCAGAGGGAACCGTCAAGTGGTTCAACAGCGATAAGGGCTTCGGCTTCATCACTCCGGACGGCGGCACAGAGGATGTGTTCGTTCATCATTCGGAGATTCAGTCGAACGGCTTTCGCTCGCTTGACGACAATCAACGCGTCAAGTTCGACGTCACTCAGGGTCCTAAAGGCCCACAGGCTGTCGGAGTCACCACCATCTAGCTCTTGATCGGAATCCTCTGAGCTGACGGGGCAAGATTCGCTCTGCTGTTTCAGCCCAGGGGTTTTCGGCGTCTCGAATCTTTGCCGATCACAAGTGGCTCGCACCGACCTTGCGGACTGCCGTCCGTCCGTACTTCAATCCCCGCGGCGGGAATCAGCGTAACGTCGTGGATATCGGGCAGCTCGGTCGCGAGCGAAAATGCTCGACTGAAAAGGAATATGTGATGTCTTCGCCAGTAATGTTCCGCTCGCCCTACCAGATTCGTGTCAACCTTGTCAGGGACACGATCATGGCCCGCTCCAAGCTCGGCGACAAGGCTGCGGCCGACCTGGCCGTGCATGTCCTGCACGCTTTGGACTCCATCCCCGAGAAGATTCGCTGAGCACCGGTATGCGGTTTCGACCATGACAGTTACCGTGACACTCCCCGATGGCGGAGCCGACCGCTACATGCGCTTCGGCGACGCCTACGTCAAGCACGACAACGGCGCGCTGGACGTCGTCCGTAACGGCGCCAGAGAGTCCTACCACTACGTGTCGGGGGCATGGACCGACGTGGAAGGTGACCAAAAGAGCTGGAAGAAGGGATTTTTCCGGCGTTGACCGGAAAGGGACGTGACTCACCTTTCGCCTCGAAAGCACGCGGCCCGATACTGCTCCCGCGGCCGATGAGGTGTACCGTCAAAGGGGTTGGGAACCCAGCCAGTCCGGAATGAGGCAGCCGTCAGCCGCTGATCTCGCAGAGCAACCGCTCACGCCGGCCATGCAGGTGACAACCGCCCGTCTGGATCACCTTGAAACTCTTATCCACCCTTCCTTCATTGACTACTTCTGTTGTAAATCAACCATTTTCCGGCCCTTTGAGGGTTGGCATTCTCAGTACGCATCCGCCGACGGCATGCGGGCTTGCGACCTTCAGCGCGGCCTTGGCCAAAGGTTTGACGGCGAATGATGTCGACGTCAGCGTGGTGCGGGTGGCCGACGGCTCGCCGCCTTCCAGCGGCCACGTCATCGGAGAATTGGTCAGCGACTCGCCTGCGTCTGTCTATGCGGCCTCCGAATTGCTCAACCAGAGTGACGTCGCAATCATCCAGCATGAGTACGGCATTTACGGCGGTGTCGACGGCGACGACGTCGTCGACGTCATTGGCGGACTGCGGGTGCCCTCGATCGTCATCGCGCACACCGTGCTCAAAGATCCCACCGCGCACCAGCGTTCAGTGCTCGAGGCCGTCGCGGCGGCCGCGGATCGAGTGGTGGTGATGTCTGAGGCAGCCAGTCATCGACTAGGTCTGCACTTCAACATCGACCGTCGCAAGATCGTCACCATCCCGCACGGCGCCACCCTCCCCAAGGTCGCCGCATCGAAATTCGGCGGCAGGCCGACCCTGTTGACCTGGGGTCTCTTGGGACCGGGAAAGGGCATCGAGAGGGTGATCGGCGCAATGGCCGCGCTTGCGCACCTCCCCGGCCGGCCGCGCTACCTGATCGCCGGGCAGACACATCCCAAGGTGCGGGCCGCCGATGGTGAGGCGTATCGCGACGCGCGTATCGACCAGGCGCGTCGCAGCGGGGTGGCCGACTCGGTGTCCTTCGACTCCGCCTACCGCGACGTCGCCTCCCTGACCTCCCTTGCTCAGTCCGCGAGCGTCGTGGTGCTGCCGTACGACTCCACCGATCAGGTGACCTCCGGTGTGCTGGTCGACGCCATCGCGAGTGGCCGGCCGGTAGTCGCCACGGCATTTCCCCACGCCAATGAACTTCTTGCCAGTGGGGCGGGAATCGTGGTCAATCACGACGATCCCGACGCAATGGCATCGGCGCTGCGGCGGGTGCTCACCGATCCTCGTCTGGCCGGCTCGATGGCCGCAGAGGCCCGCCGCTTGGCCCCGGCCATGGCGTGGCCGGTCGTGGCGAATTCCTATGTGCGTTTGGCGCGCCGCGTGCTCGCAGAGCGGCCGGCACTCGTATGACCGCCGACACCCCGGAACCGGTATTCGACCACCTGTTGCGAATGACAGATCGTCGCGGCACATTCGAGCACGCCCGGCTGGCCGAGCCCGATCCCGAGCACGGCTATTGCACCGACGACATGGCCCGGGTGCTGGTCGTCGCCACCCGGGAGCCCGGTCTGGAGCGAACACTGAACGGTGTCGCCAGAATTGCGTTGCAGTTCTTGGGCGGGGCACAAGCTCTCACCGGTGCCTGCCGCAACAGAATGGACAGCAAGGGCAATTGGGTCGACGAGCCCGCCCTGGAGGACGCCTGGGGGCGCTGCGTGTGGGGACTGGGGACCGCCGCCGCGCACAGTGACGTCGTCTGGGCACGGCAATCGGCGATCATGCAGTTCGAGCGTGCTGCGCAGGAGCGGTCACCATGGCCGAGGGCGATGGCGTTCGCCGCTTTGGGCGCAGCCGAAATGCTCGCGTTCGACCCCGAGAATCGAGCGGCGCGGCTACTGATCATCGACTACGCGGCGTCGGTCGCTGAACCGAACGGCGACCCGGCGTGGCCGTGGCCCGAACCGCGACTCACCTACGCGAATGCCGTTCTCCCCGAGGCGATGATCGCTGCGGGCGTCGCGCTGGAGGACGCGATCCCTGCGGCAGCGCGGTCTGGATCTGTTGGCCTGGCTGCTCGACTGCGAAACCGGGGACGGTCACCTTTCGCCCACTCCGGTTGCCGGCAGAGGTCCCGGGGACGCAGGACCCGCCTTCGATCAGCAGCCGATCGAGGTGTCGTCGCTCGCCGATGCGTGCGCACGTGCCGCCGCCGTCGACGGCGATTCGATGTGGCCAGACGGCGTGCGCGCTGCGGCGGCCTGGTTCCAGGGCGCCAACGACGCAGGGCAGCTGATGTGGGACCCCGACACGGGTGGCGGATTTGACGGCCTGCACGCCGATGGGGTGAACCAAAACCAGGGCGCAGAGTCGACATTGGCTGTGCTGTCCACCCTGCAGCATGCGCGGCGCTTTTCCGCTGTACCACAATGACTTCGGTGCGGGCCGGGCTTGTCACGCGCAGCCCGCAGCGACTAGTGGCCGACTCATCGCGGGTCATCACCCGGCTGTTCGTCCCGGGGCAGGAGGCTTTCGAACATCACGACTCCCGCGCGGGCGCGGTGCTGAGGCGCATCCTGGCCCTGGACGAGGACGACGTCCGCGCGTCGCTGGACGATGTCATTACGCGTTTCGACGGGCGGCACCGCGACCTGGTGGGCACCTTCCGCCAGCATGCGCGCGAACTGGCTGATCGGCTGGACGCGACGGCCGAACTGTCCGAGGCGCGAACGATGTTGCTAGGTGCGACGTTCACGAGCGAGTACGCCATCGAAGGCGCGGCGTTGTGCAACCCGAGCATGGTGGCTCACCCGGACCAGACGGGAATCGCGACGGGCAGCCTGCGATTCGTGATGAGCGTGCGGGGCATCGGGGAGGGACACATCTCGTCCATCGGGTTCCGGACCGGTGTCATCGACGCGACAGGCGGGGTGACGATCGACGCTGCGGCTCCGTTCGCCACCGTGGGTGAGGTTGGGCCGGCTCTGCTGGACGCTGCGGTGTTGCGTAGTGAACTCGCCCGGTTGCATGACGCCGGAGAGGGTGCTGATTACGTCCTCGACGCGCTCGGTGAGCGGTTCACTCGAAACGATCTCGACGAGCAACTCGACAGGCTCCAGAAACACCGCAGGACGCGTGGTCATGCGCCCGAGACGATTTCGCTGATTCGGACAATCGCAGAACGGACCTACGGTGTCGAATTCGCCGATGACATTCCGCTCTCCGAGCGGGTGCTGTGGCCTGCGATGGGTGCGGAGGCCGCGGGCATGGAGGACGCACGGTTCGTCCGATTTGTCGACGACGACGGGTCGGTCACCTTCTACGCGAGCTACACGGCCTACAGCGGGTCCAATATCAGCCAGCAGCTGCTGGAGACGACGGACTTCCGGTCGTTCACGTCGACGCCGATGGTGGGACGCGCCGCTGCCAACAAGGGTCTGGCGCTGTTTCCCCGCCGGGTCCGCGGTCATTTCGCAGCCATGTCGAGATCAGACCGGGAATCGAATTCGTTTGCCTTCTCGGAATATCCGTTCGCATGGACGGACTCGGTGCCCTGCCAGCAACCGACGCAGGCGTGGGAAGCGCTGCAGCTCGGAAACTGCGGCCCGCCCATCGAAACCGAGGCAGGGTGGCTGGTGCTCACCCACGGCGTCGGTCCGATGCGCACGTATCGGATCGGGGCGATATTGCTCGACCTGGAGAATCCGTCACGGATCATCGGTCAGCTCCGTGAGCCGTTACTGAGCCCGGGTGCTGACGAGCAGAACGGCTACGTTCCGAACGTCGTCTACTCGTGCGGTGCGCTTGTGCACTCCGGAATGCTGGTCGTGCCGTATGGCATCGGCGACGCGGCCATCGGCGTCGCGACCGCGCAACTGTCGGAACTCCTCGAAGCGATGAGCCGCTAACCCTACGTTGTTGGGCTACGCCGTATGTCAACGCTGTTGACAACGCGTCTACCTGGGTGTTTACTGAAGGCCTACCCCGGGAACCCCTGTCGGCCACGTCCATGCGGATTCGCCGTCGGATCCATGCGTCTCCCGTTCAATCCCCGAAAATCGGGGTTCAGACCATTGCACGGCGGTGACACGCGTCGGGACAGCCCGAACGCGGGTGTGGCCGCCCGTACCTGAAGGAGAACGACCACGATGAACAAGTACAACCGCACCTTGGTGCTCGCGACGAGTGCGATCACCGCCTTGGGCGTGCTGCCCGCCGCCTCGCTCGCTAATGCGGCGCCCGCTACCGAGGCGATCGCATTCCCCGAATCGGGCAGGTACATAGCCGATATGCCCGGCCAAGACGGCGTCACCACGACGATGGCGATCACCGTCGACGGCGACAACGTCGCCGCCTACGCCACCAACGGCGTAGACGACGAGGCGTACTTCTCCGGGACCGAGGAGAACGGTTCGATCGACCTGACTTCGACGTACCAAGACCACGTGACAGGGGTGTTTGACGGCACCACGGTCAACGGCACGCTGACCATGGACGATGTAACACAATCCTTTGCGGCGCCCGTGGTTTCGTCTCCGGCCGGCATGTACACGACGGAGCTGGGTGACGCGCGCGCATCGTGGGTGGTGCGACCCGACCAGACGATGGTGGGCACTCAGGACATGATGTCGCGCCGCGACGGCGAACCGATCGGCGAGATCCTGCCGGACCAGCTGGACTCCCAGGACGACGTGCAGCAGATGCGGGTCGACCGCCAACTGCAACCGGCACCGACGATGACGTACGGGACCTGGCAGGTCGACATGAATGGAACGCCGATGACGGCAGTCCCCGTAACTGGAAACATCACCTTCTGAGTAGACGGAGTCCACGATGAGCACAGCTGACGACCAACAACAAAAAGCCTTTCGCGAGAACGTGATCCACGTGGGATCGGGCTTCGTAGCGAAGGAACATCCGCACGTGTTGGACGCGTTGGCGACGCTCGCGCCCCATCTGGGGAGGTGGGATCCGAGTCAGGTGGACATCGAAGTCACCCTGCAGGACCGCGGCGGCAAGGAGCAGCGGGTCACCCTGCGGACGAGCCTGCCCGGCCGTCCGCAGCTGGTGGCGGTCGCCGAGAACCCGGACCTCACTCGCGCTCTGTGCGATGCAAAGCGCGAGCTGATCAGGCAGCTCGAACACCAGAAGTCGGAGCGCGAACCGATGCACAACCGCCGGCTCCGGGGCGCGACGATAAGGCATCCGGACACGGCCGCACCGCCCGAGATCGCCCATTTGTCATGACGCACATCACCGGTTCACGTGTTATCGGCAACCATGCCGAGATGGGTGAGCCGCGCACGGAGGCTTCCTGCGCCGGAAACTTCTTCGGAAAGGAAGTTCGGTACCGCCGCTAGGTCCGCTACCAGATTGGGTGGTCCGACGATAGCGGGGCTGCAAACGGCGTTGCGGGCCTTGGGAAACAGGGGTGTTCCCGGAGGTTAGCCAGTGCCGCACTGACGGTGTCGACGGCGGGAAGCGATCCATGGGGGTCGCAGATCCGTAGCAGTCGGGAGACCGCGGCACCAGGTACCAACATCCACCCTATGTCAGCGTGCGCGCACCGAACCGAGATTCTGTGCAGCGCCGAGAAACCGTCGGTGCCAGAGAACTTCAGACCGCTGAGGTCAAGAATCAATCCGCGGCAACGCACCGCATTCACGAATGCGTAATCGGTGAGGGTGCTTGCGTTTGACCCGTCAATGTCGCCGTACACGCTGACAATGGCCGCCGCCGACGTCATCCATCGAGTGTCGAATCGCACCGCATGACGCTTCGTGAGTGAACGAGGTTTGGTTGGAAGAACAAGCGTGTCAGTCATGGTGATCCCGGCGGGCAGACGATGACCGGTGTGTGGGGGCTCGGAGCCAGTGCTCCTTGGGTTCAGCAGCGGACGGCTGAACTCATCCCGGACCAGCTGAGGTTCTCAGCACCTCCGACGCTACACCCTATCGAGCGGTCTGCACGGTGAGATTCAGCAGCTGGACGGAGTCGGGAACCTGCCGCTCAAAGCCGATTAGTCTGGGAGCCATCTTGCGGCGAACACGCCGCGAAGACGTGGTCGGTGGCCGCAGTTCACGTGGGGCACCCCCAGGACTGTGAGCGCAGGTGCCGACGATGGCAGAGTTGACCACAGGCGATGGCAGTTCACGGACATCGGAGCAGATCAGTGCCGATGACGCCGATCTGCAAGCCGGCATCGGCGACCTAGCGGGCCTGGTTGCGGGCAGTCTCGGGTTGCCTGAGTTGCTGGCTGAGGTGGCCTCGTTCGCAGTGCGCGCGATACCCGGCGCCGACGGTGCCGGTGTGACGTTGTTGCGGCTCGATCAGCCGGACAACATCGTGGCGGCGTTGGCGTCGAGTGCTCCATTTGTCGCAGAGATCGACGAAATCCAGTACGTGACCGTCTGTGAGGGGCCGTGCATCACGGCGGCGCTGGAACGTCGCACAGTGCGTTCCGGGTCGTTGGGTGGGGAGAAGATGTGGCCGCGGTTCGGTCCGCGCGTGGGCAGGTTGGGTGTGCACAGTGCACTGTCGCTGCCACTGCTGCTGCCAGATCAGGTGGTCGGGGCGATCAACGTATACGCCCACGGCAAAGACGTCTTCGATGAGCACGCTGC
Source organism: uncultured Actinomycetota bacterium (assembly GCA_963721495.1). Classification (GTDB taxonomy): domain Bacteria; phylum Actinomycetota; class Actinomycetes; order Mycobacteriales; family Mycobacteriaceae; genus Mycobacterium. The sequence continues at coordinate 8,997 of CAVRMG010000032.1, read as the reverse complement.
CGAACTCGGCGAATTGTTCGCCAAACCTGCGGCGGTCGCTGTGCACAACGCACAGATCCTGGCCGACGCGCTGTCTCTCACCATCCAGTTGCAGACGGCGCTGGCTACGCGCCCGGTGATCGATCAGGCGATTGGCCTCATCCGGGGACGTACCGGACGCAGCGTCGAGGACGCGTTCACCCACCTGCGGGCGATCAGCCAGGCGGAACATCGCAAGTTGGCTGACGTGGCTCAACAAATGGTCGACGAAGCCGTGCGCCGCGCCCGCGCCCGACACAAACCGAGCGAGTAGGGCAGTTGTCGTTCGGGGCGTTGTCAACAGCGTTGACGTAAGCCGTTAACATACGACGTATCGAACCGCGAGGACCCCGAAGGGAAGTGCTGACCGCGATGACGAAACGGACGACCGCGTCGGAGACGAGTGTCGACGGCCCGTCAGCGGCCACCGGCCAAGACGACGGCAAGGTCAATAGGTCGGTGATCCTGCAATCCGCGCTGAGGATCGTCGACCGCGACGGTGTCGACGGCCTGTCCATGCGCCGGCTCAGCGACGAGGTGGGCCGGGATCCCACAGTGATCTATCGGCACGTGCCGACCAAGGCGGCTCTGCTCGACGGTGTCGCCGAGATCGTGCTCGGACAATTACGGGTGGACACCGAAGATCCGGACTGGACGGGCCAGCTGCGCGCCGTGGCTCACGACTTCCGGCGTCTGGCCCTCGCACACCCAAGCGTGGTGCCGCTGTTGGTGACTCGACCACTGGCCACACCGTTAGGCCGTCGGCCGCTGGGGATGCTGCGGCCGCTCGAGGATGTACTCACGCTGCTCACGTCCGCCGGCTTCGGCGGGGCAGATGCGCTGCACATCTACCGGGTGCTGTTCGGGTACCTGCACGGCCACATCCTCACCGAGTTGCAGGAGGTCATCGAGCGACCCGAGGAGACCGACGATGTCTTGCGCTTAGGCCTGCACCGGCTCGCGGTGACCGAATTCCCGCAGGTGCGCGCGCTGGCATCGGCACTGGCCAACTATGACGGCGCTGCCGAGCTCGACCGCGGCCTCGATCTCCTGCTGTTGGGTCTGACGGCCACGGTGACACCGCCGGGCGGCCGGCAGACGAACACTCGGTAGAGCAGAAACGGACGGCCCGGGGTCATCCGAAGACTGAAAAGGGCTGAACGACCCGGGCCCCTAACCCAACTGCGCGACCAGCGCCTCCGTCACCTCGACCGTCGACGCGCTCCCGCCGAGATCGCCCGTGCGTGTCTCCGGCTTGGCCAGCGTCGACTCCATCGCCGCCAGCACCTCGGCCGCCGCTGCCTCGTGCCCGAGATGCTCGAGCATCAGCGCCGCCGACCACACCGCACCGACCGGGTTGGCGACCCCGCGGCCGGCGATGTCCGGCGCCGAGCCGTGCACCGGCTCGAACATCGACGGGTACTCCTTCGTCGGGTCCAGATTGGCCGACGGCGCGATCCCGATCGACCCCGCCACCGCCGCCGCGAGGTCGGACAGGATGTCCCCGAACAGGTTTGACCCCACCACCACATCGAACCGCTGCGGCTGCAACACGAACTTCGCCGCCAGCGCGTCGATGTGCTCGCTGTCCATCCGCACATCGGGATACTCCGCCGCCCGCTCCGCGACCACCTCGTCCCAGAACGGCAGCGTGTGCACGATCCCGTTCGACTTCGTCGCCGACGTCACGTACTTGCGCCGCGACCGCGCCAACTCGAATGCGAAGTCCGCGATCCGGCTGACCCCGACCCGCGTGAAAACCGACTCCTGGACGGCCATCTCGTCCGGGAAGCCGCGGTTCAGCCGGCCGCCGATCTCGCTGTACTCGCCCTCGACGTTCTCCCGCACCACGACGAAGTCGACGTCGCCCGGCGCCCGCAGCGGACTGTCGACACCCTCGAACACCTTGATCGGCCGCAGATTCACGTACTGGCGAAACGCCCGCCGGATCGGGATCAGCAGTCCCCAGAGCGACACATGGTCGGGCACACCCGGCCAGCCGACCGCACCCAAAAGGATGGCGTCGAACCCGCGCAGTGTCTCGATTCCGTCGGCGGGCATCATCGCGCCCTCGCGCGTGTAGCGCTGACAGGACCAGTCGAACTCGGTGTAGGACAACTCGATTCCGTGCTTGGCCGCGACAGCGTCGAGCACCGCGCGTGCCGACGTGATCACCTCCGGGCCGATCCCGTCACCCGGGATCACGGCGATTGCGGTCATCCGCCCAGGCAGGTGATCGCGCCGAACGCGAGGATCACCCCGGTGGTGGACCCGCCCACCCCCTTCAACGACAGGATCCGGAACGCGAACCGCCGGGCGAGGCCGTGTTTGAGCATCGCCTGGGCGAGGATGAACGCCCCGATGAAGGTGAAGATCGTCGACGAACCGAAGGGCCCGAGCACGTCGTCGACCGGCGCCACACCGAGGAAGACGGCGACGGCGACGCCAAGCAGGCCGCCGACCGGGATCGGCACCGCCTCGCTGATCCACAGCGCGATGACGCCGAGCAGTACGGCGGCCAGCACCTGCTGCTCGCGGGGGATGTCGATCGGCAGAACCAGGAAGGCGACGGTCAGCAGGGGAGCAAGGAAGAGGCCGACTGTGCGTCGACCTTTCTCGAACCGTTCCTCCTGCGGGGAGAGTTTCTGCTCGCCGAGGCTTCTATATGTGGCGCTCCCGAGGAGTGCCTTGTCGACGTCGGTCCGTTTGACCGGGATTTCCGTGGTCATGGGGCGGCTCCGTCCGCTGCGGCTGTGTTCTACACCACACTCGTATTTCGCGGATTGCCTATTTCCAGCGGAAACTAAACATCGGGGATGTGCCCAAAGATGGCGGACGCCGGCAAACGAAAGTCGCCCGAAACTCGCACATCGTTTCACGAGCGATGCATTTATCGCGGCGATCTTTTAGGTCTTGGCACACGCAAACAATCGTTGCGTCGGAATATCGTCATGCCTCCCGACCCGCACCGGCTACGTGTGGCAAAGCCGCTGCCTGCCAGGGTGGTAACGTCAAGTTGTTGGGAACCCAGCCAGTCCGGGATGTTTCAGCCGATTCTTTGCTGATCCGCCGAGCAACCGCTCACGCCGGACACGCCGGTACTGACCGCGAGTCTGGACTCACCGTTGAATGCCCTACCCAGTTATGAGCCCTTATTTCCTTATGCTGCGCCGCAACGGATTTCCCGCTCCGTGCGTTTCGGCATCGTCAGCACCCACACGGCCCCACCGTGTGGGCTCGCGAGGTTCACCGCAGGCCTAGCCGGTGCCCTGGGCGCCGATGGGTCGGACGCCGGCGTCGTCTGGGTGGCCGACGGACCGCCGTTCCCGGAGACCGGGATGACCGGCGCACCGGTCGACGGCTCAGCCCCATCCGTTGTCGCGCTCAAAGCCCTGCTCGGGCACGCCGACGTGGCGATCCTGCAGCACGACGAAGCGACGACCGGCGACGAAGTCATCGGCATCATCGACGGGCTGCGCGTGCCGTCGATCGTCGTCGTCCACACGATTCCCAAAGAGCCCACATCGCACCAACGTTCGGTGCTCGAGACGATCGGGACCACCGCGGATCATGTGGTCGTCATGTCCGAGGCGGCGCGAGAACGCCTGACCCGCACCTACGCCGTCGACCGCCGAAAGGTCACCACGATCCCGCACGGCGCGACCCTGCCGAGCCTCGCCCGGGTCAAGCGTCCGAGCAGACCCACCATCTTGACGTGGGGCTTGTTGCGCCCGGGTAGGGGCATCGAGAGGGTCATCGACGCGATGCCGTCGCTGCGCGACGTGCCCGGCCGGCCCCGTTACGTGATCGCCGGCCCGATGGATCCCAACGTCTCGGCCGCTGACGGCGAGGCCTATCGCGAAGCGCGCCTGGAACAGGCCCGGCGCCTCGGCGTGGCCGATTCGGTGACGTTCGACCCCGGCTACTACGAGAAGTCGATGCTGGCCGAACTGATCCAGCAGGCCTCCGTGGTCGTGTTGCCCTACGACACCACAGAGCAGGTGACCTCCGGCGTGCTCATCGACGCCATCGCGAACGGCAGGCCGGTTGTGGCGACGGCATTTCCGCATGCCATCGAGATGCTGAGCAGCGGAGCGGGCATGGTCATCGACCACGACGACCCCGCCGCTCTGGCCGCGGCCCTACGTCAGATCATCACGCAACCGCGCCTCGCGGGCGCCATGGCGGGCGAGGCCCGACGACGCGCGCCGGAGATGTCGTGGCCGACGGTGGCCGCCGCGTACAACGGCCTCGCTCAGCGTCTCCTCGCCAACGCGCGGGCACGCGTGTGACCGCGCGCTAAGTCGCTGCGCCTGCGGTGCGGTCTTCACGGACCGCATGCGGATAGGCACCGTCGCGGTGCTGAAACGACAGGATCCCGGGATTGCGAACGACACCGTCACGGATCTCGATCGCCCGAGCGATCGTCGGAGTCTTGTCCCACGTCGCCGGGCCGGCCAGAAGCGCGTCGATGTGGGGCAGCAACGCCTCGCTGATCTCCCAGGTCGCCGAGTTCCACAGATAGGACGGGCTGTGGTCGACGGCGTAATAGTGCACGCCGTTCGCCATCTCGCTGATCGGCTGGTCGAACGAGGTCGGGTGCGCCCAGCTGAAGCCCATACCCTCGTCGCACGAGACGTCGACGATCAGGCTGCCCGCAGCGAAGGCGGCCAAGTCCTTCTCGGTGACGAACACCAGGGGTGCGTCGGGATCCTGGAGGACACAGTTGACGACGATGTCGTTGTCCGCGAGCAGATCGACCACCGGGACGACCCCGTCGGGGGTATCCGCCCAAATCCGGTCTGGCGCGTCCGGGTCGGGCCCCATCTGGATGATCTGCGTGGAGTGGATCGGCGAACCGACGGCGGCGACGTCCCGGTGGGTCAGCACGCGCACATCGTCAACGCCGTGGGCGTTCAGGGCGTGGACCGCGCCGCGGGCGGTCGCGCCGAACCCGATGACCGCGGCGCGCAGCCGGCGGCCGTAGATGCCGGTGATCCCGACGGATTGCATGGCGTGCAGGACGGAGCAGTAGCCGGCCAACTCGTTGTTCTTGTGAAAGACGTGTAGCCCGAACCCGCCGTCGGACTTCCAGTGATTCATCGCCTCGAAGGCGACCAGCGTCAACCGCGCATCGATGGCGATCTGCGTCATCGCGGTGTCTTGCACGCAGTGCGGCCAGCCCCAGACGACCTGTCCCACACGGAATTCGGCCATATCCTCCGCCTGCACCTTGGGTAAGAGGATGACGTCGCAATCGGCGATGAGCTGTTCGCGGGTGCGGATTCCACCGACGACTTCGGCCAGTGCGTCGTCCGTCGCGCCGAAATCCGACCCATAGCCGTTTTCTAGGAAGATGCGCTGCCGGAACCGGCGATCGATCCTGCTGAAATGTGCGGGGTGAATCGGCAATCTGCGCTCGTTGGGCTTGCGCGAGCGCGCCAGCACCCCTAGTGAAAGTATTTGCGTCTCAGCGCTTCTTGTCATGGAACAAAGCCTCGGCGGACGAGGCCTTGGCAGCCGCCTTGGCGTGCTTGGCGGTGCGCTTCTCCTTCAGAGACTTTCCGGACTTCTTGGTCATGGTTTGTCGAGGAGATTTATCAGACATCGATGGCCCCTTGATAGTGGGGCCTGATTGGTCCCGATCACCCGATCCTACCCCGTGGACTGGGCGCTTAGCCGAGGCCTTGACGGGGTAGGCTGGTGTTACGCCGACGCGCTGCCGTCGTCTCCATTAGTCGGCCGGTGGTCCGCACGAACCTTGGGTTCTCAAACGAGCCTGTTTACTTTCTGCACGGCCGTATCAACAGGACATTTAATGGCAATCGCCGACATCGGTGCCTACGCGCACCTGAGCGAGGCGGACATCGAGGCTCTCGGGTGTGAACTCGATGCCATTCGCAGCGACATCGAGGAGTCCCTCGGTGAACGCGACGCGGCGTACATCCGGCGCACCATCAAGTTCCAGAGGGCCCTCGACGTCGCCGCGCGCCTGGTCATCGCCTGCACCCGGTCGAGGGCCGGCTGGCAGCTGGGGACCGCGTCGCTGGCCTTCGCGAAGAGCGTGGAGAACATGGAGATCGGCCACAACGTCGGCCATGGTCAATGGGACTGGATGAACGACCCCGAGATCCACTCGAGCACGTGGGAGTGGGACATGGTCGGCGTCTCGTCGCAGTGGAGGTATTCGCACAACTACCGCCACCACGTGTTCAGCAACGTGGTCGGCGTGGACGATGATCTCGGCTTCGGCGTGATACGAATGACCCGCGATGAGCCGTGGCAACGTTTCCACCTGCTGCAGCCACTACGTAATCTCCTGCTGGCCAGCATCTTCGAGTGGGGTATCGGTCTTCACGGTGTTCATTCGGAGTGCGATCGGCTGGCGCCGGACGAGGGGAAGGTCGCTCAGGCAAGGACCGCGTTCGCCGCAAAGATCGCCCGCCAATCGCTCAAGGATTATGTGGTCTTCCCGGCGCTGAGCCGATCCCGCTGGCGCAGAACACTGGCCGCCAATGTGGCGGCCAACCTGCTACGTAACCTCTGGGCGTATGTGGTGATCTTCTGTGGGCACTTCCCCGACGGCGCGGAGAAGTTCACCGCTGACGTACTCGAGAACGAAACCAAAGCCAACTGGTACCTGCGGCAGATGCTGGGCGCGGCGAACTTCAAAGCCGGCCCACTGCTCGGGTTCGCGAGCGGCAACCTGTGTTACCAGATCGAGCACCACCTGTTCCCCGACCTGCCGAGTAACCGCTACCCGCAGATCGCCGTGCGCGTGAGGGCGCTGTGCGATAAGTACGATCTGCCGTACACGACCGGTTCGCTTGTGCACCAGTACCTTTTGACGTTGCGAACCATTCACAAGCTGGCGTTTCCCGACTCATTTCTGCGCGCCACGTCTGACGATGCACCCGAAACCGCTTCGGAACGGAAGTTCTGGCCGTCTACGTCAGCTTCCGGATCGCCGACGGAGACGACCCTACCGTTGCCAGGCGTTTCCCATGAGAGGACGCTGGAGGAATGATCACTTCGCCACGACCCCCGGGCGGCGCTGGCGCGCCGCTATCGTTCGGTTAGATGTGGCGATCCACGAGCAACTTCTCGCCGCCGTCGACGGCCGGCGGGGGGTAGATGCCGCCGACCGGCTGTGTGAGGCGTGCGTAACGCTCTTCGACGTCGACGCGGCCGCGATCTCCCTGGTCTTCGACGGCGCCAACACCGGAACCCTCGGATCCAGTGACGAACATGCGCGCATGTGCGACGAACTTCAGTTCCTCCTCGGCGAGGGCCCATGCCTGGAGTCCGTCGCCCGACGCGCACCCGTGCTCGTCATCGACCTTGCTGATCCCGACGACGCGAGATGGCCCGTCTACGGCCCCGCGATGCTGGACCTGCAGGTCCGCGGCGTCTGCGCGATGCCGGTCGTCGTCGCGGGTGAGTACGTCGGCGCACTCGACCTGTTTCGCGCTCAACCCGGCCGACTGGAAGACGAGCAGTTCTCCGGCGCTGTCGTCGCCGCCGAATTGGCAGGCATTCCGCTTCTGGACCTGCTCGACGGTGACCTGCAGGCCGCCGCTGGCGACCCCCACAGCAACGCCTGGGCCGAATTGAACGCGCTGTCCCGCGCAGAGGTCAGCCAGGCCACCGGCATGGTGGTCGCGCAACTAGAGGTCGAGCCCGCCGAGGCCCTGGTCCGGCTCCGCGCCCACGCCTACTCGACCGGCCGCAGCGCCACCGACGTCGCCCGCGACATCCTCGACCGCAAACTCAGGCTCGAGGCCGATTGATGCACACCACGGAAGGGAGACTGTCATGACCGAATCCCCGCGTGAGACCCGCGTGCTGGACGCGGTCGTCTCGCTCGTGGACACCCTGCTGGAGGACTTCGATGTTGTCGACCTGTTGACCGAACTCACCGAGCGATGTGCCGAGCTGCTCGACGTCGCGGCCGTCGGATTCCTTCTCGCCGACCCACTCGACCAACTGCGCCTGCTGGCCGCCACCACCGAGGAGGCCCGCGCACTGGAGCTCTTCCAACTGCAGGCCGATCAGGGGCCCTGTGTCGAGTGCTACGCCACCGGCCAACCCGTTTCCGTCGCCGATCTGAATGGCGCGGCCGCACGGTGGCCCCGGTTCGTACCCGCCGCACTCGACGCGGGCTTCGTCTCCGTGCACGCCGTCCCGATGCGCGCGGCCGGTACCGTGCTGGGCGCACTCGGCTTGTTCGGCGCCCATCCTGGCGAGCTCACCGACGCGGACCGCCTTGTCGCCCAGACCCTGGCGCACATCGCGTGCGTGGCGATCCTGCAGGAGCACGCGCCCACCCCGGCGACCGTGATGCCGCGACTGCGTTCCGCGCTGGCCAGGCGCGTCCTCGTGGAGCAGGCCAAGGGGCTCCTGCGCGAAACCCTCGACGTCTCCGTCGCGGAGGCCTTCACCCTGCTTCGGTCCTATGCCCGCGCCAACCGCGAACACCTCAGCGACGTCGCACACCGCCTGATGGCGGATCCGCTCGCTCGTACGGTACTGGTCGCATCCATCTCCGAATTCGCAGCGTCGCCAACGTAACTCATCCGCGTTGCCGCGCCATGGCGCGCCGTACCGCCTCGTCCACCAGCCGTTCGGCCACGATGTGCAGCTTCGTGTTCTCCGCTTGGCTCATCCGCACGAGCCGGTCGAACGCCACCTCCGCGCCGGCCCCGGAGCGCGCTCGGATGATCCCGATCGCCTGATCGATCACCGCGCGGGTGCCCAGCGCACTCTGCAACTGTTTCGTCCGCTCCTGAGCGCGTTCCAGGAGCTGCCCGTTGTACACCGACACCGCCGCAGGCCCCGCGAACTGCGAGCCCAACTGCACCGCGTGCTCCCCGAACGCATCGCGCGTGCGGGCGTACGTGTTGATCGCACCGATCACCTTGTCGCCGACCAGCAGCGGCAGTGACAGCGCGGAATGCACCGACATGCGGGCCACCCGCC
>CAVRMG010000031.1:0-155976 GCA_963721495.1 uncultured Actinomycetota bacterium | reverse complement strand
CGTTGGCGCAGGCGGCGGAGGTCTACGGCGCCATGCAGCAGGGGCGTGCGCGATACCGGGGAGTCTTGACGATGTGAGGGCGCGCTGTACCTGAGATACTCGCCAGAACGGACGGACCGCCGAGAGGAACGCTCATGCCCATCGCAACACCCGAGGTCTACGCCGAGATGCTCGGCCGGGCCAAGGAGCATTCCTTCGCGTTTCCCGCCATCAACTGCGTGGGCTCGGAGTCCGTCAACGCCGCCATCAAGGGCTTCGCGGACGCGGGCAGCGACGGCATCATTCAGTTCTCGACCGGCGGGGCCGAGTTCGCCTCCGGTCTCGGCGTCAAGGACATGGTGACCGGTGCGGTCGCGCTCGCCGAGTTCGCGCACATCATCGCCGAGAAGTATCCGGTCACCGTGGCGCTGCACACCGACCACTGTCCGAAGGACAAGCTCGACACCTACGTCAGGCCGCTGCTGGCGATCTCGCAGAAGCGGGTCGCCGACGGGGGCAATCCGCTGTTCCAGTCGCACATGTGGGACGGCTCGGCGGTGCCGATCGACGAGAACCTCGACATCGCGCGCGAGCTCCTCAAGGAGGCGGCGGCCGCCAAGATCATCCTCGAGGTCGAGATCGGGGTGGTCGGCGGCGAGGAAGACGGCGTCGAGGCCGAGATCAACGACAAGCTGTACACGACAGCCGAGGATTTCGAGCAGACCATCGAGGCGCTGGGCGCGGGCGAGCACGGCAAGTACCTGTTGGCTGCGACGTTCGGCAATGTGCACGGCGTCTACAAGCCGGGCAACGTCAAGCTACGGCCGGAAGTCCTGGCCGAGGGACAGAAGGTGGCGGCAGCCAAGCTCGGACTAGCCAGCGACGCACAGCCTTTCGACTTCGTCTTCCACGGCGGGTCCGGCTCGCTGAAGTCGGAGATCGAGGACTCGCTGCGCTACGGCGTGGTGAAGATGAACGTCGACACCGACACTCAATACGCGTTCACCCGCCCGGTCGCGGGGCACATGTTGTCCAACTACGACGGCGTGCTCAAGATCGACGGCGAAGTCGGCGACAAGAAGACCTACGACCCGCGCAGCTATCTGAAGAAGGCCGAGGCGTCGATGACCGAGCGCGTCATCGAGGCGTGCCGGGACCTGCACAGCGCAGGCCGATCGGTGACCTCCGGCTAGCTGCTGGGTGCCTGGCAGATCTTCCACTGATTGTCGCGGAACTCCAGATCCAGGCTGCGCGTCGAACGAGTCTGCGGGGCATACGCCATGAATGTCGTGACGTTGGCCTCGGCATGGTCTCCGTTGACCACCACCTGGTCGATGCTGGCCACTACGGGATACCGTTTGGCGGCCGCTACCCGTCTATGAGTTTCGGACCACGCGTGGTCGTCGTATGCGACGTAGCTGTCCCGTGTCGGGCCGCAGGTGATGCTGCGCAGCGTGGCGAGGTCGCCTTTTTCAAGCGCGGCGTCGTAGTTTTCGATCGTCGAGCGGACCATCTCCTCCTGGGAGACGCTCGACTTCGACTCGCGGGTCAGCATCACCGTCCCCAGCACCGCGACGGCCACCAGTGCCGCGATCACCAGCAACAGCGCGATCACCCAGCCCCAGCTACGTCGCTTCGGCCGCGGCTTGGGCGCGTCACCGCGCGGCGGGATAACCTGGGGTGCAACGGGTTTCGGTAGTGGCGCGGGTTGCGTGGCCATGATCTCGGTCGTCGGCTCCGACGGTGTGTCGATCCTTGTGGTCTCCCCCGCGTCGAAGCCGGAGGGGGCCGTGAACCGGCGCTCGGGCTCCTCGGTCACCGCGGGCGCCTGGGCAGTGGGCGCTCCGGCAGACATGATCTCCGTCGCCGGTTCGTGTTCGCGATCCTGGGACGCCATCACCCCGGTGGCGGAATCGGGATCCTGTGCATCCGCGTCGGCGTGCTCGACCTGTTCGGTCGGCCCGGCTCCGGTCACCTCACCGGTGACCTCGTCCGGCCGGTCAGGCCCTAATGGGTTCGACATCCCTGCTGCAGTCCTCCGTAAACGACGCTTCGGGCGCAAAGCTTAACCATCCGGCGGGACGACTGCTGTACGCCGCACGGCACAATGGGCCCATGACACGGATGGGCGACCTTCTCGGACCGGATCCGGTACTGCTTCCCGGCGACCCCGGGGCGGAGGCCGAACTCGCCGCGGGCGAGGACCCCGCCGTCGTGGCCGCCGCTCATCCGTCGGCTTCCGTCGCGTGGGCGGCGCTGGCCGAAGGTGCACTTGCCGACGACAAGGCCGTCACCGCCTACGCCTACGCGCGGACGGGCTACCACCGCGGACTCGACCAGCTGCGCCGCAACGGGTGGAAGGGCTTCGGACCCGTCCCCTACCGCCACGAACCCAACCGCGGATTCCTGCGCTGCGTGGCCGCGTTGGCGCAGGCCGCAAACACGATCGGCGAGGGCGACGAGTATCAGCGCTGCCTGGATCTGCTCGATGACTGCGATCCCACGGCGCGCTCGTCGTTCGGGCTTGTTTGATCGTCCCCCTGCCCTTCGGCGCGAGGTGCCCCCACTTCCGCAAGCGCTCATCGGCGCTGATCGCTCTTCGCGCAAGCGCTCATCGGCGCTGAGTCACCACTCCGCCTCGCACTTGCAGTCGGCGGCGCCGTCGGGCGGCTCCACCTGAACGGTGGCGTGGTCGAGCCCGCGCGCGGCGAGCACCGTGCGGGCGTCGTCGAGCACCAGGGCCGAGTCCCGCACGCTGGTCAGGTGCGCGGTCACCATGTCCTTGCCCGGCACCAACGTCCACACGTGCAGGTCGTGCACCTCGGTCACACCGTCGACGGCGCACAGCGCCTTGCGCAGTTCTTCGACGTCGATGTGGGTGGGTGAGGATTCGGACAGGATCCGCAACGCGGCGCGGGCCAACGCGATGGCGCGCGGCAACACCCACAGCGCGACGAACACGGCGACCACGACGTCGGCGTAGGGCCAACGGGTCGTCACCGTCACGATGCCGGCGATCAGCACGCCGATGCTGCCGACCATGTCGGCGACGACTTCCATGTACGCGCCCTTGACCGCGAGGCTGCTCTCGGAATGCGACCGCAGCAGCAGCGCGACGGCGGCGTTGGCGACCAGCCCCGCCAGCGCCACGACGATCATCGGCACGCCGGGAACCTCGGGTGCGTCACCGAGCCGGTCGACGGCCTCGACGAGGATGAATGCCGCCACGCCGATCAACAGCGCCGCATTGGCGACCGCGGTGAACACCTCGGCGCGGTGCCAGCCGTAGGTGCGCGCCGGCGACACGCTGCCGTGGCGGGCCAGCAGCACAGCGCTCAGGCCCATGAACATCGCGACCAGGTCGGTGAGCATGTGGCCGGCATCGGCCAGCAAGGCGATCGAGTCGATCATTAGCGCGGTCGTCAGCTCGATCGCGAAGAACGCCGTCAGGATCGCTGCGGCGATGACCATCCGGCTGACACGGGTGTCACGCGAGCCGTGATCGTGGCCAGCACCCATATCGGCAATCTATGCGTAAAGACGCATATGTCGCAAGAGGCCTGCTCAGAACCAAGCGGACCAGAAGCGGGTGAGATCCATCCCCTGCATCGCCAGCCAGCCCGGCACCCCGGAAAGCTCGACGAACCAGAACACCAGCTCGAAGAACCAGCGATTGAGCTGCGGTGTGAACAGCAGGACGACCAGGACGAGCAACCCCCACTGCTTGGCGGGTTGCAGGGCGCGCTGCGTCTGCGGGCTCAGGTGCGGCTCCAGGGCGCCGTACCCGTCCAGCCCGGGCACCGGCAGGATGTTCAGCACGAACGCGGTGACCTGGAGGAACCCCAGGAACGCCAGGGCCGCCCAGAACACCGCATGCTCCTGGTCAACCAGCAATGCAGTCGGCACCAACAACAGCACCGCGAACGCGAGATTGGTGAACGGGCCCGCGAGGCTGACCAGAGTTCGCTGACTCTTGGTCATGAACGACGTTCGTACCCACACCGCGCCGCCGGGCAGCCCGATCCCGCCGATCGCGATGATCAGCACCGGCAGCACGATCGACAGCAGTGGATTCGAGTACTTGAAGGGGTTGAGGGTCAGGTAACCGCGCACCGGGACGTCGTGGTCGCCGAAGCGCCACGCGGTGAACGCGTGGGCGAATTCGTGCAGGCAGAGCGTCACCACCCAGCCGGCGACCACGAACGTGAAAACGCCGATGTAGGCCAGCGGCCCCGGTCGCGTCGGCCGAGAACCACGCCAACGCCGCGCCGACCGCGGTCAGCGCCACGATGAGAAAGAAGATGGGGCTGGGGCGCACCGATGACTGAGGGTGCAGCGGCCGGACGTTCACGGTTTGACGCTACCGAACCGACAGCCAGCCCTCGGTGTGCCGATAGAACGTCGACCGCCGAACCGGCCGTTTTCCGGCCATCCCGTCCCGCACGACCAACGCACCGTCGGTGCCGAGTTGAACCGCCCGACCCGCTACCCAACGCTTCGCGCGCATGCGGGACGACAACGCGCTGGCCCGCAGACCGGGCACGGCCCGGGTCGGCTCGATGAGCACACCGGGTACGTCGCCGTCGAACAGCAAGGTGTCGTCGACGGTCGCCTCGCCGTGCACTGTGGCGCTGTCTTCGTCGGGCGGCAGCCAGTGCGCTGCCTTCGTGATCACCGCGCCGGTCTCGTCCCTGATCAGGGGAATCCGCGTGGCGGTCCCGGTACGGGCACGTCGGACATGCCACCACCGCCGCACGTGCGCGACCTCCACATCGAGCCGGTCGGCGCGCAGCAGCCGCGTCAGCACGGCGGCCAGGTCGGCGTGCGAACCGATTACGACGACCCGTCGGCACGAGGTGACATCATCAGCACAGATGGTGGGTAATCCTCGCAGTGATCGCGGCAGCCGCCTGTTGCCGAAGGGCAACACCACAACGTCAGCTGTGGTCAAAGCGGCTCCTCGGGTTCGGCTCCGATAGGGTGGGTCACCGGCTGGACCCAGTGTTTGGGGAGATAGAGCGGGAGACTATGCCATGCCGGCAATCGTGCTCATCGGCGCTCAGTGGGGCGACGAGGGCAAAGGAAAGGCCACCGATCTTCTCGGTGGCCGTGTGCAGTGGGTCGTGCGCTACCAGGGCGGCAACAATGCCGGTCACACGGTCGTGCTGCCGACCGGCGAGAACTTCGCGCTCCACCTGATCCCGTCGGGCATTCTCACGCCCGGTGTCACAAACGTCATCGGCAACGGTGTCGTCGTCGATCCCGGCGTGTTACTGACCGAGCTGAAGGGTCTGGAAGACCGCGGCGTGGACACCGAGCGGTTGCTGATATCGGCCGATGCACATCTGCTGATGCCCTATCACGTCGCGATGGACAAGGTCGTCGAGCGGTACGCGGGCAGCAAGAAGATCGGCACCACCGGCCGCGGCATCGGACCCTGCTATCAGGACAAGATCGCCCGCATCGGTATCCGGGTCGCCGACGTGCTGGACGAAGGGTTGCTCGCACCAAAAGATAGAGGGCGCACTGGAATTCAAGAATCAGGTGCTGGTCAAGATCTACAACCGCAAAGCCCTCGATGCGGCCGAGGTACTCGAGAGCCTGCTGGCCGAGGCGGAGGGGTTCAAGCACCGCATCGCCGACACGCGATACCTGCTCAACACCGCGCTCGAGCGGGATGAGACGGTGCTGCTGGAAGGCTCGCAGGGCACGCTGCTTGACGTCGACCACGGCACGTATCCCTTTGTGACGTCCTCGAATCCGACGGCAGGCGGCGCAGCGGTCGGCAGCGGCATCGGCCCTACCCGCATCACGACGGTGCTGGGCATCCTCAAGGCCTACACCACCCGCGTCGGCTCGGGTCCGTTTCCCACCGAGCTGTTCGACGAATTCGGCGAGTATCTGTCCAAGACGGGCGGCGAGGTCGGTGTGACGACGGGACGCCGGCGCCGCTGCGGATGGTTCGACGCCGTCATCGCGCGCTATGCGACCCGGGTCAACGGCATCACCGACTACTTCCTCACCAAGCTCGACGTGCTCTCCAGCCTGGAAACGGTGCCGGTGTGCATCGGCTACACCGTCGACGGCAAGCGCACCGACGAGATGCCGATGACACAGAGCGACATCGCCCGCGCCGAACCGATCTACGAGGAACTGCCCGGGTGGTGGGAGAACATCTCCGACGCGCGTGAGTTCGACGATCTACCCGCCAAAGCCCGCGACTATGTGTTGCGGCTGGAAGAGCTTGCCGGAGCTCATGTTTCATGCATCGGCGTCGGCCCTGGCCGGGAGCAGACCATCGTGCGCCGCGACATCCTGGCGACCGCGTGACCGACGACCCCCATCTGATCGACCCCGACTACGACAAACACGGCGGATTCCCGAATTTCCAAGCGGCCGAGCCAGGTCCGGGTTTCGGCCGCTTCCTGGTCGCCATGCGGCGAGCTCAGGATCTGGCGGTGGCAGCCGATCCCGACAGCGACACGTGGGAGCAGGCCGCCGACCGCGCGGAGGAACTGGTCAAGCTTCTCGACCCATTCGAAGCGGCCGAGGGAGTCGGACCGGCCAACAGGGTGCCCAGCCTGCCCGGCAGCGGCAGCCTGCTGATGCCGCCCTACAGGGTCGTGAAGTTCGACCCTGACGGTGTCGACTTGAGCGTGCAGTTCAGCCGGTTCTCGGTGGGAGGCAACTACGCCGTGCACGGCGGGGTGCTGCCGCTGCTGTTCGACTCCGTGTTCGGCATGGTCATCCACGCCGCAGGGCGACCGATCAGCCGGACGGCATTCCTGCACGTCGACTACCGCAAGGTCACCCCGATCGACACCCCGCTGATCGCGCGTGGGTGGGTCGGGGAGACCGAGGGCCGCAAGGCCTTCGTCAACGCCGAGTTGCGGGACCCCGAGGAGAATCTGCTCGCGGAGGCCAACGGCCTGATGGTGCGCCTCCTGCCTGGACAGCCGTAGCCGTGTCACGATGACGGTGTGACGACCGAACAGCACGATCACCCCCTGCGCAGGCTCGCCACTCCGCGTGCCGCGGCAGCGGCAGGCGTGCTGTTCGCGCTGCTGTTCGGAACGGTACTAATTTTGATTCGGATGGCGCTTCCGGAGGGCGCCGAGCCGGGTGCACAGTGGTTGACCCCCGGAAGTACGAACCTCAAGACGGCGGCAAAGATCATGCCGTTCGCCGGCATCGCGTTCCTGTGGTTCCTCGGGGTGGTGCGTGACGGATTCGGACGCTTCGAGGACAAGTTCTTCTCGACGGTTTTCATCGGGGCAGGCCTGACGTTCCTCTCGATGATGTTCGTGGCCGCCGGAGTCGGTGCCGGCCTCGAGGCCAGCAATCGGATCGTCGGCGATGCAGCCGCGCACAGCGAGGTGGCCACATTCGGGCAGATGGTGGTGCTCGCGATCGCCAAGACGTACGCGCTACGGATGGCGGCGGTGTTCATGATCTCGCTGGCCACCATATGGCTCAAGACCGGTCTGATGCCGCGCTGGCTCGTAGTGGTGACTTACCTTGTGGCGCTTGGGCTGCTGTTCGCCAGCGATATCAACATGTGGCTGACGTTGGCCTTCCCGATCTGGGTGCTGGTGGTCAGTGTGCTGTTGTTGACGCGTGCCGGCGTCATCGACCTCGACCGCGACGACTAATCGACGATTCGCAAAGCCTGTGAGGGGCAGAGCTTCACGGCCTCGCGGGCGTGGTCCAGCTCATCCTCGGGTACCTCGTCGACAAGAACTACCACGATGCCGTCGTCGTCCTGATCGAAGACGGCGTCTGCGGTCATGACGCAGTTGCCCGCCTGAATGCACACGTCGCGATCGGCTTCAACCTTCACCAGCTCACCTCCAACGACTTCAGACCGTAGATGAAGTGAAACGACCTGAACTGCACATCGCCGAAGTCCTCAGCCAGCGCCAGATTCGGGAAGCGGCGCAGCAGCGCGGGGAACGCGATCCGCATCTCCATCCGCGCCAGCGGCGCACCGAGGCAGTGATGCACACCATGCCCGAAGCCGAGGTGTCCCGCGGCGCCGCGCCGGATGTCGAGGAGTTCCGGTGAGTCGATGAAATCCGGGTCCCGATTGCCGGACGGCAGCGACGCGAACACCAGTTTCCCGGCAGGGATTTTCACTCCCGCGATCTCAACATCAGTCGTGGTGATGCGAGGAATCGCAGTCTGCACGATGGAAAGCCACCGCAGTAGCTCTTCGACCGCCGGTCCGACGGCATCCGGATCGTCCCGCACGGCAGCGAGTTGCTCTGGGTGACGCAGCAGGGCGAGCGTGCCAAGCCCGAGCATGTTCGACGTCGTTTCATGACCGGCGAGCAGCAACAGGCTGGCGACGCCGATCAGCTCGTCGTCGGTGAGCTCGTCGCCGTGTTCGCGGATCAACATCCCAAGGATGTCCTCGCCCGGCCGCTGCCGCGCCCGCTGAACCAGAGACGTCATGTACACGCGTCCCTGCCGTTGCAGTTCCAGCCGTTCGGGTATCGGAAGGGACAGGTCCAGCTGACGCGCGCTGCGCTTCTGGAAGTCTTGACGGTCGTCGTAGGGCACACCGAGCAGTTCGCAGATCACCAGCGACGGAATCGGCAGGGCGAAGTTGTCCACCAAGTCCGCTGGCGGACCGGCGATCTCCATCGCGTCCAGCTGCATATCGACGATCTCGGCGATGCGCGGCTCGAGACGCTTCATCCGCCGGATGGTGAACTCGGGCGTCAGCATGCGGCGCAGCCGCGAATGCTCGGGAGGGTCGAGGCCGAGCAGGTTTCCTGCTCGCGAGCTGGCTAGCTCTTCCTCGGAGACCTCCGGCGCCCCGGGTAGCACGAAACCGGGCGGGCGCCCGTTGGAGAAACGCTCGTGATCGGACAGCACGTTCTTGATGTCCTCGTGCCGGGTGATCAGATGCACCTGCATGCCGAAAGCGTTGGTGACCGTGCGGACGCCCTCGGTCTCCCGGATCTCTCGCAGCTCTGCGACAGGGCTGAACGCATCCCGGCGCATGTGCAGCGGCACTTCCGGTGCTTCGGTCATGGTTCGACGCTACTCGCGGAAAACGAACTCCTCGATGAGCTTGTTGACCAGGGGTGGGTTCTCCAGCCCCGCAAGGTGTGCCACGCCGTCCAGCACGGCGATGTCCGCACCGGGGATCGCCTCCGCCATCGCGGTGGTCTCCGGCAGCGGGAACGTCGCATCCTCGGCGCCTGCCACCACCAGCACCGGCGTCGTCACTCGGGCCAGCAGTGCCCGCTGATCCGTTCGCGCAGGCACCACGCTCTGCACCGCCCACGAGCAGGACGAAACATCGGCGGCCTGCACGGTGTCGCGCACGAACGCGACGACATCGGGGCGGGTGGTGAACGTGGTCGGGCCGAGAAACGCCTTGAGCACCGATCGGGTCAGCGGTGGCCGAATCCCACCGATCAGCTTGGCGACCCGGAGCAGGAACCCGTACTCGAGCTTTTGGCGTGTGCCCGCCGCTGATGCCGTGCAGTTCATCAGGACGGCGCGGCCGATGCGGTCGGGATAGGTCGCGGCGAAGGTGCCGCCGATCATCCCGCCCCACGAGTTGCCGACGAAGTGCGTTCGCTCCAGACCCAGGCCGTCGAGGATGTCGACGATGACGCGCGCGCAGTCGGTGAAAGTGAATGGCGCCGTGAGCTTTTGGCTACCGCCGTGACCCGGCGGGTCGACCACGATGACCTGGTGCGCCGAGCTGAAGTGTTCGGCCTGCGCCGACCACATGTCGCCGGTCATCAGAAGGCTGGGCCAGAACATGATGGCCTCACCGGAACCGCTAGTGCGGATCCGCACCTTCCCGAGCACGGTGTCGACCTGCTGTTCGTTCACCTTCTGAACGGTAGTGCTCGCCGCGAAGCGCAGGCCACCAGATGGCCGGACCGATCAGCGTGAACAGGGCCGGGATGATCACCGTCCGCACGACGAAGGTGTCCAGCAGGATGCCCAGGCCGACGATGATGCCCACCTGGGTGAGCACGATCAGGGGGAGCACACCGAGTACGCAGAACACCGCGGCCAGCACGATGCCCGCACTGGTGATGACGGCGCCTGTCGCCGAAACGGCGCGGACGATGCCGTCGCGCGTCCCGTGTGCCGGGGTCTCCTCGCGGGCGCGGGTGACCAGGAAAATCGTGTAATCCACCCCGAGGGCGACCAGGAACAGGAACGCGAACAGTGGCGCCGTGTTGTCCAACGCCGGGAATCCGAACAGGTGCACGCTGGCCCAGCCGCCGAGTCCGAGCGCGGCGAGCGCGCTGAGCACGGTCACCGCCACCAGGACCAGCGGTGCGAGCGCCGACCTCAGCAGCACGTAGAGGACCGCCAGCACCACGACGAGAATCGCGGGGATCACGATCAGCCGGTCGTGCGCGGCAGCGGCGCCGGCGTCGCGGGCCTGTGCGTCGGATCCGCCGACCAATGCACCGGTATCGACCGAATGAACCGAATCACGAAGGGCATCAATGGTTTCGAAGGACTGCTCGGACGCGGGCTCTGCGTCGAGGACGACCGACCACTGCGACAGGCCTTTGGCGCTCTCGCCTGCCGGTGCGGCGGACAGCACGCCGGGGGTGTCGGTGATCGCACGCTGGATCTCAGCGGCCCGGCTCGTCGGCGCGATCACGCGGGTGGGATCGGTCAGACCGCTCGGGAAATGCGCCGACAGTGTCTGATAGCCGCTGACCGATTCGGCCTGCACCCGGAACTGCTCGGTCTGCGACAGGCCGACCGGTGTGCTCAGCAAGCCGGTGCACAACAGCGCCAGGCCGACGATCGCCACCACCGCGACACGTCCGGGCCGCCGTGCCACCGCCTCGGCCACGCGGTGCCAGATTCCGCTGTCGGTAAGGGGTTTCGCTCCAACCTGCGGGATGAAGGGCCAGAACAGCCGCTTACCGAACAGGGCCAGCAGTGGGGGCATCACCACCAGGACGAACACCGCGGCGACCACCAGACCCGCCGCGGCTTGTACGCCCAGACTGCGCACACTCGGCGATGACGCGAACAGCAGCGTCAACAGCGCCAGCACCACCGTCGCGTTGCTCGCGAGGATCGCGGGTCCTGCCCGCCGCACCGCGATGCCGATGGCGTCGCGGTGATTCTCGTTGCGGCCCAACTCCTCCCGGTAACGGGAGATAAGCAGCAACGCGTAGTTCGTGCCTGCCCCGAACACCAGCACGCTGGTGATGCCCGACGTCGACCCGTCGGGGTTCAATCCGAGTCCACTCGCCACCGCCGTCCCCACCACGGCGGCGACCCGGTCGGCGAACCCGATGACGGCCAGTGGCACCAGCCAGAGCACCGGCGATCGATAGGTGACGATCAGCAGCAGTGCCACCACCGCCGCGGTGACCGCGAGCAGCGTGATGTTGGCTCCCGAGAACGAATTCGCGATGTCGGCGCCGAATGCGGGGCCACCGGTGACCTCCGTCCGCAGATCGTCGGGCAGTCCTTCGGGGACCGTCTGGCGAAGCGCCTTGACCGCATCGTTGAGGGCGAACCCGGTGAGATCGGCGCTCAACGGCACCACCGTGAGGGCGGCTTGACCGTCGGCGGACACCTGTGCCCGCCACTTCTGTTCGATGGCTGCCAGGTCGGAGGGGTTCAGTCGCGTGCCGTCGTCGCGGGTGACGACGACGATTGCGGGGACGTCGTCACCGCCGGGGAATTGGACCCGCAGATCGTCGGCGCGCGCAGACTCCGCGGAGTGGGGAACCGGTACCGGAGACCGTTGGCTCGAGTCGTCGCCACCGAGAAGCACCATCAGAGCACCGGAGACGGCGACGACCACCAGGGCCAGGACCCCGGACATGCGTCGCGACATACGCCAAATATTTCAGATACTTAACATTTAATCAAATGAATCTTCGCAGCTTATGCTTCACCTGTGACCCACGACCGCGACGCCCTGGAGTCGATGATCGCGGCCGACGTGCGGGCGATGAACGCCGAGTCCGATCAGATCGGCAGGCACTTCGCAGGCCGGCACGACGTCGCGGCCAACGACTTTCGTGCCCTGCTGCACATCATGGTCGCCGAGACCGCAGGAACTCCGCTGACCGCGGGCGATCTACGCAAGCGGATGGGCATGTCGGGCGCGGCGATCACCTACCTCGTCGAGAGGATGATCGCGTCCGATCACCTGCTGCGGGAGTCCGATCCGACCGACCGCCGCAAGGTCATCCTGCGCGTGGCGGATCACGGAATAGACGTCGCCCGAGGCTTTTTCACTCCGTTGGCCGAACAGACCCACCTCGCGCTCGCGGGGTTGTCCGACGCTGATCTGCGGGCCGCGCATCGCACCTTCGCGGCGCTCGTCGACGCGATGCACGCGTTCCGCGTCCAGCTCGAGCCTACGTCCGGTTGAGTGTCGCCTCCTCAAGGTCCAGTCCGTGCAGCATCGAACGCAGTGCCTCGTCGTTGATGCGCCCGGCATCTCGCTCCTCGATGAACGTCTTGCGTTCGGCCGCAAGCATTTCCAGTCGCAACCGCCGGAAGGCTGCGGTCGGGCTCTCACCGATCTCATCGTCGGTGCGCCCGAGCCGTTCCCATGCGCTGTTCAGGCGCCGGGTGTTCCAGTGACGCAGCACCTCCGCCGCGCGCTCGGGTACGTCTGAGTTCGCCTGCGCGACGGCCACCAGCTCGTCCAGGCGATCGGCTGCGGCACGCGCCGCACGGTCCTGGGCCTGGACCGCGGCGAGCTGGTCCTGTTGCGGGTCGTCGCCCTGGACATGCAGCAGCCGGATGACCCACGGCAACGTCAGCCCGTGCAACAGCAGCGTGCCCACCACGACGACGAACGTCAGGAACATCAGATGCGGCCGTCCCGGGAACGTATCCGGAACAGCGGCCGCGGCGGCCAGAGACACCACTCCGCGCATGCCCGCCCACGCCACGACGAACACCTGTGCAGGCGGCGGCGACGGTTCGCGCTCCCGGATCCGTCGGAACAGCAGCGGCGGCAGATAGGCGAACAGGTACACCCACACGATGCGCACGCCGATCACCGTGACGAACACGGCGACTGACGACGTGATGAGCACCGACGCGCGGATGCCCTCCAGCTCACCGATCACCTTGGGCAACTGCAGGCCGATCAGCATGAACGCGAACGACTCGAGGATCAGCACGACGGACTGCCACAGCGCGAAATCCTGCAGCCGCGTCGCGTACCCGGCGTGTGCCGAGCGCTGGCCCAGGATGAGGGCCGCCACCACGACCGCGATCACCCCGGAGCCGTGGATCAGTTCCGCGACGAAGTAGATGACGAACGGGGCGAGGACACCGATCGCGCTCTCCACCACCGGATCGGCCAGGCGGGACCGGATATAGGCGATCAGGGCACCGAATGCGACGCCGACTGCGGCGCCGCCCGCCGCGGCCAGGGCGAAGGTGCCGATCGCGGAGCCCCACGTCGCCGCAGTTCCGATGGCGGCGGCCAGTGCCACCTTATAGGCGGTCAACGCCGTCGCATCGTTGAGCAGGCTCTCGCCGCCGAGCAGGATCATCGTCCTTCGCGGCAGTCCCAGCCGCCTGCCGATCGCGGTTGCCGACACCGCATCGGGCGGTGCCACGACCGCCCCGAGGGTCAGTGCCGCTGCCGCGGTGAGCTCGGGAACCGTCTTGTAGGCGACGAATCCGACCGCGAACGTCGTGGCGAGCGGGAGACCGACCGCCAGAAGGCTGATGGGACGAAGGTTCTTGCGCAGCGCGACATAGCTACTCTCGGTTCCGGCGGACCACAGCAATGGCGGCAGGATGACGTACAGCACAAGCTCGGGGTCGAGCGTGACGTCGTGTAGGCCGGGAATGTTGCTGGCCGCAAGTCCCGCGATGACCAGCGCCAGGGGCGCGGAGACGTCGAACCGCCGGGCCACGGCGGCCAAGAGAATCGACAGCACCAGAACCGCCAGCAGTGATGCACCCACGTCGCAAGCCTCCTGTGTCGTGATCCGTATCCTTGATCAGCATGCTGAGGAGATCACGCGAGCGCGATGCGAAGTCCTCCGCGGTCCCCGATACGTGTGAACACCTCGACGCCGCGGCTGATGCCGCCGAGCCCGATCCGCGCACGCCGGGACATTGCGAGGACTGCAAAGAGGACGGCAAGGACGCCTGGGCACACCTACGCATGTGCCTGACCTGTGGGCACGTCGGATGCTGCGATTCCAGCCCGCACCAGCATGCCGGCGAACACTTCAGGCAGACCGGTCATCCGGTGATGCGATCCGTCGAGCCGGGCGAGAACTGGCGGTGGTGCTACATCGACGTCAGGGTGGGCTGACTTCTGGCAGTCTGGACGCGCGATGAGTGAAACGAGCGACACCGCGGACGTGAGGAGCACTGGTATCTCCGAAGCGCAGATCGACCCCGACGAGCCGGCGACGGGACCCGAACCCGGGCTCGAGCCCGCTGTCACCGCAGAGCCTCCCGCCCCGGCGGGAACCACCGTGATGTTGCTTGGCTCGGGCGAATTGAGCCGGGAGCTGACGCTGGCGTTTCAGCGGCTCGGTGCCGACGTCATCGCGGTGGACCGGTACGCGGATGCGCCCGCGCACGGCGTGGCCGACCGATGCGCTGTCGTCAAGATGAACGATGCCGAGGCGCTGACCGCGGTGATCGAGAAGGAACACCCGCGGTACGTGGTGGCCGAAGCGAACCTGATCGCCGCGGACGCGCTGATCGCGATTGCCGAGCGCGGCGACGTCGAAGTGTTCCCGACCCCGCGCAGCACTCGGCTGTCCCTCGACCGCGAGGGGCTGCGGCGGCTGGCCGCCGACGAGCTCGGCCTGCCCACCGCCCCGTTCTGGTTCGCCGGCTCCGTCGAGGAGCTGACCGCGGTATCGGAGCACGCCGGCTTCCCGCTGGTCGTCAAGCCGATCGCGGCGAAACCCGGCGAGGGTGAGTCGGTGCTGGTGCGACCCGAAGACGTCGAGCCTGCGTGGCAGCGCGCTGTGGCCGCCGGCCGGATTCCGCACAACCGGGTAATGGTCGAGGCGGTCGTCGACGTCGACTTCGAGGTCACGCTGCTGACCGTCCGCACCACCGGGTCGACCGGACCCACGGTCCACTTCTGCGAGCCGATCGGCCACCGCCAGCTCGACGGCGACGTCCTGGAGTCCTGGCAGCCCCAACAGTTGTCACCCGAGGCGCTGGACGCCGCGAAGTCGATCGGCGCGCGGATCGTCAACTCGCTGGGCGGGCGTGGCGTATTCGGTGTCGAACTGCTTGTGCGCGGCGACGAGGTCTACTTCGACCACGTGCGGCCGCGGCCGCATGACAGCGGCCTCGTGACGCTGCGCTCGCAACGACTTTCGGAGTTCGAACTCCACGCACGCGCGATCCTCGGGTTGTCGGTGGACACCATCATGATCTCGCCGGCCGCCGCGGAGGTCAGCTACGCCGGTGCCGATGCGACCGCCAGCGGCGGCGCCGACCTGTCCGCGATTCTGGGCGAGGCGCTCGCCGTCGCGGAGAGCGACGTCCGCCTGTACGGCCGGCCGGACGAAAGCGACACCCGGCGACGGCTCGGTGTGGCACTCGCGACGGCCCCCGATCCGATCATCGCCAGGGACCGGGCCCGCCGCGTTTCCACGGCCCTGCGCAAACTCTGGTAGCCGGTGACCGAACCCACGCCTGCTGACCGGCCGACGGCGACACCGTTTCTGGCCGCGTTGGCAATCATTGTGATCGTCGTGATTGCTATCGGTTTGTTGAATTTCTTCGGCGACGACGAACTTCCCGCCGATCAACAGGTCGCGCGGGCGGCGGTCGGACAGAACGATGCGCTGCAGCGGCGGAACTACGCCGACTTCCGTGGCTTCACATGCGCTGCCGAACACGCCAACGAGGCCGATATCCTTGCCCAGCAGAGCGATTCGGTTGCTCAGCACGGGGAGCGGTTCGTCGACGATGTCACGGGTGTGGCGGTCGACGGTGATCGCGCCACCGCCAAGGTGACCTACCATTTCGATAAGGCGCCGGACACCAAAACCGGCGTCGAAACAACGTTCATGCGCGAGGACGGGGCATGGAAGGTCTGTGCACCCGGCCCCGGCTAGCTGTGGGACACTCACGTCCGTGAGCTATGCCGGAGACATCACGCCTGAGGAGGCTTGGAAGCTGCTCGTCGATGACCCCGAGGCCGTGCTGGTCGACTGTCGTACGGACGCCGAATGGCGCTTCGTCGGGGTGCCCGACCTCTCGAGCCTCGACCGGGAGGTCGTCTACATCGAATGGAACAGCGCCGACGGCAAGCACAATGAGGACTTCGTCGACGATCTGAAGGCCGCAGGCGTTACGCCGGCTGTGAGCCCACGCGCCAGCAGCGGACGGCCCGTGGTGTTCCTGTGCCGCTCCGGCAACCGCTCCATCGGCGCTGCCGAGGCGGCAACCGAGGCGGGGATCGCGCCGTCCTACAACGTGCTGGACGGCTTCGAAGGCAATCTCGACGAGCACAGGCACCGAGGCGGCACCGGCTGGAAGGCCGTCGGGCTGCCCTGGAGGCAGTCATGAGCACCCGAAGACGATCGCGAGTGAGGATCACGGAGCCGCCCGGCGGCGACATCCGACCGCGCCGGCGGCGACATCCAATCACGGAGCCGCCCCGGCGGCGACATCCAATCGCAGCGAGGCTCAGGTCGATGGCGCGACCCGCAAGCTCCCGCGCGAAGCGAGGACCGGTGGGCCCACGCCCGCAGGGCAGGGGACGAGTGGGAGTCGAGGCATGAGCCCCGGCTCCGACGATCAGGTGCCGTCGGTACGCCGGCCGGCCGAACTGCCCGACGGCGTGAGCCAGGCGACCATCGGAGTGCGCGGCGGCCTGCTGCGGTCGGGGTTCGAGGAGACCGCGGAGGCGATGTACCTCACGTCGGGGTATGTCTACTCGTCGGCGGCCGAGGCGGAGAAGGCGTTCACCGGAGACATCGACCGCTATGTCTACTCCCGCTACGGCAACCCGACGATCTCGATGTTCGAGGAGCGGCTGCGGCTGATGGAGGGTGCGCCTGCGTGCTTCGCGACGGCCACGGGAATGGCGGCGGTGTTCACGTCACTGGGCGCGCTGTTGGCCGCCGGGGACCGGTTGGTCGCTGCACGCAGCCTGTTCGGATCTTGCTTCGTGGTGTGCAACGAGATCCTGCCGCGCTGGGGTGTTGAGACGGTGTTCGTCGACGGTGACGATCTGTCGCAGTGGGAAGAGGCGCTGTCGGTGCCCACCCAGGCCGTGTTCTTCGAGACCCCGTCCAATCCCATGCAGTCGCTGGTGGATATCGCCGCGGTGTGCGACCTCGCGCATGGTGCTGGCGCAAAAGTGGTGCTGGACAACGTGTTCGCCACGCCGCTACTGCAGCAGGGCTTCCCGTTGGGAGTCGACGTCGTTGTCTACTCGGGCACCAAGCACATCGACGGTCAGGGCCGCGTGCTCGGCGGGGCGATCCTGGGTGACAAGCAGTACATCGACGAACCGGTGCAGAAGCTGATGCGCCACACAGGTCCCGCGATGAGCGCGTTCAACGCCTGGGTAATGCTCAAGGGGCTGGAGACGTTGGCCGTCCGCGTCGACTACAGCAATGCGTCGGCGCAGCGGGTCGCAGAGTTCCTCGAGAGCCACCCCGCGGTGAGCTGGGTGCGCTACCCGTTTCTGGAGTCGCATCCGCAGTACGACTTGGCCAAGCGCCAGATGACCGGCGGCGGAACGGTTGTCACGTTCGAGCTCGAGGGCGGCACCAAGGAGCGGGCGTTCGAGGTTCTCGACAAGCTACGGATCATCGACATCTCGAACAACCTCGGCGACTCCAAGTCGTTGATCACCCATCCGGCCACCACCACGCACCGGGCGATGGGTCCGGATGGCCGCGCCGCGATCGGTCTCGGCGACGGGGTGGTGCGAATCTCGGTGGGGCTGGAGGGAACCGAGGATGTCATCGGCGATCTCGACCAGGCACTGGGCTAGGGTGTCCCGGCGGTCACAGGCGAAGCAGGCGCGCCGCAAGAAACGGCGGGCGGCCCAGGACGGGCGGTGGATACCGGCGACGGTTCTCGACGGACTGTCCGATGACATCGAGCTGGCCGCGGACCTCGAGAAGTTCGACGAGCGAATCACCGAGCGCGGCTGGGTGTTCGACGAAGAGCTCTCCGACGTGGAGTCCGCGTTGTGGTACTTCATTCCGTCGACGGCCGAGGTGCCCGACGACGAGGACGTCGTGCCGGTGACGACGATCGCGATGACGTCTGACGACGGTACGGAGGTCGCACACGTCGTGTTCGTGGGCACCGCCGATGACTACCAGTTCGACCTCGAGGAGTTGTTCGAGCACATCGAGGTGATCGAGGCGTACCGTCTGGGATATCCGCTTCCGGAGTTCGGCTAGCCCTTCTCGGGGCCCTCGAGGACGCCCTGTGCGGCCTGCGCGCGCTGCTCGTAGGCCTGCCGCGCCTTGGTGTCGAAGGACAGGAAGACCGTGTCGTTGCCCATCTTGTGCGACGTCCAGCGACGTGCCTTCGCCGACAGCATCGGCGTGATCGCACCGAAGAATCGCCCCCACGGCGGTACCGACGCCAGCGTCCTCGGCCTGTCCAGCACCTTGACCACGGCCGCCGCGATGTCCTCGGGCTCCACCGGTTTCTGCGCCGCGGAGGTGTGGGTGCCTGCGACCAACTCGGTGTTGGTGAACGTCGGCATCACACAGCTCACCTCGACGCCCTGTGGCGCGAATTCGTCGGACAGCCCGGAAGACAGACCGACGACCGCGAACTTGGTGCCGGCGTAGACAACCTGTCCCGGCACGGCCAGCATGCCCGCGAGTGACGCGATGTTGACGATGTGGCCGCTGCGGCGGGCCACCATGTCGGGCAACACCAACTGACAGCCGGTGATCACGCCGTACAGGTTCACCTCGATCGAGGACCGGATGGCCGCCTCCGACTGGTCGAGGAAGGGGCCGATCGGCATCACGCCTGCGTTGTTGATCAGGACGTCGACGTGACCGCCGCCGTCGGTGCGCGCCTTTTCGAGGAACGTCGAGAAGGATTCGCGATCGGTGACGTCGAGCGGATAGCCCGAGACCTGGCCGAGCTTGGTGAGCTGCACGACCGCCGACTCCTGCAGGGCGACGTCGCGGTCACCGATGACCACCCGCGCGCCGCGGGCCAGCAGCGCCTTCGCGGTCGCATATCCGATGCCGCGGGCGGCGCCGGTGATCGCGATGGTCTTGCCCCGGATGTTGTCCATGCGGCTGAACTTTACAGGTGTCAAGTTTACGGGGAAAGGGCGCTTGGAGGCGGTTATCCCCACTTGGTGATTCGTCCACAGGTGGCAAGGTTCGGCCTTGTCCTGTTGCCCCATGTCAAGATGCGCGCGAAGGCGGATTCGTTACCTCATGTGAACGTGCACGCTTGGGTAGTGGGGCTTTGGTCGTCAGGGTTTGGATCACTGGCCCGACACGTCCGCGCCCGGATCTGACATGTCGCTTCCCCGGCTGCACGATGCCCGCCGAGTTCTGCGACATCGACCACGTCATCCCGTATCCGATCGGTGCCACGCATCCGTCGAACCTGGCCTGTCTGTGCCACAAACAGCTGCTTCGCAAGACGTCGGCGGCCCGCGTCAGGTTACCGAAGCCATCGAGCACAGGCATGCCTTCTCCCGGCCCAGTCGCTCGGCTTCGCTTCCGCTCGGTTCATCCTCGAATGTGTAGCGAATATTGAACGGCTTGTTCGTGATGAAAAGCATGAGACAGTCCCTGTCCTCGGTTGCACCGTGGTACATCGTCATGCCCTCGGGGAACCAGACAAAACTCCCCGACCCGAAATCCCCCTTGTTGGTGCGCAAGGTCCCGCTTAACACGAACATGCCGTGCGCGCAGTCGTGGGTATGCCACGGGTTGATGAACCCGGCGTCGTAACGCAAAAGCATGCAGGACATCCCGGTGTCGGGGTCGAACGTGAATGGCTTGAGCGACAGACTTCTGCCGATCTGTTCGATCGGGAGCTCTAGCCAGTCCATCGAATTCGAGTCGAAGACATCAACGTCGTACTGTTCGGGCTGGCTGGTCATGATGCCTCTCCCTCTCTCATGTGGCTGTGGAGCCAGTATGAATCGCCAAATTGAGCGCTGGGGCATTCGCGCGTGCCGAACGACCGACGACCCAGCCGGTCAGCGGCACCTTCCCGCTATGGGTCGGCGGCGACCCACGATCCCCTTAGAATGTTCTTCGCGTAGTCGGTGCCACCACCTGCTCAAAACATCCTGGGGCTGGCGAGACCACCAACTCCCCGACGGCGCAGATGATCGCCTGTCGGCGCTGCGGTCGACAAAGCGCCGTGCCCGTGGCAACTGCCCCGGTAGTCTGAGACGCGCCAAGCAGGCCCACTGTGAGGAGGCTTGGGGGTGTCTCTTACCACGCCCGTCCCGGACCCCGCCGAGGCCCCAAACCCGCAGAACGATTGCCTGTATGTACCGGCTGGTACGGGCGTCACCAAATGGGTCGGCCGGTGATGTGTACACGATGAAGGTGAGCGCAACTACGACAAACGGCTCATTCGGGTTCGTCGAAGCCTCCGTGCCCCCCGGCGGCGGTCCAATTGCCCACGTCCATCGACCGCTCGGACGAAGCGTTCTATCTGGTGCACGGCGAGCTGGAGCTCCTCACTGGCGACCGGGTCTTCACGGCCCGCCCCGGGGACTTCATATTTGTGCCCCGTGGCAACCGGCACCGTTTCAGGAATACCGGTCTGCACACCGCGAAGCTGCTCTTTATGTACAGCCCGGGCGGCCCCGAGGAAGTCTTCACCAAGGGTGGCGACGAGCCCGAGGCCGGGGTGGCCCCGCCAGTGTGGGACATGAAGCGCTTCGAACAGGTGCAGGAAGTCATTGATCGGTTCGACCTGGACTGCAAGGTAATTCCCGAGCCGCCGTCAGTCGACTACGGGCCACCGGGATAAGGACCTCACCGCAAGGGCAGAGCTACACCACCCATCCGGGCAGTCGGCTGTTGTTCTCGCGCCTATGCCAGCCCACCGCAGCGGTCATCACACGCGACACACCGGGCGATACCCCCACCGGCGCCACTAGTCGCGGGCTGATGATGCCGCGCCGCAAGCAGACCCGAACCCAACAAACGCGCCAAAGCCATTGCCGACCAACGCCGCCTCAACGAACCCGGGGCCGCCGAACGCAACAAACCACCGCCGTTCTAGACCCGAGCGGTCGGGCATCTAGGCAGAGGCGACGGCGAAGAGATGCCAGTCGCCGGGCACACCCTTCAGCTCGTGAGCGCCGCGGTCTTCGAACTCGAGCCCTGACCCGATCACGAGGTCGCGCAGCGTGCTGGACACCAGCACGTCGTTGGCTCCTGCCAGCGCGCTGACGCGAGCACCGATGTGCACGGCGATGCCGCCGATGTCGTCGCCGCGGACCTCGCACTCGCCGGTGTGCAACCCGGCGCGCACCTCGATGCCGAGCGACTGCACCGCGTCACGAATTGCCATGGCGCAGCGGATCGCTCGCTGCGGGCCGTCGAACATCGCGAGGAAGCTGTCTCCTGAGGTGTTCACCTCGCGGCCTCGAAAGCGTGCCAGCTGCGACGCGGACGACGGCGTCGTGCGCATCAAGCAACGCATGCCAGTCGCGGTCGCCCATCTCCGCGGCGCGCCGCGTCGAGTCCACAATGTCGGTGAACAAGCACCGTGGCCAGAACCCGATCGTCGGCCACGTCTGCCTGCTCACCGGTGAGGAACTCGGCGATCTCCTGGAACGACGGCCTCCAAGGTTCGACGAAGTGGTACACGTTGCGCCCTGGCAGCTCAACATATTTCGCGCCCGGTATGTGATCGGCGACGTCCTTGCCCTTACTCGGGCGGGATGATTGGGTCGTCGGTGTGCTGGACGACGAGGGTGGGCACGCGAATTGTCGGAAGCACCGCCCGCACATCCAATTCGGACACGAGCGGCATCCTGAGAGCAACGGTCCGTGGGCTCGCCGCAGGCGTTCCATTCGAGCCCAGGTAGCCCGGATCTCCTCGTTCCACGGCATGTCCGGATTGAGGGCATGCTCGAACTGGCCCGTTCCCCACACGGCGACCATGGCATCGAAGAATTCCTCCGGCGTGGGCCCATCAGTGCGTTCAGCCAGCGATCGGATAGACCTCAAGTGCGATCAGCGCGGTGGTGCGGGACGGATGTGTTGCTGCGAAGAGCGCCGCTGTCGCGAATGCGGCGTTCGACGCGACGAGTACCGCTTCGCGACTCCCGAGATCGTCGAGCACCGCGGTGATGCTGTCGGACCACTGCTCCAACGTTGTCGGCGCGCCCGGCGTGACGGGATCGGACGCACCGTGCCCGGCTGGTCGAAGAAGATGAGTCGACCGAGCGACCTCATCGCCTCGACCCACCCCTGAATGGACGGTAGCTCTGGTAGATGCTCGCAGCAGGTGAACCAGTTCGGGACGACCACGATGTCGCGCGGGCCTTCGCGTGACGCGCGATAGGCGACGCGCAAGTCCCCGTTGAGCGCATAGCGCGTCTCCGAGAACACTGCGGAAGTGTAAGCCGAGGAACGGGTCTAGATTCGGTGTCATGCAACAAGCTGGAACTAAAGTGTATTCAGCCAATTCGCAAACACCAAC
Source organism: uncultured Actinomycetota bacterium (assembly GCA_963721495.1). Classification (GTDB taxonomy): domain Bacteria; phylum Actinomycetota; class Actinomycetes; order Mycobacteriales; family Mycobacteriaceae; genus Mycobacterium. The sequence goes on along the minus strand of CAVRMG010000031.1, from coordinate 133,347 downwards.
GGATCAAGACGTTCGACTCAGCCGACCTGCCCGATTACTTCTTTCAATTCTTCACGGCGCCTGTGCAGGCAAGGATGGTGCGTGCGACGAGGGATGGGTCGTCCATCATTGCGTCGTGCCCAACGTCGGGGAGAATCTCGAACGTCGCCTGCGGTAGGCGCTCACGCGCATTCTGGCCGTACCAGGCGACGCGAATCAAGGCGTCCTTCTCCGCCCATGCCAGAGTGATCGGGCATGGCAGAGGGTCGAGCGGTGCGATCTGCTGATCGTCGGTCGAGAAGATCTCTTTGCCGATCGTGCACGCGAGGTAGTCGTCGATGATCTCAACGCCCCGCTCGGCAGTTATTCGGTCCCCGTGGACCGCGGCGCTTCCCTGAAACCAGAGCCGACGCATCGTCGACGACTTCAGGACAAAGGGAGTGATGGGCCGCAGAAGGCGAGCCATCGCGGCGCCGCTAAGTGCCTTGCCCATGGTCTGTTCCCGAAATCCATCACCGGACGACCAGAAACCGCCTGGTGAAATCGCGCAGACAGTTGCCGCTCGACCGCGCCGTGCTAATTCGATGGCCACAAAACCGCCCATCGAGTGGCCGACGAGATGAGGTTGTTGTAGGTCCTGTTCGTCCAGGTAGCCTTCTACCCAGTCGACGACGTCGCCAATCGTGGCTGGTCGTCGCTGTACAGGCGGTCCGCCACGGTGCCCTATCGCGGTAGGTGCGTAAACCTCGTGATAGCTACGAAGAAGTGGGACGACATCTTGCCATGCGTTTTCAGATGCGTTGAGGCCGTGCAGGAGCACAACGGCCGGACCGTCCAGAAGGCATGCGCGAAAGTCTTACATAAGCCGGCCCGCAAGCGCATCGACTCATCCGATCGCTGCTAGTTCGCTATCCACGACTGGGAATCAGCGTGTCTTTCACGCAATCGCTGCCAGCAGCCGTAAAGGACGCAGGACTCACCCCGCGCCCGTCACGGCCAGGATGGTGCGCGCCACCAGGTCGGGGTCGTCGACCATCGCAAGGTGTCCGACGCCGGGCAAGAGCACCCACGTAGCGCCGGGCAGGCGTTCGCGGGCAGTCTGGCCGTGCGTCGCGGCCGGAGCGAGTCGGTCGAACTGGGCCCAGGCCAGAGTGACCGGGCACGGCAACGGGTCCAGCGGCTCGGCCTGCTCGTCGGGGGAATAGTGATCCATGAACGGGCAGTCGTTGGAATCGTCCATCACCTCCAACATCCTCGCGGCGCTAAGGCGGTCGCCGTGACACGCGCCGTCACGGAAACCGAGGCGGCGGACTACTGCGAACCTGAGACTGAGCGGCGCCATCGGACGGGCGACGCGGATTAGCGCGCGGAGCCTGCGTATCTTTCCGAGGACTTGTTTATGAGAATCGCTGTCCCACCAGAAGCCCGCCGGGGAGAAGGCGCACACGCTCGCGGCGCGCCCACGCCGTGCCAACTCGATGGCCACCCATCCGCCCAGAGAGTTCCCGGCGAGATGCGGTCGCGCCAGACCATGCTCGTCCAGATAGTGTTCCGCCGCGTCCACCATGTCGCTAACCCCCGCCGGACGGCTCTGGATGGCAGGGCCGCCGCGATGCCCGAGGAGAGTCGGCGCGTGAACATCGTGATGCTCCGACACCAGCGGAACAATGTCCTGCCAGATGCGGCCCGAGGCGGTTGCGGAATGCAGTAGGACCAGGGGCGATTTCTCTGAAGTCACGGCAAAGTGTGACACCAGCCGTGCAGCCAACGCCATAATTTCCCGCAAGCCCGCGAACGGCCTGTCTTGCGGGATGGCAGGCCCAGGCAGATGTAATGCGACTGGACGCTGACCCTGCGTGCGGATGGCGCCGCGGTGTGGACGTCGCCCACCGGCCGCACCCACACCACCCACCCCGGCTGTCGAAGTTTCTTCCCCGACGCCGACACCGCCACCGCTGAATTGCCGCCCCCGCCGGGCATTCAGCCAGCACCGGCGGATGGTCGCGGACTCAAGATGCCCCGCCGCAGCCGCCCCCGCACCGCCGATCGCGCCGCACGCATCAAAGCCGAACGCGAACAAAGCAATACGGACCCACCTCCGTTTTAGGCTGAGCCCGAACCCATTTCGCGCGCCCGCTTGAGCAACACCTTCGAAAGTCGCAGCGTCAGCGCAGGCGAGAGTCGCTCCAGGTACCACCACGCCTTCCACCACGCAGGCACCACGATGATGGCCTCGTTGCGTAGCACGGCACGAACGACGCGCTCGGCGAACTTGTCGGGTGCCATCGGCCGCATCTGCTCCCATGACTTGAGGAAGTCCTCGCGGCTGACGCCGGGCTGGTTGATGCGTCCGTATTCGCCGCCGGTGAGGATCGGGGTTCGGATCACGCCCGGACACAGCGCGGAGACCTGGACGCCGTGACGCTCGGCCTCAACCCGCAGCGTCCTCGAGATCGCGACGACGGCATGTTTGGAGGCGGTGTAGCTCGCCTGGCTGACAGTGGTGGTCAGGCCGGCCATCGAGGCCGTGTTCACGATGTGGCCCGACCGCTGACGGATCATCACCGGATAAACCGCTTGGATGCCGTGCACCACGCCGCGCAGGTTCACGTCGAAGACGTCGTTCCAGTCGTCGAGCGAGTACGAGTCGATCTCACCGGAGACCCCGATGCCGGCGTTGTTGAACAGATAGTCGACCCGCCCCGATTGCCGCACCGCCTCGGCGACCGCGCGCTCGAACGACGGGTAGTCACGCACATCGAGTTCGATCGCGTGCGCCCTGGCGCCATCACTGCTGAGGCGTTGCGCCAATTCCTGTGCAAGGTTGATCTGGCGATCGGCGATCCAGACCTCCGCGCCGCCACCGACCAGTTCGGTGGTGAGCGCGGCGCCGATGCCGGACGCGCCGCCGGTGACGAATGCGACCTTCCCCGACACGCTCGATGGCATGGCCAAAGAATAGGCGCTCGAGAATAGGCACTCGCTGCAGCGACTAGCGCTTAGTTTCGATCAGCGTGAGCGAATCTGCGGCGCCGGAATGCAGGCACGCGGCGTGCGTTAGAAAGTTAGGTGATGACCATGCCGACACTTGATGAGCTGCGCTTCGTGGCGGTAGGACTGGACGATCCGTTGGCCGCACCGCTGCTCGCGGAACTCGCCGTCGAGTACGCCTCCCGGTACGGAGGCACGGCGCAGTCGGTCATGAATTGGCTGCTCCAGGAGTACCCGGCCGAAGACTTCACGGCACCGGACGGCGCGCTGCTGATCGGTCTTATCGACGGGCAGCCCGTCACCGGAGGCGGGTTCAGACGGTTCGACGCCACCAGGGCTGAGCTCAAACGCATGTGGACCGACAGCCGGTACCGGCGGCGGGGTTACGCGAAAGCGGTGCTCGCCGAACTGGAGCGCGAGGCCGCCGCGCGAGGGTATCGCCGCACCTACCTGACGACCGGAGACCGCCAGCCGGAGGCCGAAGGGCTGTACCTGTCGTCGGGATACACGAGGCTGGCCGGGCCGCTTCCCACCAAGGGCGAGGCCTATCCGGTCGCCTTCGAGAAGACGCTGCGATGACCGGGCACCTGCACCTGGGCATCGCGCTCGACGGCTACGGCTGGCACCCGGAGGCGTGGCGCCACACACCGGACGCCGAGCCCGTTACCAGCGGCCGCTACTGGTCCAGCCTGGCCGTAACGGCAGAGCGTGGGCTGCTGGACTTCGTGACCTTCGACGACGCACTCAGCCTGCAACGGCGGCGACGTGCCGAGATCGAACCACGTTGGCTGGCAGGACGACCCGATGCCGTCCTCGTTGCGTCCCGGGTGGCGCCGGTGACCCACCACATCGGACTCATCCCGGTTGTGACCGTCACCCACACCGAACCGTTTCATGTGTCCAAAGCGATTGCCACGCTTGACTTCGTCTCCCACGGACGGGCGGGCTGGCAGGTCAGAGTCAGCGGCACCCCCCACGAGGCCGAGTTGTTCGGCCGCCGCGACGTCGGCGCCGTCGACCTGTTCGACGAGGCCTCCGACGCCGTCGAGGTCGCGCGCCGACTCTGGGACAGCTGGGAGGACGACGCCGCCATCCGCGATGTCGACAGCGGCCGATTCGTCGACCGGGACAAGCTGCACTACATCGACTTCGTCGGCAGGCACTTCTCGGTCAAGGGGCCGTCGATCACCCCGCGCCCACCGCAGGGACAGCCTGTCGTCGCCGCCTTGGCGCACGCCCGACCGATCTACGAATTCGCCGCTCGTAGCGTGGATTTGGTCTTCATCACACCGAGGGACGACAGCTCGCTGACGTCCATCCTCGGTGAGGTGGCGCAGGCGGGTGGCGCCGACCTCAAGGTCTACGCCGATGTGTTCGTCTCCTTCTCCGGTGTCACCGACCCGCGTTCGGATGCGCTGGTATTCGACGGCACGCCCGCCGACCTGGTGGACCTCATCGTGCGTTGGCATCACCAAGGCGCCGACGGGATACGGTTGCGGCCCGCCGTCAACGCCACCGACCTGCCGGCCATCGTCGACGAGGTGGTGCCGGTTCTGCAGCGGGCGGGGCTGTTCCGCACGGCGTACGACGACGGTGAGACGTTGCGCGACCGCCTCGGGCTGCCGGTCGCCGTCAACCGCTACGCAAAGGCGGGGAACGCGTGACCGTCCCACTGTCGATTCTCGACCTGGCCCCGATCAGCGAAGGCTGCGACGCCGCAATGGCATTGCGTAACACCGTCGACCTCGCACAGCACGCCGAGGACTGGGGATACAAACGCTACTGGCTCGCCGAGCACCATTTCGTCGCGGTCGCCAGCTCGCAACCGGCCGTCCTGATCGGCCAGATCGCCGCTGCCACCAGCCGGATTCGTGTCGGTGCCGCCGCAGTGCAACTCGGTCAGACGACCTCCGTCGCGGTGGTCGAGAGCTTCGGCACGCTCGACGCGTTCCATCCCGGTCGCATCGACCTGGGGGTGGGACGTTCCGGCCAGCGGCGCAGGGAGGCGCTCGAGGACGCGGCGTCGAAGCCGAAGGCCGAGCACCCGACCGAATGGCGCGACGTCGGCGGCGTCATCGTCCCCCCGCCGTTCGACGTGAGCGCGCTGATGCGTAATCCCCGGCTGCGCGCGAAAATGTCTGTCCTGCAACAGCCCGAGGCCGTCGCGCCGGATTTCGCCGATCAGGTCGACGACATCCTGGCCTTGCTCGACGGCAGCTATCTGATCGGTGACGTCGACGCGCATGCCACGCCCGGCGAGCGGTCGGCGCTGACACCGTGGGTCTTCGGCAGCAGTAAGGGGCAGAGCGCACAGGTCGCCGGTGGGCGCGGCCTGCCGTTCGTGGCCAGCTATCACATCACCCCGGCGACGGCGTTGGACGCGGTCGAGGTTTACCGCGCCGCGTTCCAGCCGTCGGATGCGCTGGCCGAACCGTACGTGGTGGTGTCCGCCGACGTCGTCGTCGCCGACGACAGCGAGACCGCGCACCGGCTGGCATCCAGCTACGGCCATTGGGTGTATTCGATTCGCGCGGGTGACGGCGCCGTCCCTTACCCGAATCCCGACACCGTCCCGCCGCTGTCCCACGAACAGCGCGAGCTTGTGAAGGACCGCACCGCAACGCAATTCGTCGGTGATCCCGATGAGGTCGCGGCCGGGCTGGAAACCCTGCAGCGCGTCACGGAGGCCGACGAGCTTGTCGTCACTTCCGTCACGCACAGCCACAGCGACCGGTTGCGGTCCCATGAGCTGTTGGCCAAGAGGTGGAGCCTGTGACCGCGCGAGAAGGCACCCACCGCAAGCCGGTCCACCTCGCCGCCCATTTTCCCGGGGTCAACAACACCACGGTGTGGTCGGATCCCGAGTCTGGCAGCCAGATTGAGTTCGACTCCTTCGTCCACCTCGCGCGGACCGCCGAGCGCGGGATGTTCGACTTCTTCTTCCTCGCCGAGGGCCTGCGGTTGCGCGAGCATCGCGGGCGCATCCACGACCTCGACGTCGTCGGTCGACCGGACACATTCACCGTGCTCGGCGCGCTCGCCGCGGTCACCGAGCGCCTCGGGCTGACAGGGACCATCAACACCACGTTCAATGAACCATTCGAGGTGGCAAGGCAATTCGCCACGCTCGACCATCTGTCCGACGGCCGCGCCGGTTGGAACATGGTCACCTCATCCGACGCGTTCACCGGAGAGAACTTCCGCCGCGGCGGGTTCCTCCACCACTCCGACCGCTACAAGCGGGCCGAGGAGTTCATCACCGTCGCGCGCGAGTTCTGGGACAGCTGGTCGTCCGACGCCATCGTCGCCGACCGTGAGAACGGTATCTACGTCGATCCCAGCCGCATTCGCGTCGTAGAACACCGCGGGCCGCAGTTCGACGTGCGCGGTGTCGCCACCCTACCGCCCGCACCGCAGGGTCATCCCGTGCTGCTGCAGGCCGGCGATTCGGCCGACGGTCGTGCGTTCGGCGCCAAGCACGCCGACGCGCTGTTCACCCTGCACTCTGCGCTCGAGGCCGGGCAGCAGTACTACGCCGACGTCAAGGCCCGCGCGGTGTCCTACGGCCGGGATCCCGACCGGCTCAAGGTTTTCCCGGCGGCGACGTTCGTCCTCGGCGACACCCCCGGGGAAGCGGCGGACAAAGCCCGGCACATCCGGTTGCAGCAAGTCAGCGGACCGACGGCGATCGCGATGGTCGAGCAGGTCTGGCAGCGCGACCTGTCCGCCTACGACCCCGACGGCCCGCTTCCCGACGTCGAACCGGCCGACGACCCGACCATCACACAGGGGCGCGTGCGCCACGGTGATCCCAACGCCGTCGCCGCCGCGTGGCGGCAGCGCGCGCAAGCCGACAACCTGTCCATCCGTGAACTGATCATCGCGGTGACCAGTCGCCAGCAGTTCGTCGGCACCCCCGCACAGGTCGCCGACGAGATCGACCTGCATGTCCAGTCCGACGCCTGCGACGGCTTCATCCTGGTGCCCCACCTGACACCGCGCGGGCTCGACGACTTCGTCGACAAGGTCGTCCCGCTGCTGCAGGAGCGCGGCACGTTTCGCACCGAATACTCCGGGCATACGCTGCGCGAACACCTCGGCCTATAGGCTGGCCCTCAGGTGTCGACGGACACCGGGGGTGGATGTGTCCTTGTCACAGACGACGGTTGGATGGCTGCTTCTGGCTGCCGCCGTGCTGACACTTGTCATCGGCTTCGCATCGCGCGTCTTCTTCGGCCGCAGGCGCGACACCAGATCGGTGCGGGCGATGGTGCGCACCTTCCGCAGGACCGGCGTCGCGCGTGTGCTGTTCGGACGTTTCGAGGGTGAAGTGCTCGACGACGACGAACTCGACAGCATGATCCTGATGCCCACCATCGTGGTCGCCTGCGGCCTGTGCCTGACCGCCATGTTCCTGTTCGGCTACAACACCCTCGTCTAGCGGGCGCGCGCCTTCGCTGCGGCTTTCTCGGAGGCTTCACGGATCGAACCGCGCCACACCGGGCCGTGACCCGGAAGCAGCACCTCGGTGTCGAGCAGCCCCAGGGCGGCCAGGCTGCGCACACACCCGTCCTGGTCATGGTTGAACAGCCCCGGCAGGAGTTGCGGGCCGTCGCGCGACAGCAGGGGGTGGCCGGTGACCAAAGCGTCGCCGCTGACCAGCACCCCGTCCACCACGAACGAGCAGTGTCCGCCGGTGTGCCCGGGGGTGGGAATCGCCATAGGCGTGCCCGGCAGGCCGGCGGCGACGTCCTCGGTCAGCGCCTGGGTGCTGGGGATGCCGTCGTGGGTCAGCGCCCCCTTACGGGTGATCGCCACCGACCACGCCGCGTAGCGCGGTTGCCAGATGTGTTTGGCGATGTCGAGCGGCGACGCCTGCTCCAGGTACTCCCGCTTGGAGTGTCCGACCTCGGCGGCGTGGCAATAAACCGGTGTGCCATGGGTTTTCGCGAACCAGATGGCCGAGCCGAAGTGGTCGATGTGCGCGTGCGTCAGCAGGATCGCTCGCAGATCGTCGACGCCGAAGCCCAGCTCGCGCAGCGACGCCACCACGTCGTCGCGGCTGCCGGGGAACCCGGCGTCGATCAGGATGACGCCGTCACCGTCGGTGACCAGCGTCCAGTTGACGAGATCGGTATAGGCGAAATGGACGCTGTCTGTGATGGCCTCCAGGACTGCTGCCATGCCGCGAGTCTAGGCAGAAGAACAGCCAGGTGTTGCGGGTTGAGTGGTCGGTAGTTGTCGATGGTGTGCTGTAGGAACGAGTGTATGAATCTGGGGGTGTGGGCTGAGCCCTACGGTGTTGCGCGCGCGCCTGCGTGTTGCTGGTTTGGCGCTGGACTGTTGCCGGTACCCGCCCGGGGAGTGGGTCACCTCGTGCGGGATGTGACCGAGGTTCTGGCCTGGATGTGGGCTCGGCTGTGCGGCACGGGGGCCGCTGGGAACCGCGCGCCAAGCATGCACTGGCAGTTGGCGCAGCGACCGAGGAGCGGGGTGCGCCCTGATGGCGAAGTTTGACGTTCCTGACGGCTGGTGTGTGCAAGCGTTTCGGTTCACGCTGGACCCGACCGAGGATCAAGCCAGTTCGCTGGCAAGGCATTTCGGCGCGCGGCGCAAGGCATACAACTGGACTGTGGCCACCCTGAAGGCCGATATCGAAGCGTGGCACACGGCCAGGGTAGAGACCGCGAAGCCGTCCCTTCGGGTGCTGCGGAAACGCTGGAACACCGTAAAAGACGAGGTGTGTGTCAACGCTGAGACCGGGCAGGTGTGGTGGCACGAATGCTCGAAGGAGGCCTACGCCGACGGCATCAGGGGCGCGGTGGACGCCTACTGGAACTGGCAGAGCTCTCGTGCTGGCAAGCGCGCTGGGAAACGGGTCGGGTTCCCGCGGTTCAAACGCAAAGGCCGCGACAGCGACCGGGTGTGCTTCACCACCGGCGCGATGCGGGTCGAGCCCGACCGCAGGCACCTCACGCTGCCGGTGATCGGTACTGTCCGCACCCACGAGAACACCCGCGGCATCGAACGCCTCATCCGGGCCGGGCGAGCTCGGGTGCGGGTCGCAGCTCGTCATTGCTGACCGCTGGTTCCCGTCGTCGAAAACCTGCCATGCCTGCGGGCATGTGCAGGACATCGGATGGGCCCAACATTGGCAATGTGACCGTTGTTCGGCAGCGCCCCACCAGCGCGACGACAACGCATCTATCAACCTCGCACGCTACGAGGACACTGCTAGCGTCGTCGGCCCAGTCGGGGCCGCCGTCAAGCGCGGAGCCGACCGTAAGACCCGGCCTAGCCGGGCTGGTGGCCGTGAAGCGCGGAAGGGAACCGGCCACCCGGCCGGGGAACAACCCCGAGATGGGGTGCGAGTCGCGTGACCACTAGAGATCACTCACTCGCAACGGTAGAAATGAGACGTGCCTGAACTGAAACTCGGATACAAGGCGTCGGCGGAGCAATTCGCCCCGCGTGAACTCGTCGAGCTCGGCGTCGCCGCCGAAGAGCACGGCATGGACAGCGCGACCGTCAGCGACCACTTCCAGCCGTGGCGTCACGAGGGTGGCCACGCCCCGTTCTCGCTGGCATGGATGACCGCGGTGGGCGAGCGAACCAAGCGCGTGGTCCTCGGCACATCCGTGCTGACGCCGACGTTCCGCTACAACCCCGCCGTCATCGCCCAGGCGTTCGCGACCATGGGGTGTCTCTACCCGGACCGGATCTTCCTGGGCGTCGGCACGGGCGAGGCGCTCAACGAGATCGCCACCGGGTACGAGGGCGAGTGGCCCGAGTTCAAGGAGCGCTACGCCCGCCTGCGCGAGTCGATCAAGCTGATGCGGGAGCTGTGGCTGGGGGACCGGGTCGACTTCGAGGGCGAGTACTACCGCACCAAGGGAGCGTCGATCTACGACGTTCCCGACGGCGGCATCCCGATCTACATCGCCGCGGGCGGCCCCCAGGTGGCCAAGTACGCCGGCCGCGCGGGCGACGGCTTCATCTGCACGTCCGGCAAGGGTGAGGAACTGTACAAGGACAAGCTCATCCCCGCCGTCAAGGAGGGCGCCGAGGCCGCCGACCGCGACCCCGACAGCATCGATCGGATGATCGAGATCAAGATCTCCTACGATCCCGATCCCACGAAAGCACTCGAGAACACGAGGTTCTGGGCGCCGCTGTCGCTGACCGCCGAGCAGAAGCACAGCATCAACGACCCGATCGAGATGGAGAAGGCCGCCGATGCGCTGCCCATCGAACAGGTCGCCAAGCGCTGGATTGTCGCGTCGGATCCCGACGAAGCCGTCGAGATGGTCGGGCAGTACGTCAAGTGGGGCCTGAACCACCTGGTGTTCCACGACCCTCGGCACGATCAGCGCCGGTTCCTGGAACTCTTCCAGAAGGACCTCGAGCCGCGGCTGCGTCGGCTCGGCTGAGTCGACGCGCCGAAGCCGAACGAGCACAGCATGATGCGGGTGGTCGCTGACTGTCCTCGGCGTGCTCGCGTTCGGCGTCGCCGCCGCCGGGCTGGCGTCGCGGCAGGCCATGGCGCAGGCCGATGATCGGCATCGACCATGTCCTGCTGTACAACTGTGCGGCCACATCCGCGCGCACGGTCCCCGTTCCGGGCTCGGATCACCGCGGTCTGGCCACCACCATCGACCTACCGGTGGACCTGACCGCCAGCTGAGGTTGTTCTAGGCTGTGACGCGTGCCCTATTCGGCGTCATCGTCTTCGCGCGGGCGCTCATCCGCGATCTACGTGGCCTCACCCGAAGGTGACACCGGCAAGTCGACGATCGCGCTCGGCATCCTGCACCGGCTGGCGGCCACCGTCGCCAAGGTCGGGGTGTTCCGGCCGATCACCCGCCTCGGCGAGGACCGCGACTACATCCTGGAGCTCCTGCTGTCGCAGGCCACCGCGGACCTGCCCTACGAGGACTGCATCGGCGTCAGCTACCAGCAGTTGCACGAGGACCCGGACACCGCGATCGGCGACATCGTCGACCGCTATCACCGGGTGGCCGACCAGTGCGACGCGGTGCTGATCGTCGGCAGCGACTACACCGACGTCGCCGCACCGAGCGAGCTGTCGACGAATGCGCGCATCGCGGCCAACCTGGGCGCCCCCATCGTGCTCGCGGTGAAGGCCAAGGACCGCACCCCCGAACAGGTGGCCCAGATCGTCGACATCTGCCTCACGGAGGTGTCGGCCCAGCACGCCCACACTGCCGCGGTGGTGGCCAACCGCTGCGATCCGGGCCAGATGGACGCCATGGCGGCAAGACTCGAACAGTTCACGCCGAAGTGCTACGTGCTGCCCGAGGAGCCGCTGCTGGTCGCCCCCTCGGTGGCCGAGTTGCAGGAAGCGGTGGAGGGCAAGGTCATCGGCGGTGATCCGGCGCTGCTGTCGCGCGAGGCGATGGATGTGCTGGTGGCAGGCATGACCGCCGAGCACGTGCTGGAGCGCCTGAAGGAGGGCGTCGCCGTCATCACGCCCGGCGACCGTTCCGACGTCGTCCTCGCGGTGGTGAGTGCGCATGCCGCCGAAGGCTTTCCGTCGCTGTCCTGCCTCATTCTCAACGGCGGGCTGGAACTGCACCCGTCGATCGCTTCGCTCGTGTCCGGGCTGGGCCTGCGGCTACCGACCATCGCCACTCGATTCGGCACGTTCGAGACGGCCAGCCTCGTGGCGTCGGCCAGGGGCCGGGTCACCGCCACCTCGCTGCGCAAGATCGACACCGCACTGGCGCTGATGGACGCCCACGTCGACACCGCGGACCTGCTGGCCCAGTTGGCCATTGCGATCCCGACGGTGGTCACTCCGCAGATGTTCACCTACCAACTGCTGGACTGGGCCCGCTCGGACCGCAAGCACATCGTGCTCCCCGAGGGGGATGACGACCGCATCCTCACCGCGGCGGGCCGGCTTCTGCAACGCGGGGTAGCCGATCTCACGATCCTCGGTGAGGAAGCTCAGATCCGTGCACGCGCAGCCGAACTGGGGGTCGACCTGTCGGCGGCGACGGTGCTCGACCCGCAGACCAGCGAACTGTGCGACAAGTTCGCCGAGCAGTACGCCGAGCTTCGCAAGCACAAGGGCGTCACCGTCGAGCACGCCAGGGAGATCATCCACGACGTCTCCTACTTCGGCACCATGCTCGTGCACAACGACATGGTGGACGGCATGGTGTCGGGCGCACGTCACACCACCGCGCACACCGTGCGGCCCTCGTTCGAGATCATCAAGACGCTGCCCGACGTGTCGACGGTGTCGAGCATCTTCCTGATGTGCCTTGCCGACCGGGTGCTGGCCTACGGTGACTGTGCGATCGTGCCGGACCCGACATCGGAACAACTGGCCGACATCGCGGTCTCCTCGGCGCGCACCGCGAACAGATTCGGCATCGACCCACGCGTGGCCATGCTGTCGTACTCGACCGGGACGAGCGGCACCGGCGCCGACGTCGACAAGGTCCGGACGGCAACGGAATTGGTGCGCCAACGAGAGCCGGACCTGCTTGTCGACGGGCCCATTCAGTACGACGCGGCGGTCGAACCCTCCGTGGCCAAGACGAAGATGCCCGACTCCGAAGTCGCCGGGCGGGCCACCGTGCTGATCTTCCCGGACCTCAACACCGGCAACAACACGTACAAGGCGGTCCAGCGAAGCGCAGGCGCGATCGCGATCGGCCCGGTGTTGCAGGGGCTGAAGAAGCCGGTCAACGACCTGTCCCGCGGCGCTCTGGTCGAGGACATCGTCAACACCGTGGCGATCACGGCTATCCAGGCCCAGACCCTATGACTGTGCTCGTCCTGAACTCGGGGTCGTCATCGGTGAAATACGCTGTCGTCGACCCGGATTCGGGTGCGATGGTGGCAGACGGGATCGTCGAGCGGATCGGTGAGGGTCCCCGCACGCGAGGAGGAAAAACAACAGAGGTCGCCGACCACGCTGCGGCGCTGCAGGTGGTGTTCGGCGAGTTGGCCGACGACATGGCCGGGGTGATCGCGGTCGGCCACCGGGTGGTGCACGGCGGGCCCGACCTGTATGAGCCGACGGTCGTCGACGACGCACTGATCGTCAAGATCGGCGAGCTGTCTCCACTTGCGCCGCTGCACAATCCGCCCGCACTGCTGGGTATCGAGGTGGCTCGCAAGGCGCTTCCCGACCTTCCGCACGTCGCCGTGTTCGACACCGCCTTCTTCCATGACCTGCCGCCTGCGGCGGCGACGTATGCCATCGACCGCGACATCGCCACGCAGTGGCACATCCGGCGTTACGGGTTCCACGGCACCTCGCATCAGTACGTCAGCGAGCAGGCGGCCGCGTTCCTCGGCGCAGCACCGGCAGCACTACGCCAGATCGTGCTGCATCTCGGCAACGGCGCCTCGGCGTCGGCGATCGTCGGCGGGCGACCGGTGGACACGTCGATGGGCTTGACGCCGATGGAGGGCTTGGTGATGGGAACCCGTTCCGGCGACATCGACCCGGGCGTCATCACCTACCTGTGGCGCACCGCCGGGATGAGCGTGGATGACATCGAGTCGATGCTCAACCGCCGTGCGGGAATGTTCGGCCTCGGCGGTGAGATCGACTTCCGGGTGATTCACCAGCGCATCGAATCCGGTGATGCTGCAGCGCAATTGGCCTACGACGTGTACATCCACCGGCTCCGCAAGTACGTCGGCGCCTATCTTGCGGTGCTGGGTACGGCCGATGTCATCACCTTCACGGCGGGAGTGGGCGAGAACGACGCCGTCGTCCGCCGCGACGCATTGACCGGCATGACGGCCCTGGGCATCGAACTCGACGAGCAGCTCAACGCGAGCCCCGGCAAGGCGGCCCGCAGGATCTCGGCCGACCACTCCCCGACGACCGTCCTAGTGGTTCCCACCGACGAGGAGCTTGCGATCGCCCGGGCATGCGCGGACGTCGTCGAGCACTGACTGCGGCGCCCTCAGCGGAAGCACGTCGTCGGGATCGCAGATCTCCAGAAGGCGCCGCACCCGTCGGCCGGCGTGCAGAACCCAGGTGGCGCCCCCTCGAGCGCAGATGACGTTGATGTTGTGCAGCGCGGCGAAGCCTGCGGTGCCGAAGAAGTCCACCATGCGGAGGTCGAGGACGAGGTGAGTCGACTCGGCGATGTGGCGTTCGATGTAGGCGGCGAGGCTGCGGCTGTTGGAGGCGTCGACCTCGCCCTCGACGACGACGGTGACCGTGAGCCCTGGACCGTGGTGCGCCGAGAAGGCGGCTCGATGGTGGTCTTCGTGCTCCTGCAGTGACCGGGGATCGGGTCGGAAGACCCGGGAAGTACGTACCACTGTGAGCTCCCTCAGTCGACCGATTCGTTCGTCGGCTGTGAACTCAACCTGATCGGAACGCTACTACTAAATCCGTGCCCTGAACATGGGAATTCGCTAAGAAATCGGCCCCTGGCCAGCTGAAACCGCCGACATGATCCGTCGGGTCAGAACGTCGAACTGGGCCGCACACTGTTTGCCAGATCAACCAGTGCGTAGCGGTGCGCCTGAGTGGGCGCAACGCGTGCGAGGCTGCGCAGCGACGACTCGACCCCTAGTTGCAGCCCGTGCTCGGTGAACGGAAAACCGAGGATGTGGTTGGTGTTGGCGGTGTTGTCGGCCAGCCAGTCCATCGCCGTGCCGAGGACCAACGCCCGGATCTGAAGCACTCGTGGCTCGGTGTCGGGCAGCGCCTCCACCCGGCGCGCGGCGTCGCGGATGTGTTGCTCGGTGACCTCACTGGCCGACCGCCCGGACAGCAGTGTCACCGCACTCGTCAGCCTCGCGGTCGTGAAATGTCGCGACATGACCGGCACCTGATCCAGCGTCCGCACCGCGCCGTCCCGGTCGCCTGCCGCCGATTGCGCGCGGGCCAACCCGAAGCCCGCCGAGATGACGCCGTTGTCGGTGGACCACACCGTGTCGTAGAACTTGCGCTGGGGAGCTTCATCCAGATGGGCCCCCGCGAGCTCGGCGGTCGCGGCCAGGGCCAGTTTGGGCGCGAGCTCGCCCGGCAGGGTGTCGAGGACCTCGGTGAAATGCTTTGTGGCCGAATCGTAGTCGGCTGACAGCATCGCCGACACGCCCCGGAACCACGCCAACCGCCAGCGCCAGCCGACCCGCTCCGCCAGATCGTCCAGCTTGCGGGTGGCCTTGGCGACGTCGCCGAGGTCGAGCAGCGCGCGCACCTCCATCAACGGCAGCTCGACCGACTCGGACAGGTCAATGCCCTCCGAATCGAGTGTGCCGTGGCGTGCGGCGCGCAGCGAATCGAGCGTCTGCACGGGCTGGGAAAGGACGGTCGCGGACGACACCGTCGCCCCGATGTCGGTCGGATCGACCAGGGGCACCGGCAACGCCTTGACGATCTCCTGCGCGGTAAGCCTCTCCGAATGCACCTGCCCGTCGACATACACGTCGGTGTGTGCCACCAGCAGGTCCACCCCGAAAGTCGAACGTGACGGGGAGAACACCGTCGACAGGCCGGGGCGCGGCACGCGGGTGTCCCGAGCCACCACCTCGCGCAGCACGCCGAGCAGCTGACCGGTCATCTCCTCCGCGCTGCCGAACCGCCGCCGCGGATCCGGATCGATCGCGCGCCGCAGCAGCCGGCCGAACGAGTCGTACTCCGCGAGCACCGGATCGTCCTCGGGCAGGCCGTCGATGTACCGGCCCTTGCGGGTGCGCATGTTGAGCGTCAACGCCGCCAGGGTGCGGCCCACGGTGTAGATGTCGGTGGGCACCGTCGGCCCGGTGCGCACGATCTCGGGCGCCTGGTAACCCGGTGTGCCGTAGAGGTATCCGAACGAGTTGATGGTCGTCACCGCGCCGAGGTCGATCAGCTTCAGCTGTTCCTCGGTGATCATGATGTTCTCGGGTTTGAGGTCGTTGTACGCCAGGCCGATCGAATGCAGATAGCCCAGGGCGGGCAGGATCTCCATCATGTAGCCGATGGCCTGGGCGACCGGCAGCTTCTCCCCCTTGGCCTGCTTGAGCGAGGTACCGCCGACGTACTCCATCACGATGTAACCGACGGGGTTGCCGTGCTTGTCCTCGTGTTCGACGAAGTTGTAGATCTTCACGATGCCCGGATGGGTCACCTCGGCGAGGAACCGCCGCTCGAGCATCGCGATCTTCTGAGCCTCGGCATCGCCGGAGTGGACCAGACCCTTGAGCACGACGGGTCGTTCGTTGACGTTGTGGTCGAGCGCCAGGTACACCCACCCGAGTCCGCCGTGCGCGATGCAACCCTTGATCTCGTACTGGTCGGCGACCATCTCACTCGGACTCAGTTGCGGCAGAAAGGAATACGCGCTGCCGCAATGTGGGCACCAACCCTCCGACAGCGCCTTGCCGTCGCCGGTCGACCGTCCGACCGGGCGGCCGCAGTTCCAGCAGAACCGCTTCGACTCGGCAACAACCGGATTGGTCATCAACGCTTCGAGCGGATCCTTCGCACGCACGCGCGGGATTTCCACCAGGCCGCCGCCGAGGCGACGCGTCCGCGACAACGCCCGGGTCGCCGTCGTGTGGTCCTGCGGTTCGGTGTCACCGGTGCCGACGGACTGGCCCTCTGAGTCGTCGTCGAAGTGCGGACGGAACACCGCCTGGGTGGCCATCGGGCGCAACGTGGCGGCGCTGTCGACTTCCAGGTCGTCGATGTCGGCCGGTTGGGTTCCCGGCCCGGCCTCCTCGAAGTCCTCCGAATGCACGTCGGCCATCAGTCCGAATACCTCGCGACTGGTGGTGCCGGTGCGGGGCCCAGGACGGTCAACCACTTGCGGTACAAGGTGTTCCACGTACCGTCGCGCCGGATGCGCTCCAGCGTGCCGTTGACGAAGCGCACCAGCCCGGTGTTCTGCAGGTTGATACCGACTCCGTAGGGCTCCTTGTTGAGGCTGGGCCCCACGATGTGCAGATACGGGTCCTGCGAGACCAGCCCGGCCAGAATGGAGTCGTCGGTGCTGACCGCGTCGGCCTGCCGCTGCTGCAGCGCCACGAGGCAGTCCGCCCACGCGACGACGCCGACGATGATCGGCGGCGGCGTGATCTCCTGGATCCGCTGCAACGACGTCGTGCCCTTCGCGACGCACACCCGCTTGCCGGACAGGTCCGACGGCTCCGTGATCGTCGAATCCCGCGCGGCCAGGATCCGCTGGTTGGCGTTGAAGTACACGGTCGAGAAGTTGACCAGCTTCTTGCGTTCACATGTGATCGTCATCGTCTTGACGACGACGTCCACCTGGTTGTTCTGCAGTGCCGCGATCCGGTCGGCCGACGACAGGATGCGGTACTCGACCTGCGACGGGGTGCCGAAGATGTCGCGGGCGATCTCGCCTGCGATGTCGACGTCGAACCCGGTGATCTCACCGGTGATCGGGTCGCGGAAGGAGAAGAGGTTGCTGCCGATGTCGAGGCCGACGATCAGCCGTCCCCGCGCCCGGATGTTCTCGACCGCCCTGTCGGCGTCGGCCTGGTTGTTGAACGGCCGCAGGCTTGCGGTGCGGTTGCACTCGTCTTCTTGCTCCGCAGGGACGCGCACCGGCTCGGGCGCTACCTCTTGCATGCCCGCGGGTACGGGTGGAGCGAGCGTGACGCTGGGCGTCTCCATCACCGACGATGCCTGCCCGCAGCCCGCGAGCACCGCCGCCGCGGTGAGGATGACCCCCAGCCTTTTCACTATCACCATCCGTCTGTTCTTCGCGCGGGCGCTCATCGTCGCCTGTCTGGTTCTGGTCGCCGGCGCTCATCACCGGTACTCGCTTAACCTTGGCCACAACCCAAGTGCCACCGCCAGTGCGGCCACCACCGACAGCACCGCTGCTCCGACGGTAGCGCCGGACAGCACGCGGTGGGCGTTGAGAATGTCATTGCGCAGTTGGTTGCGGCTCTCCTCGATGCCCTTGGACAGCGCGTCGTCGAGCTTGTTGAACGCGGGCGTGGAGTCGTCCTCGCTGGTGCCCAGCGCCACCTGTGTGGCGGCCTGGTAGTTGCCGACCGCGATGTAGGCGTTGATTCGGTCGTCCGCCGCTCGCCACCGCTTGAGCAGCTGTTCCGCGTCGGCGAGGTCGGCCTTGTCGATCACGTCGTCGCGGGCGAGATAGTCAGAAAGTTGCTGCTGCATCACGTCGATGCGTTGGTAGTAGGACTGCTTACGCACGTCCTCGTCGCCGCGACGGATCAGCGACAGAGTTTCGTCGGCACGCGCCTGCTGCGCGGTGATGGCGAGGTTGGTGACGGTCTTGAGCGACTCGGCGGCGGTGTCCTTGGCGCTGCGGCTGTCGGCGGTCGAGATGATGAGCGCGGTGCCCACCCACACCAGCATGATCAGCACCGCCATCCCGCCTGCGATGAAACCGATGTTGATCCGCCGCCGGGTGCGGCGCGCCAGCCAGCGGTTGGCGAAGACACCGAACAGCAACGTCGCGAGCACCACGAGAATGACCGGCCCGGGAATCCGGGTCGAGGCCGTGGTTTCGGCGTTCACCCGATCCGATGTCTCCTCGTAAAGCCGCTGCGCGTCGGGCAGGATGCGGGTCTGCATCAGCGCCGAGGCCTCGGACAGGTACGAGGAACCGACCGGATTTCCGGCCCGGTTGTTCGTACGCGCCGTCTCGACCAGCCCGGTGTAGACCGAGAGTTCGGCGTTGACCCGTCCGAGCAGTTGCACCATCGGCTCGTCGGTGAGCCCGCTCGCCGCGCGGGTGACCGCGACGGAGGCGTCGGTGATCGCCTGCTCGTAGCGCTGCCTGACGTCACGCGGTTCGGTGCCGGCGATGAACGCTGTGGCCGCGGCGGCGTCGGCCACCGACAGGGTCGTGTAGAGCTGTCCGGCGGCGAACGCCAATGGTTCGGTGTGATTGAGAACCGTGGTCAGCGCGGCCTGGCGGTCGTTGATGGTCGTCGACGTGGCAAACGCACTGGCGATCACCAGCGCGGACAGCACCACCCCGATGGTCAGAATCCGGCCAGGGGTGGTCCACAGAAACCACCAGCGTGGGTGCGCTGGTGTTGTGGGCGACCGTGACGCGAGTGGCTCGGTCGACGGGTGCGCCAACTCCACAGTCACGTGTGCGCGGACTCCATCATTCCTATCCGATTGGTGCTTTCCCGGCTATGGTTCCCGACCACTTCCAACTCTATAAAAGAATTCTAAGAGCGTCGTCGAACACGCGCGTCCGTATTCTTAACGCGTGCGTGGCGACGGTGACGGCTGGGTGGTGTCCGACACCGGCGCGGCCTTCTGGGGTCGGCACGGTGCGGCAGGTCTGCTGCTGCGGGCGCCGCGGCCGGACGGTTCGGCGGCCGTGCTGCTGCAACATCGGGCGCCGTGGAGTCATCAAGGCGGAACATGGGGTCTGCCGGGCGGCGCCCGGGACAGCCACGAAACCGTCGAACAGGCCGCTCTGCGCGAGGCGCACGAAGAAGCGGGGCTGCCCGCGGACCAGCTCACGGTGCGGACCACCGAAGTCACCGCCGAGATCTCGGGGAGCGGCGGCGCGCACTGGACCTACACCACCGTCATCGCCGACGCGCCCGAGATCCTGCAGACCACGCCGAACCGGGAAAGCGCCGAGTTGCGCTGGGTCGCCCTGGACGACGTGGCCGACCTGCCGTTGCACCCCGGTTTCGCCGCGAGCTGGGAGCGACTGCTCACCGTGACCGCGTCGATCCCTCTACTGGTCAACCCTGCGCTCTGAGCTCGTCCTTCAACCGGCGCGCCGCCGCGCGTGGATCGTCGGCCGCGGTGATCGCGCGCACCACCACGACACGGCGCGCTCCGGCGTCGATCACCTCGCGCAGGCGTGCCGCGTCGATCCCGCCGATCGCGAACCATGGCTTCTCCGTGCCTGTTTCGGCCGTTGCGCGCACCAGATCAAGGCCGGGAGCCCGGCGTCCCGGTTTGGTCGGGGTGGGCCAGCACGGGCCCACACAGAAGTAGTCAGGTCCATTCGGGACGCTTTCGGCGAGCGCCGCGGCCACCTGCTCGCCGTCATGGGTGGACCGGCCGATCAGCGGACCCGAACCGATGATGTCGCGCGCGATCGCCAACGGCAGGTCGTCCTGCCCCAGGTGCAGGACATCGGCGCCTGCGGCCAGCGCGATGTCGGCCCGGTCGTTGACCGCCAACAACGCGCCGTGGCGCTTGGCGGCGTCGGCGAGTACGGCCAGCGCCTCGAGTTCCTGGCGTGCTTCCAGCGGACCGTACTGCTGCTCACCCGACGAGCCCTTGTCCCGCAGTTGGATGATGTCGACCCCGCCCGCCAGCGCCGCGTCGGCGAATTCCGCGAGGTCGCCACGTTCGCGCCTGGCGTCGGTGCACAGGTACAGCTGTGCGGTTGCCAGGCGTTCTGATGGATTGCGCACACAGCGACGCTAGCGTCTCGCCCCGAGTAGGCTCGTAGGCCAACACGGGAGTCCCGGGACCGCGGACTGAGAGTGGGCACGCCCTGCCCTTACCGTCGCACCTGATCCGGGTCATGCCGGCGAAGGGAGGGATGTTGACAAAGGGATCGGTAGCCATCGTCGGCGGCGGAGTGATCGGGCTGTCGGTGGCGCGCCGGGCCGCGCTCGACGGCTGGGCCGTGCACGTGCACCGCAGCGATGACCGCGGCGCGTCGTGGGTGGCAGGCGGCATGCTCGCCCCGCACAGCGAGGGCTGGCCCGGTGAGGAACGTCTGCTGCGGCTGGGTCTGGCGTCGCTCGCGCTGTGGAATCAGGTGGGCACGGGGTCCTTCCTCGACGGTCTTCCCGAGAACGTCGTGACCGCGCGCGAGTCGCTCGTGGTCGCCGTCGACCGCGCCGACGCCGCCGACGTGAAGACCGTCGCCGAATGGCTGGCCGCGCAGGGCTACCCGGTGACGCCCACATCGGCTGTGCGCGAGCTCGAGCCGCAGCTCGCGCCGGGTATCCGTCACGGATTCCGCGCCGAAACCGAACTGGCGGTGGACAATCGAGCGGTCGTGGAGGCCCTCGTCGCGCACTGCGAACGCCTAGGCGTGCAATGGGCTCCGCCGGTCGGCGAACTGTCAGAAGTTCGGGCGGACACCGTGGTGATCGCGAACGGCATCGACGCGCCGTCGCTGTGGCCCGGCCTGCCGATCCGTCCGGTGAAGGGTGAGGTGCTTCGGCTGCGGTGGCGCCGGGGATGTATGCCGGTGCCGCAGCGCGTGATCCGCGCCCGAGTGCACGGCCGTCAGGTGTACCTAGTGCCGCGGCACGACGGCGTGGTCGTCGGCGCCACCCAGTACGAGCATGGCCGCGACACCGCGCCTGCCGTCACCGGTGTGCGCGAACTACTCGACGACGCGTGCACGGTGATACCTGCGCTGGGCGAGTACGAATTCGCCGAGTGCGCCGCCGGCCTGCGCCCGATGACGCCGGACGGACTGCCGGTCGTCGGGCGGCTCGACGAGCGCACACTCGTCGCCGGTGGACACGGTCGGAACGGATTCCTGCTCGCGCCGTGGACCGCCGAGGCCATCCTGGGAGAGCTGAACGGTGTTCCCCTGCCCGAAGCTGGTTTAGTGGGAAGCACGATGAGGGTCCGATGAAAGTCACTGTCAACGACGAAGCGGTGGAGGTCGACGAGCAGACGACCGTCGCCGCGTTGTTGGACCGGCTCGGATTCCCCGAGAAGGGCATCGCGGTGGCCGTGGAATGGTCGGTGCTGCCGCGGTCGGAGTGGGAGACGACGCTCGCCGACGGCGCGCGGGTGGAGGTGGTGACGGCGGTGCAGGGTGGTTGATTCCAAGCTCACGATCGCCGGTCGCGAGTTCGGTTCGCGGCTGATCCTCGGCACCGGTGGTGCAGCCAACCTCGCGGTTCTCGAGGAGGCGCTGGTCGCATCGGGCACCGAGCTGACCACCGTGGCGATGCGCCGCGTCGACAGCGAGGGCGGCACCGGTGTGCTGGACCTGCTGAACCGCCTGGGCATCACCCCGCTGCCGAACACCGCGGGCTGCCGGGGCGCTGCCGAGGCGGTGCTCACCGCCCAACTGGGACGCGAAGCGCTGCAGACCGACTGGGTCAAGCTCGAAGTCATCGCCGACGAGCGCACGCTGCTCCCGGACGCCATCGAATTGATCAGGGCCGCAGAGCAATTGGTCGACGACGGGTTTGTCGTACTGCCGTACACCAACGACGACCCAGTGCTCGCCCGTCGACTTGAGGACACCGGCTGCGCGGCGGTGATGCCCCTGGGCTCGCCGATCGGAACCGGTTTGGGCATCGCGAACCCGCACAACATCGAGATGATCGTCGAACACGCTTCGGTGCCGGTGGTTCTCGATGCAGGTATCGGCACCGCGAGTGACGCCGCTTTGGCGATGGAACTGGGTTGCGACGCAGTGCTTCTGGCGACCGCTGTCACCCGAGCCGCCGACCCGCCGACCATGGCCGCGGCGATGGCCTCGGCTGTCACCGCGGGATACCTGGCCCGGCAAGCGGGCAGGATCCCGAAGCGGTTCTGGGCGCAGGCGTCCAGTCCGTCGCGATGAGAAGGTATGTGGCGCTGGGCAGTTCGATGGCTGCCGGGCCGGGTATCAGGCCTCGGGCCAAGGGTGCCCCGTTCTTCGCGGGCCGTTCGGCGCGCAACTATCCGCACCTGGTGGCCGAGAGGCTGGGACTCGAGCTCGTCGACGTGACCTACTCCGGTGCGACGACCGCTCATGTGCTGGTGGACTCCCAGCCCGGCGCCTCACCGCAGATCGAGGCGCTCGATGGGACGGAGGACCTGGTGACGATCACGATCGGCGGCAACGACGTCGGCTATGTGCCGCTGCTGTTCGCGGCCGGGCTGCCGCGGTTCACGCGTTCGCTACCGCTGTTGGATGGCCGGCTACGTGATCAGCTCGACCCGCTTGCCCGTGATCGAGCGCTGGCGGAGGTCGCCGAATCCCTCAAGGAAGTCGGCCGAACGCTGCGACAGCGATCGCCGCGGGCGAAGGTGTTGTTCGTCGACTACCTCACGTTGCTGCCTCCTCCGGGCACACCCGCACCGCCCCTTTCGGACGCCGACGTCGCGACCGGCAGGCACATCGCCGACACGCTGGCGCGGCTGACCGCCGAAGCCGCCGCCGACACCGGATGCGGACTCGTGCGCGTCGCCGAGCCGAGCCTTGAGCATCATGCGTGGGCGGCCGATCCCTGGACACAGAAGTTCGGTTTGCCCGTGCCGGGTCGTCCGGCGCCGCTTCACCCCAACGCAACCGGTATGCGAATGGTCGCGGACCTAGTCGTGGCAAAGGCAACCTGAAATCATGGCCCGATGATCGAGCTGGCGGGCCTGACCAAGGTGTTCGGCCGGACGCGTGCAGTCGAGGACCTGAGCTGCTCGATCGAGCCAGGAATGGTCACGGGGTTTCTCGGGCCGAACGGGGCGGGCAAGACCACCACCATGCGGCTGATCCTCGGGCTGGACGATCCGACATGCGGCACTGCCACGATCGGCGGCCAGCCGTACCGGCGGTTGACCGACCCGCTGCGCGTTGTCGGTGCGTTGCTGGATGCCCGGCAAGCGCATCCCAACCGATCGGCGCGAAACCACCTGCGCTGGATCGCGTCGACCAACCGGATCCCGGCGAAGCGGGTCGACGAGGTGCTCGAGATGATCGGTTTGAGTTCGGTCGCGGGCAAGAAGGCCGGCACGCTGTCACTGGGTATGGGCCAGCGACTCGGTATCGCAGCGGCGCTGTTGGGCGACCCGCCCGTCCTACTGTTCGACGAGCCGGTCAACGGTCTGGACCCCGAAGGCATCCGCTGGGTCCGCACACTGATGCGCACGCTGGCTGCGGAGGGCCGCACGGTGTTCGTGTCCAGCCACCTGCTCGCCGAGATGGCCAATACCGCTGACCGGTTGGTGGTGATCGGTAGAGGCAAGCTGATCGCATCGACGACCGTGAGCGAGTTCGTCAGCCGCTCCGGCGTGGACACCGTCCGCGTCCGCAGTCCGCAGTTGGAGCACTTGTCCAAGGTGCTCTCGTCCGCGGGCCTGACGATGCATCCCGAGACGGGGAATTCGGCGCTGCTGGTGCGTGGGGCGACGTTGGAGGTAATCGGAAACCTGGCCGCGCGCAACGGAATTACCTTGCACGAGCTGACCGCACAGCAGGCCTCGCTGGAGGAGGCCTATATGAAGCTCACCGACGACGCTGTGGAATACCGGACGGCGACCTCGTGAACGGGCTCGCCGTGCTCAATGCCGAACGGATCAAGTTGTCGACGACGCGCTCCTCCCTGTGGATCGCCGCGGCCGTCGCGGCGCTCAGCCTGACGTTGGCCGCAATTCAAGGCGTCGTCGCCCACGATGGGGCGCCGCTGGGTCCGGAGCGGGCAGCGCTCGGTGCGGCGGTGTTCGGCGTGCCGGTGTTGATGGTGCTGGCGTCCATCACGATGACTGCTGAATACCGCAGCGGAATGATCCATACCACGTTCATCGCCACGCCGAATCGCACGCTGGTGCTCGTAGCTAAAGCCATTGTGGTGTCGTTGTTTTCGGCCATCTATGCGGCGGTGATGGTCGTCGGATCGGTCCTCGTGGCCCGGTTCTTGACCACGACGCTGACCGCGGGCCTCTCACTGTCCCGACCGGAGGTGTGGCACGTGGTGGGGGCTGTCGCGCTCTACGCTGCGTTGGCCGCGACACTTGGCGTCGCGGTTGGCGCACTGGTGCGGGCAGGGCCCGCCGCGGTCGCCGCGCTGCTGATGTGGCCCTTGGTCGTCGAGCCGGTGGTGAGCAATCTGCCCGATGTCGGAGCCGAGGTTGGCCCCTACCTCCCGTTCGGGAACATCTTCATCGTCACCGAGGTGCCCTGGCTCTACCCGGTCTACGCCATGCCGTGGGGCCCGATTGGGTCGCTGGTGTACTTCGCCGTGATTGTCGCGGCCGTACTCGCTGCGGCGATCGTCGTGTTGAACATGCGCGACGCCTGATCGCTGGATGATGGTGTCAACGCGGCATAGCGCGAATTGGTCGCTCGTCTGAGACAGCAAATCGGGCGGTTGGAGCATGCAGCGAGATGAGACCGGTATTCAACGGGGTCGGGGTCGACAATCCGCTCACGACGACGGTTATCAGCAAGTTCGGCAAATGACTTTGCCTGCCATATTCGATCTGGCGCCCTGTGAACCGGCCTGGAGGAGGAGTCGCCACTACCCGCCCGCGCCGGCACTCTCTCGAACCAGCTCGGCGCGGGGTGCACCCGCCTGGAGCGGCGTCGGCTCGGGCCCGCCCATAGGTGTCACGACCCATCCCTCCCAATAGCGGGACCTCGTCGGCGACCGTGTCCGGCCGCGCCGACCTCGTGTCGGGTTAACGTGGTGGGCGATGGGGCACACAACGTTATCGAGAATGGCCGCGCTGACGATGGCCACCGTCATGGTTTTGGCCGGGTGTGGACGAGAGATGCGTCCGCAGCCCTCCCAGCCGCCGTCCACCCCGGCAGGCCCCACCACGGCCGCCACCGACTTCGCGGGCAAGCTGTCCCAGGGGATGACCCGCGACGCGCTGATGGCGCACGTCACCAAGCTGCAGGAGATCGCCGACCAGCACGGCGGTAACCGTGCGCTGGGGAGTCCGGGCTACGATGCGAGCGTCGACTATGTCGCGAATACTCTGCGCAACAAGGGGTTCGACGTACAGACGCCGGAGTTCGAGGTGCGCCTTGCCTACGCCGACGAGCCGAAGCTCACCGTCGGGGACGCCACGTTCGCCGCAAAACCGCTGGAGTACACGATCGGCACCCCGCCGGACGGGGTGTCGGCCGCGCTGGTGCCTGCTCGTGCCGAGGATTCGCCCGGGTGTACGGCATCCGACTACGACGGGCTGCCAGTGAAGGGCGCGGTCGTGCTCGTCGACCGCGGGAAGTGTCCGTTCGGCGACAAGGAGGCGGCAGCGGCCGAACGCGGCGCGGTGGCGTTGATCGTCGCCGACAACGTCGACGGCGACGAGTTCGGCGGAACCCTCGGCTCGGAGACCGAGGCGAAGATCCCGGTCATCGCAGTCACCAAGGCGTCCGGTGAGCGGCTGCGCGCGGATCCGGGCCAGACCTTCATCAAACTCAACGCAGGCGTGCGCGTCGAGCACACCCGCAACGTGATCGCCCAGACCAAGACGGGTTCCACCTCCGACGTCGTCATGACGGGCGCGCACCTCGACAGCGTTGCGGAAGGTCCGGGGATCAACGACAACGGATCCGGGGTGGCGGCGGTGCTGGAGATGGCGTTGCAGCTGGGTAGCTCGCCGGATGTGAAAAACGCGGTGCGGTTCGGATTTTGGGGCGCCGAGGAACTCGGGCTGCTCGGGTCCAACAACTATGTGGCATCGCTGAACATCGATGCACTCAAGGACATCGCGCTGTACCTGAACTTCGACATGATCGCCTCACCCAACCCGGGGTACTTCACCATCGACGGCGATCAGTCTGCCAAACCGGACCCGACCCAGGCTGCGCCGCGCATACCCGAAGGGTCGGCAGGCATCGAGCGCACACTGGTGGCCTATCTCAAGAGCGTCGGAAAGTCCCCTGAGGACATCCAGTTCGAGGGGCGTTCCGACTTCAGCAGTTTCACGTTGGCCGGTGTCGCCTCGGGCGGACTCTTCACCGGCGCCGAGGAGAAGATGACTCCCGAGCAGGCCGAGCGGTGGGGCGGCGATGCAGGTCAACCGTTCGACCCGAACTATCACAAGGCCTCCGACACGCTGGCGAA
Source organism: uncultured Actinomycetota bacterium (assembly GCA_963721495.1). GTDB lineage: Bacteria > Actinomycetota > Actinomycetes > Mycobacteriales > Mycobacteriaceae > Mycobacterium. Next base: position 106,650 of record CAVRMG010000031.1, on the reverse strand, counting down.
CGTCGACCCGACCGCGTTCGAGATCAACGGGCGGGGTGCGGCCTACGCGGTCGGGCTCTACGCGCAGGATCAGGGTGGACGCAACGGCGTGCCGATCCGCGACGACCGCACCCGACACGTGCTCGAATCATGACGAGGTGGGCGGCAGTCGTCGCGGTCCTCGCGGTGCTGACATCGTGCTCGTCGTCGGACACCGCGGGCCCGTCGCCGGACCTGGCCGGCGAACTGGCGGGCAAGGTGAGCGCGGACGGCATGTACACGCATCTGCAAAAGTTGCAGGAGATCGCCGACGCCAACGGCGGCAGCAGGGCGAACGGCACACCCGGCTACGACGCCAGCGTCGACTACGTAGTGAAATTTCTGCAGGACAAGGGCTTTGACGTTCAAACGCCGGAATTCGAGCTCCTCGACCGCTCGCAGGGGGGCAACCCGACACTCACCGTCGGCGGACGCGGTTACCACGTGGACCAGGCCTCGCTGCTCATCACCACCCCGCGGGGCGGGCTGAACGCGATCACGCAGCGACCGCAGAAGGCCGCGGGCTGTCGCGCCGCCGACTACGGCACGACATCGATGAAGGGAGCGATCGCGGTTGTCGACGACACCGGATGCTCGGTCGTCGACAAGCAGAATGCCGCCGTCGACAAGGGCGCGGTCGGTGTGCTCGTGGTCAGCGCACCCGGGGCGAACGGCAGCCCTGCCGGCCTGTTCACGCCGGGCTACTACCAGAAGCTCACCGTCCCGGTGGGGGTCATCGGCAACGACGCCAACGCGGCCCTGCGCCGCACCAATGCACCGGTGAAACTGGTGCTGGACAGCAAACCGGTCATGAAGAAGGCACGAAACGTTTTGGCGCAAACCAAGTCCGGCGATACCAAGAACGTGGTGATGGTCGGCGCCCATCTCGACAGCTCTGCACGAAGCCCCGGGATCAACGACGACGGGTCGGGACTCGCGGCGGTGCTGGAGACGGCCGCGGCGCTCGGCTCGCAGCCCCAGATCACCAACGCCGTGCGGTTCGCCCTCTGGGGGTCGGAGGAGAACGCGTTGGGTGGGTCGGCGAAATACGTTCGCGGGTTGGGCCCCGACCAACTCGACGAGATCGCGCTGTACCTCAATCTCGACATGATCGGCTCCCCCAACGCGGGGTACTTCACCTACGACGGTGATCAGTCGGGCCAGCCCAACCCCGACATCCCGTGGAGCGCGATACCGCAAGGTTCGGCAGGCATCGAACGGACGCTTGCGGGATACCTCAACTCCGCCGGTGTACGCCCCGCCGATATGCCGCTGACCTCGTTCACCGACTACAACGCGTTCCTGACGGCGGGCGTCCCGATCGGGGGTTTGACCGCGGGGGGACCGCAGCGGAAATCCGAAGTGCAGGCTCGACTTTGGGGTGGACGGAAGGGCGTGCCGTTCGATCCGAACTATCGAACACCGAAGGACACGATCGACAACATCGACAGGGATGCGCTGGCCGTGATGGGTGCGGCGGCGGCGTTCGCGGCCGGCGCCTACGCGCAGTCGGTCGGGGGCGTCAACGGTGTTCCGCCACGGGATCAGCGGCATCGAAGCGCTCCCTAGCCTGCCTGAAACCCAGCAGCCGCATCCCGTGGTACACGAGAAGGGCGGCGATCGAGCCCAGCGCAATACCGGTAAACGTCAAATTGCCCGCGTGCCAGGTGAAGTCGGCGATGCCGATGATCAACGGAATGGCTGCGGTCATCTGGTTCAGCGGCTTGGAGAAATCGACCCGGTTGGTTAGCCAGATCCGCACGCCGAGGACACCGACCAGGCCGTAGAGCACGAGAGTCGCGCCGCCGAGCACCCCGGGCGGGATGGCCGAGATCGCGGCGCCCACCTTCGGGCACAGCGACAGCAGGATGGCCACCGCTGCGGCGACCCAGTACGCCGCCGTCGAATAGACCCGGGTGGCCGCCATGACCCCGATGTTCTCCGCATACGTGCTGCGCGCCGAGGCCGATGGTGTGCGGAACCAGTCCAGCCGTTCGTCAGGCGCGACGACGAAGTCGTCGTCCGAAGACGCGTCCACCCGCTTCCACGTCAACTTCCCAGTCACCGAAGCCATGCTCTAAGACCGTAGGCAACCGCGCCTGCGAGGACCACACCAGAGCCGATGATGACCGACGACAGCGGCAACAGGAACGCCAGGAGTAAGCAACCCGCCAGTCCCACGCCCGGAATGACCCGCCGTCCCAGCGTCCACGCCGACGCGTTGGCGATCGCGTAATACAGCAGCACCGCGAAGGACGAGAAGCCGATCGCACCGCGCACGTCCGCCACCGCCGCCACGACCGCGACGACGACGCCGACCGCGATCTCGGCGCGGTGCGGGCTGCCGAACCGCGGATGCACCGCGGCAAGCGCATGCGGCAGGTGACGGTCGCGTGACATCGCCAGCGTCGTGCGCGAAACCCCGAGGATGAGCGCCAACAACGAGCCGAGCGCGGCCACCCCGGCACCCACCCGGATCAGCGGTGCCAGACCTGGCTGTCCCGCCGCGATGACCGCGTCGACGAGCGGGGCCGTCGAGGAAGCCAAGGCGTCCGTGCCCAATTCGGCCAGCACGGCGATCGCCACCACGGCGTAGACGATCAGCGCGATTCCCAGGGCGATGGGAATGGCACGCGGCATGGTGCGGGCGGGATCGCGCACCTCCTCGCCGAGGGTGGCGATGCGGGCATACCCGGCGAACGCGAAGAACAACAATCCGGCCGACTGAAGCACGCCGCCGACAGAGATGTCGTCACCGACGTTCAGTCGAGCGGCGTCGACATCGCCGAAGCCGAGGATCACGACCACCACCACGGCAAGGACGGCCAGCACCACGGCGACGATGACCCGCGTCAACAACGCCGACTTCTGGATGCCTGCGTAGTTCACTGCCGTCAACGCGACCACCGCGGCCACCGCGACCGCGTGCGCCCAGGACGGCCACACGTATAAGCCGACGGTGAGCGCCATCGCCGCGCAGGACGCGGTCTTGCCGACGACGAAGCTCCATCCCGCGGTGTAACCCCAGAACTCGCCGAGGCGCTCCTTGCCGTAGACGTATGTGCCGCCGGACTGCGGATAGAGCGCGGCCAGCCGCGCAGATGAGGTTGCGTTGCAATACGCGACGATGGCGGCGATGCCGAGCCCGATGAGAAGACCGGTGCCCGCCGCCGCGGCCGCCGGGCCGAGGGCGACGAAGATTCCTGCGCCGATCATCGAGCCCAGTCCGATGGTCACGGCGTCGAACGTCCCGAGCTGGCGGCGCAGGCCGTCGGGCGTGCTCACACGGGCGATGCTATGTCAGGCGGTTTTCGCGGTGTGCCATCAGAGACTCGCGGGCTGACGCCGTCGCGGACGCGACCAACGCCACGAGGACGACGGTCCCGCCGGCTACGACGAGAGGGACGGTCCAGGCGCGGCGCATCAGCAGCGCGGTTTCACATTCGTCGACGTAGTTCTTCTCGCCGACGCTCGCAGCAGCCTGGGTCAACTCGGAGAAGTACCCCGTCCCGCATTTGATCTGCCAGCCCCATTGGTCGTAGTCGTCGAGGAAGACCGGGAAGTTCAATGCGAGGAGGCCAACCGCCAATACGACGGCAGCGGCGATTCCGGTGTAGGCAAGGCGATGGTGACGCTGTTCCAAGATGCTCCCCCGTTCATGTCATACAAACGCCTGCGAAGCGAATATGTTAACGGCCATTCGCACACGCGTGACGGCATTGACAATATTTTCCAACGTAAGTCGAGCACGATGTGTGCCTAAGGTCCGTTATGGTGTTTGCCATGGCGCGTCCCCGGCCTGCGAGCGGCGACACAGTTCGGCGCCGTCCCAAGGACCGCAAGACACAGATAGCGCGGGCTTCGGCCGAGGCGTTCAGCACGCTGGGCTACTACGGCGTGAGCATGGAGACCATCGCGTCGCGCGTGGGAATCTCCGCTGCCGCGTTGTACCGGCACTACGCGGGCAAGTACGAACTCTTCCGCGACGCGGTGCTCAGTCTCGGCCAGCAGCTGGTGGACTGTACGGCATTCGCCGAGGAGGACGCGCCCGACGATCCGCAACTCGTCCTTCACCGGCTGACTTCGGCGCTCATCGAGACCTCGATGGCCAACCGCGAGTCCGGCGGGCTCTACCGCTGGGAAGGCCGGTACCTGCGCGGCGACGATCAGGCCACGCTGATCTCGCAGATGCGCTGCGTACATCACCGAATCCAGCAGCCGCTCAGCATGATTCGGCCGGACCTGACGTCGCATCAACGGTGGACGCTGTCGACGGCGGTCCTGTCGGTGGTGGGCAGCATCGTCGACCACCGGGCGAAGCTGCCTGCCATCCAGGTGCGCGCGTTGTTGGCCGACCTCGCCGACGCCGTTCTGGCTGCGGATTTGCCCGACCCGCGGGGTGCCGACGACGCCGTCGCGACGCATCTTCCGACCGGCAGCTGAATCATCGAGATACGAAGCGCTGCTGAACGAGTCGATGCGATTGTTCAACATCAAGGGCTACCGCGACACCAGCATGGAGGACATCGCGGCGACCGTCGCAATGCCCGCATCGGGGATCTACCGGTACTTCTCCGGCAAGAGCGACATCCTCGCGGCCGCCTTCCGACGGGCCGCGGACCGACTGTCGGCCGAAACATCGACGATCACGACGACCATCGACGATCCGGAGGAGGCGCTGACCGCGGTCATCGACGCGTACGTGTCGCGGTCCTTCGCCCAGCCGGAACTGGACTACGTCTACTACAGCGAGCGGCTCAACATGTCTGCCGCCGATCAGAAGATCCTGCGCAACATGCAGCGCTCCACCGTGGAGTCATGGGTGGAGTTGGTGGTTTCGGTGCGGCCGGAGTGGACACCGGGGCAGGCGCGGTTCGCCGTGCACGCCGCAATGTCGCTGGTGATCGATCTCGGTCGGCTGATGAACTACCGGAATTCGGAGCAAACCTTCTCGACGGTGGAACGGCTGATCGACCTGACGCTGTTGGGCCGCTACCGATTACGCGCGACGTTGCCCGCCAAATAGGCCCCGTAGCCGATCGTCCCGACAACGGCCAGCTTACGTGTCTTCGGAACGGCGAGACACAGTCCGAGCGCGGTTTCGATGCCACCGTCGATGTAGATGTGCTGCCTGGTATTTCGCGGGAACGGCAGCCGGGTCAACGAGTCGAACATCTGCGGGCTGACGAAGTGCGCCAGCCCGATGCCCGCAACGCCTAGGCCGGCCAGTTTAGCGGAACGCGAATGCTTCCCAGTTTTTGTGGGCAAGCCTCAGTTCCTCTCGTGTCACGCAATCTGGTAGTCGCTCAGCGGGTACTCGGAGGCCTCTTTGATCGCCGTCTTCGTCGACATCGGCCGCAGCAGCGTGGGCTCACCTTGGGGATTGAAGTAGTAGGACCGTGACGTCGCGCAGTTGCCGATCGTCCACAACGAATCGCCGAGCAGTTCGGTCATCCGATCCCGGTACTTCGTGTTGGCGTCCTCGGTCACCTCGAACGTGGTGGCACCGCGCCGCTTGAGTTCACCGAACAACCGGTTCATGTGCTGCATCTGGTACTCCATCGTGTTGAAGAAGTTCAACCCGAGGAACGCGAACGGACTGGCAAGGCTGAGGTAGTTCGGGAAGTACGGCATCGTCACACCCTGGTACGCCTGGAATCGGGTGTCGCGCCACCACTTTCCGAGGTTGCGCCCCTCGCGGCCGATCACCTCGATGGCGGGGAAGTTGGCCTCCCACAGGTCGAACCCGGTGGCCAGCACCAGGGTATCGATGACGGTCTTGGAGCCATCGGCATTGATGATGCCGTCGGCCTCGACACGGGCAATACCGTCGGTCTGTAGATGCACGTGCGGTTTGGTGAATGCACGGTAGAAGCCGTTGGAGAACGTCGGCCGCTTACATCCGAAGTCGTAGTCCGGAGTGAGCTTCTCGCGCAGCTCCTTGTCCCGGATCGACGCGAAGCGGTGCATCTTCGACAGGTCGGCCGCGGCGACGTTGAGCCTGTGGAAGTGCCGGTGGTGAATGATCGCGGTGTTGATCATGACTTCGTAGATCGAATCAGTCAGCCAGCGGATGGCGCGCTGCGTCAACGGGATTCGGGCGAACAACCGTTTGGCGCGCTCTCCGAACCGCAGGTCGATCTTGGGGACCACCCAGATCGGGGTGCGCTGGTAGACGGTCAGGTCGGCGACCTTCTTGGCGAGTTCGGGGATGAGCTGTACCGCGGTCGCACCAGTGCCGATGATGGCCACCCGCCGGCCTTCGAGCGGATACTGATCGTCCCAGGCGGTGGTGTGAATGACCTTGCCGCCGAAGCTTTCGAGGCCCGGAATATCGGGCGCCTTCGGTTGGGACAGAAAGCCGGTCGCCGTGATCAGGTACCGGGCGGTCAGCGATGAGCGCTCGCGCGAAGAGCCATCGGACTTCTCGCCGGCGGCCAGGGCGACGCGCCAGGTCTTGGCGTCATCGTCCCAGCGGGCACCCTCGACGGTGGTGTTGAAGCGCATGTGGGTGCGCACGTCGTACTTGTCCGCCACATCGTCGGCGTACTGCTTGATCTCCGAACCCGTGGAGAACAGCCGCGACCAGTTGGGGTTCGGCTCGAAGAAGTAGGAATAGGTGGTCGTCGGGACATCGACAGCCAGCCCGGGGTACCGGTTGACGTGCCAGGTACCGCCCAGGTCCTCCTCGCGGTCGAGGATGACGAAGTTCTCAATGCCCAGCCGCTTGAGCTGGATGGCGGCGCCTATCCCCCCGAAACCGGCGCCCACGATGACGGCGTCGAACTGCTCCGAAGTCATGGTCAGACGGTACCTCAGGTACCGCGAACTTCAGCGGCGGCCTCAGCCCTTGATGGAGCCCGTCCGCGGCGGATTGAGAGTCGCGACGCAGGTCACCGCCCTGTCGCCCTGATCCCAGGTTTCCGCCGTCGGGTACAGCACGTACAGCTGGACGGAGTCGTCGGTGAGCGCGGAAGGCGAGAAGCTCGCCAGCTCCGGGCTGCACTTGTCCGCGTACGCGTCGATCGCGGACTGGCCCGGGAAGTCGCCTTCGGGCATCTGCAGCACCGCGAAAACCTCACCGGCGTGCGACTCGTCGCATCCGACCGTCTGGACCTCAAGGACCCGGGTGCCGCTCGGAATCTCTGACAGGCAGTCGCCCATCTCGACGTCCGTCGCGGTGACGGTGCCCTGACCGACGGCCAGATACAAGACGACGCCGCCGACGATCACGAGTACGAAGAGCCCCGCGATGACGCCGAGGACGATGAAGGCGATCTTCTTGGAGTTCGACTTCGGCGGCGGAGCGAAATACCCGGGGGGCTGCTGCGAGTATGGCTGCGCGGGCGGCGGTGGATAGCCGGCCCCTGGTGGCGGATAGGGCGGCGGCGGTGGCGGATAGGGCGGTGGCGGGGGGTACGGGTTCGAGGGCTGCTGACCGTACTGAGGTGGCTGCCTACCGTACTGGGGTGGTTGGCCATATGGCGGGGGGTTGCCGGGCGGCGTGGTCACCCCGTGACCCTAGCGTCAATCGCGGATCGATGACCAGCGCTCACCCTCCGAAATCGCGGCGCACACAACGGACCGGTGGCCGTTCGCCGAGGCGTACTTCCACGGGTGTCCGGCGGCCACGTCGATCGTGGGCCCGGCAGGCAGGTCCGGCACGTAGTCGGACCACTCGTGCCTGCAGTTCTCGCCGAATCTCTTCAGCGACTCCGCGCCGGCATAGTTCTGGATCTCCGGCACTGTGAGGACCGCGAACACCTCGCCGAAATGTGGCGCGAGCGTCCACTCTTGAATGCATTCCCCGACTTTCGGGTTGGCTGACAGGACCGGGACAGTTGTGTGGAACGGGGACCAGTAGTAGCTCCCCAATACCGCCGCGGCGACCATCCATCTCTAGGACGCACTCAGTAACCGTAGGGCCGCATCGACCGCGAGCACCGGGACATCGAGGGATTTGGAGCCGAGATCATGGCGGGCTCCGGTGATCTCGACGATCTCGGTGGCGGCGGAGATGAGCGCGACGGCTGGGCGGAGCTCCTCGATCGATCCGAACGGGTCGGCGGTGCCGTGGGTGAACACGGTCGGCGCGGAGATCCCTGGCAGATGTTCGGTGCGGGCCCTCTCCGGCTTGCCGGGCGGATGCAGGGGATAGGAGAACAGTGTCAGCGCATCGACTTTCGCTGTTTCATCGGCGACCACCATCGACGTCATCCGGCCGCCGTACGAGTGTCCGCCCGCGATGACGGGGCCCTTCGTGAGGGTACGGGCCAGCTCGATCGCCTCGACGACGCCTGCCTGGTCGGAGGTGGCGGATCCGGACGGCGGGCCCTTCGGCCGCCGACGTCGATACGGCAGGTTGTAACGCACAGCGAGCCAGCCGCGGGCGGCCCACTCGTCGCAGATCCTCTTCAGCAGTGGAGCGTCCCGGCTGCCTCCGGCGCCGTGGGTCAGTAGGACGACACCCTTGGGGCTGCCGGTCGGCTCGTGGGCGATGCCCGCGATCTGCTCGAGGCTCACTCGTGCAGCCTAAAGAGCGCCGACACCGGGCCGTGGCCCTGGCCCAGCGGATATGCGGCGCGCAGACATTCGGTCACCCAACGTTTTCCGAACGCGACCGCGTCGGGCACGGTGTACCCGTGGGCGAGCGCGCTGGCGATCGCGGCGGCCAACGTGTCGCCCGCGCCGTGATCATGCCCGGTTTCGATGCGGACGGTGTCGAACTCGTAGAACTCCGTTCCGTCGAAAAGCAGGTCCGGGCTGTGCGTGGACGCCCGTAGGTGTCCCCCCTTGACCAGTGCCCACTGCGGTCCCAGCGCGTGGAGGGCCCGTGCCGCCTCGCGCTGCGAGGTGTCGTCGACGACGTTGATGTCGACCAGCAGTCGCACCTCGTCAAGGTTCGGCGTCACCAGCGTGGCCAGCGGGAAGAGCTGGCCCTTAAGGGAATCCAGCGCGCTGGGGTGCAGCAGCGGATCCCCGTGCATCGACGCGCACACCGGATCGACGACGAACGGTACGGTGCCGGCGAGACCCTGCCCGCGCCAGGTCTCGGCGACGGTGTCGATGATCGCCGAGGACGCAAGCATGCCGGTCTTGGCGGCCTGCACGCCGATGTCGGAGGCCACCGCCTCGATCTGGCCGGCGATGACGTCGAGTGGTATCTCGTGAAACCCCTTGACGCCCATCGAGTTCTGCACCGTCACTGCGGTGACGGCGACCAGGCCGTGCACACCGAGCAGGGCAAACGTGCGCATGTCGGCCTGGATTCCCGCGCCGCCTCCGGAGTCGGATCCGGCGATGGTCATGACCCGAAGCGGCGTCTGGCCCGGCGGTGGCAGCGGAAGGAACGTCATGCGAGTGGAAGATAGACGCGGTTGCCGTGTTCGGTGAACTCCTTGGACTTTCCGGCCAGCCCTTCTTGGATGGCGGCTTCGATCGCCTCCTCGGTGGCGGGCATTCCCTCGCGGGCGGCGATGAACGCCATCTCGGCGGTGATCTCGCCGCTACGGGCGCGCTGCAACTGGGTGCCGCGATCACGCACGATGCCGGGTCGCGGCGGCAGTCGTTGAGGAGGTCGTGCACGGCGTCGGGATCGGTATACGGGCCCGAGGTGTCGTAGAGGTCGAGGTGCTCCCCGTCGGAAGGTTCACCCGGCGGAACGGCACGCCGTCGCGGTAGGTCTTGGTGCTACCGGCGATGGGGCCGGTGGTCACGGACGGATCGACGACAACATCAGTCATTACATTCTCCCTACGCCGGCATTACCCGGTCAGGTTCGTACGGTCGACAGCCCCAGCTGTCCTCTCAGCGCACTGGGTGTGCGCTCCCGTGTGTGGACGCTTGCCACGCTAGCGCAGGGGACGCGTGCGCGGGATTAGGAATTGCCCCGAGATGCTTTGTATAGCTAATATATGTGTTTTGTGCCGATAGCTGTGGATACGTAAGCGAAGACTGCGAAGTGACGACCGAGATCGAGAAAACGAAACCCCGCCTGGTGACTGACGCCGACACGGCTCTCGCCGAGACCGCGCGACGTCGTCGGCGGATGGACCACGACCACCCGTTCTACAAGTGGATCGTCCTGTCCAACACCACGCTGGGCATGCTGTTGGCCGCGATAAACGCGTCGATCGTGCTCATCTCCCTGCCGGCGATCTTCCGCGGTATCGGACTGAACCCGCTGGCACCCGCCAACGTCGGCTACCTGCTGTGGATGCTCATGGGGTACCTCGTGGTCACGGCGGTCCTCGTGGTGTTCTTCGGTCGCCTGGGCGACATGTACGGGCGGGTCCGGATCTACAACCTCGGATTCGCGGTCTTCACCTTCGCGGCGATCGCGTTGTCCTTCGATCCGTTCCACCTCGGGGGCGGGGCGATGTGGCTGATCGCCTGGCGGGTCGTCCAAGGCGTCGGCGGAGCGATGCTGATGGCATCGTCGGGCGCGATACTCACCGATGCGTTCCCGTCCAATCAGCGTGGTTTTGCGCTGGGCATCAATATGGTGGCCGCTGTCGCCGGTTCCTTCCTGGGTCTGCTCATCGGTGGGGTGCTCTCGGAGTTCCACTGGCAGGCCATCTTCTGGGTCGGCGTTCCGATCGGGTTGCTCGGCACCATCTGGAGCTACCGGTCGCTGCGGGAACTCGGCGTGCGAACCGCCGGCCGGCTGGACTGGGCGGGCACGCTCACGTTCGGAATCGGACTGACGGCGTTGCTCACCGGCATCACCTATGGCATTCAGCCATACGGGGATTCGACGACCGGGTGGACAAACCCGTGGGTGCTCGGCTCGATCATTGGTGGGCTGCTTCTACTTGTCGCCTTCTGCCTCATCGAGTTGCGAGTCTCACAGCCGATGGTCAACATGCGGCTCTTTCGATCGACGTCGTTCGGCATGGGAAACCTCGCTGGGCTGATGGCGTCGGTGGGACGGGGCGGCCTGCAGTTCATGCTGATCATCTGGCTGCAGGGAATCTGGCTCCCGTTGCACGGCTACAGCTTTGAATCGACTCCGTTGTGGTCCGGTATCTACCTTTTGCCCGCGACATTCGGCTTCTTGATCGCCGCTCCGGTGGCTGGAAAGCTGGCTGACCGCTATGGCGCCCGGCTGTTCACGGTCGGCGGGATGTTCTTGATGGCGGTCTCGTTCATCGCGCTCGTGCTGATCCCGGTCAACTTCGACTACTGGATCTTCGCGATTCTGGTCTTCGTCAACGGCCTTGGCGGCGGCATCTTCACCGCGCCGAACACGGCGGCGATCATGTCGAGCGTTCCCGCTGCCGAGCGCGGAGCGGCTTCGGGGGTGCGGGCCACCTTCTTCAACGCCGGCTCGTCGCTCTCGATCGGAATCTTCTTCTCGCTCATGATCATCGGGTTGGCCAACACGCTGCCCGCCGCGATGAGCACGGGCCTGCAGGAGCAGGGCGTTTCGGCATCGGTGGCGCACGAGGTGGCGAATCTGCCGCCGGTGGGCAGCCTGTTCGCGGCATTCCTCGGCTACAACCCGATGGGTGAACTGCTCCAGCCGTATCACGCGTTGCAGCAGCCCGGTGTGAACGCGGACGTGCTGACCGGGCAGACGTTCTTCCCGCACTTGATCATCGAGCCGTTCCATGCGGGGCTGGTCGTCGTGTTCGTCGCTGCCGCGGCAATGATGGTGATCGGCATGATCGCGTCGTTGTTCAACGCGGGCCGCTACGGCGACGAACCGGACGCCGACAACGAGGCGTAGGCAGTCAGAACGGTGGATCGTCGGCATCCAGCGTGGTGAAGTTCGGGTATAGCGGCGTTATCGCTGATATCCGAGCATTTCGAGCTAACAATGGTGCTAAGGCAGCTTTCAATGTCGTGGGGCGCATTAGCGCGAAAGGCGCGTTGCCACTGTTTGGGTAACTGGGGTGGCTGGGCATTCGCGAAAACCAATGCTTATCGCGCATTCGTGATACAAAAAGCGAGTTAGCTGCATGCGTGGACGAGTTCCGCGCCGACTGAGAGTATTTGCGAATGGCCACAGGGGGAGTGTGCCGTGAGACGGAGTCTCGGGCCGTTGAGGAGTTCCTCGCATTAGTGCCGTCGGGACCCTCCGCGCTGGTGGTGGAGGGCGAGGCGGGCATCGGCAAGACGACGGTGTGGTTGGCCGGCCTCGAGCGGGCTCAAGAGCTCGAGTTTTGGGTGTTGTCGGCGCGGGCGACAGAGGTGGAGTCGGTGCTGCCGTATTCAGGTTTAGCCGCGCTGCTGGAGGGATTGGACGATGACGTCTTCGCGGATTTGCCGCCGCTACAGCGGCTTGCGATCGATCGGGTTCTGCTGCGAGTGGCGGCCGGGGACGGTCCGGTAACCGATCAACAGGTGGTGGGGGCTGGCTTCGTCTCGGTCATTGAGCGCCTCGCAGAGAGGGCTTCTGTACTGCTCGCGATCGATGATCTGCAGTGGTTTGACCCACCTAGCACTCTCATCATCTCGTCCGCTGTGCGCCGTCTTGCAGGACCGATAGGGATCATCGCGACGGTGCGCGACGGGCCGAACATGGGGACGGTGGCGTCGCGGCTGGAGCTGCGCCGGCCAGAAAGATTGCACCGGCTTCGGGTGCGACCTCTGAGTATTGGGGCGCTACACACGGTTCTCTGCGACCGCCTCGGGCGGTCCTTCTCACGACCGACGATGCGGCGGATCCACGATATTTCTGGCGGCAATCCCTTCTATGCCATGGAATTGGCGCGCGCCATGGGCGACGACACCAGAGGTGTCGGGGCATCGCTGCCGGGAACGCTCGCCGAACTGGTGCGGGCCAGGATCGGTCGGCTGGCCGCCGACGCTCAACAAGCGCTGCTTGCGGCATCGTGTCTGGCCGACCCCACACTGGAGTTGGTGGCGCGGGCCATCGACTCCGACGCCGAACAACTTCTGTTGATCCTCGCGGAGGCCGAGGACGAGGGCATCGTCGAGATTGCAGGCAACCGTCTTCGCTTCGCCCACCCACTGTTGGCGCATGGCGTCTACACGGACGCCACCCCGGGTCGGCGCCGGGCAATGCATCGGCGACTGGCCGACATCGTTGACGAACGCGAACTCAAGGCGCGGCATCTGGCGCTGGCCGCGGCGAGTGGTGACGCACTCACATTGCGTTCGCTTGACGAGGCAGCCGAACTGGCTCGCATTCGTGGAGCGCCGTCGGCCGCGGCCGAACTCGTTGACTTGGCGATAGGACTGGGCGGGGACATCCCCGACAGGCACATAAGGTCGGCGTCGTACCACTTCAACGCCGGCGACGCCGCGCACGCGCGCACGATGCTCGAGCGCACAATCGAGCGGCCCGCACCTGCGGCATTGCGTGCGGAGGCTCTGCGATTGCTCGGCCTATGGAGCTTGTTAGACGGGAGCTCTCGTGAGGCCGCAGACTTGCTCGAGCGCGCCCTCGCCGACGCCGGAGGCAACCTGGGACTGCGCGTACAGGTCTTGGTTCCGCTGTCCTTCGCCCAGGTCAACGGCCACCAGTTCGGCCGGGCGCGCGCGTATATAGAGGATGCTGTCGGATGCGCCGAGCAGCTCGACCAGCCGCAACTGCTCAGCCAGGCCCTCAGCATGCGGGTTCTGGTGCGATTTCTGCTCGGTGACGGCCTGGACGAACAAGGCATGCGGCGGGCACTCGAGTTAGAGGATCGTGAGCTTCCGATGTCCGCTCTGCTCGGGCCGTCGGTGCAACATGCGCAGCTGTTGGCAGGAACCGGAAAGCTCGAGCAGGCTCGATTTGAACTGCTGAATATCCGGCGGCGGTACATCGAACGCGGCGAGGAGAGCGAACTCATCATCGTCGCCTTCCACAGCGGTCTGAATGAAATCTGGCAGGGCAACTTCGCCGAGGCCGCCCGGATCGCAGAGGATGCGATGGAGCGGGCATCGCAGTTGGACCGCGACCTTCCGATATCGGTCGCCCTGATGATTCGTTCGGCAGTTGCTGCCTACGCCGGGGACGAGATTGAAGCGCGGCGCGACGCCAGCGAAGCGCTTGCAATCTGCCAGCGTTGCGACTCTCCGACCCTGGTATCGGTTTGGCCTGCAACAACTTTAGGCTTTTTGGATGTTTCGTTAGGCAACCACGAGGCCGCGTTGTCCACCCTTGAGCCACTAATCCGCAATCTCCACGAAGCGCCGCAGGGCACAGAGATCTTCGTGGCTCCATTCCTCCCGGATGCCATCGAGGCCATGATTCAACTGGGCCGGCTTGACGAGGCCGAGTCCCTGATCGAGTTGTTCGAAGCAAATGGTCGCCGACTCGATCGTGCGTGGATGTCGGCGGCGGGCGCACGCTGCCGTGGCATGCTGCTCGCCGCTCGCGGCGAGGTGAAAACAGCGGCACGCGCCGTCGAGCGAGCGTTGGCCGAGCATGATCGAGTGCCGATGCCCTTCGAGCGGGCACGCACTCAACTCCTATTCGGTCAGTTGCAGCGTCGGATGCGGCACAAGGACGCCGCAGCGGCGACCCTTCGCGATGCGATCAGCACCTTTGAGCGGCTCGAGACGACCCTCTGGGCGGCGCGTGCCAGAAGCGAACTGGCTCGGACTGAGGCCGTCGGTTTGGGCCAAATCGGGGCGCTCACGCCGTCCGAACGACGCGTGGCTGAACTCGCGGCATCGGGTATGACCAACCGCGAAGTTGCGGCCGCTATTTTCCTCAGCCCGAAGACCGTCGAGTTTCACCTCCTTCACATTTACCGCAAGCTCGGCATTCACTCCCGGGCTGAACTCGGCCGTCGAGTGGGCCCAACTGCGGGATAACCCGCTCGCCAGCGATGTTAGCCGTCAATTACTAGGGAAACACCTGGTTCCCTGCGGTCCTTCGCGCAATAGCGTCTAGGCAGCAACAGCAAACGCCGTACCCCGGGGGGGATCGGTTCATGTCGAACTCGCACAGAGCTGCCCGAGCACCCAAGCCGGAGCCTGGCACCACGCGACGGATCGTCGGCAATACCTTGTTCATCGGTGGGCTCGTCCTCTGCGGCGGTGCCCTCGTGCAGCCGACCCAGGATGCGCCGTCGGTGCTGCTCACCAATGGCACGACCGGTGGCACGGATAGCTCGTCGTCGAGCGGGACCAGTCGGGTGGTGCGTCGAGTGGGACCAGTGGTGCAGTGCGTCGAGCGGGACCAGTGGTGGTGCGTCGAGCGGGACTTCGGGTGGTTCGTCGAGTGGGACTGCGGGTGGTTCCTCGGGCACGACCAGTGGGGCGTCGTCGAGTGGGACCAGTGGTGAGGCGTCGTCGAGTGGTGAGGCGTCGTCGAGTGGGACGTCGTGGTGGTTCCTCGGGCACGACCAGTGGGGCGTCGTCGAGTGGGACCAGTGGTGAGACGTCGTCGAGTGGTGAGTCGTCGTCGAGTGGGACGACCGTGGTGGTTCCTCGGGCACGACCAGTGGGGCGTCGTCGAGTGGGACCAGTGGTGAGACGTCGTCAGTGGTGCGTCGTCGAGTGGGACGACCAGTGGTGGTTCCTCGGGCACGACCAGTGGGGCGTCGTCGAGTGGGACCAGTGGTGAGACGTCGTCGGGTGACGACTAGTCGTCCTGAGTGCAGTGGTGGTTCGGGCGACAGTGGTGCGCGTCGACTGCGGACCAGTGGTGAGATCTGCGGTCCTGGTCGACGTCAGTGGGACGACCAGTGGTGGTTCCTCGGGCACGACCAGTGGGCGCGTCGTCGAGTGGGACGTGTGACGTCGTCGAGTGTGTGAGTCGTCGTCGAGTGCGGACGTCGTGGTGGTTCCTCGGGCGACGACCAGTGGGGCGTCGTCGAGCTGGGACCAGTGGTGAGACGTCGTCCAGTGCGTGAGACGTCGTCGAGTGGGACGACCAGTGGTGGTTCCTCGGGCACGTCACCAGTGGAGTCGTGTGGGTCGAGGCGTTGTCGAGTACCAGTGGTGCACGTCGGATCGGTGGGCACCTCGGCGTCGACTTCGTCGGGGACGACCAGTGGGGCGTCGTCGAGTGGGACCAGTGGTGAGTCGTCGTCGAGTGGGACCGATCGGGTGGTTCGTCGGGGACGACCAGTGGGGCGTCGACTCGACGTGACCGTGCTGAGACGTCGTCGTGGCTGGCCCGTCGTCGGCGTGCCCGGCAGCGTCGGGGACGACCAGCTGGGGCGTCGTCGAGTGCCTGGACCAGTGGTGAGTCGTCCTCGAGTGGGACGCGGGTGGTTCGTCGAGGACGACCAGCTCCGGCGGGTCCAGATCGAGTCCGACCACGTCGCGGACCTTCGTCGACGAACAGTGGATCGTTGGACCAGTTGTCGCGACGAATCCTGTTGTGCGGACGTCAGTCCGAACGTCCGCCACACCCGCGAGACCATCGACTGAGTCGAACTCCAGATGCTCGGGCGTCGTCCGCGACGACCAGTGCGTGGCGTCGTCGAGTGGGACCGTGGTGTCCAGTGTCGTCGGTGGCGACGCCGTGGTCGGTTCGTCGGGGACGACCAGTCGGGCGTCGTCGAGTGGGACCAGTGGGCGTCGTCGAGTGGCGACCGTCGAGGCGTCGGGGACGACCAGTGGGGCGTCGTCGAGTGGGACCAGTGGTGAGTCGTCGAATCCAGTGGGACGTCCAGTGTCGGTATCGTCGGGGACGACCAGTGGCGGCGTCGTCGAGTCGCGGACCAGTGGTGAGTCCGTCGCCTCGAGTGGCGACCAGTGGTGAGTTCGTCGAGCACGACCAGTCGTGAGCGCGTCGTCGAGTCGCGGACCAGTGGTGAGCGTCGTCGGCTCGACCCAGTGGGACGACCAGTGGTGGTTCGTCGGGGACGACCAGTGGGGCGTCGTCGAGTGGGACCAGTGGTGAGTCGTCCTCGAGTGGGACGTCGGGTGGTTCGTCGGGCACGACCAGTGGCGCGTCGTCGGGTACGACCAGCGGTGGTTCCTCCGGGACCACGAGTGGAACCGGTTCTTCGGGGACGTCCTCGGGCTCGACGGGAGTATTGGGTGGAATCTTTCGCGTCCTGAGCGATTTCGTTTCGCGGACGCTGGCTTTCATTGGGGGCCTGGTGAGTGCGTTCCTGGGACTGTTGTTCGGGCGGAGGCGTGGTAGCTGGTGGTTCGGCTAGACGGTCGCGGTCGGGCGTCGCGCCGGGGCGGATCAAAATCAGGCGGCCGTCAGGGCCTCCAGCGCAGGTTTGAAGGTTCGGTCGTTGGCGAGGCGCTGATCGGCGCCTTCGTCGCCCTGTTTCTCCTTGTGGGGATCGCCTGGAATCTGCCTGCTTCGGAAATCAAGAATAGGCTCGTCCCGGTCTTGAAGCCGGTCGCAATCGCAGCCGGGGCAGATCAGGTCTGGCAGATGTATTCGCCGAATCCCATTCGCCGCCTCGAAGTCGTCGAGGTGCGTGTGACGATGGCCGACGGCAGCGCTCGCGTCTGGACTCTGCAGCGCGGCGATCTCGTGATCGGTCCGTTCACTTGGTACCACTGGCAGAAGCTCAAGGAACAACTTGTCCGAGAGCCGCCGATCCGGGCCGAGTTCGCGCGGTGGGTGGTGCGAGAGCTCGCCCCGCCCCCGAACCAGCCGACGTTTGTCGAGATGACCTTGCGTTCAACGGATATGCCACCGCCCGGTGAGAACAGTGCACCAGCGACCACGTTGGAGACGCTGTACTCCGAAGACCTGACCGGGCACTCATGATCGACAACGAGTCCGGCGAACGACGCTCTGTGGTCTTGGAGGCCTGGCGCAGGTTCTGGTTTGCGCCCGAACCCGCCTATCCGTTGGGATTGGTACGGATCGCGTTCGGCGCGTTAGTCGTTGCGTGGACTGCATCCTTGTTGCCCGACCTCTACGACCTGTTCGGAGAGCAGGGTGTCATGCCCAAGCAGCCCGATTGGGACTATGTCTGGGGCCTATTCGGTATTGCATCCAGTGATCACGCCCTGCTGATCGGCTGGGTCGTGCTTCTGGTGTCGGCTGTGGCGTTGACTCTCGGCTGGCACAGCCGGATGGCGGCGCTCGTGGTCTTCGTACTGATCCATTCGTTCCAAGTGCGCAGTCCGTTTGTGTTCAACTCCGGCGACGGGTTGATTCGCGTCGTGGCGCTCGTCCTCGTGTTTTCTTCGTGCGGTGCGGCGTTGTCCCTCGATCGTCGCCGCGCGTCGGGATCGTTTTGGTCGGCAGAACTTCGCGCGCCGTGGGCGATACGGTTGCTGCAGGTTCAGCTCTCCCTCGTGTACCTGTCGACGGTCAACGCGAAACTGGCGGGCGATTCATGGCGTGAGGGCACCGCGGTGTCGTACGCCCTGCGGTATGACGACATGCTCATCGTCTCGCCTCCACACTGGCTGACCAGCAACGCACTGTTGATGAACGTCGCGACGTGGGGGACGCTGGCGTTGGAGGTGGCGATCGGAATTCTCGTCTGGGTCAAGCCGTTACGTCGCTGGGTGCTGGGCGCCGGAATGCTCATGCACTCGACGATCATGGTGACCATCGGTGTCGGCTTCTTCACACCAGCGATGTTCGTCCTGTACCTGGCATTCGTCCCGCCGGACACCGTGCGACGGCTGCCCGCAACGATCCGGCGGCGCATCGCGGCCGCGCGATCAGCGAGTCCGCTTCGGCACCGTCTCGACGACCCCGTGCCGGAGCGGATCGAACCGACCGCCGACACCATCGCAGAGGGTGTCCCTTGACCGCCGTCGCGCAGCGACCCGTGTCGACGGTCGATGCGCCCGTCGAGCCACGGTCGCGCCGTCAGTGGGGATGGGTCCTAGCGGCTGCAGTTCCAACGTTCCTGACCGGACTGCACGCTGCTTTCTACGGACAGTGGATCGTCGACGATGCAGGTCTCAGTTTCGCCTACGCCCGCTCGCTGGCGACAGGAGCGGGTCCGGTGCTGCAGGCCGGTTCGGCTCCGGTGGAGGGCTTTTCGAATCCGACCTGGGTGGCGGTCCTCGCGGTCGGACGCGCGCTTCACCTGTTCGACCACGGCTCGTGGTTCGGGACGCCCGACCTCGTGCTGTATCCGAAGCTGGTCGCACTGTTGTGCTGCTTCGGGGTGTTCGCCCTCATGTTCTCGATCGCGCGCACCGTGTCGCGGCGACCCGTCGCCGTCACCCTCGCTGCGGGCACGGCGACCGCGGCGGTGCCGTCGTTCGTGATCTGGACCACGAGCGGTTTGGAGAACGGGCTCTTCGCCCTCGTGGTCATGGCGATCGCCGCCGTCCTTGCCCGCACGGCGGTGTCTGGTCGGCTGCTCGACCGGAGAACCGGGGTGGCAGTGGGGATCCTCGTGGCGCTCGCGGCGTTGACCCGGCCCGACGGCATCGTTTTCCTCGCCGCATTTCCCATCGCGACCGTCCTCACCGTAGGGCCCGCGACTATCAGGCGCACCGTGAGAGCGAACCTGATCTCGTTGGCGGCCTTCGCGATTCCAGCTGGTGCCTATCTGACATGGCGGCTACTCACCTTCGGCGACTATCTGCCCAACACCGCACGTGCCAAGGAGCAAGGACTGCCGAGCGTCGGCGATCTGGGCAGGCCGGAGTTACTCGTTGAGTACCTCGGGTGGCTCACGACCGTCTTGGCCGTCGCCGTGATCGCCGCGGCGATCACGCGCCCGTCGCCGACTCGCACGGTGGTCGCCATGCTGCTGGTTCCACTCGGTCTGGCCGTCGCGAACTACGCCATTCTGCGCCCGGATTGGATGATGCAACACCGCTTCGCGACCGCGGTGTGGCCGTTGGCAGCGATAACGGTGACGTTGTCGGCCTTTCATGTCCTTCGGGGAGCCTCCACTCGGCGACGACTCGTGGCGACCACACTCGCAACAGCCGCCGCGGGCCTGACCCTTACCGGGTTCTGGCACCACGCCACGGCGTTCAGGTCCGATCCGACGGTGGGGATGTGTGCCGTCGCGCAGAACACGGGCTATTGGGTCAACGGGTACGCCGACATCCTCGGCGTGAAGGACGGAACGCTGCTGACGCCCGACGGCGGCGGATCCTCGCTGACGAGCCGGCTGCATCTGGTCGACCTGTCCGGCTTGGCCGATGCCAGGATCGCGCGGTTCTGGCAGGACGACGACATGTCGGGCCTGCGCGACTACGTGCTCGAGGATCTGCGGCCGACGTTCGTGACGTACTGGTTCGGGTGGGCGGGTCGCGGTCGCCTCGCGATCGAGACCGACCCGCGCTTCAACGCCGATTACGTACAGCTGTGGTCTGGTGGCGACTGGGTGCGCCGCGACGCGGTGCCCGACCCTGAACGGCTTGCCGCGGCCAGGCAGTGGGGTAGAGATGTCCTCGCCCTGATCGATCGCCAGTACACGGCGGTGCCGCACAGGTGGTGGTGCGGGGATACGCTCCGGCCCAGCGACATCGGCTCAGGTGCCCCCGCTGCCTCGCCCCTTACCCGGGCACGCTAGTCGTCGAGGAGTTCCACTAACACCGGTGCGTGGTCGCTCGGCGACTTGCCCTTGCGCTCGTCGCGGACGATCTCCGCGTGGGTCACGCGCTGCGCCAGTGCAGGGGAGCCGAGAATGAAGTCGATGCGCATTCCCCGGTTCTTCGGGAACCGCAACTGGGTGTAGTCCCAATAGGTGTAGACCGCCGGTCCAGGCGTGAAAGGTCTTACCAAATCGGTGAATTGGGCCTCGATCATCGCGTTGAACGCCGCGCGTTCGGGCCCGGTGACGTGCGTGCTGCCCTCGTAGAACTCGACGCTCCAGACGTCCTCGTCGGTCGGTGCGATGTTCCAGTCACCCACGAGCGCAATCTGTGCCGACGGGTCATCGGTCAACCACATGTTCGCTGTATCACGCAGCGCGGCAAGCCATTCCAGCTTGTAGGCATAGTGCGGGGAGCCGACGAACCGCCCGTTGGGAATGTACAGACTCCACACCCGCACCCCGTTGCACGTCGCACCCAGCGCACGTGCCTCCGCAACGGCTTCCACATCCGGTTTGTCGCCCCACGATGGCTGGCCGCCGAAGCCGATCTGCATGTCGTCGATACCGACCCGGGACGCGATGGCCACGCCGTTCCACTGGTTGAAGCCGCAGTGCACGACGTCGTAACCGGCCGCCAGAAACGGCATAGTGGGGAATTGCTCGTCCGAGCACTTCGTCTCCTGCATGGCCAGCACATCGACGTCGGCGCGTTCCAGCCAGTCGGTGACGCGATCGACCCGCGCCCGTATGGAGTTGACGTTCCACGTGGCCAACCGCATGTGCCGAGCTTACGGAGACGGCTATCCACAACCGGCGACCCGGCCAAATAGTTTGAGTCAGCC
Organism: uncultured Actinomycetota bacterium; assembly: GCA_963721495.1. Lineage (GTDB taxonomy): Bacteria > Actinomycetota > Actinomycetes > Mycobacteriales > Mycobacteriaceae > Mycobacterium. Next base: position 85,382 of record CAVRMG010000031.1, on the reverse strand, counting down.
TGTTGCCTACGCGCGCATCTTGACGTGAGGCAACAGGATCTCATCGATGTATGGGTGAAGCGACACGGAATGAGTCGGCGGCGATTGCGCAGCGTTTGGCGGCGGTGGCGGTGTTGTTTGTGCGCCGGTCTATCGGCCGGGTTCGGGATCCTCCCGGCCGAGTCCCTGCGTGACGTGGCCAAGGCGGCGAAGCTCAAGCCACTCACAATTCCCATTGCGGCGCCGGATTCCGGGGGATCACCCCACGTCAGTACGTTGGAGTTCATTCGGTGGCGGGATCTGACTTGTCGCTGGCCCGGCCGCGAACGGCCGGGCGAGAAGTCCGACATCGACCGCACCGTGCCTTGGCCTAAGGGGCCGGCCCATCCGTCGAACAACAAGCCCTACTGCCGCACCCACGATTCACACAGAACGCATTGCCGCTTCGATCCAATTCGAGAACTCGATAGCGAGATGCCATCTGTGGCCACTGATGATCGCCGGGAGAGTCAGCGCGGGGAACTCAACCGTGAGCAGTGCGCGAAACCCTTGACCCTCATCGCGGAACTGGTGTCGTACGCCGCCGATTGCCAATCCGTCGTCCAGGCGAGCCACGCCTGCAACTTGAACCGGATACTCCGGGCTGGGCGCTGTTCGCAGCGACGACGTGTCCTTGTAGTCGATGAAGAATCGAGCCGCCAAGGGCGAGCCACCATTCGTCTCCCAGACTTCCTGGCGATCGTCGGCGCGGGTGCTGATGATGTAGTGCTCGGGATGGGCCGCAAGCATTGCGGGTTCGTCATTGGTCTCCGTGCGCTTGTTGAACCACTCCACGAAGCTGGCCGCAGATCCTCGCGATACGACCAACTCGATACCGCTCATCGCGCGGCGACCACGCGATGCGACGGCGGTCACTCGCGCCACACGCGTCGACCAGCGGACCTCACGGTCGAGCACGCGTTCAATCCCGTCGCGACCTAATTCCGCCTTGCGTCGGGTAACAGCTTCACGAAGGGGCTCGACGCCTCCATTCACCGACGGTGCGTGCAACTTGGAAAGCACATGCCGCGCTCGACCGATTTCGCGTTCGATGACGTCGGAGCGCGCGAACCGGTTTCCGCCCAGAACGGCAGTGATTTCGGGCTGTTCCGCCACCAGTACCTCCCGTTGTCATGTCGACCGGGATCTTCCGTGGGTCGACGTCCGCGGGTAATCGTATGAGCTCTGAGTGGTCCATTCGATTCGGTCACACCGTCGAAACCCGCCGCTACGGAGAGCAGATGGCGAACAGTTGCCACTTGCCAGGCACACCTTTGAGCTCGTGAGCGCCGCGGTGCTCGAACTCGAGCCCTGACCCGATCACGAGGTCGTGCAGCGTGCTGGACACCAGCACCTCGTTCGGCCCTGCCAGGGCACTTACACGTGCGCCGATGTGCACCGCGATCCCACCGATGTCATCGCCGCGGACCTCGCACTCGCCGGTGTGCAATCCGGCGCGCACCTCGATGCCGAGCGCCGCCACCGCGTCGCGAATCGCCATGGCGCAGCGGATCGCTCGCTGCGGGCCGTCGAACATCGCGAGGAAGCCGTCGCCCGAGGTGTTCACCTCGTGGCCCCGAAAGCGGGCGAGCTGTGACCGGACGACGGCGTCGTGCGCGTCGAGCAAGGCATGCCAGTCGCGGTCGCCGATCTCTGCGGCGCCGGCGCGTCGAGTCGACGATGTCGGTGAACAGCACCGTGGACGAGCACCCGGTCGTCCGCCACCTCTGCTTGCTGGCCGGTGAGGAACTCGGCGATCTCCCGGAAGGACTCCCGCCATGGCTCGACGAAGTGGTACCAGGTTGCGGCCCGGCAGCTCAACGTACTTCGCGCCGGGTATGTGATCGGCGACGTACTTGACGACGTCGGTCGGAATGATCTCGCTGTCGGAGTTGCTGGACGACGAGCGTGGGCACACGGATTGTCGGGAGCAGCGCCCGCACGTCCCCTCCGATGAGAGCGGGCATGATGAGTGAAAAGTCCCGGGGGCTCGCCGCCAGGCGTTCCGTGACGGCCCCACGATGCCCGGATCTCTTCATTCCACGGCATGTCCGGATTCATCAGAGTGCATTAATTCCCCCGTGCCCCACTTGCGCGACCGTGACGGACCTGAAGTCCGCGGGATCGAGTGGCGTCAATCCGTTGATCTCGGCGCGGCCCTCCAGGACGACCAGCGCGGCTGTACGCGACGGATGTGTCGCGGCGAAGAGCGCCCCTGTCGGGAATGCGCGGCGTTCGCGAAAAGAACCGCTTCACCTACTGCCAAATCGTCGAGCACCGCTGTGATGCTGTCTGCCCACTGCTCCAACGTCGGCAGCGCACCGGGCATGACTGGATCGGAGGCTCCCGTACCGGGCTGGTCTAAGAAGATGAGTCGACCGAGCGATGTCATCGCCTCGACCCACCCTTGCATCGACGGGATCTCAGGAAAGACCTCACAGTTTGTGCACCAGGTCGGCACGAACACTATGTCGCGAGGACCTTCACGTGACGCGCGATAGGCGACGCGCAAGTCCCCGTTCAGTGCATAGCGCGTCTCCGAGAACACCGCAGAAGTCTAAGCCGCGGGGCGGGTCGAGAGGTGCGCATCGGCAGCGTTTATGCTGCTCAAGCGCGTTCCCCTAAAGCGTTCTTTGGCGAGTCGCTGCCACCGTCTACTGAAGAAACATTTGCGGCTGGCTTACCGGCAACTGCCCGATGGCACGGTGGTACGGACAACACCACAGACCTCTACATACGAAGATGGCCGCCTTGCCGAAAAAGCAAGGTGGCCATCGTGTTACTCACGGGGAAACTCAAGTGACATTAGGAACAGGGAATGCCGTGTGGACCGCCCTTCCAGTGACCGGGCGGGTTCCAGGGGCAGAATGCATTCTTGATCTGCCCGGGCGAGCCCCAATCGACTCCCGGATTCCAGTCGACCCACCCGGGCCCGTCGACACACGCGGATACGTTTCCCCAAGGGCCGCTGACGCAGATACCAGGATCTGCTGCGGCCTGCCCTGCTCCGGCAACCGCGAACACCGCTGGCACCGCCAGCGCGCCCAATCCCGCCGCCGTCTTTCCGAGGAGTCCTGACCAGGTCATAACTGTGCCTCCAATCCACTACATCCACGAGCCTAGCCCTGTTTGGGGCCATACCGGCACGGTCGCCGCGTAGTCCGACGGCCGCCTAAACGGCCCTTCGCGCAGTCGCTGCCACCATCTGATCAGACGTTCTACACCGGCCTCGGGTGAAACGATCGGCAGCTACCTGACGGCACTATCGTGTTGATCGCCCCTACCGGACACATCTACCGCACCGAACCCCACAGGGCGAGCATGTTTCGCGCGCTCGCACGTCCGACCGACGAGCTCGACATCCCGCCAGGCGTAGAGATGCCCGACACCGATCGAAGCGCAATGATGCCGCGGCGCAAGCAAACCCGCGATCAAGACCGCCCGTAACCGGGTCAGCGCCGAACGCCGACAACGCGCCTGAATGATCGCCGACAAAGAACGACAACGTCAAGCCTGGCTCGCCGCCAACTACGAACCGTTACCTTTCTAAATCGCATCTGCTCGCAGATAGCGCGAGCGATGATGAAGCGTGAAACCCATCGACTCGAACAGCTCCGTGGCGGATGCGTTGTCGTCGAGCACCTGCGTGTAGACACGGTGCGCGCCGTGGTCTGCGCCCCAATTGATCAGTGCTGTGCACAGGGTTCGCGCATGACCGCGGCGACGCTGATCCGCGGCGACCTTCAATGCCGACAAACCCACCCAACGGGTGCCGTCGGGTGCATCGGTGACTGCCGCCCTCGCTACCGCAACTCCCGCGATAGTCGCGAAAACTACCTCGCCGTCGACGGCAGCGGTCAAGACCCCAATGGGTACGTCGCGGTCATAGATCCTCAACCACTCGTCATCCGGCCGCGGCGCCAGCTGTACCGCGTATTGAGGCTGACTCTCTTCGACATCGCGTGTCATGACGAGATTTTCGGCATCAGTCAACACATGCGAGGGCACGCGGAATAGTCGGTCCGGCGCGCTCACCAGCGGCGCTGCGGATCGCGCCGCATACCAATCGACGATCGCACTCATATCAGTCGTTATTGAAAAATCCAGTGGGACAGCTGAATTGGCGCGCCTCGTGCTGCCGTGTCCGAAGCGGCATAACCATCCGCCCACCCACTGCTGCTCGACACCCGGCCAGGCCAGCGCCGCCGCGTGCTCGACGTTGCGAATGTCGGCGGTGCGCACCGGCGCTGCACCAAGCGCCTTGATCACCACTACGTCGTCAAGGGCGACTGCCACCACGTCCCCGTGCTTGGTGCGCACCAGAAGCGTCGGATCCGTCTGCAGAACATGGCCGATCACATCCGTCAGCGGAGGTACCGAACCGGCGGGCAGGCGGTGACGGACCATCACCCGCGTCCCCACCGGCGGCATCTGCATCAGTGACCGAACGGATCGGGATCCTCGCCGGGCAACCACGACAGCCCGGGCACTCCCCAACCGTGTGACTTCACCGCGCGTTTGGCGGCGCGGGCATGTCTGCCGACCAGACGATCCAGGTACAGAAACCCGTCCAGATGTCCGGTCTCGTGCTGCAGCATCCGCGCGAACAAACCCTGGCCCTCCAGCGTGACCGGCGTGCCGTCGGCGTCCAGACCCGTCACCCGCGCCCAGTCCGCCCGGCCCGTGGGAAACGACTCACCGGGCACCGACAGACAACCCTCGTCATCGTCGTCCGGGTCGGGCATCGTCTCCGGCACTTCCGACGTCTCCAGCACCGGGTTGACGACGACACCCTTGCGTCGCGTGGTCCGGCCGCGTTCCTCGGCGCAGTCGTAGACGAACACCCGCTTGGAGACACCGATCTGATTCGCGGCGAGACCGACACCGTTGGCTGCGGCCATCGTGTCGTAGAGGTCGCTGATCAAGTCGGCGAGATCGGCGGGCAGCGAACCGTCGTCGCCGACAGGCACCGGCTCGGTCGCGGTGTGCAGGACGGGATCTCCTACGATGCGGATGGGTACGACGGCCATGGACGGAAAGCTTAAGTGGGCAATCCTGATGACCCGACTCGCGGGCATGTCTGACGGCCCAGGCTGCAAACCCGTGGTTGAATGATCGCCGAACCACAGCGATGTCATTTCGAGTGTTGGAAGGGTCCAGGAGCGAGATGGACGGCGCAATCGCGCGGACTGAGCGATCCGGGGACGACCCTGCCCTGACCGATGGGCTGACCCGGCGCGAGCACGACATCCTGGCGTTCGAGCGCCAGTGGTGGAAGTACGCGGGCTCCAAGGAAGACGCGATAAAGGAACTGTTCTCCATGTCGGCCACCCGCTACTACCAGGTGCTCAACGCACTGGTAGACCGCCCTGAGGCGCTCGCAGCGGACCCGATGCTGGTCAAGCGGTTGCGACGATTGCGTGCCAGCAGGCAGAAGGCGCGCGCGGCGCGCCGACTCGGCTTCGACGTGACCTGAGCCCCTCAGGGGATTCGGACCTGCTTGTCCCGGTCGATACAGTGAGCGCAATGAATCAGCACAACTCATCCGGCCTGCCCCTGCGTGCCATGGTGATGGTCCTGCTGTTCCTCGGCGTGGTGTTTCTCCTGGTGGGATTCCAGGCGATGAGTTCGGACAGCGACGACCAGGGCAACCAATCGCCCATCGCGACGACCACCACGAACGCGGCCAGCGCGAGCCCGTCGGCATCCCCGGAACCGGCGAGGGCCGAGGTGCGGATATACAACATCTCGACCGTGCAGGGCGCTGCGGAAGACACGGCCAACCGGTTGCGTGAGGCCGGCTGGAACGTCGTTGAGACCGGGAACCTTGAACTGCCGGACGTGACAGCCAACACGGTGTATTTCACCGACGCCCCGGGGGAGCGCGAGGCCGCCGACGAAGTGGGCAGATTGTTGGAGGCGCCGGTGGAACCGCGGCTTCCTGAGTTGGCCGAGCAACCGCCGGGCGTGCTCGTACTAGTCACCGGCTAGGCTCTTGCACATGCTCAAGACCGTCGCTGTCGCAGCTTGCTTCGCTGTTCCCGCTCTTGTGTTGAGTGGTTGCAGCGCACCCGAAACGCCCAGCTCCTCGCCAGGCACCAACCCGTCGGTCTGGACCGGCTCGCCGTCACCGTCAGCGCCGCCCAGTGAGGAACAGGGCGGCCATGGTGGCCAGGAGAGCCAGAGCAGCGGCGAGAAGCTGACCGCCGATTTGAAGTTGGCGAACGGGACCACCGTCGCCACGGCGGAGATCGCCTTCGCCGAGGGATATGCCACCGTCACCGTCAAGACGAGCGCGGCCGGTGAGCTGGCACCGGGGTTCCACGGCCTGCACATCCACTCGGTCGGTAAATGCGAGGCCAATTCGGTCGCGCCGACCGGCGGTGCGCCGGGCGACTTCAATTCGGCCGGTGCACATTTACAGGTGGCGGGACACAGTGGCCACCCAATGAGCGGTGACCTGTCGTCGCTTCAGGTGCGCGAGGACGGTTCGGCGCTGCTGGTGACGACGACCGACGCGTTCACCGCGCAGGACCTCACGAACGGCGCCAAGACCGCGATCATCATCCACGAGAAGCCGGACAACTTCGCCAACATCCCGCCGGAGCGCTACCAGCAGGTCAACGGCAACCCGCCGCCAGACGAGACCACAATGAACACCGGCGATGCCGGAAAGCGCGTGGCGTGCGGTGTCATTTCCGCCGAGTAAGGCAACGGCTAACAGCCACATAGACTTCGCCGGCTCACCCCGGCCGACCCTCGGGGTCGAGTGGGAGTTCGCACTCGTCGACGCCGAGACCCGTGACGTCAGCAATGTGGCCGCCGAGGTCATCGAGGAAATCGGCGAGAACAATCCGCGTGTCCACAAGGAACTATTGCGCAACACCGTCGAGATCGTCACCGGCATCTGCGATTCCGTGCCGGAGGCGATGGACGATCTGCGGACGACGCTGGCGACGGTGCGCCCGATAGTTCGCGACCGCGGCATGGAGCTGTTCTGCGCCGGTACGCATCCGTTCGCGAAGTGGTCCCCGGGCAGTCTCACCGATGCGCCGCGCTACGCCGAGCTGATCAAGCGCACCCAGTGGTGGGGCCGCCAGATGTTGATCTGGGGTGTGCACGTACACGTGGGCATCTCGTCGGCGCACAAGGTGATGGCGATCAACACGTCGTTGCTGAACCACTATCCACACCTGCTGGCGCTGTCCGCTTCGTCGCCGTTCTGGGACGGTGAGGACACCGGATACGCCTCCAACAGGGCGATGATGTTCCAGCAACTGCCGACCGCGGGGTTACCGTTCCACTTCTACACCTGGGCCGAGTGGGAAGGTTTCGTCTACGACCAGAAGAAGACCGGCATCATCGACCACATGAACGAAATCCGTTGGGATATCCGGCCTTCGCCGCACAAGGGCACGGTCGAGGTGCGGATCTTCGACGGCGTTTCCAACATCCGTGAGTTGAGCGCGCTGGTTGCGTTGACCCACTGCCTCATCGTCGACCTGGACCGCCGGCTCGACGCGGGTGAACGGCTCCCGACCATGCCGCCGTGGCATGTGCAGGAAAACAAATGGCGCGCAGCGCGTTACGGCCTCGACGCGGTCATCATTCTCGACGAGGACAGCAACGAGCGGTTGGTGACCGACGATCTCGACGAGCTGCTGAACCGGCTCGAGCCGGTGGCCAAGTCGCTCAAGTGCGCCGACGAACTCAGGCTGGTCTCCGACCTCTACACCTCGGGTGCGTCCTACCAACGCCAACGGCGGTCGGCGGAAGAACACGACGGCGACATGCGTGCCGTGGTCGATGCGCTGGTCGCCGAGTTGGACATCTGAGGATGCCCGTCGTGCCGATGTTCCCGCTGGAGGTGGCGATGCTGCCCGGCGAGGAGCTACCGCTGCGTGTTTTTGAACCGCGTTATACCGCAATGGTTTCGGACTGCCTGGCCACAGATGACCCCGCGTTCGGGGTGGTGCTCATCGCCGCGGGGCGCGAGGTCGGCGGCGGGGACACCCGCAGCGATGTCGGCGCGCTCGCACACATCGCCGAGTGTGCCGATTTCGGGGACGGACGCTACCGCCTGCGATGTGTGATGAGTGAGCGGATCCGGGTGGTGGAATGGCAGCCCGACAATCCCTACCCGCGGGCTGCCGTCGAGTTCTGGCCGGATGAGCCGGGCGAAGCGGTCGACGTGGACGCGATCCGGGGCATCGAGGATCGCATGATCGCGCTGTTCGAACGGATCGCCCAGGCCCGCGGAGCGCAGGTGGTCGGCCGGGACATCGTCGCCGACGCCGACGCGTCGGGCGATGTCGCGATGTGGTTGTACGCGTTGGCCAACCGCCTCCCGATGGGGCAGGCCGACCGCTACGCCGTGCTCGCCGCCCCCAGTGCCGCTGCACGTGTGGAGGCGCTCAGCGAGGCCGTGGACACGGTCACCGCGATGGTCGAGTTCCAACTGTCGGAGTAGGCCGCGCTAGCCGCGAGCACCCTCGACGAAGACGGTTCTGGGCGTGGCGGCGGTCTGCGACGGCGGGCGGCCGTAGCGTTGCCATCAGCGTCCCGGAATCCTCCGCGGTCACCCGCCATCCGTGTTCCATCAGCCAATCGGCGACATCGGTACGGTCCTCGATGAACCACAGGTCCGCAACATCCGGGCCCTCGGTGTCGTCGCTACCCGCCGCCTCGCGCATCTGACGCAGTTGTTCGCGGCGGCTCGCCAGGTATTCGGGATCGAAGCACCCGGCTCCGAATGATTCGACCCCGACCCGGCTGCCCGCGGCACTGAGTTGGTGGATTCGCTCGAACAGCAGATCCTGGCCGTCGGCGGGCAGGTACGGCAGCAGGCCCTCGGCGGCCCATGCGGTCGGCTCCTGCGGATCGAATCCCGCATCGCGCAACGCCTTCGGCCAGTCCTGCCGGAGGTCGATGGGCACGGCGACGTACCGGGCCGCGGGTTCGTCGTCGCGCAGCGTGCCGGTCTTGAATGCGAGAACCTTCGGCTGATCGATCTCGTAGACGACGCTGTCGTCCGCCCACGGCAGTCGCCAGGCCCTGGCGTCGAGCCCTGCGGCGAGGATGACAGCCTGCGTGATGCCGTGGGCGGACGCGGCGACGAAGAAGTCGTCGAACCATTTGGTGCGTGACGCAGCGTAGTTCGAGATCGCTCGGATGCGTTCCACCATGTGAGCCGGCGGCAGTTGCCATCCGCGTGCGACGGCCGCGTCGATGAACCGCTGCGCGTAGGTATCGGTGAACAACGGACAGCCCGACGCCGCCTCCTGTGAGCGCGCCAACGCCACACCGAGTGCGGTGGCACCGACTCCCTCGGTGATGTCCCAGCTGTCGTCGTCAGTTCTGGCCATTGCCGCCCTCGCGTTCTGCGAACTCGTGCATTTCGTCTCTTGTCAGCAAGTCGTCGCGAATGTTCTGTTCCCGGTAGGCCAGTTGGCCGACCCGGTTGGCCACCACCGGCGCGGTGATGACGGTGAACAACCCGGTGAGGATGACCATGCCGACGTCGGCGTGCCCGCTGAGCCGGATCGCCGCGCCGACCAGCACCAGCAGCAGCCCCAGCACCTGCGGTTTGGACGCCGCGTGCATCCGAGTCAACGTGTCCGGGAAGCGGACCACTCCAATCGCCGCGGTCAGTGCGAGCGCGGAACCGCCGAGGATCAGCACGGCGGTCACGATGTCGAGCACATTCATCGCAATCTCCCTGCGGTGCGCGGCTTGTCGATATCAGGCACGCGGAACCGTGCGACGCTGACCGAGCCGACGAAGCTGATCAACGACAGCGCGGTCAGGCCGTAGGTCACCGTGGTGTCGCGGCTGAACGCGGCCCAGACGCCGATCGCACACATGGTTACGGCGACGAGCGTGTCCAGCGCCACCAGCCGATCCAGCGTGCTCGGCCCGGCGAGCAGGCGGACCATCGTGGCGGCGGCGGCCGCAGTCAGCATGACCGCGGCGATCACCCAGACGACTGTCATGCGCTCTCCTTGTTCACGGCGGGCCGCCAGTCTGTTTCACGCTCAAACGTCGCGACCAGCAGCCGCTCCATCTCGGCGACCTGCCGGTAGAAGCGGTTGACCGAACGGTCGGTGCCGACGTCGATCACATGCATGTACAGCATGCGGCGGGTCTGGTCGATCTCCAGCACGATCGAACCCGGGATCAGGTTGAAGATGTTGACGGCCAATGCGAGCACCAGGTCGGACTTGACCGCCAGGTGGGCACGCAGTACCGCCGACAGCGGCGGAGGTCCGGGCCGCACCGCCAGGAACGCGACCTGCACCGACGACAGCACCAGGTAGTAGCCCACCGTGACAATCAGCCGAATCAGCGACAGTGGGTGCACCCTGCCTTCGACGGGGACCACAGGCAGAGGCAGCAGCAGGATGATGACCAGCGCGACGAGCAGGCCGGAGAGGACGTTGGCCGCAGAGAACGTGCCCCACAACAGAATCCACACCAGGACCAGCCAGCACACCACCCACAAGCGCAGCGCTATTCGTCTCATCGCAATCCTCTGTCCCCCTGCCCTTCGGGCGGGAGGTGCCCCCACTTCGCGCGAGCGCTCATCGCCCCATCACCGCCGAGATGTACTGGCCGCGGTCGAGCACTTCGTCGGCGGCGCGCTCGCTGTAGGCGAAGAACGGTCCGGCGAGCACCGTCAGGGACAGCCCCACCGCGATGAGCGCGCCGGTCGGCAACAACATGCCGATCGGCATCCTGCCGACATCGTCGCGGTGCATGAACTCGATGTCCTCGGAATCGTCGAGCAACGCCGCGGGCGCGGCCGCCGCCAGGTGTCCCTCAGGCGCGTCCTCTCGAGACCGCCAGAAGGCCTTGGTCCACACCCGCACGATGACATAGAGCGTCAGCAGGCTGGTGACGACGCCGCCACCGACCAGCACCCACGCCAGCGCCGAGCCGTTCTGCGCGCCCGCCTCCAGCAGTGCCACCTTGCCGATGAACCCGGAAAACGGCGGGATGCCACCGAGGTTGAGGGCGGGCACCACGAACACGAACGCCAGGATCGGGCTGGCGGCGGCCAGCCCGCCGAGGCGCTGCAGCGTGGACGCGCCCGCCTGCCGTTCGATCAGCCCGACAACGAGGAACAGCGTCGTCTGCACCACGATGTGGTGGGCCACATAGTAGATCGCTCCGGACATGCCGAGCTGGCTGGACAGTGCGATGCCGAACACCATGTAGCCGATGTGGCTGACCAGGGTGAACGACAACAACCTCTTGATGTCGCTCTGCGCGATCGCGCCGAGGATGCCGACGAGCATGGTCAGCAGAGCCGCCACAAGTAGCAGCGGGTCCAGTCCACCACCGGGGACCAGCAGAGTATGTGCCCGGATGATCGCGTAGACACCGACTTTCGTGAGCAGGCCTGCGAACACCGCCGTGACGGGTGCGGGGGCGGTGGGGTAGGAGTCGGGCAGCCACGTCGACAGGGGAAAGACGGCCGCCTTGATGCCGAACGCCACCATCAGTACGGCGAACAACGCGGTGCGGGTGCCCGACGAAACGCCGTCGAGCCTTATCGCCACCTCAGCCATGTTCAACGTTCCGGTCGTCGCATAGACGAGCGCGATGCCGAACAGGAACACCAGCGACGACACCATCGACACCATGACGTAGGAGATGCCTGCGCGGACGCGGTCCTTGCTGCCGCCGATCGTCAACAGCACGAAGCTCGCCGACAGCAGCACTTCGAATCCGACGAACAAGTTGAACAGGTCACCGGCCAGGAACGCGGTGCAGACCCCGGCCGACAGCACGAGGTAGGTGGGCAGGAAGATCGACACCGGTTGACGTTCGTCGCCGTCGCGAATGCCCTGCCCGATGGCGTAGAACACCACGGCCAGCAGCACTATCGACGACACCAGCAGCATCAGTGCCGACAGTCGGTCGACCACGAGGGTGATGCCCAACGGCCCCATTCCGGGCTCCGTGGGCCCCCAGCCGCCGACCTGCAGGGCCAGCGTGCCGTTCCGGTCGGCGAGGTAGAGCAGAACGGCGCACACGGCGACGACCACCGACAGCGCGCCCAGCGCGATGACCCGCTGCAGCCGCGGCCTGCGCCCCGCGAACAGCGTCGCGGCGGCGCCGAGCGTCGGGATCAGCACGGGCAGCGGCGTCAGCACCGCGGCCGCGTTCATGCGCGATCCGCCTTCGCTTCTCGCTCGGCTGTCAACGTGAGCCCTCGTGTCCCGGTAGCGCGTCCAACTCGTCAGGTGCATCGGTGTCGCGGGCCGTCTCGGGGTGCGGACGGTCCGCTTCGATGGCGACGGCGTCCTTCGCGGCGATCTCCGAGACCCTGGCGTCCTCGGGATCGTCACCGACCTCCTCCTCGGTGGTCAGTCGGAACGACCGGTACGTCATCGCCAGTACGAACGCGGCGATGCCCATGCTGATGACAATCGCCGTCAGAATCATGCCCTGCGCCAACGGATCTGCGGTGGTGGTATGCCCGTCGCTGGTGCGTCCGCGTATCGGCGGATTGCCCGACGCGCCGCCGACGGTGAGGATCAACAGGTTGATGGCGTTGCCGATCAGCAGCAGCCCCAACAGCATTCGGGTCAGATTGCGCTCCAGCAGCAGGTAGACACCCGCACTGGTGAGGCCGCCGATGATGATGAGCGGGACGAGGTAGGTGGTCATGCTGTGCTCACCACCCCGCGGTCCTGGCCCATCTCCACGTCGATGCGGGCACCGAGGCTGCGCAGCACGTCGAGCACGAGTCCGACGACGATCAGGTACACCCCGAGATCGAAGAACAGCGCCGTGACCAACTTGACCGTCCCGAGCACCGGCACGTCGATCTCGATCAAGGCCGACGACAGTACCGGCGCGCCGACCAGCAGCGAGACCGCTCCGGTGCCCGCGGACAGGAGAAGCCCGGCGCCGAGGATCTTGCCTGCGTCCAGCGGAAGGGTTTCACCGAGTTCGTAGCGCCCGCCCGCCAGATAGCGCAGCACCAGCGCGAGCCCCGCTGTGAGGCCGCCCGCGAACCCGCCACCGGGCGTGTTGTGGCCGGCGAAGAAGAAGTAGGCCGACAACACCATGATGAGCGGGAAGATGAGTCGCGTGGCGACCTCGAGCACCAGCGACCGGTGTCTCGGGTCGCGCAGTTCGCTGCCCCGCAGCCATGTGATATCGCCGACGGCCGGGCTGTGTGTGGTCACCGGCAGCCGTCCGATGTCGGGCTGACCCGCGTCGGAGACGCGCGGCGCGGCGCCGAAACGCCGGTGCCGGAACACCATCGACGCGACACCGGTCGCGGCGACCAGCAGCACCATGATCTCGCCCATGGTGTCCCATGCGCGGATGTCGACGAGCAGCACGTTGACGGTGTTGGCGCCGTGGCCACGGAAATACGCTGCGTCGGGCAGCAATTCAGCGATCGGCGTGCCCGTTCGGGCCGCCATGGCGTAAACGGCCAGCGTTGTCACGGTCGCGCCCACGGCGAGCGCGAGCCCAGCCCGCGCCAGCCGGTACCGGTTGATGTGGGTGCGGTCGGCCTCGGCGGGCAGCGTGCGCAACACCAACACGAAGATGACCAACATCAGTGTCTCGACAAGGAACTGCGTCAACGCCAGATCGGGTGCACCGTGGAACGCGAAGATCGCACCGCAACCGTAACCCGTCACCCCGACCAGAAGTACAGCCGCCAAACGGTTGCGCATGATGGTCGCGCCGAGCGCGGCGGCCAACACGATGAGCCCGACCACCACCTGCACCGGCGAGCCCCACAACGCGAAGTCCGGCCGATCGCGAGCGCCCATCGCCAGTGCGACGATCGGCACCAACACCAGTGTCGACAGGATCACCGACTGCGTCGCGGGGATCGAGCCGCGTTGGGTGGCCGCGGTGAGCCGCACCGACAGCAGGTCCGCGCCACGCAGGACGGCGTCGTAGATTCGGTCGGCGTTACCCAGCGGCTGCCGCACCGGCTGCAGTGACGTCAACCGGCCGCGGACGAAGAACGCCGCAGTGCCCGCGGCGAGCACCAGAAGCGACAGCAGCAGGGGCAGACCCAGCCCGTGCCACAGCGCGAGGTCGTAGTCCTCGCCGCCGGGCACCGTGCCCGCGTAGCTGTCGAGTGCATCGTCGAGCCGCGTGGGCCACAGGCCGAACAGCAGCCCGGCAGCGGCCAGAATCGCCGGGGCGGCGAGGAACGTCTTTGAAGGGCGGTGCATCTTCGCAACCCGGGTACTGGGCGCCGGTAATCCCTTGCGGCCGAAAGCTCCCCACAGGAAGCGCAGAGTGTATGCCGTGGTGAAGATCGAGCCGATCACAATGCCGGCGAGCACATAGGGCGCAGCGCCGCCGAGTGTCGGGCTGTGCAGCACGGTTTCGAAGTCGGCCTCCTTGGCGACGAATCCCAGGAACGGGGGAAGCGCGGCCATGCTCGCCGCCGCGCCGACGGCAATGACGAACACACCCCTGCTGCGCTGTCCGAGCCACGCCAGCCTGCGGATGTCACGGGTGCCGGTGGCATGATCGATCACGCCGACGACCATGAACAGCGCAGCCTTGAACATGGCGTGCGCGCACAGCATGGCCAGCCCGGCCAGCATCATGTCGCCGCCACCGGCGCCGACCATGACGGTGATCAACCCGAGCTGGCTCACGGTGCCGAACGCGAGGATCAACTTGAGGTCGTATTCGCGCACCGCTCGCCAGCCGGCCAGCAGCATGGTGAGCACGCCGAGCGTGATCACGGTGGGACGCCACGGCGGCGAATCGGCGAACCCCGGCGCCATCCGCGCGACGAGATACACGCCCGCTTTGACCATCGCCGCGGCGTGCAGATAGGCGCTGACCGGAGTCGGGGCCGCCATCGCACCGGGCAGCCAGAAGTGCATCGGAACGATCGCCGATTTGGAGAGGGCGCCGACGAGGACGAGCACGACACCGACCGAGGCCGCCACACCCGTCGGCGGTGCGGCGATCAGTTCGGACAACAGATAAGTGCCGGAGAGGTTCCCCAGCACGATGATGCCCACGAGCATCGCCAGGCCGCCGAACGTCGTCACCAACAGCGCCTGGGTGGCCGCGCGCCTGCTGGTGGCACGCTCCGCGTAGTGGCCGACCAAAAGGAACGACAGCACCGTGGTGAGCTCCCAGAACACGTAGAGCATCAACATGTTGTCGCTGACGACGAGACCGAACATGGCACCGGCGAACGCGACCAGTTCGGCCGCGAAACTCGGCAGCCGCTTCTCCATGTGCCCGTCGCGATGATGGAAGTAGTCGGCGCAATAGAAGAGGACAAGTGCGCCGATAGCCAGCACCAGGACGCTCATGATCGCCGTGAGCGCGTCGAACCGCAGCGCGATGTTCATCGACAGTTCGGGCACCCACGGCACGTCGACCGTCGTCGGCCGGCCGGCGCCCGGCCAGTGCATCGCCACCCAGACCAGCGAACCCAGCGGGACCAACGCCAGCGGGTAGAACGCCATCCGTCCCCAGCGGTAAACGAGAAGGGGTGCCAGCGCGGTGGCGACCGCGTGCGCGACAAGGATGGCGAGCATGGCACTCCGGATCTTTCGTCGGGTCGGCGATGAGCCGTCAGGCGAAGAGCAAATAGCGGGGTGTCAGCCGGGTGAAGGCTCTGGCTGAACGCCAGTCTACGTGGGCGGATGCAGCTACCATCCGGCCTCGTGGACACAGTGGATGTCGTCGTGGTCGGCGCCGGCCCGACGGGTTTGATGCTGGCGTGTGAACTCGCACAGGGCGGTGTGGCGGTCCGCGTGCTCGAGGAGCGCGCGTCGACACCCAACATCACCAGGGCTTTCGCGGTGCACGCCCGCACCCTGGAATTGCTCGACGCACGCGGACTGGCCGACGACCTGCTTCCGCGGGGCGTGCCGGTTTACGAGGTCGCGCCGCCCGGCGGGAAGCCGCTCGACCTGCGGGACCTGCCCGGGCGGTACGCAATGTTGTTGATCGTCCCGCAAAGCGGCACCGAACAGGTGCTCGAGACGCGCGCGAACGACCTCGGCGTGCCCATCGTCCGCGGCGCCGAGGTGGTGGGGCTGACCCAGGACGACGACGGCGTCACCGTGGAATGCGCCGACGGCACCACGGTCCGGGCGAAATATGTGGCGGGGTGCGACGGCGCCCACAGCACGATCCGGAATCTGGCCGGCATCGACTTCGTCGGCAGACAATACGAGACGCACATTCTGTTGGCGGACGTGGCGTTGACGCGTGCGCCCGAGGACACGTTGACCGGCGTGACGAACGAGCGCGGAGTCGTACTCATGATCCCGTTCGGCGACGGCTGGTTCCGTGCCATCGCATGGGACCGGTTGCGCGAACAGGCACCGCTCAAGGAACCCGTGAGCGTCGACGAGATTCGGGACTCATTCCTGCGCATCGCCGGTGAGGACTACGGCATGACCGACATGCGGTGGAGTTCGCGGTTCCTGTCCGAACGCAAGCAGGCCAGGCACTACCGGTCCGGTCGGGTGTTCATCGCGGGCGACGCGGCACATGTGCACTCCCCACTCGGCGGCCAGGGCATGAACACCGGTATCGGCGACGCGATGAACCTGGGCTGGAAGCTGGTCGCCGCGGTCGATGGTTCGGCGCCGCCGTGGCTGTTGGACAGCTACGAGAACGAGCGCCATCCCGTCGGCGCCTTGGTACTGCGGATGACCGACGCGTTCAACCAGGTGGTGCTCGGAAGTTCGAAGGTGCAGCGGTTATTGCGGGCCGTCGTCATCGGAACGCTGACCCGGGTTCCGAGGACCAGGCGGCTGGTGCGCGAATTGCTCAGCGGGATCGGCATCGCCTATAAGCGCCGGCGCGGCGACGATCGAATGGTCGGTCGCCGAATGCCCGACGTCGACTGCAACGGGAAGCGCCTGTACGAACTGCTGCGTGCCGGGAAGTTCGTGTTGGTCACGGCGACGCCCGTCGAGCTCGACAGCCCCGGCGTCGTCCACGCTGTCGGGAGGCATCCCGAGCTTCCCGACGCCGTCCTGGTCCGGCCGGACAGCTACGTGGCATGGGCCAGTGAACGGATGCCGGATGCCGCCGAACTAGCTGCGGCCGTGGACCATTGGTGCCGTGTGGCATAGCCCAGGCATGGCGTACCGGATCGGTAATGCGTGGCCGATGACACCAATGCCCGCACCGAGGATCGGCCAGATCGGCCAGAAGTACCAGGCTCCTGCAGTGAGACCGACCGCGAGCCAGACCGTCAGCACGATGAGAACCATCGCCAGGTACGCCGCGAGGTGGATCTGCACGCCGCGCCGCGCCGCCCTCCGGCGAGCGTGCTGACGCTGTGGATCGTTGCGCAGAATCCGGTCCAGCGGTAAGTCAGCGACGACGTCGTGCAGTTCGGCGGCGGTGTGAGCGGCGAACGTGGCTTGCAGCCGAGTCTCGTACTCGTCCAACGCGAGGTAGCCCTGTGCGAGTGCCTGGCCCAGCTGATTCGCGGTCCGCTCTCGCTCGCGATCGCCGGCTCGAACCGTCGGTGGCGTCGGTGCGACTGGGGCGCTCATCGTGCCTCCCGATACTCGATCTTGACAGTGCCTAGTTATGGCATCGACTATGCAGGCTTAACTTGTCACTGTCAAGATCTATTTCCCGGGGCACAGAAGTCCGGACCGGACCTGTCAATGTCCAACGGGGGGATGTGCGCACGCTCACTATTAATGCCTCACTATCCGATCAGCGAAAAGAGGCGGCCATGGCTGTCGACGAAGCCAAGTTGAACGAGTTCCTCGGCAGGGCGGTGGGCGATCTGGGCGCCGCGATGAGCGCGACGCTGATACTTGTCGGCGATCGACTCGGGCTGTACCGCGAACTGGCGAAGGGCGCCGTGACGTCGACCCAGTTGGCGCAACGCACCGGAACCGACGAGCGCTACGTCCGTGAATGGCTGGGCAATCAGGGCGCGGGCGGATACGTGGAGTACGACGCCGCATCCGAGGAGTGGTCGCTGAGTCCGGAGCAGGCGCTGTGCCTGACCGATCCGAACGGGCCGGTTGACATGCCCGGTGCGTACAACATCGTCGAGGCCACGTTCCATGCACTCGAGCGCACACTCGAGAACTTCAAGTCCGGACAGGGCATGGAGTGGGGCGACCACCATCCCTGCCTGTTCGAGGGAACGGAGCGTTTTTTCCGCGCCGGCTACAACACCAGCCTGATCGATGCGTGGCTGCCTGCGCTCGACGGCGTGGTTGAAAAGCTCGAGCGCGGAGCCAAGGTCGCCGACGTCGGATGCGGGCACGGCGCCAGCACCATCCTGATGGCGAAGTCATACCCCGAATCGGAGTTCGTCGGCTACGACTATCACGACGAATCGATCACCGTCGCCACCGAGAAAGCGGCGGCCGCGGGCGCTGCGAACGCGCGATTCGAAGTCGCCGATGCCGTCGGCTACAAGGACAAGGGATTCGACCTCATCGCGTTCTTCGACTGCCTGCACGACATGGCCGATCCGGTCAGCGTGTCGCGGCACGCCCGCGAAGCGATCAGCGACGACGGCACCGTCATGCTCGTGGAACCGTTCGCCAACGACCGGGTGGCCGACAACCTGAATCCTGTTGGCCGCGTGATGTACGGCGCGTCGACTCAGATCTGCGTGCCCGTCTCCTTGGCGCGTAAGGGCCCGGCGCTCGGTGCTCAGGCGGGTGAGGCGCGGCTACGCGAGGTCGTGGTCGACGGCGGCGGTTTCACGCGTTTCCGGCGGGCGACCGAGACCCCGTTCAACCTCGTGCTCGAGGCGAGGCCGTAGTCAACGTGCGGGTGTTCTGTTGCTTTTCGGTTTGGGCTGTGGGGGTCTGCGCACTAAATCGGGGCCGAGGCCGAGTTTGGCCGCGCTGAAGGCTGCGGCTGCTGTGCGGTTGGCCGCTGGTCAGGGCCGTGCTGGATTGGTGTTCGCATCAGCGGGGCCGAGGCGCTGCGGTGCACCTCTGTTGACGGCACCCTGGCGCGGATCGGGCGGCCGGGATTTGTCGGAGGTGGCTGCGATGATGTGGTTATGTCTTCGACCGCTTCGTCTGGCGCCACGGTAGTGAGCCCCGCCGAGCGTGTTGAGGTGTTGTTCGACGAGTTGGCGGAGTTGGTCGGTCAGCGCAACGGCATTGATGGGCGCATCGTGGAGATCGTGGCCGAGCTGGATCGCGACGAGTTGTGCGGCGCCACCGGCGCGCGGTCGATCGCGGCGGTGGTGGCCTGGAAGATGGGCTCCTCATCGGCGAACGCCACCACGATCGCCACCGTGGCGCACCGGCTGGCGGAGTTTCCGCGCTGCGCGGCAGGGCATGCGGGAGGGCCGATTGTCGCTGGATCAGGTCGGGGTGATCGCGGGATCAGCGGGCGCGGGATCTGATGAGCATTATGCGGCGCTGGCGGCGGTGGCCACGGTCAGCCAGCTGCGCACCGCTCTCAAGCTGGAACCGCGCCCCCAACCCGAACCCGATCCCCAATCCGAACCCGAACCCGCCCCCGAGCCGCGGGCGTCGATCACCAAGACCACCGACGAGGCGTTCAGCTGCTACCGGATCAAACTCGGTCACACCGACGCGGCGAAGTTCGACGCGGCGCTGCAGTCGCATCGTGATGCGTTGATCGCCGAGCGCAAGCACGATCACGACAATGGTGATCACGACAATCCCGATCACGACGATGGCGAGCACGACAATCCCGATCACGACGATGGCGAGCGCGGCGCAGATCAGCGGCCGCCGGTGCCGAGCACCGGTGAGGCGTTCATGCGGCTGGTCGAGGCCGGGTGGGACGCCGAGGCCGCGCGCCGGCCGCACGGGCAGCACACCACGGTGGTGATGCATCTGGACGTCAAGCAGCGGATCGCGGCGCTGCATCTGGGTCCGCTGCTCTCAGAGGCCGAGCGCCGATATCTGATGTGTGATGCCACCTGTGAGGTGTGGTTTGAACGTGACGGGCAGGTCATCGGCGCCGGGCGGGCGACGCGGCTGATCAGCCGTCGGCTGCGCCGTGCGCTGGAGTACCGCCACCGCACGTGCGCGGTTCCCGGTTGTGGCGCCACCCGTGGTCTGCATGCCCACCACATCCGGCATTGGGAAGACGGCGGCCTTACCGAGTTGGACAACCTGGTGCTGGTCTGCCCCTATCATCACCGGTTGCATCATCGCGGCGTCATCACCATCACCGGACCCGCACACCAGCTCACCGTCACCGACAGCGCCGGCCGCGCACTGAGCCCAGGGTCGCTGGCGCGCCCACCGAACAAGCCCCCGCCGGCGGTGGCGCCGTGTCCCGGACCTACCGGCGAGCGCGCGGACTGGTGGTGGTATGACCCGTTCCAGCCCCCACCCCCACCGACGAACAACTAGGTTGGTCGCCGGGGGTCGGTCCTGACCAGCACGGTGTCGAAGCTGAAACGGGTTGGTGCATCAACAGATTCGTTCGTGCTACCCGCTGCTGACGCATCGTGCAAATCAGGGCCGACAACCAAATCCCGCACCACCGCCGACCCGCCACGCCGTCGACCTCCCAAACTCCTCATCAAGATTCGCGCTGACGGTGCGCACTAAATTGAGCCAAGTCGGGTCAACCTCGTGCTCGAGGCGCGGCCGTAGTCGACGTGCGGGTGTTCTGTCAGCGCGCGGCGGAGAACGCGCGCAGCGATTCGACCTGAACCGGGTCCAGCGACGGCCGCACCGTTTCGCGGGCCTTGGCGACGTCGGCGGCGGTGACGTCTGCCGCATCGATGGACCGCCGCATGGCCGTCAACGCAGACTCGCGCAGCAGCGCGACGCAGTCGGCGGCGCTATAGCCCTCGAGCTGGTCTGCCAGGGCGTCAAGGTCGACATCCTCGGCCAGCGGGACGGATTTGCCTGCAGTCCGCAGGATTTCGCGGCGAGCCTCGGCGTCCGGCGGTTCGACGAAGACGAGCTTCTCCAGCCGGCCCGGGCGCAGCAGCGCAGGATCGATCAGATCGGGACGGTTCGTCGCACCGAGCACCACCACGTTGCGCAGCGGCTCGATGCCGTCGAGTTCGGTGAGCAGGGCCGACACCACCCGGTCGGTGACGCCCGAGTCGAAGCTCTGCCCGCGCCGCGGCGCCAAGGCGTCGAGTTCGTCGAGAAAGATCAGCGACGGTGCGGAGTCGCGGGCCCGGCGGAACAGATCGCGTACAGCCTTTTCCGAGGCGCCAACCCACTTGTCCATCAGCTCTGCACCTTTGACCGCGTGCACGCTGAGCCGCCCCGAACTGGCCAACGCCCGCACCACGAACGTCTTGCCGCAGCCGGGCGGGCCGTAGAGAAGGACGCCGCGCGGCGGTTCGACGCCGAGGCGCTCGAAGGTTTCAGGATGCTGCAGTGGCCAGAGCACAGCCTCGGTGAGGGCTTGTTTGGTCTCGGCCATGTCGCCGACGTCCTCCAGCGTCACCGAACCGACCGAAACCTCTTCGGTGGCCGATCGCGACAACGGGCGGATCACGCTCAGTGCACCGGTCAGGTCGTCCTGCGTCAAGGCCGGAGACTTGCCGTCCGCGCTGGCCCTGGCCGCGGCCCGCAACGCGGCCTCGCGCACCAGCGCGGCCAAGTCCGCGACGACGAAACCTGGTGTGCGTTCGGCGATCTCGCCGAGATCGAGTTCGCCGGACGGGACGTCGCGCAGCAGCACCTCCAGCAATTGCTTACGGATGGCGCCGTCCGGCAGGCTCAGTCCCAGTTCGCGGTCGCACAGGTCGGGTGCACGCAGTCGCGGGTCGACATTGTCGGGCACCGCGGAGGTGGCGACGAACGCCACGCCACCGGTGGCGACGGCGGTGCGCAACTCGGTGAGGATCAGCGTCGCCACGGGTTCCGCGGGCGAGGGGAGCAGCGCGTCGATGTCGGAGATGAGCAGCACCCCGCCGCCGTCACGGACGGTCGACACCGCGGATGACACGCTGGTGAGTCGGTCTTCGGCACGCAGCGCGCCCACTTCGGGTCCGTCCAGTTCGACGAGCCGCCGGTCGGCGCACACCGTCCGGACCATGGTGGCCTTGCCGACGCCTGCCGGACCGGACACCAGGACACCGAGATTAGCTGTGGCGCCCAGTGTTTCGAGGAGCTGAGGCTGGTCGAGTGCGAGTTTGAGCCATTCGGTGAGCCGGGAGGCCTGAGCGTGTGCACCCTTGAGGTCGTCAAAGGTGACGGCGGTGGGTTTCGGCTCCGTGGGAGTGGTGATGGTGTGCTGGCCCGCCGCCGTCTGCGATGTCGAGACCCCGGGACTCGATGTTGCCGTCGCCACTACGGCTCCGGTTGACCAACTGACGGATGAATTGGGTTGCACGCTTACGGGTCCCGCCGGATCGACGCTCGTCACCGTCAACAGTTCCGACGTCCAGGTGATGCCGACCGAGGATGCCAGCGCCGCGGTGGCCGCCGACGTGGGGATGTCCGGGCCGAGCTCGCGCGGCAGCAACGATACGGTGTCGCCGACCGTCATCACCTTGCCCAGCAGCGCCTGACGCAGGGTCGCGGGTGAGATCGACTTCGTGGCGAGGTTGGACCCGGACAGCGTCACCGAACGTGCGCCGTACACCGTCACCGGCGCAACCAGCACCGTGGTGTTCTCGCGGAGGCCGGCATTGGACAGCGTCACGTCGTCGAGCAGTGCGGTGCCGGTCGGCGTTCCCGCAGGCGCCACGCCCGCCACCGCGGCGGTCGTCCGAGATCCTGTCAGTGTCACCGCATCCCACTCCCGGATGCCCAGCGCCGCAATGACTTCCGGGTGAAATCTGACCACTCCGCGACGGGAGTCCATCGCCGAGGTGTTCAGGCGCGCGGTCAGGGCGAGTTGGTGTCTGAGGGCGGGGCGGCCGGTCTGAGGCGTCCCCGAGTCGGAACCGGTCACGTCAGGAGCCCGGCCTGCGCAATCCGAGTCGCGTCACGGACCGGCGGTGCGGCTGCGCCCGGCGAATCGCCCGCCGCGCCTGGCGCTGTTGGCGAGGTTTGTCGCCCCAGACCTCCGGATGCGCGGCAAGGAACTTCCGCGTCCGGATCGCGAACGGGATGTGGATGACGTACCCGAAGATGATCGCCAGGATCACAAGATAGGGGTAGAGGATCGACGCTGCGACGCCGATGGCCAGCAGCGCGAGCAGCGGCGGGATCATGTTCGGCGACACCGAGAAGGTATGGATCTTGCGCATCGGGAGTGAGCTGACCGCCAGCAGCGAGACGCCGATTATCCAAATCACCACCGCGGGTTCGGATGTCCACCATCCCTCACCGAACTGCATCTTCGCCGCCAGCGGACCGATCGCGCCGATCGCACCCGCAGGAGCGGGCATGCCGACGAAGTACGCCTTCTCGTAGTCGGGCTTGTCCACGTCGAGCATCGCGTTGAAGCGGGCGAGCCTCAGCACGATGCACACTGCGTACAGCAGTACCACGATCCAGCCGACACGCGAGTGTGACAGCAGCGTCCCATAGACGATGAACGCCGGTGCGACACCGAAGTTCACCGCATCGGCGAGCGAGTCGATCTCCTCGCCCATGCGTGAGGTCGCCTTCAGGATCCGGGCCATACGGCCGTCAAGTGCGTCGAGTATCGCGGCGACGGCCAGGAAGGCCATCGACTCGGTCGGCCGATCGTCGAGCGCGAACTTGACCGCACTCAGCCCGAAGCAGATAGCGGCCACAGTCATGGCGCTGGGCAGAATGCGTAAGCTGACCACCGGCGCCTTGCGGCGCGGTTTGATCACGGAGCCGCTCCGGCGGCGACATCAGACGGTGGCAGCTCGGCCAATATCGTTTCACCGGCGAGGGCGCGCTGTCCGGTCGTCACCAGCACGTTGGAGCCGGCAGGCAGGTACGTATCGAGCCGCGATCCGAATCGGATCAGGCCGTACGTCTCACCAAGCGACAGTTTGTCGCCCACCTTCGTCTGGCACACGATGCGCCGGGCCACCAGGCCGGCGATCTGCACGGCGATCACCTGAACCCCGTCGTCGGTGCGGATGACGACGCTGTTGCGTTCGTTGTCCTCACTGGCGGCCTCGAGTTCGGCCGAATGGAACTTTCCGGGTTGATGGTTGACGGCGACGACCTCGCCCGCGATCGGCGCGCGCTGCACATGCGCGTCCAAGATCGACAAGAAGATGCTGACGCGCGGCAACGGCGTTGCGGGCAGGCCGAGTTCGGCCGGAGGCACGGCCTCCTCGACGAGACAGATGAGGCCGTCGGCCGGTGCGACGACAAGACCGGGACGGGTCGGTGGCACCCGTGGCGGATGCCGGAAGAAGGCCGCGTTGGCGGCGGCGGCGGTGAGCCCCGTACGCCGCAACCAGCCATTCCGGTGCCCGAGTGCAGCGACCGCCAGGCTCACGCCGACGAACGGCAGACCGGCGGGATGCATCGGCGGAATGGACGAGCGCACCAGCGCAGCAAGCCGCGCGGGGCCGGATTGGATGTCGGGGCGTCTGGCCATCGTGCAGCGATTC
Source organism: uncultured Actinomycetota bacterium (assembly GCA_963721495.1). GTDB lineage: Bacteria > Actinomycetota > Actinomycetes > Mycobacteriales > Mycobacteriaceae > Mycobacterium. The sequence goes on along the minus strand of CAVRMG010000031.1, from coordinate 60,901 downwards.
TACGGGCGAGGTGCCCCGCCAATCGGCCTATGCCAAGTCCCACACCTGTACTTCGGACCCGCCGGCGAGCTCGGCCACGTCCTCGCCGATTTCCAGCAGACAGTTCGCCGACGCCAACCAGCGAAGATGATGCGACGCGGGCGGACCGTAACTGGTGACGGTGCCTGCCGCAGGGTCGAAGACGCCGCGACGAAACTGCCGCTTACCGCGCGGCGAGTTGAGGTCCTCTGTCAGCACGGCCGTGCGCCGCGGGCGGTCCGGTTGCGGCATCCCCATCACCCTGCGCAGCGGCGAGCGGATGAACACCTCGAACGACACCAGCGCGCTGACCGGGTTGCCGGGCAGCGTGATGATCGGCGTGCCGTTGGCGACACCGGAGCCTTGCGGCATGCCGGGTTGCATCGCCACCTTGACGAAGTCCACCTGCCCACTGTCGGAAGCGCGGCCCAATGCTTCTTTGACGACCTCGTAGGCTCCGGCGCTCACGCCGCCGGTCGTGATGATCAGATCGGCGTCACCGGTGTGGCGTGCCAAGGCGTCGCGAAAAGCGTCGACGTCGTCTCCGGTCGTCGGCGCGGCCACCACCTCTGCGCCGGCATCGCGTATCGCCGCGGCGAGCATCACCGCGTTGGACTCGTAGATCTGGCCGGGCTGCAGTGGCATGCCGGGCGCGACGAGTTCTGAGCCGGTGGACATCACCAGCACCCGCTGCCGGGGGATGACCGTCAGCTCACCCAGTCCGAGGGCGGCCGCCAGGCCGAGTGCCGCGGGAGTGAGTACCTGGCCTGTGCGCAACACGGTAGTGCCCGACGTGACATCCTCGCCCGCGCGGCGGATGTGCTGGCCGGATTTCGCACCCGTGCGGATCTCGACGGTGTCGGTCGCGGCGTTGGTGGCCTCGACGGGCACCACCGCGGTGGCACCGGTAGGCAGCGGGGCGCCGGTCATGATCCGGTGTGCGGTACCGGGTTTGAGGGTGAGCGGATCGGTGCGGCCAGCGGGGATGTCCTCGGCGACGGGCAACAGGACGGGCCGCTCGGCGGTCGCACCCGAGACGTCGTCGGCGACGACGGCGTACCCGTCCATCGCGGAATTGTCGAAGCCCGGAAGCGACAGCGGGGCCACTACGTCCTCGGCAAGCACCAGCCCGAGCGCGTCGGCGATGGCGACGGTGACCGACGGCTTGCGGGTGATCAGATCGGCGACGACGCGGCGATGCTCCTCGACGGACCGCATCAGACCGGGTAGGTCACGTTGGTCAATTTCTCGGACACTTCCCAGAGTCGGCGTTGGACTTCCTCATCGTATGACTTTCTATTGGACTCAACGCGTTTCGGATGGCCGCGCTGTTCGCCAATGCCGTCGGGACCGTAGTATTCGCCGTTCCGCACGCCGGGGTCGGTGGCTGCGCGCAGCGTCGGTAACGCACCCATCTCGGCGCTCTGCGCCATCAATCCCCACACGAATTCGGTGGGTGCTCGCAGCAGTGCCGGGTAGTTGCGCGTCAGTTCCGTGTTGGAGCTACCCGGGTGGGCGGCCGTCGCGATCGTCATCGCACCTTTGGATTTCAGTCGACGCGCCAACTCGTAGGTGAACATCAGGTTCGCCACTTTCGATCGCGCGTACGCGGCGGCGCGGTCGTACTTCTTCTCCGCGTGCAGGTCGTCGAAGTCGATGGTTCCGCGGAAACGGTGGGCCTGACTGCTGATCGTCACCACTCTGGATCCCTCGATCGGCAGCATGTTGTCGAGCAGCTGACCGGTGAGCGCGAAGTGACCGAGGTGGTTGGTTCCGAACTGCAGCTCGAACCCGTCCTTCGTCGTCGCTCTCGGCGTGTGCATCACGCCGGCGTTGTTGATCAGCAGGTCGATGCGCGGATGCGCGGAGCGCAGCGTGCTGGCCGCCGTACGGATGTTGTCCAGCGACGTGAGGTCGAGCTCCTGCACGGAAACGACGGCATTCGGGCTCGCAGTCTTGATGCGGGCGACAGCGTCGTTACCCTTGTCAAGGTTGCGTACCGCCAGCACCACGTGTGCACCCCTCGCAGCGAGGACGGCGGCGGCTTCGAACCCGATGCCGGTATTGGAGCCCGTGATGATCGCTGTGCGGCCGGACTGATCCGGTACGTCGGCCGCGGTCCATTTGGCGCTCATGCGATCAGAGCGGGGTAGGTCACGCCGGTGAGTTCCTCGGACACCGTCCACAACCGGCGTTGGAGGTCCTCGTCGTGCGACTGTGCGCTTGAGGCAACGACTTTCGGGTGGCCCTTTTGTTCGGCGAACCCGCCGGGGCCGAAGTACTGCCCGTTCTGCACGCCAGGATCGGCAGCGGCGCGCAACGTCGGTTCTGCTCCCATGTCGGCGTTCTGCGCGATGAAGGCCGACCAGAAGAACTGGCTGACCTGCCGGATGCCGCCCGGCATGTTGCGGAGCAGATCGGTGTCTGCGGCGCCTGGGTGCGCGGCGGTCGCGATCGTCGGGGCGCCCTTGGCAGCCAGCCGTCGCGCCAGCTCGTAGGTGAACAGCAGGTTGGCCAGTTTGGATTGGCCGTATGCCACGACCCGGTTGTAGTTGTTGTCGAGATTGAGGTCGTCGAAATGGATCTTGGCGCGGATCCGGTGGCCGACGCTGCTGACGGTCACCACCCGCGAGCCCTCCACCGGCAGGATGTGGTCGAGCAATTGGCCGGTGAGCGCGAAGTGGCCGAGGTGATTGGTGCCGAACTGCAGCTCGAAGCCGTCCTTGGTGCTCGACTTGTCCGTGTACATCACGCCTGCGTTGTTGATCAGCAGATCGATGCGCGGGAACTTGGCCCGCAGCTCGTCGGCCGCCGTGCGGATATTGTCCAGCGATGTCAGGTCGAGCTGCTGCAGAGTGACGGTGGCGTTCGGATTCGCCGCCTTGATTCGCTCGACGGCCTCGGAGCCCTTGTCGAGATTGCGCACCGCCAGCACCGTGTGCGCACCCTTGGCGGCGAGGACGGCGGCGGCCCCGTAACCGATGCCGGTGTTGGATCCGGTGACTATCACGACCCTGCCGGATTGATCGGGCACATCGGCCGCGGTCCATTTGGCGCTCATGCGATCAACATACTCAGGGCCTGCTGCCTTGCGTCGCCGGTTAGTTTCGTTCTGTGGGCAAGCGAGTGGTCGCGGTGATCGTCGGCACGCTGGTCGGTGCGGGCGTGGTGTTGTTGGGGCTCCTGGTGGCCGGGATGCGATGGCAGGTGGGTCCGGTGGTGGACGCGGTACGGCGCATGAACCGGTCGGTGACGAATCCGCGGGTCATGCGCACGGCGGGCACGGCGGCGACGCAGACGTCGGTGATCGAGCACATCGGCCGCAGATCGGGCCAGACCTACGAAACGCCCGTCGACATTGTCGATACCCCGACGGGGATGTTGATCGCGCTGCCGTATGGCGCCCGAACCGATTGGCTACGCAACGTGCTGGCCGCCGGTTCTGCCACCGTGGTCACGGGCGGACAGCGGGTTAACGTCGACCGGCCGGTGGTCGTCACGACAGCCGATGTGGCGGACCTGATTCCGGGGCGCACGATGCGGACGCTGCGCTTGTTCGGGGTGAGCCAGTGTCTGAGTCTCGAGAAGTCGTGAATCTCGTGAACATGAGGGACCCCGCCAATCCGCCGAGCCGCAAGGCGCCTCTGGTGTGGGCACTCGGCGCCGCGATTCCGTGGATCGTGCTGGCGCTGGCGCAGGTGGTGTGGTTCGTCGTCGATCACCGGATGTGGTGGCTCAACGCGGCGGCGGCGGTGCTCACGTTGTTCTGCGTGGTGGTGTTCGTCGGTGTGGTGCCGCTGTGGCGGTTCCGCGTCCACCGCTGGGACGTCAGCCCCGACGCGGTGTACACCCGCTCGGGGTGGCTGGTGCAGGAGCGCCGGATCGCGCCGATCTCCCGGGTGCAGACCGTCGACACCGAGCGCGGGCCGCTGGACCGGCTTTTCGGCCTCTCCAACGTCACGGTGACGACGGCGTCGTCGGCGGGCGCGGTGCGCATCGTGGCGCTGGATTCCGACGTCGCCGACCGTGTCGTCGCCCAACTCACCGACATCGCGGCGATCGGCGGCGAGGACGCGACGTGAGCACCCCCGAAAGACGAGCGCGAGTGAGGATCGCAGCGAGGAACGAGCGAGCGGGAGTCGAGGCATGACCACAGATGGGGAATGGATTCGGCTCAGTCCCCGCATGCTGCTCGTGCATCCGGTGCACGAGGTCCTGCGGCAGATCCCGGTGATCATCGGTTCGGTGGTGCTGGGTTCGGCCACCGGTAACCCGATGGTGGCGTTCGCTGTGGTGGCGCTGACGGTGAGCATCGGCATCGCACGCTGGTTCACCACGACCTACCGCATCGGGCCGGGCGATCTTCAATTGCGGACCGGGATCCTGCAACGCAAGGTTCTCTCGTTGCCGCGCAACAGGATTCGTTCGGTATCCACCGATGCGCGGCTGTTGCACCGGCTTCTCGGGCTGACGGTGCTGAAGGTGAGCACCGGGCAGGAGGCCAAGGGTGACGACGCGTTCGCACTCGATGCGGTGCAGGCCGAGCAGGCGCCGCGACTGCGTGCCATCCTGCTGGCCGACTCGTTGGCGCCCGACGTCGATCAGGCGGCGACGCCGGGCCGGGTGCTCGCCCGTTGGCAGCCGTCCTGGTTGCGGTACAGCCCGCTGAGCTTCACCGGTCTTGCGATGATTGCTGCCGCTGTTGGTGTGGCCTATCAAGTGGGAGCCGGTGCCGCTCTGCGGGATTCGCGGATCGAACAGTCCTCAGTGGCCGTCGCCGAGCGGTTCGGTGTGGCGGCGACCGTTGCGGCCGCCGCGGCCGTCGTGCTCCTGGCCTCGGTGATGCTGTCGGTGGCGCAGTCTCTGCTGAGCTACGGCAACCTCGAGTTGCGCCGCGACGCCGACGTCCTGCACCTGAAACACGGTCTTCTTCGAGTGCGCGAGAACACGTTCGACACGCGCAGGCTGCGGGGCGGAACGCTGCGGGAGCCGTTGCTGGTCAGGCTTTTCGGCGGTGCCCGGTTGGACGCGGTGATGACGGGTGTCGACGGCGCGGGCGAAGCGTCGATGTTGTTGCCGCCCTGCCCGAAGTCGACGGCAGGGTCGGTGCTCGCCGAACTGATCGCGCGAGCCGACACGGTGTACGGACCGCTGCACAGGCACGGGCCCGCGGCGACCCGCAGGCGCTGGACCCGCGCCCTTGTGATTCCAGCTGTCGTGGCCGTGGTGCTGGTCATCGTCGCGGTGCCGGTCTGGGCGTGGGCGGCATGGGCGTTCCTCACGGCGTGTTGTGCACTGCTGGCCCTCGACCGGTCACGGTCGCTCGGACATCGCGTGGGTGAGGGCTGGCTGGTCGCGCGCACCGGAAGCCTGCAACGCAGGCGTGACTGCATCGCAGCGCCGGGCATCATCGGCTGGACGGTGCGCCAGACGCTGATGCAGCGACGCGCCGGTGTGGCCACACTGATCGCTGCCACCGCGGCCGGCGTCAAGCACTATCAGGTCATCGACGTACCCGCGGACCACGCGTGGTCGGTCGCGGCGCAGGCGTCGCCCTGGGTCGCCGACAGTAAATGGGCAGGCGATTTCGGGTAGGCCCCGAGTTGCACTGATTCATATGCCGTTTACTGTCGGGCCATGGCGATCGGTGGTGTGTTGTTCGACATCGATGGCGTCCTGGTGACCTCCTGGAAGCCGATCGCAGGTGCCGCCGAAACGTTGAAGACGCTGTCCGATCATCAGATCGCGTGCTCGTATCTGACCAACACCACCACCCGAACGCGTGCGCAGATCGCCGAGTTGCTCACCGACGCGGGGATGGCGGTGCGCGCCGACGAGGTGATCACGGCCGCCGTGCTGACCGCGAACTATGTCCGCAGTCACTACCCCGACGCGCGGTGCTTCCTGGTCAACAGCGGCCAGATCGCCGAGGACATGCCCGGCATCGACATCGCCTACTCCAGTGAGTTCAGCGGGCCCGAGGAGCCGGAGACCCCCGACGTGGTGTTGCTCGGCGGGGCCGGGCCGGAATACAGCCATCTGACGCTGTCCTGGGTGTACGACTGGATGGCTAAGGGGGTCCCCGTGGTGGCCATGCACCGCAGTACCGCGTGGACTACGACCGATGGTCTGCGGGTGGATTCGGGGATGTACCTGATCGGTATGGAGGAGACTTCTGGCCGTAAGGCCACCGCCGTCGGCAAGCCGGCGCCCGAGGGATTCCTCGCCGCCGCACGCCGCCTCGGCGTCGACCCGGACGAGATGTACATGGTCGGCGACGACCTCAATAACGACGTGCTGCCCGCGCAGGTGGTCGGCATGACCGGTGTTTTGGTGCGGACCGGCAAGTTCCGCCAGGACACGCTGGATCGGTGGGCCGCCGATGAATTCGCGATGCAGCCCAACCACGTCATCGACTCGGTCGGTGATCTGCCACACCTGTTGGGGCTGTAGCGATGTCGAGACCGGGACTGTGGGAGCGGGTGGAGCGGATGCTGCTGCAGCGGGGCATCAACACATTTCTGGAACTCGGGTTGTGGATCATGTTGGTCTACATCGTGATCGGCGTGGGCTACACCATGTTCCATGTCGAGTTGATGGATCAGCTTCAGTCGGCGCTCACCGGCGCGTTCCCGATCTTCTCCGATATTGCGGCGCTGATCGTGATGGTGGTGGGCTGGCCGTTTCTATGGGTCACCTCCTTTCTGTGCGGTGTGGCCGGCTGCGGCATGTTCTAGCGATGAGTTTCGGCGTCCGCGCCGGTCTGTATGGACATGACCGATGAACGCGTGAATGCCACCGCCACCGTCAATGCGCCCGTCGAGGTCGTCTTCGACGTGCTGGCCGACCCGTCGACACACCAGGCGATCGACGGCACGGGCTGGGTGCGAGAATCCCTCGACGGCGATCGCCTGACTGAAGTGGGCCAGATCTTCCGGATGGCGATGTACCACGACGGGCACCCCGACAAGGATTACGAGATGGCGAACCGGGTCGAGGTGTTCGACCGGCCGCGCGCCATCGCATGGCAGCCCGGTCAGGGACCCGACGAGCGGGGCTACCTGCTCGACAGCACCGAACTCGAGTTCGGCGGCTGGATCTGGCGCTACGACCTCGAATCGGCCGGCGTCGGCAAAACGCAGGTCACGCTGTCCTACGACTGGTCCGCAGTGCCTGCGGATAAGCGCAACATTCCGTTTCCGCCGTTCGCCCCTCAGCACCTGGAGAATTCCCTGAAAAACCTGGCCGGGCTGGCCGAGCGTGCCTAGGGCGGCTGCCTAACGGTGCGGCCGCTGAGACGGGCCGGCTCGACAACGCGCACCGTCCTGCCTGTTGAACGGCGCTCCAGGTCGTATCGTTGGCTGACGTCACTTGTCGCGTCCGCCATGGCGGCGGTCAGAATGCGCAGACACGTCCGGTGAGGGGTAGTGCAGCCGATGTCGCAGAGGGGCCCTGTCTTTGGTCTTCTGGGGCCATTACAACTGTCGGTCGATGGCACCTCGGTGCCACTCGGCACGCCGAAGCAGCGCGCCGTGCTGGCCTCACTGCTGATGAACCGCAACAAGCCCGTGGCAGCCGATTCTCTGATCAATGTCGTTTGGGGTGAGGATCCACCGTCGGAGGCTCGCGCGAGTCTGCACGCGTACGTGTCCAACCTGCGTCGACTGCTCGGAACGGTCGGTATCGACGGGCGCAGCATGCTCGAGAAGGTATCCCCGGGATACCAACTGAACATCGGAGAGTTCGACGTCGACCTCGGGAGATTCATCCGCGAGAGAAACGAGGGGGTTCAGGCCGCGACGGCGGGCCGATTCGACCAGGCGAGCAGGCACTACACGGCAGCACTGGCCGAGTGGCGTGGCGACGTGCTCGAGGATCTCCGTGGCTTCGATTTCGTCTCGGTGTTCGCCACGGCGATGGCCGAGGACAGAATCTCCACGCATATCTCTCTCGCCGAATCAGAGATCGCGTGCGGGCGGGCGAAGACGGTGACGGCGGACATGGAACGACTGGTGGCCGACCATCCCTACCGGGAACCGGCGTGGGAACAGTTGATGATCGCGTATTACGTCTCGGCGCGACAGTCGGACGCACTCGACGCGTACCAGCGGTTGAAAGCCGTTCTGGCCGACGAACTGGGCATCGACCCGAGCCCTCCGCTGAGGGAACTTCACGAACGGATTCTGCGGCAGGAGCCGATGGGTGCCAAGCCGCCGCCGAACACCACGCTTGCCGGCACGTTCATCAGCCTGGCGAATCGCACCGCGATCAACACCGGAAAGGCTCGCGCACAGCTGCGCGCGAGCTCGGGTGAGTGTTTTCCGGTGAAGGGTGTGGCCACCCGAATCGGGCGGCGTTCCGACAATGACATCGTTCTGGAAGACCCGAGAGTCAGTCGCCACCACGCGGTGATCATCGACACCGGCACCAGTTTCATACTCATCGACGCGCGATCGGCCAACGGAGTCGAACTGGACCACAACCGAATTCGCGGAAGTGCCCCGCTCGCGGACGGGAGTCACGTGCGCATCGGCGATCGTGATTTCCAGTTCGAGCTCGGACCTCGCTAGTTAGGACTGCAGTCCGCGCACCGCTTCGATGCGCGCGCGAAGTTGGTCCGTGGTCGCCGCCGCGATCGGTGGGCCGCCGCAGATCTTGCGCAGCTCGTTGTGGATCTGCCCGTGCGGCTTGCCGGTGCGGTGATGCGCGATAGACACCAGTGCGTTGAGTTCGCGACGCAGCTCCCGGAGCCGTCCGTGCGTCGAGGGGCGCGAAATCAAAGGACTGGCGGTGCTCGATTGGATGTCGCCGGCTACGCGGCTCCGGCGGTCCAGCTGCTCTTCTTGCCTGCGCCGCAACAGGTCTCGCATCTGGCTCGCATCCAGCAGGCCAGGGATGCCGAGATAGTCGGCTTCCTCCTCGCTGCCCGCCGGCGTCGCGGTACCGAATGAGGAGCCGTCGAAGATCACCTGATCCAGCTCTGCGTGGGCGCCCAGATATTCGACGGCACTGTCGAGTTCACTCGGTTCGGTCTCACGCCGTTCGACGTATTCGTCGCCGCCCTCGTTCTCGCGGTGCGGCTTGCCGAGTACGTGGTTACGCTGGGCCTCCATCTCGCTGGCGAGAAGCAGCAGATTGGGCACCGACGGCAGGAAGATGCTCGCGGTCTCCCCCGGCCGTCGCGACCGGACGAAGCGGCCGATCGCCTGAGCGAAGAACAGCGGTGTCGAGGCGCTCGTGGCATACACGCCGACGGCCAACCGGGGCACGTCGACGCCTTCGGACACCATGCGCACCGCGACCAACCAGCGGCTGGTGTCGGCGGAGAACTGGCTGATGCGGTCGGAAGATCCCGGGTCGTCGGAGAGCACCACGGTCGGCGCTTCACCGGTGATCTTGGTGAGCAGGTCGGCGTAGGCGCGGGCGGCGGTCTGGTCGGAGGCGATGATCATGCCGCCGGCGTCGGGCACATGTTGTCGCAACTGTCGCAGCCGAGTGTCGGCGGCCGCGATCACGGCGGGCATCCACTCGCCGGCCGGGTTCAACGCCGTACGCCAGGCGCGTGCAGTCTGCTCCGCGGTCAGTGGCTCACCGAGGCGGGCGGCGTGTTCCTCGCCCGCGCTGTCGCGCCAGCGCGCCTCCCCGGAGTAGGCCAGGAACACCACCGGGCGGACGACACCGTCGGCCAGTGCTTCCGAGTAGCCGTACGTGTGATCGGCCTGCGAGCGCAGGAGTCCGTCGCCGTCGGGTTGATAACTGACAAACGGGATCGCGCTGTCGTCGCTGCGGAACGGGGTCCCGGTGAGCGCGAGTCGGCGGGTGGCGTCGCCGAACGCCTCACGCATCGCCTCGCCCCAGCTTTTTGCGTCGCCGCCGTGGTGGATCTCGTCGAACACGACGAGCGTGCGGTAGTTCTCGGTGCGCACCCGATGGCGCGTGGGGTGGCTCGCGACTTGGGCGTAGGTGACGACGACGCCGTGGTACTCCGAGGACGTCTGCGCCGACGAGTTGGAGAACTTCGGGTCAAGCGCGATCCCGACACCCGCTGCCGCCAACGCCCACTGGATCTTGAGATGTTCAGTCGGCACAACCACGGTGACCCGGTCGACGGTGCCCTCGGCCAGCAGTTCTCCAGCGACCCGCAGGGCAAACGCTGTCTTGCCCGATCCAGGGGTCGCGACTGCCAGGAAATCGCGTGGCTGAGCGGCCAGATAGCGCACCAATGCCCGACGCTGCCAGCTCCGCAAAGCCTGGGTGTCGGGCGCTGCATAAGCCCGCACCCAAAGCTCCTCACTGATCGGACAGCAGCCTAGCGCAACGGATTACGGCTGCGCACCTTTCGGCGTGTCGGCTATCGCGTGTCACTCAACGAAGAAGTTGTCGTTCTTGATGAACCACTCGGAGTGTTCCTCGTCGGACAGGTCGGCCAGTTGGGCGCGGCCCTCGAAGTAGGCCTCCCGCGGCGCGCCGGGAGCAAACAGAGGTTGTCTTTCGTGTAGCGCCTCCGCTGCTGCGTCGAACGTGCGTCCATTGCGAATCGCCGACCTACTTCTCGCAGTCACCGCACGCTCGCGGGGAAATCGACACGACACCCACGCGCCTGCTGGACGCCGCGGGGTTGGCAGAGCAAGGTGGGGCGATGCGAGCGGTTACGGGGTTCGTGATGGCGTGCATGATCGTCGGGATCGGGTGCGCGTGCGGGTCCGAACAGACCGGTGCGGATACACAGACTGACGCGGACGCGCTGTCTCCTGGAATGACGGGGACGCCAAGAAGTCGATCACCGAGTTCGTCGACCGCGTCACGACACAGGACACACCGGACTTCGTGCCCGAGACCGAGCGCGCGTAGCGGTGTTCGACAATGACGGCACGCTGTGGACCGACGCCCCGGTGCCGTTGTCGTCGACGCGTAGTCGGACTCGGGGATGCCCTAACGGTGTGTCGGGAGCAAACAACTCAAGCGGGACGCACGGAGCGACAGGCACGCACACGTTGCAAACTCGCCGCGCTGTTAGCATCGGCGGCAGAGGCTATGCCGCACTGCTGCGACAGCGTGGTCCGATCAGGAGAAACAGTGTGATGGCTAGATGGCACAAGCGGCTGTTGTGCGCGATCACAGCTACGTCCGTGATGCTGGGAGCGGGACCGGCAGCCACCGCGGTGGGTGCCGCCGAGGAAGCGGTGTTGATTCCGGGAGCTACCGTCTTCAAGCGGATCAACCCGCTCTATCCGATCACCGCCACCACCTACCCGAATATCGGGAAGTACTTTCACAACGATGACGACCCGCAGCTCGTCAAGTACTCGCAGAACGCACTTGATTCGGACAGGGCCATCCTGGACGGCGTGCAGCAAGCGGACATCGCTGTGCGTCAGAACGACGGCAAAGTCGTGATCATCGGCGAGTCGATGGGCAGCATGGTTGCTTGGAGAGTCGCCGCAGAGCTGGCCAACAGCCCCGATGCTCCGCGGCCAGAGGACGTCAGGGTTGTCTTGATCGCCCCGCCGGAGGCGGGCGTAGCCGAGTACTTCAAGGAGGGCACCTACATTCCCATCTTGAAATACCGAGTCAGCCGCATTGCGGAGTCTCCTTACGACACGACGATCGTGATCGGTGAGTATGACGGCTGGTCTGACCCGCCGGATCGTCCATGGAACCTGGTCTCCTCTGCCAATGCGCTGGCGGGCATTGTCTACGTCCACGGCCCCCCGATATTCACTACTGATCCGGCCGTGGTGCCCGACGAGGACATCACCTATGTCCCGAGAACGGACGACGAGCACGGGTCCATCACGACTTATTTTGTGCCGACCGAGAATCTCCCTCTGACGCAGGTGTTTCGTGATGTCGGCCTGCCCGACGCGCTGGTGGACAAGGCAGATCAGATTCTTCGTCCTATCGTCGATGCCGGATACCGTCGCCACGACGAACCTGGTGACCCTCGACCGTATCTGTCGGAGGGCAGGATCCACCGCAACGTTCAGGGTGTGCAGCAGGCCCGGGAGCGGTGGCGACGGGACCGGTGGCGACGGGAGAGCGGGGACGCTCAGGAGCCGGGCGTGAACCCCGGACAACAGCCGCAGGCCCGAGGAGATGAGCGCCTCGACCGTCGTGCGCCGATGTCACGCGCTGACCTCGGGTTGGTCGTCGTGAAGCGGGCCGGGGCCAAGGGCGGCACGACCAGAGACACGAATTTGAGGATAGGTCGGGGTTTGAAGCGGGGATAGGACGCATCGCTGAGGGTGAACGACCTTGCACTCTCCCTGGTCGAGTGCTAGAAATGCAGTTGGCACTCGCGACCAGTGAGTGCTAGGTCGGGACGGTGAGACCACAGTCCGTACACAACTGAGGTCGTCCGTCGCGGGCACTGCACCCGACCCAAGAACGTGTCATCCCCAATCCGGAGGAATCACTTCGCAATGGCCAAGACAATTGCGTACGACGAAGAGGCCCGCCGCGGCCTCGAGCGGGGACTCAACGCCCTCGCCGACGCCGTAAAGGTGACGTTGGGCCCCAAGGGCCGCAACGTCGTCCTCGAGAAGAAGTGGGGCGCTCCCACGATCACCAACGATGGCGTGTCCATCGCCAAGGAGATCGAGCTGGAGGACCCCTACGAGAAGATCGGCGCTGAGCTGGTCAAAGAGGTCGCCAAGAAGACGGACGACGTCGCAGGCGACGGCACCACCACCGCCACCGTTCTGGCCCAGGCACTCGTCCGCGAGGGCCTGCGCAACGTGGCGGCGGGCGCCAATCCGCTAGGCCTGAAGCGCGGCATCGAGAAGGCCGTCGAGAAGGTCACCGAGACGCTGCTCAAGTCGGCCAAAGAGGTCGAGACCAAGGAGCAGATCGCTGCCACCGCCGCCATCTCGGCCGGCGACACCCAGATCGGCGAGCTGATCGCCGAGGCCATGGACAAGGTCGGCAACGAGGGCGTCATCACCGTCGAGGAGTCCAACACCTTCGGCCTGCAGCTCGAGCTGACCGAGGGCATGCGCTTCGACAAGGGCTACATCTCCGGTTACTTCGTCACCGACGCCGAGCGTCAGGAAGCGGTCATCGAAGATCCGTACATCCTGCTCGTGTCGTCGAAGGTGTCGACGGTCAAGGATCTGCTGCCGCTGCTGGAGAAGGTCATCCAGTCCGGCAAGCCGCTGCTGATCATCGCCGAGGATGTCGAGGGCGAGGCGCTGTCCACGCTCGTCGTCAACAAGATCCGCGGCACCTTCAAGTCCGTCGCCGTCAAGGCCCCGGGCTTCGGTGATCGACGTAAGGCCATGCTGCAGGACATCGCGATCCTGACCGGTGGCCAGGTTGTCAGTGAAGAGGTCGGCCTCTCCCTGGAGACCGCTGACATCACACTGCTCGGACAGGCCCGCAAGATCGTCGTGACCAAGGACGAGACCACGATCGTCGAGGGTGCCGGCGATGCCGACGCGATTCAGGGCCGGGTGGCTCAGATCCGCGCCGAGATCGAGAACAGCGACTCCGACTACGACCGCGAGAAGCTGCAGGAGCGCCTGGCCAAGCTGGCCGGCGGTGTTGCGGTGATCAAGGCCGGAGCTGCCACCGAGGTGGAGCTCAAGGAGCGCAAGCACCGCATCGAGGACGCCGTTCGCAACGCGAAGGCCGCCGTCGAAGAGGGCATCGTCGCCGGTGGCGGCGTGGCGCTGCTGCAGTCGGCTCCGTCTCTGGACGAGCTGAACCTGACGGGCGACGAGGCCACTGGTGCCAACATCGTTCGCGTCTCGCTGTCGGCCCCGCTCAAGCAGATCGCCTTCAACGGTGGCCTGGAGCCGGGTGTCGTCGCGGAGAAGGTGTCGAACCTTCCTGCGGGTCACGGCCTGAACGCCCAGACCGGTGAATACGAGGACCTGCTCAAGGCCGGCGTTGCCGACCCGGTGAAGGTCACTCGCTCGGCGCTGCAGAACGCGGCGTCCATCGCGGCGCTGTTCCTCACCACTGAGGCCGTCGTCGCCGACAAGCCGGAGAAGGCGGCCGCACCTGCGGGCGACCCGACCGGTGGAATGGGCGGCATGGACTTCTAAGTCCGAAGCTCTCTACGGGAAAGCCCGGTCCCCTTGTGGGCCGGGCTTTTTCGTGTCTCGGTACTCGAGTGTTGGGTTGTGTCACGCTCTCGGCCGGCAAGCGTGACACAACCCGACATTCGAGCGCCGTGTCTACTTCTTGATTGGCACGCAGTCGTTCAACCCGTCGGGAGACGTCGCGGGAGAGTCCGCGGTGGCCTTGCGGTGCAGGACGGCGCGGGTGGGCACGATCGTCAGGGCTTCGTCGGTGGGCCGGCCGGTGCCGTCGACGATCAGCGAATAGCCACCGGATTCACGCGGCGGCCAGACCACGGTGACGTCGGCGTGCTGGGTGACGTTCTCGCGGGTGTGCCTGCCGACCGTGCCGACGTCGAGATTGCCTTCGCTCAGCACCGGTTCGACCGCCACGGTGTGTGCGCGGTAGTCGTCGCCGACAGTGATCAGATAGGCGAACGAGAAATCGGCCAACGCATCGGCCAGTTGGTCTAGATCCACTTTCACGCTCATGACGCGAGGATACGTCCGCGATTGTGGAGCTATACCGTTGCGTCCATGCCTCTGCCGTCTCCCTCACCGACCACCACCGCCGTCGTGACCGGGGCGTCGTCGGGCATCGGCGCCGACATCGCCCGCGAGTTGGCCGGCCGCGGACATGGCGTGACGCTGGTCGCGCGCCGCGAGGGCCGCCTGCGCGAACTCGCGGCGGAACTCGGCAAGACCGTACGGGTCGAGGTGATCGCCTGTGACGTGGCCGATTCCGATGCCCGCGCGAGCCTCTTCGACGAGATCGCCGATCGCGGTTTGGCCATTGACATCCTGGTGAACAACGCGGGCATCGGCACGATGGGCGCGGTCGAGAGGTCAACCCTCGCCGAGGAGATCGCGCAGGTGCGCGTCAACGTGGAGGCCGTCATCGACCTCACCACCCGCGTGACCCAGCAGATGGTCCCGCGCCGCCGCGGCGCGATACTCAATGTCGGCTCCACGGCCGGCTTTCACCCGTTTCCCGGGCAGTCCGGCTATGCCGGAACCAAGGCGTTCGTGCACACCTACAGCGAAGGCCTGCGCGGCGAGTTGGCCGGAACAGGCGTCACAGTGGCCACCCTGTGTCCCGGCCCTGTTCGCACTGAGTTCCTGCAGTCAGCGGGAATGGACGAGAAGACATTCGCCGCCGCATTTCCCAAGTTTCTGTGGATGCCGTCGCGAGACGTGGCAAGGGCAGGTGTCGATGCGCTCGAGCATGATCGCGGAACGGTGATCGCGGGCCTGCAGAACAAGGTGAGTACCCGTCTCATGCAAATGCTTCCGCGGGCGGTGCTGCTCAGGCTTCTCGCCGGCCAACACCCGGCCTTGCGCCGTGACCGTAGGTCAGTCGGCTGACACCGGCCATCGCCGCATCCAGCCTTCGACCGGCAGCGCCATCCCGTTGCACAACGTGCAGATTGTGCGGTACCAGCCGACGGCGATGAGCAACTCCAATCGCTGCTCGTCACTCAGGCTGTCTCCCAGGCGATTCCACGTCTGCTCGGACCAGGAGCCGGTGCTCTCGAGTTCGTTGACTGCGCTGATGAGCGTCCGTTCCGAGTCGCTCCAGTGTGGATCGTCGGCACCACCGGTGACCAGCGCGTCGCACTCGTCGTCGCTGACGCCGGCGATCGGACCCCAGAACGCGGCCTGGCCGCCCCACTCGTACTCACAGCGCACCAGTGCGCAGATCCGCAGGATCGCGATCGTGCGCACCCGCGGCGGCAAAAGCGCTTCGATGTAAAGAGATTCGCCGAGCTTGCGCAGCCGGGCCGCCAGATTCGGGTGGCGCTGCAGGCAGCGCACCAGCAGCAGCGGCTCGTAGGTGCGGTCGGGATGACCCCAGCTGTTGATGTCCGCGGCATCGTCGTCGCTCCACGGCGGAGCGACCGGCGCAACTCGCGTCATGCCGCCGGTGCCGGCTGGCGTCCGCGAATCAGCTTGCCCGGACGCGCATCGGTGGGCACACCATTTTCTGCGATGACCTCGCCGGACACGATCGTCGCGACGTAGCCGTCGGCGGTCTGGTCCAGACGCCGGCCACCCCCGGGCAGGTCGCGGGCGATGACGGGCTTGTGCAGTGTCAGCGCGGAGTGGTCGATGACGTTGAGGTCGGCCTTGTAGCCGACGGCGATGCGGCCGCGGTCGGCCAGCCCGGCGACGCGGGCGGGCGCCGACGTCAACTCGCGGATGGCATCGGCCACCGAGAGCCGCCCCGTGGCGCGGTCGCGTGCCCAGTACGCGAGCATGTACGTCGGAAAGCTTGCGTCGCAGATCATTCCGTAGTGGGCGCCGCCATCGCCGAGACCGAGGACCACGTCGTCGCGGCGGAACAGCTCTGCCACGGTGTCCAGCGAACCATCTCGGAAGTTGGCGAGCGTGATGAGCAGCATGGCGTGCCCGTCGTCGTCCAGCAGCCGATCGTAGGCCTCCTCCCGCGGGCTGACTCCGCGGGCCTTGGCGCGGCTGGCGATGCTCTCCGAACGCGGGGGCTCGTAATTCGGCGGGTCGCCCAGTGGGAACATCCACTCGAATGCTTGGGCGACGAACATCAGCGGGTGGCCCTCGCCCGACGGGTGTTCGGCCAGAATACGTTCGCGCACTTCGGGTTTGCGCATCTCGGCGACGCGCTCGGCCAACGACAGGTGAGCGATCTCCCGGTAGCTCGGGAACATCACGAACGGATTGCCCGACAGTTCGAGCCCCATCACAAGGCCGATGGGTCGCGGGAAGATCTGCGCTGTGATGTCACCGCCCGCCGCATTCGCCTTCTCCACCATGTTGAGTCCGTCGACGAAGAACGGGTCGCCCGCGTTGCCGATCGCCAGGGTGAACGTCACGGGCAGACCAACATCCTCTGCGACGTCGAACACCGTCTGCAGCGCGGGCCCGTAGTCACCGGCGACGAGGTCGGGCACGAACTGGATCAGGCCGCCGCCGGCGTCCTTGACACCCCGCGCGATCGCCTCGATCTCGGCGTGCCCTGCATCGAAACTCGGTATCGGATGGCCGCTTTCGCTCTTGTGCAATGTCAACCGGGACGATGCAAAACCGAGTGCACCGACCTGAATGGCCTCCTCGGCGAGTTTGCGCATAAGCGCCAGGTCCTCGTCAGTGGCTGCTTCGCGGTCGACGCCGCGCCGGCCCATCACGTAGACGCGCAGCGGAGAGTGAGGAAGGAATGCCGCGACGTCGATATCGCGTTGTCGTGCCTCCAGCGCATCGAGGAACTCGGGGAAGGTCTCCCACGTCCATGGCAACCCGTCGACCATCACGACACCTGGGATGTCCTCCACACCTGCCATCAGGTCGACGAGGGTTTCGTGGTCGTCCACCCGGCACGGTGCGAAGCCGACACCGCAGTTGCCCATCACCGCGGTGGTCACACCGTGCGCCGACGACGGCGTCAGCCGGTCGGACCAGATCGCCTGACCGTCGTAGTGCGTATGCAGGTCGACGAACCCCGGTGTCACGAACAAGCCCGGTCGCGTCGATCTCCCGGTCCCCTGAGCCGTCGACGGTGCCGACGGCCGCGATCACGCCGTCGGACACCGCGACGTCACCGACGAACGGTTCGCGGCCGAGGCCGTCGACGATGGTGCCGTTGCGAATGACCAAGTCGAATGTCATATATCGAATCTACGATGTCCGGGTGATTGATCACTTCGGAATCAACTGTGCGGACTGGGATGAATCCAAGGCCTTCTACGACAAGGTCCTCGGCGTGCTCGGATACGGCCGGCAATTGGACTACCAGGTGGCCATCGGCTACGGGAAAGAAGGTAAGCCCGATTTCTGGATTGCCGACATGAACGCGGGCGACGCGGCGGGACCGAACCGTGAGGTGCACTTCGCGTTCCAGGCTGCCGATGCCGACGCCGTCCAGGCCTTCTACGACGCTGCGCTCGAAACGGGCGCCGAGTCCCTGCACGCGCCGCGGTTGTGGCCCGAGTACCACCCCGGCTACTTCGGCGCCTTCGTGCGCGATCCGGACGGCAACAACATCGAGGCGGTCTTCCACGGCGCGCAGCCGCGGGGCTGATCTGGGTACGGTCGGGGTATGTCTGGCTCTGATGCGGCGGCGGTCCACGAACTGCTGCGAGACTCCTTCACCAGGTTGATCGAGCACGTCGAGGAGTTGACCGACGGCCTGACCGACGAGGTGGCGTTCTTCCGTCCCACCGCGAGTGCGAACAGCATCTCGTGGCTGATCTGGCACAGCGCGCGTCAGCAGGACCTCCAGTTGGCGCACATCGCCGGCACTGAACAGGTCTGGATCCGGGACGGCTGGGTCGACCGCTTCGGCCTCGACCTGCCGCGTGATGCCATGGGCTACGGCCACGGACCGGAGGAGGTCGCTCGGGTGCGCGCATCCGCGGACCTGTTGGCCGGCTACTACCACGGCGTGCACAAGGCGACGCTCGAGTACATCGCCTCGGTGACACCTGAGGAGCTGAGCCGCGTCGTCGACACCCGGTGGACCCCACCGGTGACCGCAAGCGCGCGACTGGTGAGCATCGTCGACGACAGTGCGCAACACCTGGGCCAGGCGGCCTATGTGCGTGGCATCGCGTGATTCAGATCCAATGGTGGCCACCCGTCGGGGTGGCGGCGATGATCCTGCTGGGCCTGGCTGTCGGGCCGTCATCCACCCCGCTTGACGACTGGTTTCACCAGTTCGAGGACAGCCCTGTGCGTCACCTGGCGGTGCTCACCAACCCGCTGATACTCGTTGTCCTCGGGCTGTCTGTTGTGGGTGCGGCGCTGTATCGGCGGTGGTGGCGGTTCGCGGCCGTCGCGGTCGTGTTTCCCCTCGCCGCATATCTTTTTGTGCAGGTCATCAAGCCATTGTTCGGCCGGAACAAGGGGGGCGGCCTCGCCTACCCGAGCGGCCACCTCACGACGACGACAGTCTTGGTTGGGCTTTTCGTCCTGGTGGCTGGCGGTGCGCTGTGGGCGGTGCTCATCGCAGTCGGGTACGTCGCACTCGCGATGGTCGGCGTGGGCGTCACGTTCCACTACTTCACCGACACCATCGGTGGCGTACTGCTGGGCACATCGATCGTGTGCATCGCGGCGTTGGTCGCCCGGCGGGACTTGACACGTGTCAACCCTGCTGCGATCTACGTCACAGGCGATGACTAACATAAGGCCATGACCGCGACGCCCGAAGTTGACCTGCCCCCGGAATCCCCTGTGCCTCCAACCGGAACCATCCGCAATCCCGCGACCGGTGCCGTCGCCGGGACGGTGCGCTGGACCGACCCCGCGGACGTGCCACGCATCGCGACGGGCCTGCGTCAGGCGCAGCGCGAGTGGGAGGCCCGCGGCGCCAAGGGCCGCGCCAAGGTGCTGGCCCGCTTCGCCGTGTGGATGGGCGAGCATCGCGACGAGATCGAACAGCTGCTGATCAAGGAGACCGGCAAGTCGGCCACCGACGCGGCCCAAGAGGTGCCGCTTCTCATCATGATCGCGTCGTATTACATCAAGACGATGGACAAGGCGCTGGAGCCCGAGACACGGCCGGCGTCGCTGCCCTTCCTGAACATCAAGAAGGTCACCGTGCACTACCGGCCGCGGCCCGTCGTCGCCATCGTCGCGCCGTGGAACTACCCCGTGGCCAACCTGCTGATGGACGGCATCGCCGCGTTGGCCGCGGGCTGCGCGGTGCTGCTCAAGCCATCCGAGCGCACACCGCTGACCGCAGAACTTCTGTTGCGCGGGTGGACGGACTCAGGGGCCCCCGAGGTCATGGCGATCGTTCAGGGTGCCCGCGAGGCCGTTGAGGCCGTCGTCGACAACGCCGACTATGTCCAGTTCACCGGCTCGTCGGCCACCGGTGCGAAGGTCGCCGAGCGCGCCGCCCGCAGGCTTACCCCGATCAGCCTGGAACTCGGCGGCAAGGACCCGATGATCGTGCTCGAGGACGCCGACGTCGACCTCGCCGCCCACGCCGCGGTGTGGGGCGCGTTCTTCAACGCCGGCCAGACGTGCGTGTCCGTCGAGCGGGTGTACGTGCTCGAACCGGTTTATGACGAGTTCGTCGCCGCGGTGGTGCGCGACGTCAAAAACCTGAAGATGGGCGCGGGCGACGGGCACGACTTCGGCGCGCTGATCGACGACACCCAGGTGGCCATCGCCGAGCGCCACGTCGCCGACGCCTTGGAAAAAGGCGCCAAGGCGCTGACCGGCGGAAGGCGCGCGACCGGTTCCGGCAGCTTCTACGAGCCCACGGTGCTCGTCGACGTCGACCATTCGATGGACTGCATGATGGAGGAGACCTTCGGTCCGACGTTGCCGATCATGAAGGTGTCGACGGTCGCGGAGGCCGTGCGGCTGTCCAACGACAGCCCGTATGGACTCAGCGCGTCGGTGTTCTCCAAAGATATCGAGCGTGCGAAAGACGTTGCCGTAGAACTCGATTGCGGTGCGGTCAACATCAACGACGTGATCTCGAACCTGATGTGCACCACTGCGCCGATGGGCGGGTGGAAGGCCTCAGGCATCGGCGCCCGCTTCGGCGGCGCCGACGGCGTGCGCAAGTTCTGCCGCCAGGAGGCGGTGGTGGCCCCCCGCACCAACGTCGGCGCGGGCGGCAACTACTACAACAACTCGCTGAAGGCACTCAAGCGGATGAACACGATGACGACGAAGTTGGCGCTGATCCGGCCCAAGCGCACCGCGAAGTAACACCTCCGCGCGCTACCTTCCGTTCACTTCGTCGTCACGCTCGCTTACGCGCGGGTCGATACGTTCGGCCGGTGACCACGCTCAAGGGATCCGAGTACTACTCCGTTCGCGACGACGATGATGACGATCCGGTGCTGGTGCACCATCCCAGCGGATCCGACGTCGATACGTGGCGCGAGGGCTACCCGTACGACGAGCGCATGTCGCGCAACGACTACGAGGAGCAGAAGCGGCTGCTGCAGATCGAACTGCTGAAGCTGCAGAAGTGGAGTCAGGCCAACGGGTTGCGTCACGTCATCGTGTTCGAGGGTCGTGACGCGGCAGGCAAGGGCGGCACCATCAAGCGCTTCATGGAGCACCTCAATCCGCGCGGCGCGCGCGTCGTCGCACTGGAGAAGCCCACCGAGCGCGAGCGGACGCAGTGGTACTTCCAGCGTTACGTGGCCCATCTGCCTGCAGCGGGCGAGATCGTGATGTTCGACCGGTCCTGGTACAACCGCGCAGGTGTCGAGCGCGTCATGGGCTTCTGCACACCCGACCAGCACGCGGAGTTCATCCGTCAGGCACCGCTCTTCGAGCAGATGCTGGTCAACGACGGCGTCAGCCTCACCAAGCTGTGGTTCTCGGTGACGCAGGGAGAGCAGCGCACCCGCTTCACGATTCGCCAGGTCGACCCGGTCCGGCAGTGGAAGCTGTCGCCCACCGACCTCGCGTCGCTGGACAAGTGGGACGCCTACACCGCGGCCAAAGAGGACATGTTCGAACTCACGGACACTGACATCGCGCCGTGGACGGTCGTCAAGAGCAACGACAAGAAACGAGCTCGCATCAACGCGATGCGACACGTCCTGGGTAAGTTCGACTACGACAACAAGGACCGCGAGGTGGTGGCCGTGGCGGACCCCCTCGTCGTGGGACGTGCGCTGGCTGACTGATCCCGGCGCGTCCCGTTAAGGAGGATGCGTGCGGTTCGTCGCGACCGTGTTCCTGTGGCTGGTCACGACGGTCTTGCTCGCTGTCGCAGTCCCGACCATGTGGGCAGAGCGAAATGTGGTGAGCGAGGACGGCTACGCAGCGCTGGCGGCCGCCGCGGCGAAGGATCCGAAGCTCCAGAGCGCGATGGCGTCAGAGTTGACGACGCAGATCCTCGCGTTCGCCGCCGACAACGGGTACGGCAGCCTCAACTCCGACCTCGTTCACGGCGTGGTGGCCGCCTACACGGGCAATGACGGGTTCCCCGGCCAGTTCGCGCAGGCCAACCGCATCGCGCACCGCTGGATGTTCACCGACTCGGTTCGGTCCGAGGACGGCTCGGGTGACCGCTGGCTCATCGACATCGCGCCGATGCTCAACGATTCGTCGATCAAGGAGACGCTCGGCAATCTCGATCTCGACGTTCCGCAGACGCTGGAGGTGCCGATCACGGTGCCCGAGTCATCGGCGTTGCGGCCCGGCCAGCTTCGGGTGCTGTCGACATGGGGTCCGTGGGTCAGTGTCGGAGCGACGATACTCACCGGGGTGTTCGCGTTGCTGATGCTGGCGGCTGCCCGCTCACGAGGTAAAGCTCTTGCGGCACTGGGTGTTTCGGCGCTGATTGTGGGCGCCGCGGGTTGGGCTGGCCTGGAGGTGGCGCAGCGCGACATCAACGACGCGCTGAACCGGACTGCCGGCGACATCCGGCAGGTCGCCGATGTGATGGTCGCCAAGGCAGAGGACGGCATCCACCACTGGCTGAACCTCACGCTGGCCACCGGCGGGGTGCTGGTGGTGCTCGGGGTCGTCGTGTCGATGCTCGGGGGACTGCGGCGGGAGTAGCCCCGAACGGCGACCCGGTACCGTTCTGCCATGCCATTCGTCTCGGATATCGTGGGCCCGCAGCGGCCAGTCCAGACGTCGGCGCCGCTCGTGACCGGCGCGCTTCGCCGCACCAGCTCCATCGACACGCATCCAGCCGAGGCCGGGGACTCCGACGTCGACTTGAGGGCGCATGACGTGGTGGCTCGCCAGGACGTCGTGGACGTGCTCGACGAGGTCCAGGTCCGCGCGCATCTCTCCCAACGCGTCATCGACGACATCAGCTCCTCCACGCACGACGGCCGCCTGGCGCCGCTGCTGGGCTCCCGGGTCGGCCCCGGGTTCCGCTCGGCGGTGGGCAAGCTGCTTCCCGAGGAGGCGCAGCGGGCCAGCCTGCTGAACCTTCTGCTGGACGACTGGGTCGGCGCGGCGCTGGTGTCCGGATATGCGGTGCAACACGCGGCGATCGTTCTGGGGGTCGAGGAGAAGCTGCCCGCCGGCACCGCCGACAACATGGCGGGCATCTGCGCGGGGTTCGCGCCGGAGGCGTCGCTTGTCGCGTACGCACGGCGCAACGGCACCATTCCGTCGGTGCACGGACCGGTCGCGCCGCCGCTCGACATCGAGGGCGACGGACTGCATGCGATGGAGCCGTTGCGTGCGCACGGTATGCGCCGGTTCCGTCGGCTCGACCTGCGACCGGTCGACGCGACGTCGGCGGATTACTCGGTTGGTTTTGATGCGCATTTCCGTGACTCGCATGTCGACGGTGACGGCGTCGAGACGATCGTGCACGAGTACACGGTCGCGGGCTCGGTGGACACGTCGACGCGAACCATCACGACGGTGAGCGCGGACGTGCGCGTGCTGCCGTGGCAGGAGTGCCCCGGTGCCATCGGAAGTGCGACGCGAGTGCGCGGAATGACGTTGTCGGAGATGCGGAATCGGATACGTGGGGAGTTCGTCGGCACCAGCACGTGCACGCATCTCAACGACACGCTGCGTGCGATCGGCGACCTCGATGCCCTGCTGGATCTGCGTGCCGGCCTCTAGGGCTCGATAATGTGCGACGGGTCGGGCCGTTTCTCCGGCGGAGCCTGGCTGTAGTCGCCCCACGGTCCGTCGCGCTGTTCAATGGCGGCCCGAACCCCTTGTGACGCAGCAGTTTCGATGAAGGAGAGGGCGTCGGGGGTGTTGCGCATCAACCCGTCGAGGATGCTTCCGAGGGTCTGGGTCGAGGAGAGGCCCATATTCTCGTAAGCCTGGTTGACGATGAGCTTCTGCGCCTGCAGTTGAGACAGCGGGATCTGCGCGAGCTTGGCCGCGATCTCGTTGACCCTCGCTTCGAGGTTCTGAAAAGGCACTGACTCGTTGATGAGTTCGACTGCGGCGGCTTCCTTTCCGGTCAGCGGCTCGCCGGTCAGGGAGTGCCATTTCACCTTCGCCAGGCTCAGGCGGTACAGCCACATGCCGGTAAGGTAGGCGCCCCACATGCGGGCGTACGGCGTGCCGATGACGGCATCGTCGCTGGCGATGACGATGTCCGCGCACAGGGCGTAGTCACTGGCGCCGCCGACGCACCAGCCGTGGATCTGGGCGATCACGGGTTTGGAGGCCCGCCAGATGGCCATGAACTTCTGATTCGGGCTGGTTTCGCGCGCCGTCGTCATCACGAAGTCCTTGCCCGGATCCCAGCGACCGTCGGTGTTCATCGCGTCGCCCCAGTGGGTGAACCCGCCGCCGAAGTCGTAGCCGCCGGAGAACGAGCGGCCTGCGCCGCGAAGCACGATCACCTTGATCGCGGGGTCGCGTTCCGCGATTCCGATCGCCGTCTCGATCTCGTCGGGCATCGGCGGAACGATGGTGTTGAGGTGCTCGGGTCGGTTCAGGGTGATGGTCGCGACGGGCGGGTCGGCCTTGTAGAGCAGGGTTTCGAACGTCGGCGTCGTCGGCATAGCAGCAGTCGAGTCATTTCGGATCGGGAAGTCAAGAACGACGAGATACGGAACGGCTTACCGTAAGCTCCACAGCATGGTGCGTCCTGAGAGTTGGATTGGACTAGCGGGTGGAAGTCCCGTCCCGGTAGGTACCGGAACGCCGGGTAGCAGGCCCCGGTTCGTTGGAGAGATCTGGCGGGCTGAGCGGGGTGTCGAGAGCCTCTTCGGAGGGAGCAAGTGTGCGGGCCGTAGCGTCAAGCGAACTCTGCAGCCTCGTCAGAATTACAACGGAAGAGCCGAGCCGCTCATGTCACGGCGAAGGCCATGTCTGATGGGCCCTGGTCCGGGGTCAGCCCATTGGATCTTCTCGGGGTAGGTGAGGCGGCACGTGCACACAGTCTGGTTCGGAACAGGAGAGACCCGTCTGCCTGGCCTTGTCGGGCAAAGACCAGGGGTATAAGCCGATGGTGAAAGCTTCTGGAGGGCAGCGGGAGTCCGATGGGGTCGTAGTACCGCTGATCGGCGTGCAACATAACGCGCCGGGAGGAAAGGGCCCCAACTTTGATCACGCGCGCGAAGCAGGTAAGCGTGAGGGCATGACCGAGGTGACTCGGTCCAATTCCCCCGGCGGGCCATGGTCTGCTGTAGCCGAGGGGCCGTTGGTGGCCTCGCCGGTGAAAGTGCGAGAACTGCAACGTGGGCTATGGGCTGCGGCCAAGCAGTCTGAGGGTCGGCGTTTCCACGCCCTGTATGACCGTATCTGCAGGGGTGACGTCCTGTGGGAGGCGTGGGAACGGGTGCGACAGAACAGGGGTGCGGCCGGGGTGGATCGGATCACCCTGGTCGCGGTGGAGGACTACGGCGTGGACCGCATGTTGCGTGAGTTGCGTCGCGATCTTCTATCGGGTCGGTATTGTCCCGCGCCTGCGCGGCGTGTGGAGATCCCGAAACCACGAGGCGGTAAGCGGCCGTTGGGCATTCCCACGGTGCGAGACCGGGTGGCCCAGGCGGCGGCCAAGCTGGTGCTGGAACCAATCTTCGAGGCCGACTTCATGTCGTGTTCGTATGGTTTTCGGCCGAAGCGGTCAGCCACACAGGCGATGGAGCGGCTTCGCGTCGGTTTCATCGCAGGGGTCACCCATGTGGTGGAGTTCGATATCGCCAATTTCTTCGGCGAGATCGACCACGAGCGTCTACTCGAGTTGGTGGGTAGGCGGGTCTCGGATCGGCGGGTGCTCAAACTTCTGCGTAAGTGGCTGCAGGCAGGGGTGCTGGTGGACGGCGAGGTGACGCGGACGGTCGCGGGCACTGCGCAGGGCGGGGTCATTTCCCCGTTATTGGCCAACGTCTACCTGCACGTGCTCGACACCGAACTCTCCGCCCGCAAGGTGGGCGAGTTGGTGCGCTACGCCGATGACGGTGTGGTGCTGTGCCGTAGTGCGGCACAGGCCGAGCACGCTTTGGCGGCGGTGGGAGAGATCCTGGCGTCGTTGGGGTTGCGGCTGCATCCGGACAAGACGAAGGTGGTCGACCTGCGTGAGGGGCGTGAGGGCCTGGATTTCCTGGGCTGTCATTTCCGGGCGCGCATGTCGGGGCGGTTGTGGGAACAGAAACGCATCGTGCGCTACTACCTGCACCGCTGGCCCAGCCAAACGGCCATGGCCCGAGTGCGGGCCAAGGTGCGTGAGCGCACTGGGCGCAATCGGGTCGGTATCGATGTCTGCGACGTGATTGCGGCATTGAATCCGATCTTGCGCGGCTGGGGCAACTACTTTCGCAGCGGGAACGCCGCCGACAAGTTCATCCAGATCGACCGGTACGTCACGTGGCGCCTCAAACGGCTTCTGATCAAGAAGCGGGGCCGCAACCTACGCGCCGGGCAAGCCGATCAATGGACCAACGCGTGGTTCACGGAGCACGGCCTACACCAGCTCTCCGGCACTATCCGCTACCCGAAGGCTGCGTAACCATGCCCAGACGATCATCGGAAAGCCGTGTGCGGGAAAACCGCACGCACGGATTGAAAGGGGGATGGGGAACCGGATCCGCACTGCGGACACCGCGCCCCTGACTACCAATGCTGCGCGTCATTCAGTGGGCCACTGGCTCGGTCGGCCGCCACGCCGTCGCCGCCGTCCACAATCATCCGGACCTGGAACTCGCGGGTGCCCTCGTCTACAGCGATGCCAAGGCCGGCCGCGACGTCGGTGCGATCAGCGGGATCGGCGACATCGGCGTGACCACGACGAAGGATCCCGACGAGATCGTCGCCCTCGACGCGGACTGCGTGCTCTACATGCCCCAGGGCGAGATGAACCCGAAGGGCGCCATCGACGACATCTGCATGCTGCTGGCGTCGGGCAAGAACGTGGTGTCGACAGCGGTCACCGGGCTCATCTATCCACTGAGCATGGGGCAGAAGGTCGTCGACAAACTCGAGGCCGCCTGCGCCGCCGGGCAGGCGTCGTTCCACGGCACGGGCATCGAACCGGGCTGGGCCGCCGAGGTGCTCCCGCTGACGATGTCCGGCCTGTTTCAGCGCATCGACACGCTGCTCGTGCAGGAGTTGATGGACTACACCACCTACGACAGCGCCGAAATGCTGTTCGACATCATGGGTTTCGGCAAGCCGCCCGACGAGCCGGTGCCGATGGCCGACGCATCGCTGGCCGGTGTCACCTTCCGCGCACCGCTCATGCTCCTTGCCGACGGGCTTTCGGCGACCATCGACGACTTCGTCTACCACCGCGATGTCGCCGTCGCGCGCGATGCCTTCGACATCAAGGCCGGTCGGGTCGAGGCGGGCACGGTCTCGGCGCAGCGATTCGGATACACCGCCGTCGTCGACGGCAGGCCTGCCCTCACCGTCGAGCACATCACGCGTCTCGGCGACGCGCAGGCACCGGACTGGCCGACCGGTCGCGGGTGGAAGGTGACGGTCGAGGGGCGACCGTCGATGGTGCTCGAGTCCCAGATCGGCACGCACGGCGAGGACGAGACCGATCAGGGTTGCCTCGGCACCGCGATGCATGCCGTGCACGCGATCGCCCCGGTATGTGCTGCGGCGTCGGGCGTCCGGACCTTTCTGGACCTTCCGCTGATCACCGGACGGCATGTGCTCAGCTGACCGAAATTAGGTGTGCCTACCCTGCCTCGGTTGCGGAATGTTATGTTCAGGCTTCCCTAACTTCGAGGTGCTAATGAATCGCTATTTCGTGTGGTCCGTGCCGGTTGTGGCGGTGGGCCTCGTCCTGTCCGGCTGCTCCAGCGACAAGGTCGGCGACTCCGCGTCATCTTCGTCTTCATCCGCCAGCGAGACGTCGACATCCGCCGCCGCGGCCGAGCCGAACCCTCTGGCCGACACGGCCGCGACCGAGTACAAGGCGTATGTGGTCGGGCAGATCGACGAGCTCCAGCGCGCCGTCAAGGTGTTCACCGACGCGGTGCGCGCCAACAACCTGAAGGCCGCGCAGGACGCGTTCGCGCCGTCGCGCGTGCCGTGGGAGCGCATTGAGCCGATCGCCGGCCTGGTCGAGGAGATCGACGGCAAGGTGGACGCGCGGGTCGACGACTTCGCGGGCGTGGACGATCCCGAGTTCACCGGCTGGCATCGCCTGGAGTACCTGCTGTTCGAGAAGAACACCACCGAGGGCGGCGCCCCGTTCGCCGACCAGCTGGACAAGGACATCGCCACGCTGAAGGAGCAGTTCGCGACGGTCGAGGTGAAGCCCATCGACGTGGCCAACGGTGCGGCCGAGCTCATCGAGGAGGTCTCCGAGGGCAAGATCACCGGCGAGGAGGACCGCTACTCCAAGACCGACCTGTGGGACTTCGACGGCAACCTGCAGGGATCGCAGGCTGCGATCGACAAGCTGAAGCCTGCGCTCGAGAAGGCCGATCCCGCGCTGCTCGGCAAGATCAATGACGGAATCTCGCAGGTCTTCGGCACCATGGCGCCGCTGCGCAAGGGCGACGGCTGGGTCCTGTTCTGCCCGGAGAACCCGAAGTTCCCGTCGCCGCTGTGCCCCGCGGTCACGGTGACGCCGCAGGTGGTCGACGCGCTCAAGGCGCAGCTCGCCGGGCTCTCCGAGAATCTGTCGCAGGTCGCGGGAGTCCTGAAACTGTCGTGACCGGGAGGTCGCGGCGACCGGGGATATCCCGTCGCGGGTTCGTCACCGGAGCGCTGGGCGCCGGTGCCGCCGTCGGTGCGGGCGCCGCGCTGGCCGGCTGTTCTCGTGAGGAGGAACGGCCGGCGGCGCCGCAGGCCGCCGGGTTCGTGCCGTTCGAGGGAACGCACCAGTCAGGGATCACGGCGTTGCCGATTCCCGAGCAGGGGCTGATCGCGTCCTTCAACATGCATTCGCCGGACCGGGCCGGGCTGAAGGCGACGCTCCAGGAGCTGACCGAGGAGATCCGCGGGCTGATGGCGGGCAAGCCGCCGGAGACACGAGACCCCGCGTACCCGCCCGTCGACTCGGGGATCCTCGGGGAGAAGCCGCCCGCGGACAACCTCTCCATCGTGGTCGGCGTCGGGGCGTCGTTGTTCGACGACCGGTTCGGGCTGGCCGATCGCAAGCCCAAGGAACTGGTGACGATGCCGTTCCTGGCCAACGACCGGCTGGACCCCAAGCTGTCGCACGGGGACATCTCGATCATCTTCGAGGCCGGTCACAACGACACCGTTCAGTTCGCGCTGCGCCAGATCATGCGCCGAACCCGAAGTGACATGGTGTTGCGTTGGATGATCGACGGCTACGCCCGCGGTATCGGCGCCGGCCAGGCCTCGCGGAGCGGCCACTCCTCGAAACCTGTTGGGGTTCAAGGACGGAACCGCGAATCTTGACGTCGACGATGGTGCGCTGATGGATCGCCACGTCTGGGTGCGTCCCGAGGACGGCGAACCCGAATGGGCGGTCGGCGGTTCGTATCAGGCCGTCCGCATCATCCGGATGTTCGTCGAGTTCTGGGACCGCACCCGGCTCGCCGAGCAGGAGGCGCTCATCGGGCGCGCCAAGGTCAGTGGCGCACCCCTGGGCCTTGACGGCGAGTTCACCGATCCCGACTATCCCGCGGATCCGGACGGCAAGCGGATCCCTCTCGACGCGCACATCCGGCTGGCGAACCCGCGCACTCCCGAGACGGACGAAAACCGCATCCTCCGACGAGGTTTCAACTACTCGCGGGGATTCGACGGTGCAGGCAGGCTCGACCAGGGACTGGCGTTCATCGCCTACCAGCGCAGCCTGGAGAAGGGTTTCCTTACCGTCCAGAACCGGCTCAAGGGTGAGCCGCTGGAGGAGTACATCATGCCGGTCGGTGGCGGCTTCTTCTTCACGCTGCCGGGTGTCACCGGTGCCGATCGCTTCCTCGGCGATCAGTTGGTCAGCTGAGCACCGACCACAGAAACTCAAAGGCAAGCGCGGAATTGAACGCCGCCTGGGCGTTGTCCGCCGCACCGCCGTGGCCACCCTCGATGTTCTCGTAGTAGTGCACCTGATGACCAGACTTTTCCAGCGCCGCGGTCATCTTTCGGGCGTGGCCCGGATGGACGCGGTCGTCGCGAGTGGACGTGGTGATGAGTACCGGGGGATAGCTCCGATCTGCTGAAATATTGTGATACGGCGAGTATTCGGAGATGAACTCCCAGTCGTCGGGATCGTCCGGGTCGCCGTACTCGGCTACCCACGAGGCGCCGGCCAGCAGCAGATGGAAGCGCCGCATGTCCAGCAGCGGGACACTGCACACCAGCGCTCCGAACAGTTCGGGGTATCGCGTCAGCATGACACCCATCAGCAGGCCGCCGTTACTGCCGCCCATTGCGGCCAGCTGGTCGACGGTGGTGACGCCGCGGTCGACGATATCCTTTGCCACAGCAGCGAAATCCTCGAATACCAGGTGCCTGTTCTCGCGCATTGCCTGGGTGTGCCACGTCGGCCCGTACTCGCCGCCGCCGCGGATGTTCGCCAACACGTAGGTGCCGCCGCGGGCCAACCACACCCGCCCGAGCGCACCGGCGTAGCCGGGCGTGTTGGCGACCTCGAACCCGCCGTAGCCACCGAGCAGGGTCGGTCCGGGACCGGCCGAGCCGCGGTGCCCGACCACGAAATACGGGATCTTGGTGCCGTCGGCCGACGCGACGAAATGCTGTGTCACCTCGATGTCGGATGCGTCGAAGAAGCTTGGGGCGCTCTTGATTTCGGCGACGCCGGTGTCCGTGCTGCCCCACAACAGCTTAGAGGGGGTGTCGAAACCGCTGGAGTCCAGGAACATCTCGTCGCCGTACTCGTCGATGTCGACGAGAACGGTGTTGGTGTTGGGCGGCACGCCGGGGATCGGTGCGCGCTCCCACGTCCCCGGCGTCACCAGCTCCACGTGGCTGGACACGTCGACGAGCTTGACGAGCACCAGGCGATCTCGCGTCCACGCGTAGTTCTCCAGGCTGGAGTGCGCGTCAGGCTCGAAGACAACGCTCAGTTCAGTGGTGCCGGAAAGGAATTCGTCATACTTGGCGGCCAATAGCGCCCCCGCCGGGTAGGTGACCGCGTCGACGGTCCAGTCGGTCCGTGGGCGGATCAGCAGCCACTCGCGGTGCACCGACATGCCGGCGTCGGTGGGCACCTCGATGCGTATCAATTCGTCGCCGCGCAGTTCGTATCGGTCGCGGTTGAAGAAGTCGGACGACCTCGTGATGAACAGTCGCTCGAAGCCAGGTGTCGGATCGTAGCCGCCTCCCACGCTGACATCCGAAGACTCACCCTCGAAGAGTGTCTGGGCGTCGTCGAGCGGTTGGCCCCGTCGCCACCGCTTGACGATGCGGGGGTAGCCGGACTCGGTCATCGAGTCGGAGTCGAATTCTGTGCCTACCAGCACGGTGTCGCGATCCTGCCACGAAATGCCCGACTTGGCCTCCGGCAGCGCAAAGCCATCGGCGACGAATTGTCGCTCGTCCACGTCGAATTCGCGCACGACGGTGGCATCGGCGCCCCCCCGAGACAGTTCGATCAGGGCCAGGTCCAAGTCGGGCTCGAGGACGTTGGCGCCCGCCCATACCCAGTTCTCGTCCTCGGCGTCTGCGAGGGCGTCGAGGTCGATGATCACGTCCCAGTCGGGTTCCTCAGTGCGGTAGCTCTCCAGCGTGGTACGCCGCCAAAGCCCGCGCGGATTGGCCGCATCGCGCCAGAAGTTGTAGAGGTGGTCGCCCCGCCGCCGTACGTACGGGATCCGATCGTCGGTGTCGAGGACATCCAGCGTCTCGGTGCGCATTTGCTCGAAGCGGGCCCCGCCGAACTCGGCGAGCGTGGGCTCATTGTGCTTGCGCACCCAGTCCAGCGCGTCGTCGCCGGTGATGTCCTCGAGCCACAGGTAGGGGTCTTCAGCCACCGGTCCATTGTGTCGGGTCGGCGTAGTGTGAGCTCGGTTACACCCACAATCCGCCGTCCGAGAGGAGGCACTGATGACCGTTTACTCACGTCCCGGTTCCGCAGACGCGCTGATGTCGTACGAGTCGCGGTACGGCAATTTCATCGGCGGCGAATGGGTGCCGCCGGCCTCGGGTCAATACTTCGAGAACCCCACCCCGGTGACCGGACAGACGTTCTGCGAGATCCCGCGTTCCAATGAGACGGACATCGACAAGGCGCTGGACGCCGCTCACGGCGCCGCCACCGCGTGGGGAAAGACGGCCGCCGGTGAACGCGCCAACATCCTCAACAAGATCGCCGACCGCATCGAGGCCAACCTCGAGTCGCTGGCGCTGGCCGAGGCATGGGACAACGGCAAGCCGATCCGCGAGACGCTGAACGCGGACCTCCCGTTGGCCGTCGATCACTTCCGCTACTTCGCCGGCGCGATACGCGCCCAGGAGGGCTCGCTGAGCCAGATCGACGACGACACCGTCGCGTATCACTTCCACGAACCCCTCGGCGTCGTCGGCCAGATCATCCCGTGGAACTTCCCGATCCTGATGGCGACATGGAAGCTCGCGCCGGCGCTGGCGGCAGGCAACGCCGTCGTGCTCAAACCCGCCGAGCAGACGCCGGCGTCGATCCTGTACCTGATGAGCCTGATCGGCGACCTGCTGCCCGCCGGTGTGCTGAACGTCGTCAACGGCTTCGGATTCGAGGCGGGCAAGCCGCTGGCCTCCAGCAACCGCATCGCGAAGATCGCGTTCACGGGCGAGACCACCACCGGCCGGCTGATCATGCAGTACGCGTCGCAGAACCTGATCCCCGTCACGCTCGAACTCGGCGGCAAGAGCCCCAACATCTTCTTCAACGACGTGATGGCCGCGGGTGACGACTTCCAGGACAAGGCACTCGAGGGCTTCACGATGTTCGCGCTCAACCAGGGCGAGGTGTGCACCTGCCCGTCGCGCAGCCTGATCCAGGCCGACATCTACGACGAGTTCCTTGAGCTCGCGGCCATCCGCACCAAGGCCGTACGCCAGGGGGACCCGCTGGACACCGAGACCATGATCGGCTCTCAGGCATCCAACGATCAGCTCGAAAAGGTGTTGTCCTACATCGAAGTCGGCAAAGAAGAAGGCGCGAGGGTCATTGCCGGCGGGGAGCGCGCGCAACTCGGCGGCGACCTCAACGGCGGTTACTACGTCCAGCCCACGATCTTCGAGGGCAACAACAAGATGCGGATCTTCCAGGAGGAGATCTTCGGGCCCGTCGTCGCGGTGACATCGTTCAAGGACTACGACGACGCGATCGGCATCGCCAACGACACGCTCTACGGGCTCGGCGCAGGGGTGTGGTCGCGCGACGGCAACGTGGCCTATCGAGCCGGACGCGACATCAAGGCGGGCCGCGTGTGGACCAACTGCTATCACGCCTACCCGGCGCACGCGGCGTTCGGCGGCTACAAGCAGTCCGGCATCGGCCGGGAGAACCACAAGATGATGCTCGACCACTACCAGCAGACGAAGAACCTGCTGGTTTCGTACTCGAATAAGGCGCAGGGGTTCTTCTGAGCCGGCATTTCCGTCGAACGTGAAGTTGTGCTTGACAAATCGCCGTGAGCTCGCACACAAGCTCACGTTCGACGGGGAGGGAGAAGTGGATTGGACCAGCCCCCGGCGCGCGCGTTGATCACCGAGGCCGCCGTAGATCTGTTGCGGCGGCTGCAGGGGCGACACGGCGCGCTGATGTTCCACCAGTCCGGCGGATGCTGCGACGGGTCTTCACCGATGTGTTACCCCGACGGCGAATTTCTCGTCGGCGACCGCGACATTCTGCTTGCCGTCCTCGACGTCGGCTTGGCCGTCCAACCAGAAGGCGTACCGGTGTGGATCTCAGGCCCGCAGTTCGAGGCGTGGAAACACACGCAATTGGTCATCGATGTCGTCCCGGGCAGGGGCGGCGGCTTCAGTGTCGAAGCCCCCGAAGGGATGCGCTTCCTGTCGCGCGGACGTGCGTTCAGCAACACCGAGAACCAGTTGCTGGGCGCGGAGGCACCCGTGACGGGTGCCGACTTCGCCCGCGGAGCACGACCACCGACGACGGGAACGCATATCGTCGCGGAAGCCGTTGATGCGTGCCCAATACCGGGTGGCGCGCCGAGCGGCTAACCGGTTAACGGCGGGTGCTCGCAGTATCGTCAGAAGCGTGATCCCGCTGCCACGCCCGTGGCTGCTGACCAGTGCACTGCTGATCGGCACAGCGGTCGGGCTGCTCCTGGGGATCGGATCAAGTCTGCTGGTCAGCGCAAGAATTCGGCCCGACGTGGTCATCGCGCTCGTCGTCGGAGTGCCATGCGCGATCGGAATGTTGACGATCCTGTTGTCCGGCAGGCGCTGGCTGACGACGGCCGGTGTGTTCGTCATCGCCGTCGCCCCGGGCTGGTTCGGTGTCCTGGTGGCGATTCAGGCGGTGCACGGTGCCTGACGTGGGCCGCGACCTGCTGCCCGCGGATCAGACAGAGGGGTTCCAGACCCAGGGGTTCGCACCCACCTTCGACACGGGTGAACTCGAAGCGCAATCGGAGCCTGCCGACCGAACGCCATGGGAGCCTGTCGGCGAAACGTCGTTGGACCCTCTCGACGAAATGCCGTCGGAGCCGTTGCCCGTGCCTGCCCATCCGATGGCCGTGCCGGGCAACTACCAGTACCTCAAGCGCTGGCACTTCGCGCTCGTCGTGGCATGCGTATGGGCGATCGCCGGCGCCGTGGGGTATGGCCTCTACCACTGGTGGTACCACTCGCTGGACAAGACCGCGCCGGTGTTCGTGGTGCTGGTGTTCCTGATCCTTTGCACCGTCGCCGGCCTGCTCGTCACCATGGTGCCGAACAGGCCGATCGCGCCCGCTCTGGCCATCGCGTTCACCTCGGCTCCGCTGGCCGCGACCGCGGGTGCCGCCGTGTTGCACGGCCTCTACTTCTGCGAATGGGCCAGCCGATGTTTCGTAGGGCTCATCCCTTACTAAAAGCGTGCCGGCAGTACATCTGAATGCTGGCACCGCCCTTCTCGGGCGTCCGGTTTCAGACCGCTGGTGGACCGTGAAATTCGGTTCCCGCTTCACCCAGGCTGGTTTCACCGGCATCCAAAGGGAGCCGGTCAGAGCCTTCCTGTCGGCGGGCGTTGGTGGCCCGGCCTCCGCGCTTGGGGGTCCGGGGTTCGGGTTGATGCTTATCGTGGTGCAGCTGTGCCCAACGTGCAAGATTGACCGCCGCGTTGACGTCGCGATCGGCGGTGTGCCCGCATTCGCACATGAAGAGTCGGTCGGCGAGCCTCAGTTCACTCTTGACCGACCCGCAACTCGGGCACAGCTTGCTTGATGGAAACCACCGATCGGCAGTGGCAATTTGGCCGCCGCGCCAAGCCTGTTTGTATCGGAGCAGTCGGGCAAAGTCGGCCCAACCTGCATCCGAAATAGCCCTTGCGAGGCGGCGATTTCTTACCATCGCGGACACATTGAGATCTTCGAGGACGAGTCGATCGTGGGTCTTGACCAACTCGTTCGACACTTGGTGTAGGAAGTGACCACGCACACATGAAATGTGGTGATGGTGACGTCTGATCTTGGCAATCTCCCGCTGACGGTTGCGGGATCCATTCTGCTTGCGGGATAACGACTTTTGAAGTCGTCGTAGCCGATCCATGCCGCGTGCCATAGGTTTGGGCGTAAAGCTAATTCGACTGACTACGCGTCCATCACCGTCAGCGGCTACGACGAATGCTGAAAGACCGCGATCGACTCCGATCCAGCCGCCGTTGTCGTCCTCGCGGCGCGCGTTGTGGCGATGCGAGACGTGGAGCTCCAGGGCTTCGACGGTTACCGAAACCCACCAGCGCTCCGCATGTGCGGTGATGGTGGCAAATAGTATTCGGGCTCTGCCTTTGGCGAGCATTCGCCTCAATCGGCGTGTGTCGTCGAATACGGAAACTGGTCCGATCTTAGGCAGAGTGATGGAACGGGGACCATTCTCTCCGATTCGGACGGTCGGCTTGGACCCGTTTCGCTGTCGGTTACGTACCCGGAAGGAAGACGTACCGGCTGACTTTTTCTTGAACCGTGGGAACCCCGTTTTGCGGCCCTTGCGGTTTCCCGATCGTGAGTCTGTCCAGGAGGCCAATGCTCGCCCGCAGTCGATTGCGGCCTCCTCGAAAATCTGCTGATATACCTCACGACGCCACTGCAAGCCCCTATCAATGGTTGTGATTACTCCGTTGGAATCAGCGGCCAACAATCGACCAGCATCCTCCGAGTTCTTCCACGAATTGAAGGCGTTGATCAAGTCGAACCCGGTCCATGGCACATTGACACCAGGATCGGCACGATGTTCGGTCAATCGGGAAGTCACGATTCCCAGACATTGATTGAACGCAAAGCGGGATGCACCCGCATGCCGAGCCAGCTCGACCCGCTGCTGCTGTGTCGGGTCGAGACAAAACTTAAACGTAGTGTGCCGCGTCATCTCGCCAGCAGTTTTGCAGGAAGCACCGACAACCCTTTGAAGCTGTGGCGAGCCGCCTCGGCAGGCGCTTCGGACATGCTGGGCGGAGTCCACACCAACGGGCGAGGCAGACTCATTAAGGTTGGGGTGTGACCCACTATGACGTCGTCGTTCTCGGAGCCGGCCCCGGCGGGTACGTCGCGGCCATTCGCGCCGCCCAGCTCGGGCTGAACACCGCAGTCGTCGAACCCAAATACTGGGGCGGTGTATGCCTGAACGTCGGCTGTATTCCCTCCAAGTCGCTGCTGCGCAACGCCGAGCTGTCCCACATCCTCACCAAGGAAGCCAAGACGTTCGGCATCAGTGGCGAGCCCACCATGGACTACGGGGTGGCCTTCGACCGCAGCCGCAAGGTCGCCGACGGACGCGTCGCCGGTGTGCACTTCCTGATGAAGAAGAACAAGATCACCGAGATCAACGGCTACGGGAAGTTCAAGGACGCCAACACGCTGGAGGTCGACCTCAACGAGGGCGGTACCGAGACGGTCACCTTCGACAACTGCATCATCGCCACCGGCAGCAGCACCCGCCTGGTGCCGGGCACGTCGCTGTCGGAGAACGTCGTCACCTACGAGAAGCAGATCCTGTCCCGTGAACTGCCCGGCTCGATCGTCATTGCGGGCGCCGGGGCGATCGGCATGGAGTTCGGATACGTGCTCCACAACTTCGGCGTGGATGTCACCATCGTCGAGTTCCTGCCGCGGGCGCTGCCCAACGAGGACGCCGAGGTGTCCAAGGAGATCGAGAAGCAGTTCAAGAAGCTCGGCGTGAAGATCCTCACGGGCACCAAGGTGGAGTCCATCGAAGATGACGGGTCGACGGTTTCGGTCCGGGTCAGCAAGGGCGACAAGTCCGAGGAGATCAAGGCCGACAAGGTGCTTCAGGCCATCGGCTTCGCACCCAACGTCGAGGGGTATGGGCTGGAGGCGGCGGGCGTGAAGCTCACCGACCGCAAGGCGATCGGCATCGACGACTACATGCGCACCAACGTGCCGCACATCTACGCCATCGGTGACGTGACGGGCCTGCTGCAGCTCGCTCACGTGGCGGAGGCGCAGGGCGTGGTCGCGTCCGAAACCATCGCGGGCGCAGAGACTTTGGCACTTGGTGACTACCGGATGATGCCGCGTGCCACGTTCTGCCAGCCGCAGGTTGCCAGCTTCGGGCTGACCGAAGAACAGGCCCGCGACGAGGGCTACGATGTCAAGGTCGCCAAGTTCCCGCTCACCGCCAACGCCAAGGCGCACGGGCTCGGCGATCCGAGCGGATTCGTCAAGCTGATCGCCGACGCCAAATACGGCGAGCTGATCGGCGGACACCTGATCGGGCACGACGTCTCCGAACTACTGCCCGAGCTCACGCTGGCGCAGAAGTGGGACCTGACCGTCAACGAGCTCGCCCGCAACGTCCATACGCATCCGACGCTGTCGGAAGCGCTTCAAGAGTGCTTCCACGGCCTGGCCGGCCACATGATCAACTTTTGAGAGCCGCGATCTGGGTCGCTGGGATCGGCGGGTTGGTGGTCGGCCACATCCTGTGGCTGGCCGGGATCTCCGTTGCCATCGCCACCACGACGATCAGCAGTTGGGTACTCGTGGTCGCCGTGGCGTCGTTCGTCGTCGGTGCGATCGCGGCGGTGCTGGGCTGGCGCTTCTACAACCGTAAGTCCGATGTGTTGGCCGCATTCCTCTTCGCGCTGCCGATCTCGCCGGTGCTGCTCTCCGTAGCCGTACTCGGTGTGACGTACCTGTAGTCGATAGTCAGTCGGGAAAGTCCAGCGGCACATTGAGCGTGGTGATCGTGGCCGCCAGCCCGTCGTATTGGGCGGCCAGCATGCAGAATTCGATCAGCTGTTGCTTGGTCAGGTGTTTGGCCAGCACAGCCCACGTTTCCGGCGATACACCACGGGTGACGACGAACTCGTCGGTGGCGGTGATCAGTGCGCGCTGGCGCTCGGTCAGCCCATCGGCATCGGGGCCCTCGAAGATCTTGGCCTGAACGTCGGGACCGATACCGCGGGTGCGGGCCAGTCGGCGGTGTTGTTGCAGCTCGTATTCGCAGTTGCGGAGATGCCCGACGCGCAGGATGACGGTCTCGGCGTCCTTGAGCGGGAGCTTGCTCAGGAGCCCCAGCAGCATTCCGCTGAGCGGCAGCCACGCCAGGAACAAAAGCCGGTGCTGCCCAAGAACATTGAAAAGGCTGAATCTCGGCGCGCGGATCGCCCTGGCACCGAGCTTGGCGATGGCCCAGTTGACCGGACCGAGTTCCTTGAATCCCCCGGGCGCGATGCGGGCGGGCTCGATTGCGCTCACCGTAGCGAGTCTATAGACGTAGTATCCGCGCATGTCGACGGCCGTGCCGCGGCGTGAAGGCCGGTGGGATCGGTTCTTCGTCGCGACGTTGTGCTCTTCGCCCTCGGCATCTCCGCCTTCGTCCTAGACCCGTGCTATCTCGTGCTGATCTATGCGTTCGTGCGGGGCCGCGACTGGATCCGCCTGCCTGCGATCTTCTATGCGGGGATACCTGTCATCGGCTCGACGCTCCACCTCGCTGTCGGGCTGCTCGGGAATGCCTCGCTGTTCCAGATGGCTTGTGGCGGAACCGGTCCCGGCTATGACAACAGATTCACTGATACAACGAAGGTCTTGCATCCAACGTGCCGTGCCCCGTGGTGCCGCTCTTGCTGGTGGCGCGGATGTGGCGCGCCCGCATCCGTTCAGCGACGGCGCGCCGTTGACGCCTAGGACCGCTGCACCAGGTAGGGCGACACCGTGCTGCGGTGCTCGTTGAGGTCCAGTGCCCGACCGAGCGCGGGGAAGGCCCGCTGCGGGCAGTTGTCGCGCTCGCAGACACGACAGCCCGCGCCGATCGGCGTCGAGTTCTCGCCCGAGAGTTCCAGTCCCTCCGAGTAGACCAGTCGGTGCGCATGGCGAAGTTCGCAACCGAGACCGATCGCGAACGTCTTACTCGGCTGGCCGTACCGACGGGCGCGACGTTCGACCGTACGGGCCACCCACATGTAGTTCCGCCCGTCGGGCATCTGCGCAATCTGCACACCGATCTTGCCGGGGTTCGCGAATGTCTCGTAGACGTTCCACAGCGGACAGGTGCCTCCGCTGGAGGAGAAGTGAAAGCCCGTGGCGGACTGACGCTTTGACATGTTGCCTGCGCGATCAACCCGCACGAACGACATCGGCACCCCGCGCATCGACGGCCGCTGCAGCGTGGAAAGCCGGTGCGCGATCGTCTCGTAGGAGACCGAATAGAACGCGGATAGCCGTTCGACGTCATAGCGGAAGTTCTCCGAGACATCGTGAAACTGCCTGTACGGCAACACCGTCGCGGCAGCGAAGTAGTTCGCCAGCCCGAGCCGGGCCAGGATCGACGACTCCTCGCTGCTGAACTTGCCCTCCGCGACCAGCTTGTCGATCAGCTCGCCGAACTCCAGATACGCCAACTCCGCCGCCATCTTGAAAACCGTCTGCCCCGAGGACAGGTGGCCACTGATCTCCAGTGTCTTGGAGACCGGATCAAAGCGGTGTAACACCGTGTCGCCCAGGTCGGTTCGTCGCCTGATGTGCACACCGTGCACCATGGTCAGCCGGTCGGACAGCTCGCGGGCCAGTTCGGCGCGGTGCATCCGCATGCGAATGGTGAGATCCTCGGCGGCCGTGTCGAGCTCGTGAAGGTAGTTCTGCCGTTGATAGAAGTAGTCGCGCACCTCCTCGTGCGGCATGGAGATGGAGCCCGACCCAGAGCTTGAGCCACTTCCGTCGGAATACCTGTCCTCGGTGGCGGCCGCCAACTGCGTGGTGGTCAGCCGGTAGCGGCGGTGCAGGTTGACCATCGCGCGCGCGAGTGTGGGATGCGCGCTGACCATATCGGAGACTTCGGCGAGGTCGACGTCGATGGCCACGTCGCGATCCATGGTCACCTCGCGCAACTCGGCGACCAGTCGGGTGTCGTCCTCGGAGGCGAAGAACGTCGCGTCGACTCCGAACACCTCGGTGATCCGCAGCAGCACGGCCACCGTCAACGGACGCACGTCGTGCTCGATCTGGTTCAGGTAACTCGGCGAGATCTCCAGCATCTGGGCCAGTGCCGCCTGGCTGAAGCCGCGTTCACTGCGCAGCTGTCGAACCCGCGAGCCGACGAACGTCTTCGCCACGTCAGACAGCCTAACAACGCTGCGAAGACCACCTTTGCATTGTTGGCAGATCACGGGCTGTGGCAGGATCGGGCTTCATGGCAGGCAGCACCGGTTTGGCGAAGGTGATGATGCCCGTGCCCGACCCGCACCCGGACGTATTCGACAGGGAGTGGCCGCTACGGGTGGCCGACATCGATCGCGAGGGCCGGCTGAAATTCGACGCCGCCACACGTCACATCCAGGACATCGGCTCGGATCAGCTGCGGGAAATGGGTTACGAGGAGACCCACCCGCTGTGGATCGTGCGGCGCACGATGCTCGACATGATCGAGCCGATCGAGTTCAAGGACATGCTGCGGATGCGCCGCTGGTGCTCGGGCACGTCGAACCGGTGGTGCGAGATGCGCGTGCGCATCGACGGCCGCAAGGGCGGGCTGATCGAGTCCGAGGCGTTCTGGATCAACATCAACCGCGAGACCCAGGGCCCGGCGCGCATCTCCGACGACTTCATCGAAGGCCTGCAGCGCACCACGGAGGTGGACCGGCTGCGGTGGAAGTCCTATCTGAAAGCAGGCAGTCGTGAGGACGCCGCAGAGGTCCGCGATTTTCCGGTTCGTGTGAGCGACATCGACATCTTCGACCACATGAACAACTCCGTGTACTGGAGTGTCATCGAGGACTATTTGGCCAGCAATCCCGAACTGCGGCACAAGCCGATCCGGGTGACCATCGAGCACGACGCCGCGGTGGCGCTCGGAGACAAGCTGGAGATCATTTCGCACGTGCACCCGCCGGGATCGACCGAACAGTTCGGTTCCGAACTGGCGGATCGCACTGTTACAACCCTCACATATGCGGTCGGCGAACAGACCAAAGCCGTCGCGTGCCTCTTCGCGCTCTGACGCCGCGGGTTTAACAGTACGGGCGTACTGACGTGCGCAAACCGGCTACTGGCGAGTAGCTACTGAACCGGTTCAGGCAATTGCTACCTTCGCAAACTTTGCAAGTTGGCCCGTCGGGTTGGCGGAAATTGGCAATCGAAACGAGTGGACCTGCGGGTATGTCGTGATGCATCCTCGTGTTAGCACAACAACGAAGTTGTTTGAGTGTTAACAAGCCGGGGACGCCGGCGACACCACAGCGATGTGGCACGAACTCGAAGGAGCAGGACCAGATGTCAACCGTCGGCACGCCGAAGACACCCGAAGAGATCCAGCACGACTGGGACACCAATCCGCGGTGGAAGGGCCTCGAGCGCACCTACACCCCGGCCGACGTGGTGGCCCTGCAGGGCTCCGTCGTCGAGGAGGCCACGCTGGCCCGCCGCGGCGCCGAGGTGCTGTGGTCGCAGCTGCACGACCTGGAGTTCGTCAACGCCCTGGGCGCGCTGACCGGCAACATGGCCGTGCAGCAGGTCCGCGCCGGCCTGAAGGCCATCTACCTGTCGGGTTGGCAGGTCGCCGGTGACGCGAACCTGTCCGGCCACACCTACCCCGACCAGAGCCTCTACCCGGCCAACTCGGTGCCGCAGGTCGTGCGTCGCATCAACAACGCGCTGCTTCGCGCGGACGAGATCGCCAAGGTCGAGGGCGACACGTCCGTCGAGAACTGGCTTGCCCCGATCGTCGCCGACGGTGAGGCCGGCTTCGGTGGTGCGCTGAACGTCTACGAGCTCCAGAAGGCGATGATCGCGGCGGGCGTCGCGGGTTCACACTGGGAGGATCAGCTCGCATCGGAGAAGAAGTGCGGTCACCTCGGTGGCAAGGTGCTCATCCCGACCCAGCAGCACATCCGCACCCTGACCTCGGCGCGCCTTGCGGCCGACGTCGCCGACGTGCCGACGGTCGTCATCGCCCGCACCGACGCCGAGGCGGCGACGCTGATCACCTCCGACGTCGACGAGCGCGACCGGCCGTTCATCACCGGTGAGCGGACCAAGGAAGGCTTCTACCGGGTCAAGAACGGCCTCGAGCCCTGCATCGCCCGCGCCAAGGCCTACGCGCCGTACTCGGATCTGATCTGGATGGAGACCGGCACCCCCGACCTCGAGCTCGCCGCGAAGTTCGCCGAGGGCGTGAAAAGCGAGTTCCCGGACCAGATGTTGGCCTACAACTGCTCGCCGTCGTTCAACTGGCGCAAGCACCTCGACGACGCGACGATCGCGAAGTTCCAGAAGGAGCTCGGCGCGATGGGCTTCAAGTTCCAGTTCATCACGCTGGCCGGCTTCCACGCCCTGAACTACTCGATGTTCGATCTGGCCTACGGCTACGCCCGCAACCAGATGACCGCCTACGTCGAGCTGCAGGAGCGCGAGTTCGACGCCGAGGAGCGCGGTTACACCGCTACCAAGCACCAGCGTGAGGTCGGCGCCGGTTACTTCGACCGGATCGCCACCACCGTGGACCCGACCTCGTCGACCACCGCGCTCGCGGGTTCGACCGAAGAGGGTCAGTTCCACTGACGATGCGCGGCCCCAAGGCCGCGAGGAGGAAGTGGAACCGATAGACCGGAGCACTGACGATGCGCGGCCCCAAGGCCGCGAGGAGGAAGTGGAACCTAGACCGGAGCCACTGACGATAACCGGAGCCAACTGAGCCATAGCCGAAGCCAAAAGCAGTCGGCTTGACAGCGCAGGCCCCGCCCGGAAACCCGGGCGGGGCACTGACGCTGTGTGAGGGAGTGTGAAGTGAGCATTGAACGA
Source organism: uncultured Actinomycetota bacterium (assembly GCA_963721495.1). Classification (GTDB taxonomy): domain Bacteria; phylum Actinomycetota; class Actinomycetes; order Mycobacteriales; family Mycobacteriaceae; genus Mycobacterium. The sequence goes on along the minus strand of CAVRMG010000031.1, from coordinate 17,580 downwards.
GTAGGCGTGATCGGCGCCGGGCAGATGGGCTCGGGCATCGTTGAGGTGTCCGCGCGTGCCGGCGCCGAGGTGGTGGTCTACGAGCCGACGGACGAGCTGATCACCGCGGGCAGCAGGCGCATCACGGCCTCGCTGGAACGCATGGTGAGCAGGGGCAAGCTCGCCGAGAGCGATCGTGACGCCACACTTGCGAGGCTGACGTTCACGACGGACCTGTCAGACCTGTGGGACCGACAGCTCGTCATCGAAGCGGTGGTCGAGGACGAGGCCGTGAAGCGAAAGATCTTCGCCGCTCTCGACGAGATCATCACCGATCCCGACGCGGTGCTGGCGTCGAACACCTCCAGCATCCCGATCATGAAAATCGCTGCGGCGACGAAGAATCCGAGCCGTGTGCTGGGCCTGCACTTCTTCAACCCGGTGCCGGTGCTGCCGCTGGTCGAACTCGTCAGCACACTCGTCACCAGCGAGGCGGCCGCGGCCAGGGTCGAGCAGTTCGCGAGCGAGCGGCTGGGCAAGCAGGTGGTGCGCTGCGGTGACCGGTCGGGATTCATCGTCAATGCGCTGCTGGTGCCGTACCTGTTGTCGGCCATCCGAATGGCTGAGGCCGGCGTCGCCACGGTCGACGACATCGACAAGGCCGTCGTGGCCGGGTTGTCGCACCCGATGGGTCCGCTGCGGCTGTCCGACCTGATCGGGCTGGACACGATGAAGTTGATCGCCGACTCGATGTACGACGAGTACAAGGACGCCAACTTCGCGCCGCCGCCGCTGTTGTTGCGGATGGTCGAGGCCGGGCAGTTGGGCAAGAAGTCCGGACAGGGCTTCTACAAGTACTGAGGCAGCGCTCGTCTGACTCTGGCGATGACGCCGGCGCGGTCATGTCGCAGTTGGCGTGCGCTGACCCGAACGATAATCCAGCCCTGTGCGGCAAGGTATTCCAGCCGCTCGATGTCCCCGGCATGAATGGCGGGGTCGGTCCAGTGTTGCTCACCGTCGTATTCCACGCCGACCTTCCATTGCGGCCAGCCCATGTCGACACGGCGCCTTCCGACTCTGATCTGGGTAACTGGCCGAGGCAGCCCGTCACGTACGAGCAGCAGCCGAAGCTCGGTCTCCTTCGGAGATTCCGCGCCCGGGTCGGCCAGGTCCAAGGCGGCGCGTAGGTGCCGGATGCCACGCGCGCCTGGGTAGCGGCGAGCGATTCGGTTGACGTCGAACACTGTGCAGCGGGTCGCGTTCATCAGCGCATCGATGCGAATGATCGACGCATCGGCGGACACTTGCCGCCCGATGTCGTAGGCAGTCCTTGCCGGTGTAGTGCAGTAAATGCTCTGCACCAAGCAGATTTCGTCGTCAGCGATGGCACCGCAATGGACGACGATGCCGCGCGGTGCGGGATGACGAGCACGCGCGATCTCGGCCGGAGCATCCCTCGGCAGCCAGCGTGTTCCATGCATGGCCGCCGCTGAGCTCCCGACCAATATGGCCTCGCGGCGCGACCACAGCCAGGCGGCCACCGCCCGATCTGCCGCGTCGAGTTCCAGCCCGATCGGGGAGTACACGTTCTGATGGAGCTTGGCGAATTTCGTGCGCAGGTCTTGGCGGGTTACGAGCCCAGCAGCGAGCGCCTCACTGCCGACGATCAGATCGTCCACACAGATATGGCGCGCCTGGCGACCGATCGGTTCCCGACACTACGGTTTGTGATGAAAATCGGCCGAAATCCGTCAGAAACCGTAGTCTCGGCGATCGCGATGCGATGCGATGCGATGCGATGCGATGCGATGCGATGCCAGACGCGCTAGGCGTCCGCCAGTCGCTTCTTCTCCGCTTCGACATCGAAATCGGCTGGCGGCCATGACAAGTCGAGTCCCTGGAGGGCCTCGATCAGCAGCTCGGTGATGGCGAGACGGCTGTACCACTTGCGGTCGCAGGGGATGATGTGCCAAGACGCGTAGTCGGTCGACGTCCGCTCGAGCATGGCCTGGTATGCCTCCTGATAGCGCGGCCACAGCAAGCGCTCGTCGATGTCGGCCGGGTTGTACTTCCAGTACTTGTCCGGACGCTCGAGTCGCTTCGCCAGCCGCTCCTTCTGCTCGTCGAGCGAGACGAACATCGCCACCTTGACGATCGTCGTCCCGTCCATGACGAGCCGCTTCTCGAATTCGTTGATGATGTCGTAACGGGCGCTCCACATCTCGGGCGGCACAAGATCGTGCACCCGAACGATCAGCACGTCCTCGTAATGTGACCGGTCGAAGACTCCGATGTGGCCCGGGGTCGGCAGTTGCCGCTCGATGCGCCACAGGAAGTCATGCGCGAGTTCCTCCTCGGTAGGCTTGCCAAAGCTCGCATACTTGATGCCTTGCGGATTGCATGCTCCGACAACGTGTTTGACGATGCCGCCCTTGCCCGCGGTGTCCATACCCTGCAACACCAGCAGGATCTTGCGATTGTCGCCCGCACGACTGGCTGCGTACAGCATCTCCTGGAGTTCAGCGAACCGCTCGTTGCGTTCGTCCTGCAGATCCGGGGCGTCGGACTTGGAGCCCTTGAACCCCGGCGTCGCGCTGGTGTCGATCTCGGCGACGGACTGGCCGGGCGTGAACTCGAGATGGATGTGCGGCTCATGTGTCCACAGGGAGGGGAGGTCGGACTCGCTCATCCGCTCAGTCAAGCAGTTGCGGCGGCAGAACAGGCGACGGATGCGGGCCTTGCCGGAACTTCTCCAGGGATCCGCCGACCTCGACGATGCCGCACAGCGCGCTCCAGGACAGCATCGTCAGGTAGTCGATCAACTCGTCAGAGCTCATTCGCGGGTTCGACATCCACGAGTGCGTGGCCAACTGCACTCCGCCCACGGTGTGGAACGCCCACGCCGCCGCGCCCCCGGTGTCCATACCCACCTCGGCCATCCGGCGACGCAGCATCACCCCGAGCATGCGGGCGATGATCTGCTCCGAGTTCGCGACGGCCTTGCTCTTGCTGGCCGAGTTGTTCGCCATCACGAACATGTACGGCTCCGGCTCGGAGGCGACGGTCTCGACATAAACCCGGATGATCTCGCGGGTCAGCTCGTAGCCGTCGAGGTTCGACGACAATGCCGCGGCCATGTTCGGGATCAGCGTGGTCTGTGCAAACCGCATCATCACCGCGGTCGTCAGGTCGTTCTTGTCGACGAAGTAGCGGTACAGGACCGTCTTGGACACACCGATCTCGGCGGCGATCTCGTCCATGCTGACGTTGCTGCCGCGGCGCCGTATCGCTTCCAGGGTGCCGTCAACCAGCTCGTTGCGCCGTTCCACCTTGTGCTGGTGCCAGCGGCGTTTACGTCCATCGGTCTTGAGAGCGACGGACGAGGTCTGTTCTGCCACGATCGCCGTATTCCGTCCCCTAGTCCCCCTTGATAGTACGGCCGATCTCGGTATCAGGCGTTGTCGGAGGGGCCGCGCCCGGCGCGGGTAGCGGATGATGTAGGTGTGGCACACAGACCGAACGTCGGAGGACGCGCCATAACGCCGTTGCCGCCGGCTCCACCGCGCGAGGCCGCCGCCCCTCCGGCGCCGCCTCCAGCTGCCGGACTTCCGACTCCGCCGCCCCCTGCCCGTCTTCCCGCTCCGCGCGCGAGTTTCGCTGAGTCGCTGGCGGGCGCGGACAGCGCGGCGGACGCGGAGCGACGACGTGGGCTGCGGCGAATGAAGGTCGTCGCACTGTCGTTTCTGCTCGGTGCCACGGTCATCTTTCTGATCTGCACCTGGGCCCAGTCCAACGGAGCCGCTCCCTGGGTCGGCTATGTGCGAGCCGCGGCCGAAGCGGGCATGGTTGGCGCCCTGGCCGACTGGTTCGCCGTCACCGCGCTGTTCAAACACCCCCTGGGTATTCCGATTCCGCACACCGCGATCATCAAGCGCAAGAAGGACCAACTCGGCGAAGGTCTCGGGGCATTCGTGCGGGAGAACTTCATGTCCCCGGAAGTGGTGGAGACCAAACTGCGCGAGGCCGAGGTCGCGGGGCGACTCGGTAAATGGCTTTCCGAGCCGGTGCACGCCCAGCGGGTTGCGGCTGAAACATCAACGGCGCTGCGGGTTCTGGTGGAGATGCTGCGCGACGAGGACGTCCAGCACGTGCTCGACCGGATGATCGTCAAACGCATCGCCGAACCGAAGTGGGGCCCGCCGATCGGACGGGTGCTGGCGACTCTGTTGGCCGAGGGACGACAGGAGGCGCTCATCCAGCTGCTGGCAGACCGGGCGTTCCAGTGGTCGCTCAACGCCGGCGAGATCATCGAGCGCGTCATCGAGCGTGACTCGCCGACCTGGTCGCCGCGCTGGATCGACCACCTCGTCGGTGACCGCATCCACCGGGAGCTGATGGACTTCACAGACAAGGTGCGGCGCAACCCCGACCACGAACTGCGTCGCTCGGCCACCCGGTTCCTGTTCGAGTTCGCCGACGACCTGCAGCACGACGACACCACGATTCAGCGCGCCGAGAACGTCAAGGAACAGCTGATGGCGCGTGACGAGATCGCGCGGGCGGCCGAGACCGCCTGGACTGCGGCAAAAAAGATCTTTCTCGAGTCGGTCGACGATCCGTCATCGGCATTGCGCACCCGCATCGCCGATTCCGCCGTGCACATCGGGGAGTCGCTGCGCGACGACGCCGACCTGCGCGCCAAGGTCGACAACTGGATCATCCGGGCGGCGCAACACCTGGTGTCTCAGTACGGGGCGGAGATCACAGCGATCATCACCGAAACCATCGAGCGGTGGGACGGCGACGAGGCCAGTCGCCGCATCGAATTGCACGTCGGCCGTGACCTGCAATTCATCCGGATCAATGGCACTGTGGTGGGTTCGCTGGCGGGCCTGATCATCTATTCGATAGCCCAGCTACTCTTCTGACCTGCGCTAACTAGTGCTTGCAAAAGTTAGCACCCCGTCGTACGGTTGAGCTTGTCGCTAACCGGATACCCGACGCACGAGGGGGCTACGCATGCCGCAGGATGAAAATCTTGCCGTGGTCGTGTCCAACGCTGCGCAGGACATCGGCACCTTTATTCGAACGCAACGCGAAGCTGCTCAGGTATCCGTGCGGCAGTTGGCCGAAAAGGCCGGAGTAAGTAATCCCTACCTCAGCCAGATCGAGCGGGGATTGCGCAAACCCTCGGCAGACGTGCTGAGCCAGATCGCAAAGGCGCTGCGTGTGTCCGCGGAAGTGCTCTATATAAGGGCCGGGATCCTGGAACCCAGCGATCCCAGTGAAGTCCGCGACGCAATCATCACCGACACGGCGATCACCGAGCGGCAAAAGCAGGTGCTGCTCGATATCTACACGTCGTTTTGCCAACAGCACGAAGCCGAAGGTCCCCAGGCAGATGAGGAGCCGACGACTGAGTAGCAGCAGACCGACCGTCCATCAGAAGTTCATCTACGTCTAACCGAAGTCTCTGGAAAGGAAATATCACCATGGCCAAGAAGCCTGCCAAGACCACCCAGCCGACCGCCGACGACCTGAAGGCTCCGCTGCTTGCCGCGGTCGGCGCCGCCGATCTGGCCCTCGAGCGGGTCAACGAGATCGTCGCGACCCTGCGTGAGCGTGCCGGCGATGCCCGTACCGATGCCGAGGCACGCGTCGGGGAGACCCGCGCCCGCGTCACCAAGCTGCAGGAAGAGCTGCCGACCCAGTTCGGCGACCTGCGTGAGCGTCTGACGTCCGACGAGCTGCGCAAGTTCGCCGAGAGCTACGCCGAGGCCGCACAGACCTCGTACAACAAGCTCGTCGAGCGTGGCGAGGCCGCCCTCGAGCGGCTGCGCAGCCAGCCGGCCCTCGAAGAGGCCGCCGGTCGCGTCGAGCGGTATTCGGACCAGGCTGTCGAGCTGACCCAGGAAGCGCTGGGCAACGTGGCCACGCAGACCCGCGCGGTGGGCGAGCGTGCCGCCAAGCTGGTCGGCGTCGAGCTGCCCAAGAAGGCCCAGAAGGCCGCGGCACCCGCCAAGGCGGCCGCCAAGAAGGCACCGGCCAAGAAGGCTCCTGCGAAGAAGGCACCCGCCAAGAAGGCGGCCGCCAAGAAGGTCACGCAGAAGTAGCATTTCGGCCCTGAGCCGCCCAGCTGGGCGACTCAGAGTCGACCAGGGGACGTAGCCCGCATACGCTTGGAGCGTGCAGCTCCAACACCTTGCGGGTTACGTCCTCTTATTGTTGGCCGTCGTAGTGCTGGGCGCCACCCTGTATGCCTTCGTACATGCGGCCCTTCAGCGGACCGACGCATACACCGCGGCGGGCAAACTCACCAAGCCGGTCTGGTTGCTGATCCTCGGCGGCGCCGGCGCGTTCGCCCTGCTCACCAGCCTCACCGGAGTCTCCGTTTTCGCCGTCTCCATCGCTGCGGTCGCAACCGGCATCTATCTCGTTGACGTGCGGCCGAAGATCCTGGAGATCCAGGGAAAGTCCCGCTAGCCGCTGATGATTGATCTGCGTTTCGTCGCGACCGCGGTCGCGACAGCGGGTGTCCTTGCCCCGCTCGTTTTCGCGCCGGCCGCCGCCGCCAATCCAGTACCCGCGCCGCCGTACGTCGACCACGTCGAGTGGGCCAAGTGGGGCGACCTGTCGAGTCTTCGCGTGTATCCCACGGATTCAGGGCGACAGGCCTCGCTCGTCGCCACCACGACGGGCATCGACGAGGCGTGGTCCGAGGTGCTGACGCTGTCGCCTGACGCCGATATGCCCGGAATGTACGACCAGTTCCTCTGCCACTGGGAATTCGCCGAACTCGGCCAGCCGGGCAAGACCAGCTGGAACCTGGAGCCGTGGCGACCCGAGGTCGACGACGACACGCTGGTGGCGACCGGGTGCAACCCCGGCGGCACCGAGGAACCGTTCTAGCAGTGCGCAGCTACCGCCGCGACGACGTGGCCGCGCTCGTCGATCACACGCTGCTCAAGCCCGAAGCCACCGAAAGCGACGTCGCGCGACTCGTCGACGAGGCCGCCGAACTCGGGGCCTACGCGGTATGCGTGTCCCCCTCGATGGTCGCCGTCGCCCGGCGGTCGGGCGCGCCGACGCCCATCGCCGCGGTCGTGGGATTCCCGTCAGGCAAGCATCTCTCGGCGATCAAGGCCGAGGAGGCGCGCCTCGCCGTGCAGGCAGGCGCCGCCGAGATCGACATGGTGATCGATGTCGGAGCCGCGGTATCCGGGGACTTCGACGCCGTTCGGGCGGATGTCGCCGCCGTCCGGGCGGCGATCGGCCAGAAAATCGTTCTGAAGGTGATTGTGGAATCGGCGGCGTTGCTGAGCATCGCGGGGGAGCAGGCCCTCGCCTCCGCGTGCCGGGCCGCTGCGGATGCAGGGGCGGACTTCGTCAAGACCTCCACGGGGTTCCATCCAGCAGGCGGCGCCTCGGTGCGCGCAGTGGAGCTGATGTGCGCGGCCGTGGGCCCTCGTGTCGAGGTCAAGGCCAGTGGCGGCATCCGCACGCCCGCCGACGCGGTGTCGATGCTCGACGCAGGCGCGACCAGGCTCGGGTTGTCAGGTACCCGGGCGGTACTCGACGGAATAGAAGGGGTGAACGAGTAATTGACGCAAACCAAAAAAATTTGCTGACTCTGCCCCATTGGTGTGCGAAGATCTAGATCAAACTCACCTCTCCCGCAGGTGAACAGATAGGATGAACAACATGACCACGCAGAATCGTTTGCTTCGCCGAATTTCGACGGTTGCCGCAATCGGCGCAATCGCCGCGATGGGCGCTTTCACCGCATCGTGCGCCAAGGAAGAGAAAAAGGCGCCCGAGACCTCCACGACGACCACCACGACGACGACCACTACGCCGCCGCCCGCGGCACCGGTTGAGCCGACCGAGAAGGCCCCCCGCCTCCAGCCCGGCGCGCCGAACCCGTTCTCGCCGACCGTCATCGCGCCGCCGGCGCCGACGGCGACACCTGGCAACCATCGCTAAAGGGCGGCGTCGGCTCCCGGCGCTCGTCGCGGCAGCCGCGCTGATCGTCTCAATGGACGTCAGCGCCGGCTGCGCGCGGCGTACTCCCGCGGCGATCACCGGTCCCTACGCGTCGCTGCTGGCAAGCTCCAACGATCTGGGGCCGTCGCGTGTAGGTGACGCGCAGCTGACCGTCACGCTCGCCGACCCGACGCAGGCGGATGCACTGACCCGATGGGCCGGTGGCAGAGGCCTGTGGGTGCGGTGGCGGCCCGGCGACGGCTGGGCGGTCGTCGAGGGCGCCGCCGCGGACGTGGCGCGGGCGTTCGACGTGCCCGTGCGCGATTACCGGGGGCGCAAGGGCCAGGTGTTCTACGCGTCCCCACAACAGCCGTCGGTGCCGTCACCGCTGCGCGGCGTCGTCACCGGGCTGGGCCGGATCAACGGCTATACGCCCCACCGCATGGCGAGCCCGGGATTCCTGCCGCTCGACGTACCCAAGGGCGGGTTGACCCCCGGCGGTCTGTTGGAGGTGTACAACGCCACCCCTCTCGCCGAACAGGGTTTCACCGGCAAGGGCGCGACGATCGTGTTCTTCGCCTTCGACAGCGCCGACCAGGAAGATCTCGACACCTTCGCCGACACCTCCGGCCTGCCCCGCTTCACGCCCGTGATCGTCGACGGGAAACCGGAGGAGGAGCACGGCGAGACGGCGATGGATCTTCAAGTGGCACACGCGATTGCGCCGGACGCACGCCTGGTCGTCGTCAACGCCCGGCCCACCGTGCAGGGCGACGGCGCCTTCGAGAAGATCGGCAAGATGTTCGAGGAGGTCGACCGCCAGTTCCCCGGGGCGGTCTGGAGCCTGTCGATCGGATGGGGTTGCGAGAAGCTCGTCACCGCCGCGGACCTCGCTCCCGTGGAGGCGGCGTTGGCCGCGGCGCAGAGGCGCGGCACATCGGCGTTCGATGCGAGCGGCGACACCGCCGGCCTGGAGTGCAAGGGCGGCGACGAGTGGTCGGCCCCGCCCGGCCCGGATGACATCGGACTCGACGCCGTTGCGTCGATACCCGCCATGACCTCCGTCGGCGGCACGACCTTGTCGACGAGCCCGCGCGGGCAGTGGGTGGCCGAACACGCATGGGTGGATTCGCCGTTGTCACAGGGCACCAGCGGCGGAGTCTCCGCGTTGTTCGACCGGCCCCAGTGGCAGAACCGCCTGAACATCGAACGGGACACCGAGCGGCGGCGCCTGACGCCGGATGTCGCCGCCGTCTCCGACCCCTTCACCGGGGTCAGGTTCATCTACAAGCAGACCGAGGTGCTGGGCGGCGGAACCTCTCAGGCGGCGCCGATCTGGGCTGGGCTCACGGTGCTGATGAACCAGTACCTGGTCGCCAACGGCGGTCGCCCGCTCGGGAACGCGAACCCGCTGCTGTATCGCGTCGCCGCGGGCGCAAATCTGCCCGGCTTCCGCGATGTGCGCCGCGGCGGCAACGCGGTCGACACCGCGATACCCGGCTATGACCTGGTGACCGGCCTCGGCAGCCCGAACGTCCACAACCTCGCCCGCAACCTTCTAGACCTTCAGAGGGGGGTGGCGCCTCGGTGAGCAGTCCGGGTGGCGCGTCCACTTCATCGTTGACGGGCTGCCGGGTTTGTGAAACCGAAGTGCCCGCCGGGTCGTTCTGCGGAAGCTGCGGCGCGGCGCAGCACGGCAAGCGGGGGCGCCGGCGATTCGGCGCGTATGCGGCAACCCCGAGTGAGCACACCCTGCGACCGTCCCTGACGACGTCACTGTTCCCGCACCTACCGCAGCGTTCGCTCCTGCCGTTCCGGGTGGGGTTCGCGCTTCTGTTTCTGGCGTTGATCGCCTTCGCGCTGCTGCGTTGGCAGGCTCCGTTGATCACGGTCGGCGCGCTGGGCCTACCGATGCTGTTCCTGCTCTATCTGCGCGAGTCAGAGGTCGACGACGACGTGCCGAGAAGTTCGTTTCTACTGACCGCCGCGATGGGGATAGCCCTCGGTGTCGGCTTCGCGTTTGTGACAGGCGCGATCGTCGCAGCCTCCTACGACGTGTCACTCGGCACCGAGGACTCCGATCAGCAGACCGTCCTGAGCTCGTTGTCGGTGTTGGCGATCCCGATCGTCGCCGCGGTGCTCATGCTGATCCCGGCGGTGGTGATGCGGTTGGTGCGACCGGGCACCCGGGAGTCGTTGGACGGCTTCGTGATCGGGGCATGGGGTGCGATCTGTTTCACCGCCGCCGCGACACTGACCCGGCTGGCACCGCAACTCGAGACCGGGGTGACGGCCTGGGACCGGCCGGTCAGCGTCCTCTTCGTTGAGGCAGGTATCCAGGGCATGGCATTGCCGATCACCTCGGCGGCGCTGGGCGGCCTGGCCGGTGTTGCGCTGTGGTTGGGCCGCAGGACCCTCATCGCCTCCAGTGTGCTTGTAGCACTTGGCCTTTACACTGTGATGGGCGTGATGGAGGTCATAGCGATCCCGCAGACCGTGCATTTCGGACTGCACTTTGTGATCGCCGCGTTCGCCCTGATCGCATTGAGGATCGGTGTGCAGACCGCTCTGCTGGGCGAAGAGCACGACCCGTTCGATTCGAGTGCGCTGGTGCTCTGCCCGCACTGCGACACCGTTGTTGCCGATATGCCGTTCTGCCCGAACTGCGGGGTCGCCGCGCGTGCTGCGTCGCGAACGTCGCGCACCGCACAACGCGCGGCGGCAGTCGACGAGACGGCAACGGTCCATCAGACCTCCAACATCCGCCTGCTGACGGCGTTGGGCGTCGGCGCGGCTGTCGTGGCCGCGGCGGGAGTCACCGCCGCGGTGGTGGCCACCCCGGTCGAAGCCCGGTACGTGTGTCCGCCGGATTGTGGACGGCCGCCGATCGCCGAGCAGGTCGAATCCAACCCGCGATTCGTCTCCCAGGACGGCGCGTTCTCGGTTCAATACCCCGGTCCGGGAACGGCTTACGAGGCGACACTGAACGAGAATGGTGTCGAGCTCAATTTCACCGGCGGCGACACCGGCACCATGCAACTGTTCGGCATGCCTGCCAACGGCCTCAGCCCGAAACAGCTCGCGGACTTCCTGATCGGCGAGAAGTATCCGGACGCGACCACCGACTACGAAATCCCCAACGCGATGGTCGGTTACGAGCCGGGATACGGCGTCGTCGTTGACGAGTACCCGCAGGACGCAAGCGGCTCATTCACCCGCCTGCGGCTCGTGGTCATGGTCGCCGTCCGGCACGACTACGCGTTGGTCGCCGCCGCGATCGGGCCGTACCACGAGTTCACCCGCGACGACGGGCCGGGCCATCCGTCGGGCGTCAACCTCCAACTCGCCATGGACATGGGCAAGTACGTCAACAGCTTTCGGTGGAACGAGCCGAACGAGCCGACGGGTTGACCGTCAGAGATTTGAGAAGCAGGAGTCGTCCTGGCTTTTCGGGATCGTCGCGTTCTGGGTCGAGAACTGGGTGTCGACACCGGTGTCGGTGACCTCTACCGAATCCGCCTTGATGCCCATCGGGAGCTCATCTGTGAGCTTGGAGGTGAGGGCGTCGAGCGCCGGCTGCATGGCCTCGCGGGGCAGGGTGAAGCCCAACCCGGTCAGCTCCTCGACCTGAAGCGTGAGGGCGCCGTTCTTGACCTCCGGCTTGGTCACGATGCTGCCGAGCGCTGCCTCCAACTCAACCGTGCCATCGGTCGGGTTGGTCGTCACGCCGGAAATGAACGAGCCGATGAGCGGAACCGCTTCCTTGATGGACTGTGACATCCCGTCGGCCGTCCAGTCGATCTTCGCAACGAGCGACCCGATCGAACCGCCGGAAGTCGCGGTGTCCTCCAGGCGCACGTCCTCGACGGTCACGTCGGCCTTCATGCCCTTGAGGTCCCGGACCTGATTGCCCGCGGTTTCGATGTGGATGTTCGTGTAGTGACCGGACATGTGCTGCATCAGAAACGGCGGCAAGAAACCGAAGGACACCTCGGCCTTGTCCCCGAGGAGACATTCGATGGCGCCGGCGACCTTGGTCTCGCCCCGATTGCGGGCGTACAACTCGACGCCGATCGCCACGGCGAGCACCAGCGCGAGCACGATGACGACCACGAGCACGATCGACAGCGGGTCGCGAAAAGACCTCTTGCCCTTTTTCGTCGGCGCGGAATCCGGTTGCGGGCCCCCGGCCGGGGGTGGTCCCTGTGGCGGCCCCGGCGGGGGAGGTGGCGCGGAGTATCCCGGCGGCGGCCCTTGCGGCGGGCCCTGTGGGTACTGCGGCTGGCCCTGTGGGTACTGCGGCTGGCCCTGTGGGTACTGCGGCTGCCCACCCTGCGGGTACTGCGGCTGCCCACCCTGCGGGTACTGCGGTTGCTGCGGCGGGTTACGGCGATCCCACGGGTCTGTCACCCCCGCGATTCTGCCTTACCGCCAGGGTTGATCTGTGCGGTTGCTCATTACCGCGATGGTCTCGCGCACCTTCTGGGCGCTTTCGAGGTCGATGTCGGTCACGAGCAATTGGGGGTCGGCCCCTGCTGATGTGACGACCTCGCCCACCGGCGACGCCACGACACTGCCACCGACTCCCGTCGGACCGAGCGCCGCGATTTCGTCGCCTGGATGTGCCTGGCCGACCGCGGCGACGAAGCCGGTGGTGTCGATGGCGCGGGCCCGGGCCAACAGCGTCCACTGCTCAAGCTTGCCGGCGCCGGTGCCCCACGATGCGTGGACGGTGATGAGTTGCGCTCCGCGGCGCGCCAATTCGACATAGAGCTCCGGAAATCGGACGTCGTAACACAGGGTGAGGCCGACGTCCACACCGTCGACCGTGATCACGACGGGCTCGCTGCCGGGCGCCACGGTTTTCGACTCGGTGAACCCGAATGCGTCGTAAAGGTGGATCTTGTCGTAGTGGGCCTCGACGTCGGGGCCCGTGGCGATCAGCGTGTTGGTCACGCGTCCGGCCACATCTTCGTCGGCGGGGACGAACATGCCCGCGACGACGACGACGCCCGCGCGTTCGGCGATCTGCCGCACGCCCGTCGCCCATGCCCCGTCGAGGGGTTCGGCGATCGGGGCGAGTGGAACACCGAACCGGCACATCGTCGCCTCGGGAAACAGCACCAGCCGCGCACCGGCGTCGGCCGCGCGTCGCGTGTAGTCCTCGACGAGGCCGAGGTTGGCCGACGGTTCGGTCCCGCTGCGGATCTGGGCGAGGGCCACGCGCATAGGGCTCAGCCTACGGAGCTACGGACCCCATGCGACACGGTCCTGCGCGGCGGCCTTATTGCCCAGCTTCCCGGACCGCACCTGGGCGGCCAGGCTGTCGAGGATCACGCGCGAGCTCATCAATGCGGTCTGCTCGGCCCAGTCGTACGGCGGCGAGCACTCGACGACCTCGATGCCCGCCAAGCCGGGTTCGGAGACCATCTTGACCAGGTTGAGCGCCTCGCGGGGCAGCAGCCCGCCGGGTTCGGGCCAGCCGGTGCCCGGAACGAAGCCGGCGTCGATGACGTCGATGTCGAAGGACAGGTACACGGCCTTGGCGCCTTTCCACGCGATCTCGAGCGCCATCTCGGCGATCTTCTCGACGCCGACCCGCTCGACGTCGCCGACGGTGATGACCGTCGACTGGCGCTCGCGGCCTACCTTCACGCCCTCCCGGGGGCTCTGCCAGCCGCCGATGCCGATCTGGACGAGGTTGGTCGCGGGAGCGTTGCGGATGTTGGTCGCGTGGAACCACGGCGTGGTGTGCATCCGCTCGTCGAGGTCGCTCTCCTGGGTGTCGACGTGGCGGTCGAAGTGGATGATGCCGATGTTGCCGTCCATGTACGGGGCCAGCCCGCGGATGGTGGGAAAGCCGATCGAGTGATCCCCGCCGAGCACGATCGGCATGACGCCCTTCTGTGCGACGTGTGCCATGGCCTGGCTGATCTGGTCGAACGACTTCTCCAGGTTGCCAGGGATGGTGAACACGTCACCGATGTCGACGATGTTGAGCTGCTCACGCAGATCGACGCCCGACTCATAGTTGTATGTCCCGAACAGGTTGGTCGACCGCCGGATGCCCTGCGGGCCGAACCGAGTGCCGGGGCGGTACGTGGCCCCCGCATCCAGCGGCACGCCGAAGACGGCGACCTCGGCGTCGTCGACCTGGTTGACGTCCTCGATGAACGGACATTTCAGGAAGGTCCCACGTTCGCCGGCGAAATGCGGCTTCTCGCCACGGACGAATGTCGAGATGGTCCGGTCGTTGATGGTGGGCGCGGCCTCGAGCCCGAAGCTCAGGCCGCGCTCGATTTCCTCACGGAGTCGGCGGTCGCCGAGATTCGCCTCGGCCTGTTGTGCCCAGGCGCCTTCGGCGTTGGGCAGTGTGGGATCGGGGCGGTCGGTCATGGGTGCTCCTCACGCGCCGTCTTGTCGGCAGGCCGGATTACGCAATGCCTGAGCACCTCGTCCGGGGAGCCTTGAAAGGTGGGGCCGGCTCCTGGTCCTTATCTTGGCAGCGATTCCCAAACCCGCCACCGGTAATTGCAACGCGCCGTTAACACGATGCGCGAACCGCCGTAACCGTCCGGAGTTTTTCTGATCGACGACTCACATTCACGTGTGAGGCGCGTCTAGGGTTCCGCCGTTCGCCGGGTCTGGTCCGAGAGACGCAGGCGACCGCGCAGCGACGCCGGCCGCTCCACGGCGGGATAAAAGCCCGGGAGGCTCCACCTCGTACAGGGAGGCTCCCAATGATTCTTCTCGGCGTAGGGATTTCGATCGCCGTCGTCGTCTTCGTCGGCTTCATGGTGTCCAAACGGGTCGCAGGCGACAGCGCCAATTTCCTTGTCGGCGGCCGCATGCTGCCGCTGATGTTGGTCGGCGGCGCGTTGATGGGTTCGGCCGTCGACACCAACGCCACGCTCGGCAACACCGACCTGGCCTATGAGTTCGGGTTCTGGGCAGGCGCATGTCTGCCGCTGGGTCTGGCGCTCTGTCTGTTCCTGACGGGGGTGTTCTTCGCCAAACCGATGAACCGGATGGGTTTGACGTCCTTCCCCGATTACTACCGCTTGCGGTTCGGCAGGCAGGTCGAGGTTGCCGCCTCGGTCATGCTGATCGTGGGGTTCTGCATTCTCGTGGCAGGCAATCTCGTGGCCGGTGGGTTCCTGTTCAACTACTTCCTCGGAATCCCGTATTGGCTGGGAACGGTGATCATCGCGGTTCTCGCGGTGGCCTACACCGGGACCGGCGGGCTGCTGGCTGATGCGTATACCGCGATCATCCAGATGACCCTCGTGCTGGTGGGCGCGGTCGGACTGCTGATCTGGATGGCGGTCACACACGGCATCGTGATGGCCGACGGCATGGGACCGCTCGCTCTGGAACAGATGACCGATCCCGCGCATGGGGGCCACCGTCAACTGGGCGACCCTCATCGCACTGGGCATCGGCGACATAGTCGCAATCGACTTCATGCAGCGGGTGTTCGCGGCGAAGTCTCCGGAGACGGCGCGTCGTGCTTGCTTCGGCGCCGCGACGGGCGTCGTGGCGATCTGCGTGCCGTTCGGTCTCGTCGTGCTCTCGGCGCAGGCGTTCATGCCTGCCGAACTCGACGGACCCGTCCTGTTCGTGCTCCTCGATCAGTACGCTCCGCTGTTCCTGACGATCATCGTGTTGTGCGGATTGGTCGGCGCGTCGATGAGCACTGCGAACGGTGCGATCCTCGCGATCTCGAATGTCTCGGTCCGCAACCTGGGTGGCGTTCGGCGCATGCACGTTCCGGGCCAGCGTGACCCGCTGCTGCGTGCCACCCGGATCGCGATGGTGCCGATGACGCTGCTGGCCATCGTGATTGCGATCTACGTCAAGCAGACCGGCATCCTGTTGACCCTGGCGTTCGATCTGCTGTTGGCCTGTCTGGTGGTGCCGTTCATCCTCGGATTGGTCTGGCGCAGAGGCACTTCCGTCGCCGCCCTGGTGTCTATCGTGGTCGGGCTGACCGTGCGCCTGGTGTTGTTCGTCATGACGCCGACGATGTATGGCCTCGACAACACGATCCTCTACATCCCCAACGGCTTGATCGATGCGTCGTTCGACGGATGGCCGACGTTCATCGCCTTCGGGGCGTCGTTGGCGACGTATGTCGCTGTCGCGCTGGTCACCCGGCCCGCGACGATCCGCGGCCTCGATATCCGAGTGGCCGACGACGTCGACGATGCGCTGGCCGGGGTTCCGGCCTCGGCCGAGGCCGAGGAGCCCGCGACACTGGCGCCTGTGTCAAGCTGACGGTGCGACGGCTGACCACGGCACGGTGAGGACGCCGTCGCGCATTCGCCGGCGCGGCGGCTCCACCGGAAATCCGTTGGTGCGCAGAAGATCCAGCATTGCGCGCCACCGCACGCGCGGACCGAAGACGCCGTGGCCGGCGACACTGGCCCATGCACGGTCGGCGGCGGTCAGCAGCGTGTGGATCGGCTGTCCCTCGGTGTTGTGATGGATCAACACCTTCGGCAGTCGCTCGGCCAGATCGGACGGGTGCTCGATCGCGAACGGATCGCAGGCCAGAGTCAGGCTCAGCGGTCCGTCCGTGTCGAGTAGCACCCAACAGCAGAGCCGGCCGAGCTCGTCGCAGGTGCCGTCCACGATCAGGCCACCGGGTGCCAACTGTTTCTGCATCGTCGACCAGGCGTCGGGCACCGCCTCGACGGGGTACTGGCGCAACACGTTGAACGCGCGCACCAGAACCGGCCGCCGCCCGGCCAGTTCGAAACCGCCCAGTCGGAACTCGACCGAGTCGTTTCCGGCAGCCCGCGCCGCCCGCACCCGGTCCGGATGGATCTCGAGGCCGATGACCCGCACGTCGTTACGGACCATCCGGAGGCGTTCCGCCATCTCCAGGGTCGTCACGGGTAACGCGCCGTAACCGAGGTCGACCACCAACGGATCTGCGGAGGAGAGCAGCGCGGCACGAACGCGCCGTGAGTGCACCAGCCAGCGGTCGCTGCGGCGCAGTCGGTTGTAGCCGGTGGTGCCCCGCGTGAGCTGTCCGATGGGGGCGCCCATAATGCGATTTTAGGCCGGTGACGGCGGTACTCCCCGCACCACGCCGCTCACCATGCCAATAGTTCCACCCTTGTCTTAACGAGAATCCAGTTCTACTGTGAGCACTGTGTTTCAGTCCACCAGCCGCGCCGTGCCCGCGGCGCTACGGGCTCGATACGAATCCGAGCGCTGGTGGACAGCCGACACACTCGGCGATGTGCTGTCCACGGCATTGAAGGCCAGCCCCGATGTCGCCTTCCGGGTGCACTCGACCACGCGGCCGTACACCGGCACCTTCGGCGCGGTCGAGAACCTGGCGCGGCGGCTCGCGGCCGGGCTCCGGTCTCGGGGCGTGCGCCAGGACGACGTCGTCGCGTTCCAATTACCGAACTGGATGGAGGCGGCAGCGACGTTCTGGGCCGCGGCGCTGCTGGGTGCGGTCGTCGTCCCGGTCGTGCACTTCTACGGTCGCAAGGAACTCGGTTACATCCTGAACGCCGCTGAACCCAAGGTATTCATCACCACCGATCAGTTCGGTCGAATGAAACACCACCCCGATCTGTGTGGTGACGTCGGCGCCCTGGT
>CAVRMG010000030.1:0-68432 GCA_963721495.1 uncultured Actinomycetota bacterium | reverse complement strand
GATCGTCATCCCGAAGTCCGACTAGCGAGTTGGGCCCACGCGAAGCTGGGGAACGCAAAAACACCCGACACGCCGACACGGATGGGACTTTTGCGACTGCTCGCGCAAATCTAGCGCTTCGCGAAGATCGTTCGGTGCCAGTCCTTTTCGGCGGCACCGGTGATATCGCTCATCACGTGCTTGATGGTGAGGTACTCCTCCAGCGAGTAGTCGCTCATGTCCTTGCCGAATCCGGACGCGCCGACGCCGCCGTGGGGCATCTCGCTGATGATCGGGATGTGGTCGTTGATCCACACGCAGCCGGCCTTGATCTCACGCGACGCCCGCTGCGCGCGGTACACATCGCGGGTCCACGCCGATGCGGCCAGGCCGTAGTCGGTGTCGTTGGCCTGCCGTAGTGCGTCGTCGTCATCGGTGAACGAACGCACCGTCAACACCGGGCCGAAGACCTCGTCGCGATATACCTCGCAGTTCTCGTCGACATCGGCGATCAATGTCGGCCGGTAGAACCACCCGGGCAGATCCGGCGCGTTGCCGCCGGTGACGACGCGCCCGCCCTGCGCCGGCGCACGCGCGACCATGGCGGCCACCTTGTCGCGGTGCACCGCCGTGATCAGCGGCCCCAGATCGGTTTCGGGGTCGTGCGGGTCGCCCACCACGACGTTGCCCATCACCTCGGCGACACCGGCGACGAAGTCGTCGTACAGCTCGCGTGCCACGATCGCGCGGGTCGCCGCCGTGCAGTCCTGGCCCGTGTTGATGAGCGAACCGGCGACCGCGCCCTGAACCGCGGCGTCCAGGTCGGCGTCGTCGAATACCACGAAGGGGGCCTTGCCGCCCAACTCCAGCTGTGTGCGGTGACCATGTACCGCGGCGGCCGCCATCACCCTGCGACCGACGGCGGTCGACCCGGTGAACGTGACCACGTCGACGTCCCGATGCCCGGCCAGCGCCGTACCGACGTCCGCGCCCGCTCCGGTGACGACGTTGAACACTCCCTCGGGCAGCCCGGCCTCGGCGGCCAACCGCGCCAGCGTCAGCGTCGTCAGTGGCGTCAGCTCGCACGGTTTGATGACCACCGTGCAGCCGGCAGCCAACGCGGGCAACACCTTCCACACCGCCATTTGCAGCGGGTAGTTCCACGGGGTGATGGTCGCGACGACTCCGACCGCCTCGCGACGAATGCTCGACGTGTGGTCGGCGGAATACTCCGCGCTGGCCTTGCCTTCGAGATGGCGCGCGGCGCCGGCGAAGAAGTCGATGTTGTCGACACTTCCGGGCACGTCGAACTCGGTGGCCATCCGCACCGGCTTTCCCGTCTGGCTAACCTCTTCGGCGACCAGCTCGTCGGTATGCTCGGCGGCCAGCTTCGCCAGCTTGAAGAGCACTGCGGACCGGTCGACGGGAGTGGCCGTCGCCCATGTGCTCAGTGCTGCGCGGGCCGATGCGACAGCGGTGTCGACGTCGCCGGGGGACGCGAGCGCGTACTCCGCGACGGCCTCACCGGTCGCCGGATTTATGACTCGGTGCAGGCCGCCGCCGGTCACAACTGAAGCGCCGTCGATCCAACTGCCTGCCACGGTGGATACGGAGTGGGAGGAAACCACAGTCATGGGGTCAACGCTAGCCGACGCCGCCCCGCTAAGCTACGCATTCCCGCAGCGCGGAGACCCTCAAACGCGTGATTTCATGGTCATAGTTGCTTGAAACGACGGATTCCGTGCACAATCGTGTCCATGGCCAACGCGACTCTCGGGCCCGTTTCGTTCCGCGTCAACCAGTCTCGACCTGGCGCGGCGTTTCAGCTTGACGACTTGTCGAAACAGATCATCGAGAAGCTCCAGCAGGACGGTCGCCGCTCCTACGCCGGCATCGGCAAGGCGGTCGGATTGTCGGAGGCCGCGGTGCGCCAGCGGGTGCAGCGCATGGTCGACGCCGGGGTCATGCAGATCGTGGCGGTCACCGATCCGATGCAACTGGGCTTCGCCCGACAGGCGATGATCGGCATCCGCTGCACCGGGGACACCACCAAGGTCGCTGAGAAACTGGCCGGCATCGAGTCCGTCGACTACGTGGTCCTCACCGCGGGCTCGTTCGACGCCATATGTGAAGTCGTCTGCGCGGACGACGACGACCTCCTCGAACTACTAAACACGCAAATTCGCGCTCTGCCGGGAGTGATATCCACCGAGACACTTGTTTACTTGAAACTCATTAAACAGCAATACAATTGGGGTACAAGATGACTGCTACCGATATCACACAAGACCTTTCGACCGAGCTCGGCGCCACGGCCAACCGCCACCTGTGGGGCCACTTCGCGCGCCACGGTGCCGGCATCACGCCGCCGATCATCACCCGCGGCGAGGGCGTCACCATCTGGGACAGCAAGGGCAAGAGCTACATCGACGGCCTGTCAGGACTTTTCGTCGTCCAGGTCGGCCATGGCCGCAAGGAACTCGCCGAGGCCGCGGCCAAGCAGGCCGAGACGCTGGCGTTCTTCCCACTGTGGTCCTATGCCACGCCGTCCGCGATCGAGCTGTCCGAGCGGATCGCCGGCTACGCGCCGGGCGATCTCAACCGGGTGTTCTTCACCACCGGCGGCGGCGAAGCCGTGGAATCGGCATGGAAGCTGGCCAAGAACTATTACAAGCTGACCGGCAAACCCGGGAAGTACAAGGTGGTTTCGCGTTCGATCGCCTACCACGGCACACCGCAGGGCGCGCTGGCCATCACCGGGCTGCCGGTGTTCAAGGCACCGTTCGAGCCGCTGACACCCGGCGGTTTCCGGGTGCCCAACACCAACTTCTATCGGGCGCCGGCGCCATACGACACCGACGCCAAGGCGTTCGGCCGGTACTGCGCCGACCGCATCGCCGAGGCGATCGAGTTCGAGGGCCCCGACACCGTGGCTGCGGTCTTCCTCGAGCCGGTGCAGAATGCGGGCGGCTGCTTCCCGCCGCCGCCAGGGTATTTCGAGCGGGTTCGCGAGATCTGCGACGAGTACGACGTGCTGTTGGTGTCCGACGAGGTGATCTGCGCGTACGGCCGGATCGGCTCGATGTTCGCGTGCGACGACTTCGGCTACGTGCCCGACATCATCACGTGTGCAAAGGGTTTGACGTCGGGCTACTCGCCGCTCGGCGCGATGATCGCCAGCGACCGGTTGTTCGAGCCGTTCAACGACGGCAAGACGACGTTCGCCCACGGCTATACGTTCGGCGGACATCCGGTGTCGTCGGCGGTGGCGCTGGCCAACCTCGACATCTTCGAGCGCGAGGGCCTCAACGACCACGTGAAGGAGATGGCACCGGTGTTCCGCTCGACGCTCGAGCAGCTGTACGACCTTCCGATCGTCGGCGACGTCCGGGGCGAGGGCTTCTTCTACGGCATCGAACTCGTCAAGGACAAAGCCACCAAGGAGACCTTCAACGACGAGGAGAGCGAGCGGCTGCTGCGGGACTTCCTGACGCCGGCGATCTTCGAGGCCGGCCTGTACTGCCGCGCCGACGACCGCGGTGACCCGGTCGTGCAGCTGGCGCCGCCGCTCATCAGTGGCCCGAAGGAGTTCGACGCGATCTACCAGATTCTTCGCGGCGTCCTCGACGAAGCGGGCCGGTTGCTCTAGAAGCTCCCGCGAAACGGTATTCCAGCAGCGAAAGTTCGAGTAACCACCTGCTGGAATACCGTTTCGGCGAGACTGGCCGCGTGGCATCAACAACTCGCAAGCCGCCGGTCGACCCCGTCCGCTGGACCCCGCCGCCCGTCGACCCGCTACCGGACGTCGGGGCCGCCGACCTGACCATCGTTGCCGTACCCGGCAACGCGCCCGAAGACGTCGTGGTCGATGCGGACGGCCAGCTCTGGACCGGCGTCGACGACGGCCGCATCGTACGGATCCCACCCGACGGTAGCGACCCTGTCGTCGTCGCTACCACCGACGGCCGGCCACTGGGCTTGCATGTGGCGCGCGATGGTCGAATCCTGGTCTGCACCAGTCCCGGCGGCCTGCTGGCTCTGGACCCCGGCAACGGCATGCTGGAGACACTTGTCGCAGAGGTCGATGGGCGGCCGCTGAAGTTCTGCTCAAATGTCACCGAATTGACCGACGGCACAATCTATTTCACCGAGTCGACGAGCGCGTTCACCTATGAGCACTTCAAGGGCGCGGCGTTCGAGGCACGTCCGCGCGGCAGCCTGTTTCGCCGTGACCCCGACGGCACCGTGCTGACCGCAGCGCCGGGGTTGTACTTTGCCAACGGCGTGACACCGACCGCTGACGGATCCGCGCTGGTGTTCGCCGAGACGTTAGGGCGCGCGCTGTCGAAATACTGGCTGTCCGGCCCGCGGGCAGGCACGGTGACGCCGCTTCGCGCCAACCTGCCCGGCCTTCCAGACAACCTGTCCACTGGTGCGGACGGCCGCATCTGGTGCGCAATGGTCTCCCCCGTGAACAAGGCGGCGGACCGGCTCGCGACCAGCCCTCCGCTGCTGCGAAAACTGCTGTGGAAGCTGCCCGACCGACTGCAACCGCAGATCAAACCGGAGGTGTGGGCCGTTGCCTTCGACCCGGACAGCGGAGACGTGGTCGCGGGACTGCGCACCGAACACCCGTCGTTCGGCATGGTGACCGGCTTGGTCGAGGCCGGTGGTCGCCTGTGGATGGGCTGCATCGGGGCGCCGGCCGTCGCGCACTGCGCGATCCCGACCCGCGACGCCTAATCCCATTTGCAACGACGACCACACAAGTAACAGCGTGGCTCCCCGCAAAGGGGCCGCCGATCGCCTAATCTTCGCTCACGATGGCGAACTTCCGAACCTCGTCCCAGCGCGCTGTAGCCCTGGCAGCGGCTCTTTTTCTGATGGCCTGCCCCGCTGTGGCGAGCGCCCAACCCGATGCGTCGCCCGATGCGGGCGCCTGCAAGTACCGGGAAGCCACGCCGCCGGCCATCGATGCGTCCGAGGTGCCCAAGCCCGGCGAGGATCCCCCGGCACCGCTGCCCGTGCCCGCCAAGCCGATGGGCGGCGACGCGCTCTCGGGTTGCGGCGTGGTCACCGCGCCCGGCACCCCACCGCTGCCCAACGACGTCTCGGCCGACGCGTGGCTGGTCGCGGACCTGGACACCGGCGACATCATCGCCGCCAAGGACCCCCACGGCAGGCACCGGCCCGCGAGCATCATCAAGGTCCTCGTCGCGATGCAGGCCATCAAGGAACTGCCGATCCACAAGGTCGTGGCAGGCACCGCCGAAGACTCCGCCCAGGAAGGCACCAAGGTCGGTGTCGGCGAGAACGGCTGGTACTCGATCAACGACCTGCTGCACGGCCTGCTGATGTACTCCGGCAACGACGCGGCGCATGCGCTGGCGGCACAAATGGGTGGCATGGACGCCACGCTGAGCAAGCTCAACGACCTGGCGGGCAAGCTCGGCGGCCACGACACGCGGGTCGCAACACCGTCCGGACTCGACGGCCCCGGTATGAGCACCTCGGCCTACGACATCGGCCTGTTCTACCGATATGCCTGGCAGAACCCGATTTTCACCGACATCGTCTCGACTCACACCTTCGACTTCCCCGGCCGCGGCGACGTCGGCTTTCCGATAGAGAACGACAACAAGCTGCTCAACAACTACCCGGGCGCCCTCGGCGGCAAGACCGGCTACACCGACGATGCGGGCCAGACCTTCGTCGGCGCCGCCAATCGTGACGGCCGCCGACTGGTCGCGGTGCTGATGCATGGCACCCGCCAGCCGATCGCGCCGTGGGAGCAGGCGGCGCACCTGCTCGACTACGGCTTTGCGACGCCGCCGGGCACCAAGGTCGGCGCCCTGGTCGAGCCCGATCCCTCACTGCTCACCACGAAGCCGGAGACGGCCGGGGGCGCTGCGGCCATCAACGCGGCACCGCCGCTGCCCGATGTCGACGCCATGCCCGTACGCGTCGGCGTGGCCATCGTCGGAACGATCATCGTGTTCGGCCTCATCATGGCCGCACGGTCACTGAACCGCCGCCCACAACACTGACCAAGCGTCACTGACGCCGCATGAAGCGCGAAAGTCCCAGCGCACCAACGGCGCCCACCGCTGCGGCCGCGATAGCCCCGCCAACGCCGAGGCCCTCGCGGAACTGCACGCGCGGAGTGATCTGCGCGGGATCGGGCGGCTCCACCGGTGCGGACTCCAGGTTCTCGGTCGACGTCGCGGCCCATGCGGTGGCGAACAGGATGAGCCGTGCGGTGATGTAGGCGAACACCATCAGGCCCAGCACCGGACCGAACGTCGCTCCCGCGGGGCCGGTCACGACCGACCGCAGGTAGATCGAGGCCACCTGTTTGAAGATCTCGAACGCCACCGCGGCCAGCAGTCCCGCCCGCATCGCGCTGCGAAAGCTGACCGACTCGCGGGGCAATCGCGCGATGACCCAGGTGAACAGCAACCAGGTGATGAGCACCGACACCGCCAGCGACGCGATCCTCAGCGCCACACCGACGCCGGGAACACCCTGCAGCCCAAGCCATTCCAGGACCTGCTTCATCACGTCTGCACTGCCCAACACGGTCAGGGCGATGGTGAGGATCAGCGCGAGGAACAGGCCCACCATGGCGGCAAGATCCGACAATTTGGTGCCGACGAATCCCTTTGTCTCCCGCCGCATCAGGCCCCACATCTGACTCAGCGCCTCGCGCAGGTTCGCCATCCAGCCCACGCCCGCCCATGCGGCGGTGGCGAGCCCGATGATCCCGACCGAGGTGCGCGAATCGATCGCCGACTGCATCAGCTTCACCAGTTGCGTGCCGATGTCGCCGGACACCGTCGACTTGATCTGCTCCTGGATCTCGGCGAGCAGGTCGGGCCGGTTCGCCAGGATGAAGCCGCCGATCGCGAATCCCACCATCAGCAACGGGAACAACGCGAAGATCGTGAAGTACGTGATGCCCGCGGCGTAGAAGTCGCCCTTGCTGTCCTGATACCGCTCCTGCGCCCGCATCACGTGGTCGAACCACTCGTACCGTGCGCGCAACCGATCCAGAATGCCCGGTTTGGCCGGCTCAACTGGATCTTCCGGCTCAGCCGGAGGTGTCATTTCAGGCCCCCAAGCGAGTTACGGGCGTTAGCTAGGTCTTCCGTAGAAACCCTAATCGGTCATATACCCGCTGCAGCGTCTTTGCAGACACGTCTCTGGCACGCTCCGCGCCGGTCGCCAGCACCGACTCGAGTTCGGCCGGATAGGCCAACAGTTCGTCGACGCGTGCCTTGATCGGCGCGACGAACTCGACGACGGCCTCGGCGGTGTCGGCTTTCAGGTCGCCGTACCCCCGCCCCGCGTAGCCCTCGACAAGCTTGTCGACGTCGGCGCCGGTGACCGCCGACTGGATGGTCAGAAGGTTGGAGACGCCGGCCTTGGCCTGTGGGTCGTAGCGGATCTCACGCTCGCTGTCGGTGACCGCCGAGCGGATCTTCTTCGCGGACACCTTCGGATCGTCGAGCAGGCTGATCAGGCCCGCCTCGGTGGCGGCGGACTTACTCATCTTCGACGTCGGGTCGGCCAGGTCGTAGATCTTGGCCGTGACCTTCTGGATCAGTACCTCGGGTACGACGAAAGTGTCGGGGAAGCGGGCATTGAACCGCTGCGCGACATCGCGGGCGAGCTCCAGGTGCTGGCGCTGGTCCTCGCCGACGGGCACCAGTTCGGTGTCGTAGAGCAGGACGTCCGCGGCCATCAGGACCGGGTAGGTGAAAAGCCCGACGGTGGTGGCCTCGCTACCTTCCTTCTGCGACTTGTCCTTGAACTGCGTCATCCGCGACGCCTGCCCGAAACCGGTGAAACAGCCCAGCACCCAAGCCAGTTCGGCGTGGGCGGGCACATGGCTCTGCACGAAGATCGTGCTGCGGGCCGGGTCGATGCCCAGCGCGAGATACTGCGCCGCCGTGGCCAGCGTGCGCCGCCGCAACTGTTCGGGGTCCTGAGGAATGGTGATCGCGTGGAGGTCGACCACGCAGAAGAACGCGTCGTATTCGTCCTGTAAGCCCACCCACTGCTTGATCGCACCCAGCGCATTGCCTAGGTGGAGGGAATCAGAGGTGGGCTGAACACCGGAAAACACGACGGGACGGGGAGTGCTCATGATGCACCAAATCTATCTGACCGACCCGTGTGCAATTAACCGCGCTCAGCGCGGCTTTCTGCACACAACTCACCCGATGGCGCGCGGGCTTTCCTTTTGCTGGTCGCGGACTTCCTCGATCGCCCTGCGCGCGAACACCCACCGCTCGGTGATCGCCATCTGGCCGCGTCCCCGGCCCAGGAAGGTGACGAACCACGAGATGACGGCGCACGAGGCGGTTCCGGCCGCCGACGAGGTAGTACAGGTGCAGACCCAGCCAGGCGAGCCAGGCGAGGAACCCGCCGAACTCCAGCTTGCCGATCTGGCAGACCGCGCTGAACCGCGAGATCGTCGACATGCTGCCCTTGTTGAAGTACTTGAACGGCTGCCGTTCCGTCGAATCTGAGCCCTTCAGTCCGGCTTTGATCTGCTTGGTGGCGTATACCGCGCCCTGGATCGCGCCCTGCGCCATCCCCGGCACGCCGGGCACGCTCATCATGTCTCCTACGACGAAGACATGGGGATGTCCCTTGACGGTGAGGTCGGGCTCGACGACCACGCGGCCCGCACGATCGACCTCGGTGCCGTCGGACTGTTCGGCGAGCAGCTTGCCCAGTGGGCTCGCCTGCACGCCGGCGGACCACACCTTGACGGCGCACTCGATCCTGTACTCCTCGCCGAAGTCCTCGCCGTCCTTCTCCTTGACGGTCAGACCCATGTAGTCGACGTCGGTCACCATCGTGTTCAGCTTGACCTCGACGCCCATCTTCTCCAGCCGGCGCTGCGCTTTGAGCCCGAGCTTCGGCCCCATCGGCGGTAACACCGCGGGTGCGGCCTCGACGAGGATCACCCGGGCCTGCGTCGTGTCGATGCTCCGGAACGCGCCGGCCAGCGTCCGATCCGCGAGCTCGGCGATCTGGCCGACGACCTCGACGCCCGTCGGCCCGGCACCCACCACCACGAACGTCAGCCGGCGTGTGCGTTCCGCCTCCGACGCCGTCACCTCGGCCGCCTCGAACGCGCCGAGGATCCGGCCCCGCAGTTCCAGGGCGTCGTCGATGGTCTTCATCCCCGGTGCGAAGGCCTCGAAACGGTCGTTGCCGAAATAGGACTGCTGCGCACCCGCAGCGACGATCAAACTGTCGAACGGCGTGACCCGCTCCCAGTCCAGCAGCTTGGAGGTGACGGTCTTGTTCTTCAGATCGATCCCGACCACATCGCCGAGCAACACTTCGGCATTCTTCTGCTTGCGCAGGATGATTCGCGTCGCCGGTGCGATCTCGCCGACCGACAGGATGCCCGTCGCGACCTGATACAGCAGCGGCTGGAACAGGTGATGGGTCGTCTTCGCAATGAGGGTGACGTCGACGTCCGCGCGTTTGAGATGCTTCGCCGCGAAGAGCCCGCCGAAGCCGGACCCGATGATGACGACGCGGTGCCGCCGAGGGGCAGCGTTGTCGACGGTCACGTAGGGGACCTTAGTCGTGTTCGAGTCACTTCGAGTGTCGGGTTAATACACACTTCACGCGGGCTTCGCGTGACACAACCCGACACTCGCGCCAATCACTCGTATTCGACGGCGACGTCCGCGGTGGTGCCCGCGAGCCAGGGCAGCAGTCCGAGGTTCTCCGGCGACCTCTGTTTGACCGCGGCCCGGATGCCGTTGACGTTGATGGTCGAGACGATCACAGCGGCTGACCCTAACCGACTTAGTTGCGGTACCGGCGGTATCACCTTAGTCTCGGGCAGCATGACCGAGCGCGCTCCGATTCACCTGGGTTCCGGCGAGCCGATGCTTTTGCTGCATCCGTTCATGATGTCCCAGAACGTGTGGAAAGGCGTTGCTCCACTGATTGCTGACACCGGCCGCTACGAGGTTTTGGCGCCCACCATGCCCGGCCACAACGGCGGCATCAAAGGCAGCTTCTTCCTGGACACCGCCGAGCTGGCCGACGACATGGAACGCCGGATGGATGCTCTGGGTTGGGACACCGCACACATCGTCGGCAACTCGCTCGGCGGCTGGGTGGCCTTCGAACTGGAGCGCCGCGGCCGGGCACGGACGCTGACCGGCATCGCGCCCGCGGGCGGCTGGCGTCATTTCACACCGGCGAAGTTCGAGATCGTCGGCAAGTTCCTGGCCGGCATACCGGTCTGGCTGTTCACCCTGGTGTTCCGTCAGCACGCTCTCAAGCTGCCGATCACCCGCTGGGTGACCCATCTGCCCGTCAGCGGAACGCCGGACGGGCTGTCCGATGAAGACCTCGCAGACATCATCGACGACGTCTCGCACTGCCCCGCGTACTACCAACTGCTCGTCAAGTCGCTGACGCTGCCGGGCCTGCTCGAGATCGCCGAAGGCAGCAGCCCGACGCACCTGGTCATCTGCGAGAAGGACCGGGTGCTGCCGCATCCGCGATTCACGCGGCACTTCACCAAACACCTGCCGAAGAACACCCAGGTCACGCACCTCGACGGCGCCGGGCACATCCCGATGTTCGAGGCGCCGCGCCGGATCGCCGACCTGATCGTCAGCTTCGTCGACCGCTACGCGACGCCGCCGCCGAAGACAGCCACCGGGGGCTAACGCTCCGTCACGGGCTCAGTCGTCGCGCCCTCCAGCACCGAATTCAGCGTCTTACTCGGCCGCATCACCGCCGTAGTCTTCTCGGCATCCGGCCAGTAGTAGCCGCCGATATCCACCGACTCCCCTTGCACCTCTGCGAGTTCGGACACGATCGCGTCTTCGTTCTCGGCCAGCGTCTTGGCAAGTCCGGCGAAATGGTCGGCCAGCTCCTGATCTTCGGTCTGCTCGGCGAGTTCGGCCGCCCAATACATGGCGAGATAGAACTGGCTGCCGCGGTTGTCGAGCTCACCGGTCTTGCGCGACGGGCCCTTGTCGTTCTCCAGCAGCTTGCCGATCGCGCCGTCCAGCGTCTTACCCAGGAGCGTGGCGCGCTTGTTGCTGGTCTTGTCGCCGAGGTCCTCGAAGCAGGCGCCCAGCGCGAGGTACTCGCCGAGCGAATCCCACCGCAGGTGGTTCTCCTCTACGAGCTGGTGCACATGCTTGGGCGCGGATCCGCCCGCGCCGGTCTCGTACATTCCCCCGCCGGCCATCAGCGGCACGATCGACAGCATCTTGGCGCTGGTGCCCAGTTCCAGGATCGGGAACAGGTCGGTCAGGTAGTCGCGCAGGATGTTTCCGGTCACGGCGATGGTGTCCTGTCCGCGGGTGACGCGCTCCAGTGTGTACCGCATGGCCCATACCTGCGGCATGATCTGGATGTGGAGGCCCTCGGTGTCGTGGTCCTTCAGGTAGGCCTTGACCTTCTTGCGAAGCTCGGCCTCGTGCGGACGCTCGGTGTCCAGCCAGAACACCGCCGTCATGCCGGACGCGCGCGCCCGGGTGACCGCCAGCTTGACCCAGTCCCGGATCGCCGCGTCCTTGGTGACGGGCATGCGCCAGATGTCGCCCTCTTCGACGTCCCAGCGTCAGCAGCACCTCACCGCTGTCGACGTCGACGATGTCGGCGACGCCGTCCTCGGGGATCTCGAATGTCTTGTCGTGGGAGCCGTATTCCTCGGCCTTCTGTGCCATCAGGCCGACGTTGGGAACGGTGCCCATGGTCGTCGGATCGAACTGGCCGTTGGTCTTACACCAGTTGATCATCTCCTGATAGATCCGCGAGAAGGTCGACTCGGGGTTGACGGCCTTGGTGTCCTTGGTCCGTCCGTCGGCGCCGTACATCTTGCCGCCGAGGCGGATCATCGCGGGCATCGAGGCATCCACGATCACGTCGCTGGGCGAATGGAAGTTGGTGATTCCCTTGGCCGAATCCACCATTGCCAATTCGGGTCGGTGCTCGTGAACGTCGTGGATGTCCTGGATGATCTGCTCACGCTGGAACGACGGCAGCGACTCGATCTTGTTGAAGAGGTCGACCATTCCGTTGTTGACGTTGACGCCCAGTTCGTCGAGCACCTCCTGATGCTTGGCGAAGGCCTCCTTGTAGAAGACCTTCACGCAGTGGCCGAACACGATGGGGTGGCTGACTTTCATCATCGTTGCCTTGACGTGCAGCGAGAACATCACGCCGGTCTTGTATGCGTCCTCGATCTGCTGCTCGTAGAACTCGACCAGCGCCTTCTTACTCATGAACATGCTCTCGATGACGTCGCCGTCTTCCAGTTTCGTCTCGGGCTTGAGCACAATTGTCTTGCCGCCGTTGGTCTTCAGCTCCATCCGCACCGTGCGGTCGCGGTCCAGGGTGATCGACTTCTCGCCGTGGTAGAAGTCCCCACTCTTCATGGTTGCCACGTGGGTACGCGAAGCCATCGACCACTCGCCCATGCTGTGCGGGTGCTTACGCGCGTACTCCTTAACCGCGTTGGGGGCGCGACGGTCTGAATTTCCTTCGCGCAGTATGGGGTTCACGGCGCTGCCGAGTATCTTGCCGTAGCGTTCCTTGAGCGTCTTCTCCTCATCGTTCTTCGGTTGCGCCGGATAGTCGGGAACCGCGTACCCCTTCTCCTGCAACTCTTTGATCGCGGCGGCCAGCTGCGGCACGGACGCGCTGATGTTCGGCAGCTTGATGATGTTCGTATCGGGCGACTGCGTCAGCTTGCCGAGCTCGCCCAGGTTGTCCGGCACGCGCTGCTCTTCGGTCAGGTAATCGCCGAACTCGGCGAGGATGCGCGCCGCCACCGAGATGTCGCTGGTTTCGATGTTGATCCCGGCCGGCTCGGCGAAGGTTCGGATGATCGGTAAAAAGCCATAGGTCGCAAGCAGCGGCGCCTCGTCGGTCAGGGTGTAGATAATGGTCGGCTGCTCATCGCTCATGTGGTGGTCTCCCGGCGTCTTTTGGTCAGTTCGACGAAGCTCCGCGCTGTCGCGGCGGCCCTATCAGTATCGCGTCGAATGCGACGCTACGCGTGGGCCACCTTGGCCTCGTGAGCGGCCACTTTAGCTACTGACGGGTAGCTTTTGGCCGGTCCACAAAATGGGGGCGAATTCCCCATGACCCCGCGGCGGTGGAGCGACACGATCGCAGGCGACCGCATGACGTGCGAAAGCAAGGGGTTGGCACCCAGCCAGCCACGTGCGATACGCTACTTCTCGGTCATGAGTGCCAGCGTCAAGCCCCGGCTTGCTGGCCGGCAACCCTCCAACCGCGGTGGGGTGCCCCGGGTGATTGACCAGGTTGAGTAGCCGTCAGCAGGCGGTTACCGGCAAGCGCGGGTCCGTTGTGACGGGCCCCCAGAGAAGACAGGCGGAGGTCCGGCGTGCGCAGTTGTCACTTCAGTGCGTGACACCTGGCTCCCGCAGGCCCATCACAACAGGAGAATCCAATGACCACCGAAGACCAGGCCGACCCCACCGCACGGTGGGCGTTCGAAACCAAGCAGGTCCACGCAGGGCAGACGCCCGACATCGCGACCAACGCACGCGCCCTGCCGATCTACCAAACCACGTCGTATGTGTTCAACAGCACCGAGCACGCCGCCGCGCTGTTCGGCCTTGCCGAGCCGGGCAACATCTACACGCGGATCATGAACCCGACGCAGGACGTCGTCGAGCAGCGCATCGCCGCGCTCGAGGGCGGAGTCGCCGCGCTGTTCCTGGCGTCGGGGCAGGCCGCCGAGCACTTCGCGATCCTCAACCTCGCCAACGCGGGCGACCACATCGTCTCCAGCCCGCGGTTGTACGGCGGCACCTACAACCTCTTCCACTACACGCTGCCCAAGATCGGCATCGACGTCAGCTTCGTGGAGAACCCCGACGATCTGGAGTCCTGGCGCGCGGCCGTGCGTCCGAACACCAAGGCCTTCTTCGCAGAGACCATCTCCAACCCCCAGAACGACATCCTCGACATCCCCAACGTGGCCGCGGTCGCGCATGACGCGGGTGTGCCGTTGATCGTCGACAACACCGTCGCCACCCCGTACCTGATCCAACCGCTGGCCCACGGCGCCGACATCGTCGTGCACTCGGCCACCAAGTACCTCGGCGGCCACGGCGCGGCGATCGCCGGTGTGATCGTCGACGGCGGCACCTTCGACTGGACCAACGGCAAGTTCCCCGGCTTCACCACGCCTGACCCGAGCTACCACGGCGTGGTGTTCGCCGAACTCGGCCCGCCCGCGTACGCGTTGAAGGCACGGGTGCAGCTGCTGCGCGACCTCGGTTCGGCGGCCTCCCCGTTCAACGCCTTCCTGGTGGCCCAGGGACTCGAGACGCTGAGCCTGCGCGTTGAGCGACACGTGGAGAATGCGCAGAAGGTCGCCGAGTACCTGGCCGGACATGCGCACGTGCTGTCCGTGAACTACGCGGGCCTGCCCAGCTCGCCGTGGTACGAGCTGGGAAAGAAGCTGGCGCCCAAGGGAACAGGCGCGGTGCTGGCGTTCGAACTGGCCGGGGGCGTCGACGCGGGCAAGGCATTCGTCAACGCCCTGACACTGCACAGCCACGTCGCCAACATCGGTGACGTGCGCTCGCTGGTCATCCATCCGGCGTCCACGACGCATGCGCAGCTGTCCCCCGACGAGCAGCTGGCCACCGGCGTCACGCCGGGACTGGTGCGGCTGGCCGTCGGCATCGAAGGCATCGACGACATCCTGGCCGACCTCGAGCAGGGCTTCGCCGCCGCCAAGCCGTTCAGTGCGTCGGGAGCGACGGACCCGAACACCGCGGCGGCGTTCTGATGACCGTCTTTGATCTGAAAGTCAACGTGAACGACGATGTGGGCCCACGCCCGAAGGGCAGGGGACGCGTGCGCGAAGAGCACCAGACCGCAACGCTGCCTGCCGAAGGGGAAGTCGGCCTTGTCGACATCGGTCCGCTGACGCTGGAGAACGGTGCGGTCGTCGACGACGTGACGATCGCCGTGCAGCGGTGGGGCGAGCTTTCGCCGAACCGCGACAACGTCGTCGTCGTGCTGCACGCCCTCACCGGCGACTCACACGTCACGGGCCCGACCGGTCCGGGCGACGAGACGGAAGGGTGGTGGGAAGGTGTCGCCGGACCCGGCGCGCCCATCGACACCGACCGTTGGTGTGCGGTCGCCACCAACGTGCTGGGCGGCTTCCGCGGATCGACCGGCCCAAGCTCCCTGCATCCCGACGGAAAGCCGTGGGGCTCGAGATTCCCCCTCGTCTCGGTGCGCGACCAGGTAGAAGCTGATGTGGCCGCCTTGAATGCGCTGGGTATCACCCAGGTCGCCGCGGTGGTCGGCGGCTCGATGGGCGGCGCTCGCGCGCTGGAGTGGATCGTCGGCCATCCCGACAAGGTGCGCGCCGCCCTGGTGCTTGCGGTCGGGGCCCGCGCCACCGCCGACCAGATCGGCACCCAGAGCACTCAGGTCGCGGCGATCAAGTCCGATCCGAACTGGTGCAACGGCGACTACTACGGCACCGGCCTGTCGCCGGACACCGGCATGCAGATCGCGCGACGTTTTGCACACCTGACGTATCGCGGCGAGGCCGAACTGGACGAGCGCTTCGCCAACGACCCGCAGGGTGACGAGGACCCGGCGACCGGTGGCCGCTTCTCGGTGCAGAGCTACCTCGAGTACCAGGGCCGCAAGCTGTTGGCCCGGTTCGACGCGGGCACGTATGTGGCGCTCACCGAATCCCTGTCCAGCCACGACGTCGGGCGCGGCCGCGGAGGCGTGGAGGCCGCGCTGCGAAACTGCCCGGTGCCCGTGGTGGTCGGCGGCATCACGTCAGACCGGCTCTATCCCC
Source organism: uncultured Actinomycetota bacterium (assembly GCA_963721495.1). GTDB lineage: Bacteria > Actinomycetota > Actinomycetes > Mycobacteriales > Mycobacteriaceae > Mycobacterium. Next base: position 52,585 of record CAVRMG010000030.1, on the reverse strand, counting down.
TGCGGCTGCAGGAGGAATTGGCCGAGCTGCTGCCGGGTTGTACCCAGCTGAACGTGGTCGACTCGATCTATGGCCACGACGGTTTCCTGGTCGAGACGGAGGCGGTGGGCGAGTTGATCCGTAAGACTCTGGAGTTGGCGCCTCGCTCATGACCGGCAGCCCGCAGCGCTCACTGTCATTCGGTGCGGAAGCCGCGGCGTACGAACGCGGCAGGCCGTCGTATCCGCCGGAGGTCATCGACTGGCTGCTGCCGGCCAACGCACGCGATGTGCTCGATCTCGGCGCAGGAACGGGAAAGCTGACGACGCGGCTGGTCGAGCGCGGCCTCGATGTGGTGGCCGTCGATCCGATCGCGGAGATGCTCGAGCTGCTGAGCAATTCGCTGCCCGACACGCCTGCACTGCTGGGCACCGCCGAGGACATCCCACTGCCCGACGACAGCGTCGACGCTGTGCTGGTGGCGCAGGCCTGGCACTGGTTCGACACCGAACGCGCCGTCAAGGAGGTGGCGCGGGTGCTTCGACCCGGCGGCCGCCTGGGGCTGGTGTGGAACTCCCGCGACGAGCGGCTGGGCTGGGTCAAGGATCTTGGGCGCATCATCGGCCACGAGGACGCCCACTTCAACGACAAGACCACGCTGCCGGAAGTATTCACCGATGTCGAACATCACCGCGTCGAGTGGACGAATTACCTGACGCCGCAGGCGCTCATCGATCTGGTCGCATCGCGCAGCTACTGCATCACCTCGCCGGAGAAGGTGCGCACCCGCACGCTCGACCGCGTCCGCGAACTGCTCACGACCCATCCCGCGCTGGCGAACTCCACCGGCCTGGCGCTGCCCTATGTCACGGTGGGCATTCGCGCGACGCTGAGCTGACGGCCGCTCGCCGAGCGTGAGCTCTGTGTTCGAAGTATCGATGAAATCTCGCGCACAAGCTCACGTTCGACCGAACCAGCGGGCCAGCGCGACGCGAGCTTTTCGACGAGCTGCGAGTCAGCTGGTGCCCAGCGGATCGATGGTCCAGGCGATGTACAGGATCGTCGCGCTGACGCTGGCCGTCGTGGCCACGTCGATGGCCCGACTGCGCACCGCCAGCAGGCCCGCACGGTCCTCGGGCAGGGTCAGCCTCAGCACGGCGGCGACCGCTACCCCGATCGCGATCACCAGCGCGCCGCGACGCCAGTACCCGGCAATCACCAGGCCGAAGGCCGCGATCAGGATCAGTGCGGGCAACAGGATCGGCCACTGCCCGCCGAAGACCTTGCGCGCGAACTCCCTCAGCGTCACGGCGGGCTTATTGGCTCTTCGCGCGAGCGCTCGTCGCTGCCAGCGCCTCTGCTCGTTCGACCACGTTGGTGAGCAGGAACGCGCGCGTCAACGGGCCGACGCCGCCGGGGTTGGGTGACACGTGACCGGCCACCTCCCACACGTCGGGGTGCACGTCGCCGACCAGCTTGCCCGCGTCGTCGCGGCTGACTCCGACGTCGATGACGGCAGCCCCGGGGCGGACCATCTCGGCGGTCACCATGTGCGGCACCCCCGCCGCGGCGATGATGATGTCGGCCTCTCGGGTGTGTTGCGGCAGGTGGCGAGTCGCGGTGTGGCACAACGTAACCGTCGCGTTCTCGGAGCGACGGGTCAGCAGCAGCCCCAGCGGCCTGCCGACCGTCACGCCGCGGCCGATCACCACGACCTCGGCGCCGGCGATCTCGACCTCGTAGCGACGCAGCAGATGGACGATGCCGCGCGGGGTGCACGGCAGCGGCGCGGGGGCGTTGAGCACCAGCCGGCCCAGATTCGTCGGATGCAGGCCGTCGGCGTCTTTGCCCGGATCCACGCGCTCGAGCGCTGCGTTCTCGTTGAGATGCTTGGGCAGCGGCAACTGCACGATGTAGCCGGTGCACTCGGGGTTGGCGTTCAACTCGTCGATGGTCTCGTCAAGCTTGGCCTGGCTGATGTCGGCGGGCAGATCGCGACGGATCGAGTTGATGCCCACCTTGGCGCAGTCGGCATGCTTACCCCGGACATACGCGTGTGAGCCGGGGTCATCGCCGACCAGCACCGTGCCCAATCCGGGCGTGCGGCCTGCGGCGGTCAGCGCCGCGACCCGTTCGGTGAGGTCGACGAAGATCTCGTCGCGTGTGGCCTTACCGTCCAGTGTGATCGCACCCACGGCAGCCAGTCTGACATGACACTGTGGCAGTCTTTGAACCATGAACACGCAGCCCAATGTGTTCACCCCGGCCAAGCTCGGCCCGGTGACGCTGCGCAACCGCATCATCAAGGCGGCGACTTTCGAGGCGTCGACGCCGAACGCGCTCGTCACCGACGACCTGATCACCTACCACCGGCTGCCTGCCGCGGGCGGGGTCGGCATGACCACGGTCGCCTATCTGGCCGTGTCGCCGGGGGGCCGGACCGAGGGCAAGCAGATCTACTGGCGTCAGGAAGCCATACCCGGGCTGAAGACGCTCACCGAGGCCATCCACGCCGAAGGCGCCGCGATCAGCGCGCAGATCGGACACGCCGGTCCGGTCGCCAACGCACGCTCGAACAAGGCCAAGGCGTACGCGCCGGTGCGATTCTTCAACCCGTTGTCGATGCGTTTCGCCAAGAAAGCTTCCCGGGATGACATCAACGACATCATCGGCGCGCACGCCACCGCGGCCCGTTTCGCAATCGAGGCCGGCTTCGACGCGGTCGAAATCCACCTGGGGCACAACTATTTCGCGAGTTCGTTCCTCAGCCCGCTGATCAACCGGCGCACTGACGAATTCGGCGGATCGCTCGAGAACCGGGCCAAGGTGGCGCGCGGGATGGTGATGGCGGTGCGACGGGCGGTGGAGAAGGAAGGCAACCCGATCGCGGTGACCGCGAAACTGACCATGGCCGACGGTGTGCGTGGCGGTATCTCCCTGGAGGAGTCCCTGCAGACCGCAAAGTGGCTGGAGGCGGACGGCGGGCTCGACGGCATCGAGCTCACGGCGGGCAGCTCACTGGTCAACCCGATGTACCTGTTCCGCGGCGACGCGCCGATCAAGGAGTTCGCCGGCGCCTTCAAGCCGCCGCTGCGGTGGGGAATCCGCATGACCGGCAAGAAGTTCCTCCGCGAGTACCCCTACCATGAGGCATATCTGCTGGACGACGCGAAACTGTTCCGTGCCGAGCTCAAGATGCCGCTGATCCTGTTGGGCGGCATCACAAATCGCGAGACGATGGACCTCGCGATGGCCGAGGGCTTCGACTTCGTCGCGATGGCACGCGCGCTGCTCGCTGAACCGGACCTGATCAACCGCATCAAGGATGACGGCGACGCGCACACGATCCGATCGAAGTGCACGCACTGCAACGAGTGCATGGCCACCATCTACACCCACACGCACTGCGTGGTGACGGGCTCCCCCGGTTAGCCGCTCAGCGGCGGCTTCGGGATAGGCACCTCCACCGCCAGCAGCGGGGGCGCCCCTAACTGCAGAACCGGTTCGGAGCGCACCCATTCGTCAGACTTGATGACGAGGTCTTTCGCGGTAACCGTGTAGGTGACTCCGTCTTTCTGTGCAAAGAACTCGCCGGGCACCGTTGGTTCGGCAACGACGATGAGCACTGCGTCGTCGCCCAATCGAGCGCCGCGGTATTCGTAGCGGCCGTGGGGGTCCGCGCAGATCGCGACGAGCGACTGTTCGGTTCGGGCGAACGTCACCGCCGACTGGGGCGCTTCGCAGCGCACTTCGGAGCCGATGAAGCCCCGGTCGTCGGTGGGATAGGAAGGCTGCGCAGCGACTGTCGGCGCCATGGCCACGCTCACGGCCGCCGCGGCACTCATCATCAGGACTGCAGGCGCCATAGACACCATGAACTACGACACCACGAACCGGCAGGCGACGGCGCGCGACTCGCCGTAGGACGGCGACATTTCAGCCGGCCGCGATCAGCGCGCCGGCACAGTCCGCGACGATGTCGTCCGCGGTTTTGGGAATCACTCCCCCGGCGAGCAGATGTCGACGCACGACGGCGTACGGAATGTCGACGATGGCCGCGTTGACCCGATCGGCGTCGCCGGGCAGCTCTGCCAGCACTTGACGTAGTTTGCGGCGCAGACGCCGCCTGGCTGCGGTCAGGTGATCTGGCCAGTCGGCAGCACACAGCGCGTCGGCGCCCGCCAGCAGCACCTGCGCCTCACTCGGATGCTCACGGCACCACTGCACCGTGAACCGGGCGGCGGCGACACACCGTGTCTGCGGTTCCTCCGACGCCGACAGCGCGGCGGTGAGGCCGGCGTGGAAGCGCTCCTCGGTGCGGATCCACAATCCGCCGCACAGCGCCGCCCTGGTCGGAAAGCGGTGATACATCGAGCCGCTGGGCGCGCCGACCGCGCGCGCGACCGCCGACATCGTCACCGCGGTCGGGCCCCCGTCGGTCAACAACGCCGCAGCGGCGTCGAGCAGTTCGTCGACGGTGTATCGCGCGGGACGCGGCATCGCCCTATGATAATAGAGATCACTCTCTAATACTGTGCTGGAGGCGTCCGTGTCCGTTCTCACGTCCAATCCCACCGCCGTCGCCCAACGCTTCTACGACGCCATTGCCCGATCCGACGCAGAGGGGCTGTTCGCGCTTCTCACCGACGATTTCGTCGGCACGGTGAGCGCGGGCATGCCACACGGTGTCGGCGGTGAGCACCGGGGTCCGGCCGACATGATCGCCTGCGTCTGGGGGCGCATCGACTCGCTCTACGACGTGCACGTCGATCCCGTCGAATACCTCGTCGTCGATGACGAGCGCGTCGTGGTGATCGGCCGGTACTGGGGCTCGGCGCGAGACGGCGTCACCTCCGTCGACGCCGCGTTCGCTCACGTCATCACGACGCGGGCCGAGCGCATGGCGGCACTGCACCAGATCACCGACACCGCCCGATGGTGCATCCCCTGTCGATGACGGCTCACTGACGACGGTTCCGGACCTGCGCCGCAATCGGGTTCCTACCGTTAGAGTTGGTCGCGATGAGCCGACCAGCCCCGCCCGCGCTGACCGTTCGATACGACGGGTCGACCCGAAGCTTCGCGCCGGGCAACGACGTCGTTGTCGGCCGTGACCTGCGCGCCGACGTCCGTATCGCACATCCGTTGATCTCCCGCGCACACCTTGTGCTGCGGTTCGACCAGGGCCGCTGGGTCGCCATCGACAACGGCAGCCTCAACGGGATGTACGTCAACAACCGGCGGATGCCCTCGGTCGACATCCAAGACGGTCAGCGCCTCAACATCGGCAACCCCGACGGACCGCAGCTGACGTTTCGAGGTCGGCCGGCACCAGGGCGCCGCGGGTCGGACGCCGACCCAATCGGTGTCGATCAGCCCGGAGCGCGGAGGCGACACCTCCTGGCCCACGCAGGGGCCGGCGCCCCAGCCCCACCTGTCCCAGCCACCGGTGTCACGGCCGCAGACGCCCCCGTCGAGCGGGCCGCGTTCGAAAACGGCTCCACCCGGATACCCGTCCGGGCCGCAACCACCGCGGTACCCGTCGGCGCCGCAACCGGCCGCGCACAGCGGCCGGCAGCCGTATGCCCTCGGCGCCGGTGCGGCAACCCCCGATATCGCAGCCGATATCGCAACCGGCACTCGAGTCGGTGACTGCGATGGGCCCGACCGCGGCCCCACGCGCGCCTGAGGGCAACCTCGCGACGAGCATGCTGAAGATCCTGCGGCCGGGCAAGCCCGCCGCAGCGGGCACCCCGGGCGCCATCAAGATCGGCCGCGCGACCGATAACGACATCGTCGTGCCCGACGTGCTCGCGTCGCGTCATCACGCGACTCTGCTGCCCACGCCCAGCGGAACCGAGATCCGGGACAACCGCAGCATCAACGGCACGTTCGTCAACGGAGCCCGCGTCGACTCGGCGATGCTGCGCGACGGCGATACCGTCACGATCGGCAACATCGACCTGGTGTTCACGGGCGGCACGCTGGCCCGTCGCACCGAGACCGCCGCGGCCACCAAAACCGGCGGCCTCGAGGTGCACGGTGTCACGTGGACGATCGAGAACAACAAGACGCTGCTGGACAGCATCACGATCGCGGCGCGCCCCGGCACGTTGACCGCCGTTATCGGCCCCTCAGGTGCGGGCAAGTCGACCCTTGCGAAGTTGATTGCCGGGTACACGCATCCGACGACGGGCACGGTGGCGTTCGAGGGTCACAACGTGCACGCCGAGTACGCCTCATTGCGCTCCCGAATCGGGATGGTGCCGCAGGACGACGTCGTGCACGGCCAGCTGACCGTCAGGCAGGCGCTGATGTTCGCCGCCGAACTACGGTTGCCGCCGGACACCACCAAGGCCGATCGCGAACAGGTCGTCATGCAGGTGCTCGAGGAACTCGAGATGACCCAGCATCTGGAGACCCGGGTGGACAAGCTCTCCGGCGGCCAGCGCAAGCGCGCGTCGGTGGCGCTGGAGCTGTTGACGGGTCCGTCGCTGCTGATCCTCGACGAGCCCACCTCAGGTCTTGATCCCGCGCTGGACCGGCAGGTCATGACGATGCTGCGTCAACTGGCCGACGCAGGTCGCGTGGTTCTGGTGGTCACGCACTCGCTGACCTACCTCGACGTGTGCGATCAGGTACTGCTGTTGGCACCCGGCGGCAAGACGGCGTTCTACGGCGCACCCGATCAGATCGGCGCGTCGATGGGCACCACCAACTGGGCCGACATCTTCAGCACCGTGGCCGGCGACCCGGATGGGGCCAAAGCGCGGTACCTCGCCCAACACGGGCCCCCGGCGCCACCACCGCCGATCGAGGCACCGTCCGACCTCGGCGAGCCGACCAAGACGAGCCTGCCCAAGCAGTTCTCCACCATCGCCCGCCGCCAGATGCGACTGATCATTTCGGATCGCGGCTACTTCCTCTTCCTGGCGTTTCTGCCGTTCATCATGGGCGCACTGTCGCTGTCGGTGCCCGGAGACGTCGGCTTCGGCATTCCCGTCCCCGCGATCAAGGGCGGCGAAGCGCCGAACGAACCGGGACAGATTCTGGTGCTGCTCAACGTGGGCGCAATCTTCATGGGCACCGCGCTGACGATCCGGGCCCTCATCGGCGAACGAGCGATCTTCCTGCGCGAGCAGGCGGTCGGATTGTCCACGACCGCATACATGCTCGCCAAAGTCTTCGTCTTCTCTCTGTTTGCATTGATGCAGTCGGGCATTGTCGTCGCCATCAACATTTGGGGGAAGGGTTGGGGTCCGGGCGCCGTCGAGAGCGGCGCGGTGCTACCCAACCGGTCCCTGGAGTTGTACGTCGACGTTGCGGCGTGCTGTGTCGGCGCAGCAATGGTCGGCCTGGCCCTCTCGTCGATCGCCAAGTCGAACGAGCAGATCATGCCGCTGCTGGTGATCGCGATCATGTCGCAGTTGGTGTTCCAGGGCGGCATGATCCCGGTGACCGGTCGCATCGTGCTCGACCAGATGGCGTGGATCACCCCGGCCCGTTGGGGATTCGCCTCGACGGCATCGACGATCGATCTGATAAGGCTCGTACCGGGCCCGCTGACACCGCAGGACTCGCATTGGAAGCACACCGCGGGCGCGTGGTGGTTCAACATGGCCATGCAAGGGATGATCTGCATCGGCTACCTGGCCGTGGTGCGGTGGAAGATCCGGCTGGCCGCCGCCAACTGACCGGATGTTCTGCAGCACCCGCGCGATCCTCGTGAAGGATCCGTAGCCCGTCTGCTCAGGCCGTGCGCGCCGGGGCGAGTCGCTTCAGAGCGAGGCCGCCCTCGAACGGCCGGTAACCGAAGGCGGGCGGAGAGACGTAACCCGTGTCCCCCAACGGTGTTTTCACCTCCTCGACCGTCGGTCCGATCTCGGCGGCGATCGGCGCGAGGGCGTCCAGATCGAAGCGGTACAGGCGGGCCGCATTGCCTCCCAGAATCTTGCGGCAGGTGTCCTCGGACTGGTCGTGCAGAGCCCACCGGATGGCCAGTTTCGAATGCGGCGCAAAGCCTTCCTCGTGGGGATAGTCGCTGCCCCACATGACGTGATCGGCGCCCATGTAGTCGACCATCGACTTCTCGAACGGCGTGAGTTCGGAGGCCAGGTAGCAGTTGCGTTTCGCATACTCGCTAGGCGCCAACGTCAGCTCATCGATCGACGACCCGCCGAACATCCCGTAGGTGCGGTTGCCCGCTTCGGATTTCATGCTGGGCACCATGACGTCGAGCATCATCATCTGATCTTGTAGCCACAGGGTGCCCTGCTCGGTCGGTACGAAGCGCAGCGTCGGGTGGCGCTCGAAAACCCCGGCGAGGATGAGGTGGCTGACCGTGCGCTGGGCCCACAGCGCCATCTCGGTGACCAGCACGGCGTTGGACGCCGGCTGATCCATCGGCATCACCGGACTGCCCGCGCCCGCGTGCTGAACCAAGGTCAGATCGAGCTCCGTGCACAGCGCCCAGATCGGGTCATAGCGGGTGTGGAAGAGCGGGGCGACATTCGGATCACCGGGCGAGACGGCGGGCAGCAGCACTCCGCCGAAGCACTCCTGCTGTGCACCCCAACGGATCTCTTCGAGGGCCAGGTCGACGTCGTGGGGAAAAATCTGGATGAGTCCGCGCCGCCGCGCAGGCGCCAGTGAGCAGAAGTCGACCTGCCACCGGTTATGGGCCTGCACTCCCGCCCATCGCTGTTCGAACTCCTCGCGGGTGCGCGGCAGGCTGATCGTGATGTTCGGTGTGGTCGGGAAGAACGGGGGCACGGTGTTGGGCAGCAGCACCTCGGCGGCCACCCCGTCGGCGTCCATCTCCGACATGCGCAGTTCGTGGTCCCAGTTGCGTTTCGCGGTCGCGATGATCAGGTCGTCGAACGGACTCACATAGGTCTTCGCCCACGCATCGAAATCGTCGTGCAGTTGCGCCGGTAGGTACTGCCTGTAGTCGTAGAGGTCCGCACCCGCATGCGTATCGGTCGAGATGACGACATAGCGATCGATCGTGTCCCAGGTAGCGCCCATCTTCGTCTCCAATGCCGTCGCGGTATGGAGTCGATCCTCCACCTAACCGCGCCGCCACAGGCGGGATTCGCCTGTCCTTACGCCACGTCCAGAACCGCCTTGCCTACGACGCGGCGGGAAAGCAGCGCCTCAGCGGCGTCGGACACGTTCTCCCACGACACTCGCAGACCGACCTGCGGATCGATCTCACCAGCCACGAGCAGTTCGACCGGATACGCAAGATCGGGTCCGCAGGGCGTGCGAACAGTAAACGGTTGCAACCGCTTTGGCGCGGCGAGCTGCCGCTCGGCCTCGAAGTCGATGGTGGTGGGCTGACCCGACGCCATTCCGAACGCGGCAGCGGTTATTCCCCGTGGATGTTCAGACCGTGGGCCGCGGCGTAGGCGAGCGCCTGGTCGATGTCGATCTTTGCGCCGCGCAGGGTGGCGGTGGTCCACAGCGTCGGATCTGTGAGAGCGCCGCGCAGATCGGCCTCCTCGAGGCGGGTCTTCTGAAGTCGTGCGCCACGCAGGTCGGCGCGGCGCAGCACCGCCTTGCGCAGGTCGGCTTCGACGAGGCCGGCTTCGCGCAACCGACAATCAGACAGATCGACACCCCTGAGATCGCATCCCCCGAGGACGGCCAACGTCAGGTCGACCTCGACCAGGGACAGGGGCCGCAACCGGCATTCGGTGAACACCGAGCCGAGCATGCTGCACTGCCGAAAAGTGCTGTGGTGCAGCGCGGCCCGCTCGAATCGGCAGTTCCGGAACGCCGAGCCGGCATGAACGGATTCCGCGAGATCGACACCACGGAAGTCGCATTGATCGAACACCACTCGTTCGGTGCGCAGGCGGCTGAGATCGTCGTCGCGGAAGTCATGAGCGACGAACTCCCTTTCGGTCCAGACTTCTTCGTCGGTGTCCACCGATTCAGCCGGGCAGGGAGGCGAGGGTGTCGAGGGCGTACTCGGTGACCGCGATCAGCGCCGCCCGGCATGAGTGGCGGTCGCGGGCGTCGACGGAAACCACCGGTATGCGATCCGAGAGTGCCAGCGCCTTCCGCACAGCCTGAGCGGAATGCCTTGGTGCTCCGTCGAATTCATTCATTGCGATCAGGAAGGGCAGATTGCGGGCCTCGAAGAAGTCGACCGCGGCGAAGCTGTCCTGAAGGCGTCGGACGTCGACCAGGATGATCGCGCCGATGGCGCCGCGGATCAGGTCGTCCCACATGAACCAGAACCTGCGCTGGCCAGGCGTGCCGAACAGGTACAGCACCAAATCCTCGTCGAGGGTGATGCGGCCGAAGTCCATGGCCACTGTCGTGGTGGTCTTCAACGGGGTCGCGGCGAGGCCGTCGACACCCTCCGACGCGTTGGTCACCAACGCCTCGGTCCGCAGCGGCATGATCTCGGAGATCGCCCCCACGAACGTCGTCTTGCCGGCGCCGAACCCGCCGGAGACGACGATCTTCGTCGAAGCGGCGGCCCGCCTCGCCGAGGAGTCCGTCGAGGCATGCCGCCTCTCAGAGTGCCCTGAGGCCACGCAGCGTCCTTCCTATCAGTTCTCGCCGCTCGTCGTTCGTCGCCGAACCGTCGAGCGTGGTGTGCACCTGCAGGTAACCCTGTGTCACCAGGTCACCGATCAGCACCCGAGCCACACCGAGCGGCACAGCCAGCTGAGCCGCGATCTCGGCGACCGACGGGAGATCGACACTCATTGTGAGAATCTGACCCCGCACATCGTTTCGGGGCCACCGGGGCGGCTTGGCCGACGGTAGTCTCCCGATCGGCGCCTCCAGCGGCAGATGGACCCGCGGCTCGGTGCGGCCGGCCGTCAGCGTGTACGGCCGGACCAGACTCGGTTCGTCCGCGACCTCCCGTTCCCACAGCGGAGCCCCGGTCGCGTCGGTGCTACCCTCCGGATGGTCCATAGGCCACTCACGAATGCTGAGGCGCACGCCGCCGTGATGACTGGACCACGGCGCCCACTCGTTCCACCAGAATCGCCATCTCGTAACCGATTTGGCCGATATCGCAATTCCGCGAGGCAAGCGTGGCCAGATTCGAACCATCGCCGACCCTCATCAACAGCAGATAGCCGTTCTCCATCTCGACCACGGACTGCATGACATAGCCGCCGTCGAACAGCTGCGCCGCGCCGGTCGACAGGCTGGCCAGCCCGGAGGCCACGGCCGCGAGTTGGTCGGCACGTTCAACCGGGATGTGCTCACTGGAGGCCATCAACAGTCCGTCGGCGGACACCAGGACCGCATGGGTCACGCCGGATACTTCGCGAGCGAACTTGGAGACCAGCCAGTCGAGCGAATCACGCTGCGTCGAACGTGGCGGCTGCGTCCGATCCCCGGTCGTCCCCCTACCCTCCGGGTGGATGGGCCCCCCGCTTGCGTGGGGAGTGCCCCCACCGCTCTCCCCTGGCCTGCGGCCGTGGGCCCAACCCGAGGGCGTCATGGGCTATCTGTTCCTCTGGTCTCTCGCGCCTGCGAGCGGCCCGCGTGTACGCCGCCGAAATGGCTGCTGATACTCGCGCGAACGGCATCGGGGTCGCGCTGCGGATGATCCCCCAGCGTGCTAGGGGATTGTGCTCCGCCTGTGGATGATGCGTCCGGCCCTGCGGAGCCGAACTCAGCCGCCGATGCTACCTCGTCGTCGCCGTCGGTGTTCCGGTGAGCGCCGCCGTTGCGGTGATGCCCACCGCCGCTAACAGCGGATTCAGCCGCGCCCGGCACCAGCCGGACGCCGGGCTCGCGCATCGGCAGACCCTCTTCGGTGTGCTGCTGCACCGGCGTTTCGTCCGCCGCTTCGGCCGCCGACCAACCGCTGTCCCACACCGATTCCCAGTTCAGATCCTCGCTGTTGGCCAGGTCGCTCGGATCGACCAGCCATTCGGAAAGCATCTTCTGGTAGATCGCGTCATCCGAGCCCGCCCCCGACGTATCCGCCACAGTGTGACGTGCGGGTTCGACCTCGGGCTGCTGCTGCGGCTCTGGCGGGGCCTCCGGTTGAGGCTCTGGCGGAGCCTGCTGCTCCTGCGCTTCGAAAGCAGGGGCGCCGACACCGTTGCCTGCGGCGTGCGCGCGGGCAGCGAAGAAGCCGGACGTGTCGGTCGGCCGGTCAGCCGGGGCCGGGATCGGCGCGCCCCACTCCTCGTCGTCGACGGGCTCGTAGGCCTGATAGTCCGGCGTTGTCTGTGCAGGCATCGCGTCTTCGGGCCACTCATCCTCGGGCCAGTCGTCGTCGGTCTGGTCCGGCTGCGCGGCCGCAGGCACCGCCAGCGACGCCGGGATATCGGATATGCCGCTGGCGCCGGGATCGCGGTGCGGCAACAACGCGACCGGCACCTCGGAGTGACCGTTGAGGTAGTCCTCGTCGTGCTCGTCGGCCCAGTTGTGCCCATCGTCTTCATCGAGCGCCAAGGCCGTCGCGATGCCCGCGTGCGTGTCGGCGGGCGAGGCGTCCTCGGTCTCGGCGAACTGGTCGGGCGCATCCGCTCCACTGAGGAGTTCTTTGGGCACGTACACCCCGGCCGTGGTGCCCGAGTTCGGGTCCCCGGCGATGGTGCTGCGCAACGTCACCACGAAACTGTGCTGTGCCGCCAGCCGTCCGACCACGAACAGACCCATGTGCCGCGCGGTGTAGGGGTTGACCTCACCGCCGGATTGCAGACGCATGTTGGCCAGGCGCAGGTCCGTGTCGGTCATGCCGAGCCCGACGTCGCTGACCTCGATGCCAAGGCCGCCGTTGCCGGTGTGCACCGCGGACACCCGCACCTGTGAGATCGGGGGTGAATAGCGCAACGCGTTGTCGAGAAGCTCGGCGACCAGATGCACCAGGTCGCCGGCCACGGAGCCCACGATCTCGCTGTCGGGAACCGTCGCGGTGACCACGCGGGCGTAGTCCTCGACCTCGGAGGCCGCCGCGTTGATGACCGCCGAAACCGGCACCGGCTCAGCCTGTTCGCGCGGCACCCGCGCACCCGCGAGCACCAGCAGGTTCGCGCCGTTGCGGCGCATCCGCGCGGCGAGGTGGTCGAGGCGGAACAGGCTCTCCAGCCGCTCGGGGTCCTCCTCGTTGCGTTCCAGCCGGTCGATGAGCGACAACTGCTGGTCGACAAGCGAACGGCTGCGCCGCGACAGGGTTTCGAACATGTCGCCGACCTGCAACTGCAGCTGCGACCGCTCGCCGGCCAGCAGCACAGCCTGCTCATGCAGTTCATCGACGGCGTGTGCGACCTGCCCCACCTCCTCCGAGGTGTGCACAGCAATAGGTTCGATGGGCCCAGGGTCGTCACCGGAACGAACGAGCTCGATTTCTCGGGCCAGGTCGTCGTGGGCCACCCGCAGCGCGCTGTCCCGCAGCCGCCGCAGCGGCCGAACGAGCGACCGCGCCGCCAGGATGACGACGATCAACGCCAGCAGGAACGCGCCACCGACGATCGCCGCGTCGCGGATCGCCGCTGCGCGCTGCGCCGACGCCTGCTCCTCCAATGTGGAGGTGACCGACGCGGTGGCGTCGGTGATGATCTGCCCGGCGATCTGGTCGGTGACCCCTTCGGAGGCGCGCAGATCGGGATTGTTGACGAGCACAGCCAGCGGATCGGACATGATCGCCAGGCGCCTGACCATCTCGTCCTGCAGTTTCTGCGCTTCGGTCGAGCCGACGCCGAGCACCTGACTCATGCCGAACAGGGTCGACGGCTCGGTACCGGCGAGCGCGATCATCCGGGTACGCAGTTCGGGTTCGGGCAGTTCCGCGCCGAGATTGACCAGCAGCTGCTGCATCAGCATCTGGCCGCGGGCGCCGATCGCCCGGGACAGTCCGAGGGTCTCGGCCGTGATGTGTTCGTCGTCGACGCGTACCGAGCCGTTGATGGCGTCCTCGGCGGTCAGCAGAATCGGCGCATAGGTGGTGACGCGTTCGAACAGGTTGATGCTGTTGGACGTGACCTTGTCCATCAGGGCCTGGCCGTTGTCGATCATGCTCGTGACGCCCTTGCTGACGTCGTCCGCGATGTCGGTGTCGCTCAACCGGCGCTGCAGTTGCTGCCTGCTGGAGTCGAACTCGCTGAGCGCGGCCTGCGGATCGCCTCCGGTGGAACTCGCCAACATTGCGGCGTTCAGCGCGGCCATGTAGTCCACGATGGCCGGCACCATTTCGGTGCGATCGGCGGCGCGACGCAAATCCGTCGTCTCGGTCACGCTGCTGTAGATGCGCAACCCGCCAAGCGCTCCGGCGAGAACAAGGGGCACCAATACGATCGCGAACACTTTCCAGCGAACCGGCCAATTGGACAGCGCCCATCGGCGTGGCCGCTTAGGGGGCGGTGCCACCTTTGGTTCGAAATCGACGAGGGTTCCGTCGGACTGCTTGAGCTGCGAGAAAGCGCTCACCGGGGCTCGTCCGCACTATCGGTCGCGTGTCCGTATTTCAGTATTGGAGCGTCGTTCATAAGCTTCCTGCTAATTCGCCCGCATCTGCGGGCTGGCGTTGCGCGCCTGGCAATTGGTCGAGTATGCCAGTCATGAGCTGCTGATTCCACAATTCTTACTGAACAGACAGAGTTCAGAACGGCAGCGTCACGCCGTTTCGTCGTAGGCGAGCAAACAGTCCCTATTGGACTGCCGGCTCCGCCGCGGGGTTGGGTTGTCGGCCCGTGCCGGGCCACGTACCCCCACACCCGGTGCCCTGTGCCCACCGCTCGTGTGTGCTGTTGGAAGTGCAAAGTTCCACGGGCCGCTGGCTCGATGGCCCGCGAGTCACCTTTGCCCAACTGTGGCCTCGACCACATCGCAGCGCCAGGGTTCATGGTTGATTCCTGCCAACCACCAACCAATTTCTGCCACCGGAATTATTGGCCTGACCTCCCTGTTTAGACAATCAGACCGGCACGAAGAAGACCAAACCGGCCGATACAGAAAGACAAAGAAGAAGGCATCAAAATGAAGAAGTTCGGATTTGCTTCTATCGTCGCCAGCGGCCTCGCCGCCGCGGTTCTTGGCTTGCCGGCCCCGCGCAGGCTGACATTGGTCACTACAACTGGGTGTACGGGAACCAACCCCATGCCACCGTCGGCTCGGCCACCTCGACCTTCGGCGACGGTCGCTGACCCACAATCTCGACCAGGAGGGGCGCCCCATAAGGGCGCCCCTTCTTCGCATGTGCTGCACTTCAGAAGCACCAGATTTTTGGGAAACCAGAATCTTTGGGGATTGATACACCGAGGTTGGGCATTCTCAGCATCTCGATACCGTCTGCCTGAGCCGGATTACGAAACGGTGCTCATACCGCAGATCGAAGAAAAGCTTAGACCAGTTCGACTTTGACCTTTGCTTTGCCAGGGTTTACAACGCCCCTGTTGATTAGTCGGGGGTAAACCAGCCGGTAACCATTTACTGATGGGTGAAACAACGAAAAATCCGTCGCGAGATCACCGCGTGGAGGTCACCAAGAAAACCACGCGATTGTTTGGGGCCACGTCTCGGGCGTGGCAAATTTGTTTACGTCAGACTTTCCTGCCGTCCGTTCCCGTCGCGACGCTTTCCGGCAACTCTCGCCCACGGGGCTAGCCGGGCCTTCGTGCATCCGCCCCATCCAGTGAACGTGGCGCCCGGAAAAGACGACTCCGCCGGGAAAGACTTGGCCGGCGCAGACGATGTGAGGCGTGAAGTCTCGCAGCCAGCCTCCTCGGGATCCGGCATCGTCGCCCCCGACGTCCCCGGCGCTGCTAGCGGCGTCAAATGCCCCCGCCGCTGTGTCCCCCGGCGAGGGAATCCCGCCCCAGCAAGCGTCTGTGCCGTCCGCAACGGCGGTGCCGACGCCCGCAAACAGACCGAAGCCAGCCAGGCTAAACGCTAAACCGCCGGCGGCGAGGAACTTCTTCGTGGTGCTGGTGGTGTCGGCGGAGTGTTTAGTCATTTCCGCCCTCCTTCTTCATTTCCGCATCCTTGTGATCTGCGTCACAAATTGACGTGAATGTAGCTATGCGCTCAGCGCCTGGTCGGCACAACACTGTGGCGATGTGGCGGCAGGCATTTAATTGCCAACGGAGACAATTTAATTACCAACGCAAGCAATCGCAGGCCGCGCTAAGTGGTCGCCTGTATATTCTCAGTGTGAACGAATTACCGCAGCCTAGCTGGGATTACCGCCAATGTTCCCGAGGCTAGCCAGTAATGGTCCTGAGAGACAAAATCGTTCGCTGAACCACTAAATAGCGAATACTCTAGAAAGGGAAGCGGGGCGCAAGGCCCGAGATGAACACGTTCGCATCCGGCCCGCCCAGTTCCCGAGGTCTATCGACTCCGAGCACGACACCACCGTCTTGCCGTGCTCGTTCCACCAGCCGAACAACTTGTTGAGCTGGATTGCGTTCCTGCCGAGACGGTCGAGTTTCCACGCGCAGATAATGTCCCAATCCGGTGCCCGTTGGTTGAGCCACTTGCCTAACTCTGGCGTATCGAACGGGTCTACCGACCCCGACACGTCGATGTCGGAGGCCCAGCCGACGACGGCATGGTTGTTCAGATCGGCCCATTGCTGGATGATCTCGCGTTGACGCTCGATCGACGTTGATTCTTCTGTTGACCTCGACAGACGTAGCCTTCCGAGCACTCGCATACGGAAAGGAAATACCGCGTCGTGTTCAACCTGATGTTCGTTTCGCCGCGTATCGCACCCAACACAGGTAATGCGATCCGAATGGTTGCCGCAACCGGGTGCGAATTGCATCTGGTCGAACCACTCGGATTCGATTTGTCCGAACCGAAACTGCGACGCGCTGGTCTGGACTACCACGACCTGGCGTCGGTCACCGTCCACCCTGACCTGACCGCGGCATGGGATGCCCTGGCACCGCGGCGTGTGTATGCGTTCACCGCGCATGCCTCCGAGTCATTCGCCGACGTGGCCTACCAACCGGCGGATGTGTTGATGTTCGGACCCGAACCCAGCGGCCTGGACGCGGCGACGCTGGCCGACCCGCACATCACGGCGCAGCTGCGCATTCCGATGCTGGCAGGCAGGCGGTCGCTGAACCTGTCGAACGCGGCGGCCGTGGTCGTCTACGAGGCGTGGCGGCAGCACGGA
Source organism: uncultured Actinomycetota bacterium (assembly GCA_963721495.1). GTDB lineage: Bacteria > Actinomycetota > Actinomycetes > Mycobacteriales > Mycobacteriaceae > Mycobacterium. The sequence continues at coordinate 35,496 of CAVRMG010000030.1, read as the reverse complement.
TTCAACGGGGCGGTCTGACTGTTACCACGCGTTCCAGTGCGCGAACTCCTCGGCGGGCAGGCGCTTGGCACGCCGGAAGTCGGTGCCCTTGGTGTAGGCGATCGGGAACAGGCCGCCCTGGCTGTACTCGTCGAACGGAATGCCAAGAACTTCGGCGGTCAGCTTCTCGCCCTTGCCGATCAGATGCAGCGTCGTCCATGCCGAGCCGAGGCCGCGCGAGCGCAGCGCCAGCATGAAACTCCACGCAGCGGGTAGCAGTGAGCCCCAGAAGCTCGCCGACTTGCCCGCCGGCTCGCCGTCCGGACGGCCCTGAAGGCACGGGATCATCATCACCGGTACCTCGTGCAGGTGTTCGTTGAGGAATTTCGCGGAGCTGGTGACGAGAGGTCTCTGCTCGTCGCGCACATCGCCGAACTCGGGCTTGGGCGCGTCGAGGTAGGGCGTGGCGTTGTGCCGGTAGATGTCGGCGATCGCCTTCTTCTTCTCGGGATCGTCGACGAAGACCCACTGCCAGCCCTGGGCGTTGGAACCCGTCGGCGCCTGGAGCGCCAGGTCCAGACATTCCAGCAGCACCTCGCGCGGCACCGGCTTCTCGAGATCGAGCCGCTTGCGCACCGAACGTGTGGTGGTCAGGACTTCATCGATGGACAGGTTCAAGGTCATGGCGCGAGACTACATTCGGACACATGACAGTCGAACTGACACAAGAAGTTTCCGACAGGCTCTCGTCCGATAAGTACGTCTGGTTGACGACGGTCGCAAAGTCCGGTCAGCCGGTCCCCCGCCTGGTGTGGTTTTTCTTCGACGGCACAGAGATCACCGTCTACTCCATGCCGAACGCAGCGAAGCTCTCCCACATCAAGGCCCGTCCCCGGGTCAGCCTGAACCTTGACTCCGACGGCAACGGCAGAGGGACTGTCGTCGTCGCTGGTGAGGCCAGGATCGATGAGGTCGATGCCGATCCGATCGCCGACGAGAAGTATCAGAGCAAGTACCGCGACTACGCAGTCAGCATGGGCATGACCGAGGAGTTTCTCGCCGCGTTCAGCACGCGGCTGAAGATCAGCATCGACAAGGTGTGGTCGACGCCTTCGGCTGAATAACCCACCGTGCGCTTCGCTGCGCTCATCGGCCGAGGCTTGGATGTTCCGCTTCGCTGCGCTCATCGGAAGTCACGGGAGCGAGAGGCGACGGTCATGTTGAGCTTGCCTATGCGGTCGGCGACGACGGTGACCGCGCCGGTGGCGTTCTGCACCTGACCGCGGATCAGCAGCGCCGACGCCGTCTGTGCCAGCTTGCGGTGCCGGCTCCAAACTCCGCGCGAGCACAGGACATTCACCATCCCGGTCTCGTCCTCGAGGTTGATGAACGTGACGCCCTGCGCCGTCGCGGGCCGCTGTCGGTGCGTCACCGCCCCTGCCACCAGTACCCGGGTCCCGTCGGGCACCTCCAGCAGCTTGTCCGCGGGAACGACGCCGAGCGCGTCGAGGTTCTCGCGCAGGAACTGGGTGGGGTAGCTGTCGGACGAGATGCCGGTCGCCCACACGTCGGCTGCGGCCAACTCGAGTTCGGTCATGCCTGGCAGCGAGGGGATATGCGATGACGACCCCACTCCCGGCAACCGGTCGGCACGTTGTGTGGCGGCCGCGCCCGCGGCCCACAGTCCTTCGCGGCGAGTGATCCCGAAGCAGCCCAACGCTCCGGCGGTGGCCAGCGCCTCGGTCTGCGGAACGCTCAACTGAATCCGCTGGGTGAGGTCCAGCAGAGAGGTGAACGGTCCGTTGGCTTTTCGTTCGTCGACCATCCGCTCGGCCAATTCATCGCCGATGTGGCGGACACTGCCGAGGCCGAGTCGCACTTCGAGGCCTTCATTCTCCAGGGTGGCGTGCGCCAGGCTGGCGTTGGCATCGGGCCCGTGCACGGTGACGCCGTGCCTGCGGGCGTCGGCCACCAGCGACTGCGGCGAGTAGAAACCCATCGGCTGTGCCCGCAGCAGCGCAGCGCAGAACGCCGCCGGATGGTGCAGCTTGAACCACGACGAATAGAACACCAGCGACGCGAAGCTCAACGAATGGCTTTCCGGGAAACCGAAATTGGCGAAAGCCTCCAGTTTCTCGTAGATCCGGTCGGCCACCTCTCCGGTGACGCCGTGACGCTCGCGCATGCCGTCGTAGAACCTGCCCCGCAGCCGGCGCATCCGCTCGGTCGAGCGTTTGGATCCCATCGCACGGCGCAACTGGTCGGCCTCGGCGGCGGAAAAGCCGGCGCAGTCCACCGCAAGTTGCATGAGTTGTTCCTGAAACAGCGGAACCCCGAGTGTCTTTCGCAGCGCCGACTCCATCGACGGATGGTCGTAGGTGACCGGTTCCTCCCCGTTGCGGCGCTTGATGTAGGGATGCACCGATCCGCCCTGGATGGGGCCCGGACGGATCAACGCGACCTCGACCACCAGGTCGTAGAACACCCGCGGCTTCAGGCGGGGCAGGGTGGCCATCTGCGCGCGGGACTCCACCTGGAACACGCCTACGGAGTCGGCCTTCTGCAGCATCGCGTAGACCGCGGGCTCGGACAGGTCCAGCTTGGCCAGGTCGACCTCGGTGCCCTTGTGCTCGGCGACCAGGTCGATGACGTAGTGCAAAGCCGACAGCATACCGAGACCCAGCAGGTCGAACTTCACCAAACCGATTGCCGCGCAGTCGTCTTTGTCCCACTGCAGCACGCTGCGGTTCTCCATCCGTGCCCATTCCACCGGGCAGACGTCGGCGATCGGACGGTCGCAGATCACCATGCCGCCGGAGTGGATGCCCATGTGCCGCGGCAGATTGGAGATCTGCAGCGCCAGGTCGATCACCGGTTCGGGGATGTCCTCGACATGAGGCGATTCGGCCAGACTTCCCCACTGGCCGAGTTGCTTGCTCCAGGCGTCCTGCTGGCCTTGCGAGAACCCCAGAGCGCGCGCCATGTCGCGCACCGAGCTGCGGCCGCGGTAGGTGATGACGTTGGCCACCTGGGCGGCGTAGTCGCGGCCATAGCGGTCGTAGACGTATTGGATCGCGTTCTCGCGCAGGTCCGATTCGATGTCGATGTCGATGTCCGGCGGCCCGTCGCGCGCAGGAGACAGGAACCGCTCGAACAGCAACTCGTTGGCGATCGGGTCGACGTTGGTGACCCCGAGGGCGTAGCAGACCGCCGAGTTGGCCGCCGATCCCCTGCCCTGGCACAGGATGTTGTTCTCCTTGCAGAACCGGGTGATGTCGTGCACCACCAGGAAGTAGCCCGGAAAGGTCAGCTGCTCAATGATTCTCAGCTCATGCTCGATCTGGGAGTATGCCCGCGGCGCCCGCTCCGGCGGTCCGTACCGGTTGCGTGCACCCTCCATGACCAGGTGCCGCAGCCAGCTGTCTTCGGTGTGGCCGTCCGGGACGTCGAACGGAGGCAGCTGTGGGGCGATCAGGGCCAGCCCAAATGCGCACTGCTCGCCGAGATCGGCCGCCGCCGTCACGACCTCCGGACAGTGTGCGAAGAACCGCGCCATCTCCGCCCCAGACCGCAGGTGTGAACCGCCAAGCGGGGCAAGGTAACCGGCTGCCTCATCCATCGAGTGCCGGGCCCGGATCGCACCCATGGCCATGGCGAGCCGACCGCGGGACGGTTCGGCGAAGTGGGCACCGGTGGTGGCGACGACGCCGACGCCGAACTTCGGCGCCAGTGCGGCAAGGACCGCGTTGCGCTCATCGTCGAGCGGATGTCCGTGATGGCTGAGCTCGATGCTGACCCGGTCGCGGCCGAACCGGTCCACAAGGTCGGCCAGCGCCTCGCCTGCCGTCTCCGGGCCGCCCTGGGAAAGCGCCTGGCGGACATGGCCTTTGCGGCATCCGGTCAGGATGTGCCAGTGCCCGCCCGCCGCCTCGGTCAACGTGTCGTAGTCGTAGCGCAGCTTGCCCTTCTCGCCGCCCGCCAGATGGGCGACCGCCAGCTGTCGTGACAGCCGTCGGTACCCCTCGGGGCCGCGGGCGAGCACCAGCAGATGCGGTCCCGGCGGATCGGGATCCTCGGTCCGGTCGCCGCCGCCCAGCGACAGTTCTGCACCGAACACCGTCGACATCTGCAGCTCCTTGGCCGCCTCGGCGAAGCGCACCACTCCGTAGAGTCCGTCGTGGTCGGTAAGCGCGATTGCGCGCAGGTCGAGGCGGACAGCCTCCTCGACGAGTTCCTCCGGCGTGCTGGCACCGTCGAGGAAGCTGTATGCCGAATGCGTGTGCAACTCCGCATACGGCACCGACCGGTCGAGGTCTGCTGCTGCGGCCCCGGCGTTCGGCCCCGGCGGCTGGTAGGCCCCCCGCTTTCGCGACCAGGCCGGACTGTCTCCGCCGTCGCCCACCTGCTCGTCGATAGGCCAGCCGGCGCGGCGCGGCTTGCCATTGAGCACCCGCTCCATTTCCGTCCAGCTCGGCGGCCCCGTATGCCAGCCCACCATCGCAGTGTATCGAACACATGTTCTAACAGCATCCGGGCGAAGAATATGACCATGACGCGACGTCTGAACGGCACGGTCGCCCTGGTCACAGGGGCGAGCAGCGGAATCGGTGAGGCCAGGGCCGTGGCCCTGGTCGACGCCGATATCGCCGACCGGGATCAGGCCGAAGCGGCCGTGCAGAGCGTGGTTGCCGTGTTGGGCGTCGCCCGCCCCGGCACGGCGGTCTATTCACTGACGAAGTTCGGCATCGGAGCATTCTCTGAGGGGGTGCGCCAGGAGATGCTCGGACAACGGGTCCGGGTGGGACTGGTGGAGCCGGGCACGGTTCAGACCGAGATCACGACACACCTTCCACCTGGAGGACCGCGCCGCACTCGATCGACGCAACGCGGGAATGGTCAAGCTGGAGGCAGCCGACATCGCCGATGCGGTCGTCTACATGGTCACCCGCGACCGACGCGTCGCCGTGTATATCAAGTTCCATCAGATTCTATGCGCAAGATGCTCACAATTCTCTACTAAAATCAATCTAAACGAGATCCTCGTCCGCGCAGCCGAACAGAGTTGGTAGTCACTGCCGCCTCTACTCTTTCGGCGAGTCGCCGTCCGGCGGGTCGGGGTCGTTGCGTAGGAGTTCGTCGGGGTGGTGGGTGTGTGTGACGGTGTTTGAGCACCGCAGACAGGGGTAGTGCTTACTCAACCGTCGCGTCCGACGGCATGGGATGGAAGCGTTTTGAGGTTCACTATGCACGCACATTCGTTGCGCTTTTTCTGGCTCTCGTTGGCTGCTGTCGCCTCTGTCATTGCGCTCGCCGCGCCTGCGTCGGCCGACCAATCAGCGTTCTTACATGCGGTGCAAGACAGGTACACCTTCCTGACCCCGCAACAGTTGATCACGGCAGGCAACGAGGCTTGCGCCTTCACATCCCGCGGCGGTCTCGCGGAGAACGCCGTGACGATGGTGCGCGAGGATCTCGACATCTCGGTTTCCGCGGCATATGACATCGTCAGCGCGGCCATTGTCGAGCTTGGCTGCTGAGCCCCGACCCCTGCGTGGACAACATGCATGGATATACGGCCGCTGCATAACCCCTGGCAGGTGCCCCGTTGGCCGCCCCCACCTCGGCCCCTCGGCCCTAGGCGGCTTTCACACACAGAGCAAAAGTCTCCAGCAAACAATCCATGCACCCGGCCCGTATAGCCATACACGCTGGTGAATGTGGATTTCGTCAAGTGATTTGGCCCCAGGGGTCGGCACGAATTTTGGCCCCACCGTTGTCAGCTGGCTCGTTTGCGCTCGGGTGGTGGTTTTGCTGGTGCGTAGTCGGTAGGACTGGGTGCCGGTTTCGATGATGTGGGCGTTGAAGGTGACGCGGTCGACGATGGCGGCGACCAGGCGGGGGTCGGGGAACACGGTGCCCCACTCGCTGAAGGGCAGGTTGGTGGCGATCGCGACGGAGGCCCGTTCTTCGCGTTCGGTGATGATCTGGAACAGCAATTCCGCTCCGCGAGGGTCGATTTGGACGTATCCGAGCTCGTCGAGGCAGAGCAGGTCCAGGCGTCCGTAGCGGGCCACGACGCGGGACAGGACCCGTTCGTCGGCGGCTTCGACGAGTTCGTTGACCAGTTGCGCGGTGGTGATGTAGCGGACCCGGCGGCCTTGTTCGCAGGCCGCCATCCCGAGCCCTATGAGCAGGTGGGACTTGCCGGTGCCGGAGTCACCGAGCAGCACGACTGGTTCGCCGGCGTCCATGTAGTGCCCGGCGGCGAGGTGGCCCAGGGTGGCGGGTGCGATGCCGGGGACGGCGTCGATGTTGAAGTCCGCCAGTCGTTTCAGCCTCGGGAACTTGGCGTCGTTGATGCGCCGGGTGCGGCGTCGTTCGGTGCGGTCGTCGACCTCGGCGGCCAGGACTTCGGCGAGGTAACGCAGGTGGGTGTGGCGTTCCCGGTCGGCGATCTCGGCAAGGCGGGCCGCTTCGGTGCGCACGGTGGGTAGGTGCAGCTCGCGGGCGGCCGCGCCGATGGAGGCTTGCGCGGCGGCGTCGGCGGTCGGCTGGCTTGGGGGTGGTGGTCATGATTCGCTTCCGGTGAGTAGGTCGTCGTAGTCGGTCAGAGTTGGTGGTGGTCGGTCGTAGCGGGCCAGCGCGCCGATCGCGACGACGGGCGCGAGCGGGGTGGTGTGGCGGCGGGCGTCGATGAGCACGGTCTCGGGATCCAGACATCCCGAGGCGACGGCCCGGTCCATCGCGGCGATCAGCGCGGCAGCGGGCATGGTGCGGTGCGCCAGCAGGATCGCGATCAGGGCGCGGGTTCCCGCGGCGTCGCCGCGGGCGCGTCGGGCGGCGTCCCAGTAGGCCTGGTGGAGCGCGGTGAACACGCCGTGGGCCTTGGCCTGTGCCAGTGCGGTCGCCCCGGGCAGGCCGCCGGGTTTGGTCTTGAGGACCTCGAGGTAGTGATCCAGGCACAGGACCTCGACGTAGCGTCCGACCGCCCGTTCGTGGTGGGCCACCAACCGTCGGCCCGTCGTAGACCTCGACGGTCCGGGCGGCCAAGCGGACCGGTAGGCGTCGCCCGGCGTAGCGGGCCGGCACGGAGTAGAAGCATTGCCGCACCGACACCCTGGCCCGGTTGTCGACCCGCGCGTGCAGCAGCCGGGCGCAGTCGAACGCCTCGGCCGGCAACCGCCATCAACGTGCTCGCCTCCGGTGGCGAACGCCGCCCCGATCGTGATCGGGCGGCCGGTGATCACCCGATCGTCGTCGAGGCGGTCACCGGTGGCGATCAAATCGTTGAGCTCTGCCAGCGAGGCGACCGTGGGGACCGGGACGAGGTGGCGCCGCCGGAAGCGGCCGATCTCGCCCTCCACGCCGCCCTTCTCGTGCGCGCCGTCGATGCCCGGGCGGCAGAAGAACGAGTCGAACCCGTAGTGGCTGCGCAGCGCGGTGAACCGTTCGGACTCGGTGCGGTCACGGCCCTTGAGCACCCGGATGACGGCGGGTTTGAGGTTGTCGTACCGGATCCGGCCGGGCACACCGCCGAAGTACTCGAAGGCCAGCACGTGGCCCTCCAGGAACGCTTCCTGGGCCTGGGTGGCGAACGCGACGTGAAACGCTTTGCCCGAGTGCGACAGTCGCATCACGAACATCCAGCACTTCACGACCAGCCCGGCGATCGTGGAGTAGAACTCGCCGAAGTCGACCTCGGCCTCAGCGCCGGCCAGATGGGTCTGCGGGATCGACACCTCGCGGGTCAGCAGCCCGAGTTCGACCCGACGCCGCGCGACGTAACGCGACACCGTCACCTCCGAGAGCGTCGCCTGATGCTCGGCGACCAGACGCTGCCAGATCCGCCGGGCGGTATGGCGCTGCTTGCGCGGGGCGTCCTTGTCTGCGACCAGCCAGGCGTCGATCACCGTCGACCCACGCGATCGATCGCCGGGCGGGGCCGCACCGGATACACCTTCCGCGGCGGCGGGACCGCGGCCGTCGAGCGCTTGGCGCACCGTCCGACGGTGCACGCCATGACGATCCGCCAGCTCCCGGATCGACAGCTCATCGAGCCGCCGGTCTCTCCTGATCTGCTCGAACAGTTCCACCCGTGACCGCATCCTGACCGACCTCCCTGACGCGACCGACAGGGACGACGGGCGACAGGAACGATCTGAACGAGGGTGGGGCCAACATTCGTGACGACACACCGCACCCACCCGGCCGGAAATGATCACCACCCCGACGGGGCCAGAATTCGTGAAGAACAACGGCCAAAGTGGGGCCAAGTCAGGTGAGGGCACATGGCGTGGGCCGAGACGATGCCATGACGGCGGCCCATCTGCCACCCTCGTTTTGATCTCGGCGGGCGTCTCGTTACTGCTCAAGGGCGGAAGATGAGACATGTGGTTGTGAGACGAACTTCAGAGCCATCGCGACGTGCGGAATCACTTGCCCTGCAAGGGGATCGGTGCTGTCGCAGATGTGCTCTATTTCGAGACGGCGTTCAGTTCCGCCCGGGCCTGGTCGATTTGGTCATAGGCATACGCCAGAGCGGCGGCGGTGGTCATCCCTTCGCCCTTGCGGGCGAGTGATTCGTAGGACGCATCGCCGAGGACTTCGCGGAGGTGGGCGATCGGCGGCATTGATCTCAGGCATGACCGTGTCGGTGAGGTCGCTGGGGGCGAAACCGGCGATGGTGGCTGCCGACTCATACCGTCTTAACCCGGTCGCAAACAGGCTGCGAGAATCGCTCAACGTGCCGTGCGCCTGGACGATGTTGCCCGAGTCGTGGTAATTGCGTATCGCGAGAGTCAGGTAATCAAGAGCGGCAGACGGGTCGCCGCGTACGGTCTCGAGGCGGGCAAGGCTAGCCGCCAGGTGCGTTTCGTAAGTGCGTTGCCCGTTGTCTTGGGCAATCAATAGTCCGCGGCGCAATGCTCCCAGCGCACGGACGGGATCAGCATCTCGGAAGACGTAGCCGCACGCAAGCAGTGCCAGCGACAGCGCAACAGGGTTGCGGAAGGCCTCGGCGTCATCGACCAGACCAACCGCAGCAGACATCGCCTCGTCATGCGTCCCAGCGACCGCGAGCGCAACGACCAAGCTCGCCCTCGCCATTGGGTTCGCACTACGCCCGCGTGCGAGCTGGGCTCGGACCATCTCGACGTACCGTTCAGGCTGGCCGATGGCCAAGTACACCGAGCCGATCAAGCCGTCGACACCGAACGGCAGCTCGAAGGGGCCACTGTTGAGAACCGATCTCGCCGGCACCGGTGTAGGCGACCGCAGCCTCGACCCGTCCAGCCATCCAACACCCGACGCCATTGTGTACAGAAAAGCGAGCCGGCGATGGTCGACCGCACTTGCAGGCTCGATGAGATCCTCGGCCCAGGCAATCGGCTCATAGTTCGTCCGTCATGTAGCCCAACAACGCCGCGTAGGTCGCGATTCGAGATGCGACCTCCAGATCGCCTTGGTCGGCGGCCCACCGGAACGCGGTGCGCAGATTCGCGGTCTCAGCGGTGAACCACCTATACGCCTCTTTCTGTCGGGGGCTGTCCCACAGGGCCAGGATGTCGGTTTCGCGACCGGCGAAGTACCGCGCATGGGCGGCCCGAATCTCGGATGCTTCACCGCGCGCGACGAGTTGTTCCTCGGCGAATTGGCGGATCGTCTCCAACATCGAAAACCGGGTCCGCCCGGCTGATCGGTCAGCGACGAGCAGTGACTTGCGCACCAAGGAGTCCAGCAGATCCAGGGCGGCGTAGTCGTCGGAGCCATCGAATCCGCCTACCGCGCAGGCGCTTTGGAGGTCGAATCCACCCGCGAACACCGAACACCGTTCCAGCAGCGACTTCTCCTCGTCATCGAGGTGGTCGTAGGACCATGCCACCGCGTGGCGCAGCGTGTGGTGGCGTTCTAGCCCGCGCCGTGAGCCGACCAGCAGCCGGAACCGCTGATCGAGGCGGTCACGCACCTCGCTGGCGGTCATCGACGCCATCCGCGAGGCCGCCAACTCGATGGCCAGGGGAATCCCGTCGAGGCGCTGGCAGATCTCCACCACCGCGGCGGCCTCCTCAGCCGTGGCCATCGAGAAGCGCGACGGCAACACGCTTGCGGGCGCGTTCGACAAACAGGCTCACCGCCGCGGAGTCGATGCCCGCACGCACCTCCAGCGAGGGCACCAGCCACAACTGCTCGTCGGCGACCCCCAATCCTTCCCGGCTGGTCGCCAACACCTTCACGGTCGCCGAGTGCGCCAGGATCGCCTCGACCAGATCCGCCGCGGTGTCGCGCACGTGCTCGCAGTTGTCGAACACCAACAACCGGACCCGGCCTTCCAATGCGGCGGCCACACTCTCAGCCACGCTCTTGCCCGGTTGTTGGGTGATGCCCAGCACTGCGGCCACCGCGTCGGGCACCGCCGCCGGATCGGTGACCGCCGCCAGTTCGAAAACCCAAACCCCGTCGGGGAACTCGTCGGACAGTCGCCCCGCGACCTCCAGTGCCAGCCGAGTCTTGCCGACCCCGCCGACACCGGTCAACGTCACCAGCCGATGAGCCTTCAGTGCCTCTTGCACCTCGGCCAGTTCAGTTTCGCGTCCGATGAGGCTCGTCGTTTGCGGTCGCAGGTTTCCCTGCGTCGCATCGAGCGTCTTCAGGGGTGGAAACTCGCTGCGCAGGCCGGCGGCCAGGACTTGGAACACCTCGACGGGTTTGGCGATGTCGCGTAATCGCCGTGGCCCCAAGGCAATCAGGTCGATGTTGCTGCACAGCCCGGCAGTGGTGCCGTCGAGCAGAACCTGCCCGCCGTGCCCGGCAGCCATCACCCGCGCCGCACGGTTCAGCACCGCACCGAAGTAATCCCCCTCGCGTAGCTCTGCCTCCCCGGTCGCCAACCCCATCCGCACCGGCAACTCCAGCGCCCGCTGCGCAGCCATCGCGCATCGACCGCCGACCTGGGCGAGGCGAACGCGGCGCACACCCCGTCCCCGGTGTGCTTGAACAGAAAGCCGCCGTGCGCCTCGATCGCCTCGCGCAGCACCTCGTCATGGGCCGCGAGCGCCCGTCCGCATGCCATCGGCGTCGGCCTCCCACCGACGGGTCGAACCCTCGACATCGGTGAACAGGAACGTCACCACCCCCGACAGGGAGCAGCTGCCCGTCAGCGGACACCCCCGCAGAATCTCACAACAGACCTGCGCTACCTCGCACATCGGCGAATCCGGCCCCGTCACCGGATACACGTGGTTTTCAGACGAAGTTCCGCAAGTCACAGATGTCGTTTGATTCCAGACGATCTGGAGTCCGCGCAAACCCGTACGCGGTCAGTACGGTGCTGTATTTCCGGTCACCACCGACCACGGCACGAAGGGCACTACGGAGCACCGCAGGCGCGGAATTTCGGCAGGGAAACTAGTCCGGCGCGACCGGGAGGTCCGGGCAGACCTTGATGTAGTCGATGTCGGGCGACACCCAGTCCCGCCACTGCTGGTGGCTCATGTTGGTGGTGAGCTTGGCGCACATCGCCGACGCGGGGTCGGGGTACGTGGGCCACAGCCGCACGGTGTTGTCGGCGCTGCCGGAGACGATGCGTGTTGCCGTCGGGGCTGAACGCCACGCTGTTCACCGCGGCCGGTGTGGCCGGTGAGCGGCTGAGCCGATCGGTTGGCCGGTGTCGGCGTCCCACAGCCGCACCGTCTTGTCGCCGCTGCCGGAGACGATGCGCTTGCCGTCGGGGCTGAACGCCACGCTGTACACGACTGCCGTGTGGCCGGTGAGCGGCTGGCCGATCGGTTGGCCGGTGTCGGCGTCCCACAGCCGCACCGTGCGTGTCGTAGCTGCCGGAGGCGATGCGTGCCCGTCGGGGCTGAACGCCACGCTGGTCACCGCGTCGGTGTGGCCGGTCAGCGGCTGCGCCGACCGGTTTGCCGGTGTCCGCGTCCCACAGCCGCACCGTCTTGTCGAGACTGCCGGAGACGATGCGGTGGCCGTCGGGGCTGAACGCCACGCTCGACACCGAGTCGGTGTGGCCGGTCAGCGGCGGACCGATCGGCTGGCCGGTGTCGGCGTCCCACACCCGCACCGTCTTGTCGGCACTGCCGGAGACGATGCGGTGGCCGTCGGGGCTGAACGCCACACTCGACACCGCGCTCGGTGTGGCCGGTCAGCGGCTGGCCGATCGGTTGGCCGGTGTCGGCGTCCCACAGCCGCACCGTCTTGTCGGCACTGCCGGAGACGATCCGGTGGCCGTCGGGGCTGAACGCCACGCTGGTCACCGCGTCGGTGTGGCCGGTCAGCGGCTGGCCGACCGGTTGGCCGGTGTCGGCGTCCCACACCCGCACCGTCTTGTCGGCGCTGCCGGAGACGATGCGGTGGCCGTCGGGGCTGAACGCCACGCTGTACACCGCGTCGGTGTGGCCGGTGAGCGGCTGCGCCGACGGGTTGGCCGGTGTCGGCGTCCCACACCCGCACCGTCTTGTCGGCGCTGCCGGAGACGATGCGGCTGCCCGTCGGGGCTGAACGCCACGCTCGATCACCGGTCGGTGTGGCCGGTGAGCGGCGGGCCGATCGGGCTGGCCGGTGTCGGCGTCCCACACCCGCACCGTCTTGTCGGCACTGCCGGAGACGATCCGGTGCCCGTCGGGGCTGAACGCCACACTCGACACCGCGCCGGTGTGGCCGGTCGAGCGGCTGGCCGACCGGTTGGCCGGTGTCGGCGTCCCACAGCCGCACCGTGTTGTCGGCAGCTGCCGGAGACGATCCGGTGGCCGTCGGGGCTGAACGCCACGCTGATCACCGCGTCGGTGTGGCCGGTGAGCGGCTGGCCGACCGGTTGGCCGGTGTCGGCGTCCCACAGCCGCACCGTCTTGTCGCAGCTGCCGGAGACGATGCGGTGCCCGTCGGGGCTGAACGCCACACTGGTCACCGCGCTCGGTGTGGCCGGTGAGCGGCTGGCCGACGGGTTGGCCGGTGTCGGCGTCCCACAGCCGCACCGTGTTGTCGTCGCTGCCGGAGACGATGCGGTGGCCGTCGGGGCTGAACGCCACGCTGGTCACCGTGTCCGGTGTGCCCGGTCAGCGGCTGGCCGATCGGGTTGGCCGGTGTCGGCGTCCCACAGCCGCACCGTCTTGTCGTCGCTGCCGGAGACGATGCGCTTGCCGTCGGGGCTGAACGCCACGCTGGTCACCGCGTCGGTGTGGCCGGTGAGCGGCTGGCCGATCGGTTGGCCGGTGTCGGCGTCCCACACCCGCACCGTGCTTGTCGGCGCTGCCGGAGACGATGCGGTTGCCGTCGGGGCTGAACGCCACGCTGCTCACAGTCGACGGCCCGTCGGCGATCTTGATCAGGTTGACCATCTTGAGCAGCGCATCGAGCAGTGGGCCGTCATCCGGCGTTTGCGCAGTCGTCGCGCCGCAACCAGCTGTTGGTACGCGCGCACGTGATCCGCCGGAACGGGTACCGGCCAGCATTGACTGGGCCTCGGAGACCAGTCGAAGGCGGTGGACTCGCGGAAATGCATGTCGGCCTGTTTCCGCGCGGCCTCACGCGGTCGTCTTCGCGCCGCGCGGGAGCGTGCACGAAGTCGCGGGTCGGGGTCGAGGCGGTCGCGGAAGCCGGGCTTGGCGGCCAGGGTTTCGGCCTCGGCCAGGCGGGTGCCTTCCAGCAGCCAGGATTCGTTGCGCCCGCTGGCCTGCCAGTCGGCGGCGGCGCGTTCCAGGCTGTCGGCGTCTTTGAGGTCCTGGGCTTCGTCGCGCAGCCAGGCGGCCAGTTCGCGCCATTGCCGCAGCAGGCTTTCCAGCGCGACCTCGACCACGATCTGCCCGTCGCGGGTGTCTTTGACCAGCAGCCGCTTCTCCACCATCGCCTGGATCAGGGGGTGGCTGGCGGCGGGCAGGTCGTCCCAGCGGGCCAGGCGGCGCATCGGCTGGTCGTTGTCGGGGTTGATGGTGGCCAGCCACGGGATGAACGCATCGTGCAGGGTGTCGAGCTGGGCTTGGCGCTGCTCGGGGTCGGCGGCCAGCAGGTTGTCGACCTCGGTCTGCACCACCTGGGCCATCCCGCCCATCGACTCGTACTCGGCCACCGTCAGGTCGCCGTCAGCGCCGAAGTCGTGATAGAGCCGCTCCAGCGTCAACGCCAAGAGCGGCAGCGCATCGGCCCCGTCGGCGGTCTCGGCCAGCAGCCGCTCCACCAGGGCGGGTTCGACGGTCAGCCGCCGCCCGGCGGCGGTGGCGCGGCGGGCTGGGCCGGTGATGACCTCCGTGTACCCGGCGGGCGGCATCGGTTTGAGTTGGTCAAACAGCGCGGTTTCCACCCCGGCCAGCTCCGGGGCGATCTGCAGCGGCTCGTAGCGGTCGGCGCGGATGGTGAGCGCCACGATCATCGCCGGAGTGACCCCGGCCTCATGGTCGCACCAACGCGGTCAGCAGCTCCAGGAAGCGCGGGGCCTCGGGTCCGGCGTCGGCGTTGAACAGTTCCTCGGCCTGATCCACCGGCAGCACCAGGGTGGGCGCGGGCTGCTCGGCGGGCACATCCAGCAGCCGGGCGCGGGCGACCTGGCGGGCCTCCTCCAGCCAGCCCGCGCAGCTGCTCCACATGCTCGGGGTGGCAGGCGTTCTTGATCTCCCCCAGCATCGGCTCGTGCAAGCCCAGGCTGGTGCGCAACTGGTGGATGGCGTTGCGCCAGGCCGAGTTCGCCGGTGAGCACCGCGCGCTCGGGGCGCACGATGGGCAGCGGCAGGAATCGGCGGTCGTCGCGGCGCAGCCGCGGCAGCAGCCCGGCCCGCAGAAACGACGACTTTCCCGTTCCCGACGGGCCGAGAATCACGAACAGCGACTCCACTCCGCTGGTGCGCATCCCGCGCAGCACGTCCAGGCCGCGCAGAATCTGGGCGTCGCGCCCGAAGAACACCGCCGCATCGGCTTCCTCCAGCGGTGCCCACCCCCGATACGGGGCGCGGTCCGGGTCACCCGGCGGCGGCCACGGGAAATGCTCGGCCCCAATCCCCAACGCGCGCAGACCATCCAGCAGCCGCTGCAAGCCCTCGGTGGCCAACACCACCGGCTGCCCGCCATCGGCGATGTCGACTTGCGGTGGTCGGACCGTGGTCGGGGAACAGGTCGCAACGCTGCCACTCCGAGGTGATGTTGGTGTCGGGCACCGGCTCCAGCCGGGCGCACCAGGATCGTCTTGTTCAGCGTCTCGGCGTACCGGAACTCGGTCTGGCATTCCGAGGAGGCTTCCCAATGCGCCGACAGCAGGCAGATCACCGCCTCACAGCGAGCGTTGGCCTGCTGCAACGCCTGCTTCCACCGTGTCCCGGGCCGGATGCCGGTGTGCGGGTCCAGATCCAGATAGATGTCCTCGGCCAGCCCCGGCTCCTGCTCGACCAGCCACGCCTTGACCGCGATCGCCTGACGGCTATCCCGGCTGGAATGACTCAAAAACACCCGCGACGTAGCTCACCCCCATCCGCACAGGCGAGCGCTCATCGGGCCATAATCGCAGGTAGTCAGACGCTGGGCGGCAAGTTTGACCTACGTGGCTAAGCCGTCACGGTGCTAGGTTCACCGTCAGCTCGGGCGTCGAAGTCGTCTGGCTACCGATCTCCGCACGCTGCTCGGCAGTTCGGTGATGTCATCTCGAAGGAGATCCAGTTCTTGTCGTCGTCGTACAGCTCGCCGGTCAGGGTGGAGCGGTGTGGGGCCATCTGCATGCGGTCAGACATGTTGGTATTCGGCGGCGTTCATGGTGGCTCCGAGACCAAGTTTTGAGACCCTCATATGTCCTCTATTTCGAGACGGCGTTCAGTTCTGCTCGCGCCTGGTCGATCTGGTCGTAGGCGTAGGCCACTATGGCGGAGGTCGTCATCGTTTCTCCCTTGCGGGCGAGCGAGTCGTAGGTCTTGTCGCCGAGGACATCTCGTAGGTGTGTGATCGCGGTGCCGAATTCAGGGATTGCGACTGCGGTCATGGGATTGGGCGCGAAACCGGCGATGGTCGCCGCCGGTTCATGGCGTGCGAGCCGCTGGAGAAGTATCGCGAGCACAGCCAGCGAGGCTCGCATATTCGCGGTGTTACCCGCGTCGTGGTGGTTGCGGATGGCCACAGCGGAGTATTCGAGAGCGGCGAGCGGGTCACCGAATATTGCTTCGAATAGGGCCAGACTGGACGCCAGGAGAGTCTCGATAGTGCGGTTGCCGCTGTCTTGAGCAATCACCAGACCCCGGCGCATCGCCTCGAGAGCGCGGTTGGGGTAGGCGTTTTTGCAGGCGAAGCCGTAGGCCATCAGCGCGAACGAGAGCGCATACGGGTTGCGGGTGGCTTCGGCTGCCTCGATAAGTCCTGTTGCGGCGGCCATCACCTCGTCAGGGGACCCGACGAACGCCAGTGCGATGACCAAGCTGGCCCTAGTCGATGCGTGAGTGTCGCGACCGCGTGCGAGTTGGGCGCGGTACCACTCGACGGACCGTTCGGGCTGGCCGGTGTACGTGTAGGCACTTCCGAGCCAGCAGTGGACGCCGTAGGGCACCTCGTCGCGGTCATTGCCGACAACCGTCTGCCCGGCGTCGCTGTAGCCGACCGCCGCCTCGATCCGTCCTGCGACACAGCACAGCGACGCGATTACATACAGGAACGCGAGCCGCGGATGAGCGACGGCGCGGGCGGGCTCGATCAGCTCTTCGGCCCAAGCTATCGGCTCGTAAATCTCGGCCAGGAAACCGAGGAACCCTGCATAGGTGGCGATGGTGGCGGCCACGTCGAGATCGCCCTGGTCGGCGGCCCAGCGAAACGCGGTGCGCAGGTTGGCCAGTTCGGCGGTGAACCAGTCGTACGATTCGCGCTGCCGGGGGCTGTCCCACAGGGCCAGGATGTCGGTTTCGCGCCCGGCGAAGTAGCGAGCATGCGCGGTCCGGACCTCGTGCCGCCTCGCCGCGGGCGACGAGTTGTTCCTCGGCGAACTGGCGGATCGTCTCCAGCATCGAAAACCGGGTCCGCCCCGATGACCGGTCGGCAACCAGCAGCGACTTACGCACCAGCGCGTCCAGCAGATCCAGCACGGCGTAGTCGTCGGAGCCATCGAATCCGCCTACCGCGCAGGCACTTTGGAGGTCGAATCCACCGGCGAACACCGAACACCGCTCCAGCAGCGACTTCTCCGCGTCATCGAGGTGGTCGTAGGACCACGCCACCGCATGACGCAGCGTGTGGTGGCGTTCCAGGCCGCGCCGCGAGCCGACCAGCAGCCGGAACCGCTGATCGAGACGATCACGCACCTCGCTCGCCGTCATCGACGCCATCCGCGAGGCCGCCAACTCGATGGCCAACGGAATCCCGTCGAGCCGTCGGCAGATCTCCACCACCGCGGCGGCCTCATCAGCCGTGGCCACCGAGAAGCGCGAGGCAACGCTGCGGGCGCGTTCGACAAACAGGCTCACCGCCGCGGAGTCGATGCCCGCACGCACCTCCAGCGAGGGCACCAGCCACAACTGCTCGTCGGCGACCCCCAATCCTTCGCGGCTGGTCGCCAACACCCGCACCGTCGCCGAGTGCGCCAGAATCGCCTCGACCAGATCCGCCGCAGCGTCACGCACGTGCTCGCAGTTGTCGAACACCAACAACCGGACCCGGCCCTCCAGCGCGGCGGCCACACTGTCAGTCAGGCTCTTGCCCGGTTGTTGGGTGATGCCCAGCACCGCGGCCACCGCATCGGGCACCGCCGCCGGATCGGTGACCGCGGCCAGCTCGAACAACCAGACACCGTCCGGGAACTCATCGGCCAGGCGCGCCGCAACTTCGGTCGCCAGGCGGGTCTTACCGACCCCGCCCACCCCGGTCAACGTCACCAACCGATGAGCCTTCAGCGCCTCTTGCACCTCGGCCAGTTCTGCTTCGCGTCCGATGAAGCTCGTCGTTGGAGGGCGCAGGTTTCCCGGTGTCGCGTCGAGCGTCTTCAGGGGCGGAAACTCGCTGCGCAGGCCCACGGCCAGGACCTGGAACATCTCGACGGGTTTGGCGATGTCGCGTAATCGCCGCGGCCCCAAGGCAATCAGGTCGATGCTGCTGCACAGCCCGGCAGTGGTGCCGTCGAGCAGAACCTGCCCGCCATGACCCGACGCCATCACCCGCGCCGCACGGTTAAGCACCGCACCGAAGTAATCCCCCTCGCGCAGCTCGGCCTCGCCGGTCGCCAACCCCATCCGCACCGGCAACTCCAGCGCCCGCTGCGCAGCCACCGCAGCATCGACCGCCGACCTGGGCGAGGCGAAGGCGGCGCACACCCCGTCGCCGGTGTGCTTGAACAGAAGCCGCCGTGCGCCTCAATCTCCCCGCGCAGCACCTCGTCGTGGGCGGCCAGCGCCACCCGCATCGCATCCGCGTCGGCGTCCCACCGACGGGTCGAACCCTCGACATCGGTGAACAGAAACGTCACCACCCCCGAAGGAGCAGCCGCCCGATCAGCGGACACCCCCGCAGAATCTCACAACAGACCGCGCCTACCTCGCACATCGGCGGATCCGGCCCGGTCAACCCATCGCTGGTCCCGGCTGCAAGCGCACTCCGCCGTCAATCGCGCGATAATCAATTGCGGCGACCGCCCGGCGGCGAGTCGAGCGCCCATGAAGGAAGGTGTGACGTGGAAGAGAACAGGCCCGCCCGCGACCCCGGTGCCGATAACCCACGCATCCCCCCGGGCTACGACTATGAGTACGACGAGGCACACGACGTGCCGCCCGGGCCGCTGCATGAAACTCCAGCACCACATCGAGTCGATCCCCCATCGGGGGTACAGCTCGGCGAGGGCGGGGACTATGGCTACGACGAGGCCCACGATTTCTGCGCCCGACGATCAACCAAGACCTGAAAGCGCGTACATGTCCGAGCTTTTCCGCCTGGGGCCCGGTCACCGGATACACGTGTATTGAGACGAACTTCCGCGAGTCGACGGCCTTGACGATCTCGGCGTCGTTCTTGGCGGGCTTCGCGCACCAGGCTGCGTTCGACGTCCACCCGGTCATCGTCAGACACGCACGAGGGAAGCCGGTCGATCGCCGCGGTGATCACCCGCAGTGGTCCTCACCGATCGTCCCTGCCTCGACCGCGTCGGCCACCAGCGGCAGTTGGGGGCAGCGGCGCGCCGATGAGTTGGCGGCGCTGCCGGATCCGGCGCCCACTTTCATCCGGCGCTTGATCTCAGAGCGCGGGATCCGCAGCCGCGCCCACAGGCTGTCGACCAGCGCGCCCACCAACCCCACCTCATCAGGCGGGTCGGCGATCTGGGCGAACATCCGATACATCAACCCGCGGTTGGCGCGCTCCTGGGCCTCCAGGCGCTCGGCCATCTCCACGCGAAACGCACTGCCCACCTCATCGGAGGACAGTTCACGCATCTGCGCGTAGGCGTCGTCAACCTGATCCTGCAGCACACGAAACTGTTCGCGTGCTGCTGCTCCGGTGATGAATTCGCCCACGCCACAACACTATCGAACACACATGCTAAACCCCGCCGCCACGACCCCCACACCCACAGTCCTGTGGATCAACACCCGATTGGGGACAACCAACTAGAATTGTCGGTACCACCTGCTAGCCCGCCGCGGCCGGCACGACGCGCTCGGGCGTCAGAGCCTCCATCACGGCAGATCGGCTTTGCCGAGTTGATCTCTCGGGACCACCATCATCGGAACCTCCAGCACCCGAAGCATTTTCGCGGATGTCGAACCGAGGAACAGGCGCTTGGGTGCACTGAGCCGACTCGAGCCGACCATGATCAAATCGCCGTCATGCCACTCCAGTTTGCTGACCGCCTCCTCGACCGTTGGGCCGTCGACAATCGTCGAGGTCACCGGAAAGCCATCGGGGAGGCTACTTTTCGCGGTCTCGAGCGTCTGTTGAGCGTGTGCCAACGCTCGCGCACGCACAGCGTCGTCGTCGCCGCGGAGTGCTCCGAACATCGGGTCCACCGCGATCAGAGACGCCAGCCTCAACGGAGTCCCGGCCGCCCTACTGAACCGCACCGCGTAGTCGAGCAGCAGGTCCGCACCTGTACGCTCCCCGATCGCGCACGTCACCTCGCGAACGCGGTCGATCGACGAATCTCGCGTACCCCGAGGCGCCACGACGACCGGCACCGGCGCTGAATGCAGGAGCTCGTTGACGACCGATCCCAGCGAGTAGCTGCCTGCCAATCCACCACCCGATCCGCCGACGACGATGAGATCGGCCTGCACTCTTGCCGCCTCTTTGATGAGCCCGTCGGTGTAGGAATCGTCGAAGCTGACATGGGTACCCGCCGCGACGTCGACGGGCACCGACGCGCGCGCTTCGGCGAGCCAGTGCTCGGCCTGCTCGGCGAGGTGCTCGTCGTAGCCACCGACCGGCACCCCCGAGGGGACGACCCGATCCGGCGGCAGGACGATGCTGACGTCGAGCTCAGCATCGAGCGTGCGGCTCAGCCGCACCCCGAGCGCGATTGCGTCGGCGCCTCCCGGCGTTGCCAGATAACCAACGACCAGCTTCATAACCCAACCACCCAACTCGCACACCGCTGTGCGGACGTCGTGAGGTGAATCCTGTCAATGCGCGACGGCGGTTACCCACGCTTCCGACAAATTGACCGGAAGACGAGAGTCGCGATCAGGCGGTGAATTCGGCGACGCCGTCGTCGAGCACCAGCCGCGCGTCCGATCCGTCCGGATTGGAGGCCTCGGTGCGGAACACGGCGTGCCCGGGCTCGGTCCGCCAAATCGAGGTCGTCAGCGTCTCCCCCGGAAACACCGGCGACGTGAACCGGGACGCGACGGCACTGACTTTCGTCGCGTCGCCCCCGCCGAGGTCGGCGACCAGCGCACGGCCCGCAACACCGTAAGTGCACAGCCCATGCAGGATCGGCTTCGGGAAGCCGGCCAGCTCGCGCGCGAACCACGGATCACTGTGCAGTGGATTGCGGTCGCCGGACAGCCGGTAGATCAGCGCCTGGTCCTCACGAGTGGGCAGCGCGATCTTCGAATCCGGTTCGCGGTCCGGGATTTCCGGAGCGACGGGTCGTTGTCCCGGCTGGCCTCCGAAGCCGCCCTCGCCGCGGATGACAGCGGTCGTGTGCGTCTCCGCGATCACCTCGCCGGAGTCCGGGTCGGTGCCCGTCGCCTTGAGCATGACGATCGCGTTCTTGCCCTCACCCTTGTCCTGGATGTCGGCGACCTCGGCGACGACGCTCAGCTTGCCCGCCGCTGGCAGCGGCTTGAACAGTCGGATTCCCTGCGATCCGTGCAAGAGCATGGCGAAGTTGAAGCTGCCGATCATCGCGGCCGCGGCGAAAGGCAGGCACGCGATGACGGCGTAGGTCGGCAACACCTGCTGCGGAGTGTCATGGCTGTTCTCGGTGGTGAACGCCAGGTCATCGAGTCCCGCGCCGACACCGAGCGCGTACAGCAAGGTGTCGCGGTCGGTCCATTTGAAAAGCTGCGGTTCCGTCTTTGCGCCTATGGCGTTCGGGTCGAGCGGCATCGAGGCTCCCTTCGCTGGTGTGTCGGACGATACACAGCATTGACGTTTCCTCCGCCAGGGGTAACCATGGCTCGCATGCAGTATGTCGTTACCGGCGGTACCGGGTTTATTGGCCGGCGTGTGGTGTCGCAGATCCTGGCGCACCGCGATGACGCCCAAGTGTGGGTTCTGGTCCGGCGTGAGTCTCTCGGGAGGTTCGAGCGGCTTGCCTCCGACGGGGATCACCCCTGGGGTGAGCGAGCGAAACCGCTGGTCGGCGACCTCACCACCCCGGCTCTCGGGTTGACCGACGACGCCATCGCCGAACTGGGGACCGTCGACCATGTCGTGCACTGCGCCGCCATTTACGACATGACCGCCGCCGAGGACGACCAACGTGCCGCCAACGTCGAGGGCACCCGGGCGGTCATCGACCTCGCCCTCCGCCTCGACGCGACGTTGCACCACGTGTCGTCGATCGCGGTCGCCGGCACCCACCGTGGCGAGTTCACCGAGGACGACTTCGACGTGGCGCAGGACCTGCCCACGCCGTATCACCAGACGAAGTTCGAGGCCGAACTGCTGGTCCGCTCAACGCAGGGGCTGAAGTACCGCGTCTATCGGCCGGCGGTCGTGGTCGGCGACTCGCGCACCGGTGAGATGGACAAGGTCGACGGGCCCTACTACTTCTTCGGGATGCTGGCCAAGCTGGCCCGACTGCCCAGGTTCACGCCGATGGTGCTGCCCGACACCGGGCGCACCAACATCGTTCCCGTCGACTACGTGGTCGACGCGCTCGTCGCACTGATTCACACCGAGGGTCGCGACGGGCAGACCTTCCATCTGACGGCGCCGAAAGCGATTGGGCTGCGGGGCATTTATCGAGGTGTAGCCGAGGCCGCCGGTCTGCCACCACTGCGCGGGTCCCTGCCACGCAGCACCGCGACGCCGATCGTGCGGGCTACCGGACGGGCCAAGATCCTTCGCAACATGGCCGCCACTCAACTCGGAGTGCCTGCCGAAATCCTCGACGTCGTCGACCTGTTCCCGACCTTCACATCCGACAATGCGGAAGAAGCGTTGCGCGGCACCGGCATCGCGGTGCCGGAGTTCGCGACGTACGCCCCCAAGCTGTGGCGCTACTGGGCCGAGCACCTCGACGCCGATCGGGCGCGCCGCGACGATCCGGCGGGACCGTTGGTGGGTAAGCACGTGATCATCACCGGCGCCTCCAGCGGTATCGGACGTGCGGCGGCCATCGCCGTCGCCGAACGCGGCGCGACGGTATTCGCCTTGGCGCGCAATGGCGATGCACTCGATGAACTCGTCGACGGCATCCGGGCCGAGGGCGGACAGGCGCACGCATTCACGTGCGACGTCACCGACGCGACGTCCGTCGAACACACGATCAAGGACATCCTCGGCCGGTTCGGCCATGTCGACTACCTGGTGAACAACGCGGGACGGTCCATCCGGCGCTCGGTCATCGCGTCCACCGACCGGCTTCACGACTACGAACGCGTGATGGCCGTCAACTACTTCGGTGCGGTGCGGATGGTGCTCGCACTGCTGCCACACTGGCGCGAACGCCGCTTCGGGCACGTGGTCAACGTATCCAGCGCCGGTGTGCAGGCCAGCAGCCCGAAGTACAGCGCCTATATCCCCAGCAAGGCAGCACTGGATGCGTTCGCCGAAGTCGTTGGCAGCGAGACTCTTTCCGATCACATAACCTTCACCAGCATCCACATGCCGTTGGTGAAGACACCGATGATCGCGCCGTCGCGGCGCCTGAACCCGATGCCGCCGATCACCGCCGAGCACGCCGCGGCGATGGTGGTGCGCGGGCTGGTCGAAAAGCCGGCGAGGATCGACACCCCGGTAGGGACGCTGGCCGACGTCGGCATGTACTTCACCCCCAAGCTGTCGCGGCGGGTACTGCACCAGATCTATCTGGGCTATCCGGATTCCGCGGCCGCCCGCGGGGTCGAGCCCGCTGTGGACCCCACGCCGGAACGCCGCCCGAAGCGACCCGCACGCACCACGGTGCCCCGGGTGCGTGTCCCGCGGGTGGTGGCCCGCCGGGCCAAGCGCACCCTGCGCCTGGTGCCCGGCGTGCATTGGTGAGCGGCGGGGCCCTATCGTTGGCGGTGTGACACGGCCCGTCTTCGTCGACGTCGATACGGGCGTCGACGACGCGATGGCGTTGGTGTATCTGTTCGCCAGCGACGACGCTGACGTCGTCGGCATCGCCTCGACCGCGGGAAATGTTCCCGTACAACAGGTCTGCCGCAACAACCTGGGACTGCTGGAGCTGTGCGGGATGAGCGTCCCGGTGTCCAAGGGATCCGAGCAGCCCATCAACACGCCGTTGCGCACCGCCGAAGACACCCACGGACCCGAGGGCATGGGTTACGCGCGGTTGCCCTCGACCGATCGGCAGCTCACAGCGCATGATGCCGCTGATGCGTGGGTCCGCGCGGCGCACGAATATCCCGGGCGAATTGGTCGCGATCGCCGTCGGCCCGTTGACCAACCTGGCACTGGCTCTGCGGAAGGAGCCGGCGCTGCCGAAGTTGTTGCGGCGACTCGTGATCATGGGCGGCGCATTCGACTACCGCGGCAACACCACACCGGTCGCGGAGTGGAACATCAGCGTGGACCCGGAGGCGGCCGCCGAGGTGTTCGCTGTCTGGAACGCGGCGTGGGGTCTGGAGCCGCCGGGACACCTGCCGATCGTGCTCGGCCTGAACCTGACCGAGAACATTGCGATGACGCCGACGCTGCTGAGCCGGCTCGCGACGGTGGCGGAGTCGTCGTCGGTTCCGATGAGCGTGCTGGACAACCGTGGCACGAGGTCGGTGGCGTCCAATCCGTTGATCGCCGTGCTCGAGGATGCGATGCGGTTCTACTTCGAATTCCACTTCGACCAGAGCGAGGGCTATCTCGCGCATCTGCACGATCCGTTGGCCGCAGCGGTGGTGCTGGATCCCGATCTGGTCAGTTGCCGGCCCGCTGCGATCGACGTCGAGCTGACCGGCACGTTGACCAGAGGCATGACGATCGCGGACTGGAGCAACCGATGGGGCCGGGAACCCAACGCGCTCATCGGCGTTGGCGTCGATCCGGAGGTTTTCTTCGACCGGTTCATCGCCCGGGTCGGCGCATTCGCGAAACAGCTGGGCTGACCGTCAGTCGTCGGTGACGACGATCTTGACGTCGATGTTGCCCCGGGTGGCATTGGAGTACGGGCACACCTGGTGTGCCTTGTCGGCGAGCTGCTGCGCGGCGTCGTGGTCCAGGTTGGGCAACGTGATCTCCAGCTCGACGGCCAGGCCGAATCCGCCGTTGTCGAGCTGACCGAGCGAAACCCGGGCTCCCACCGACGAATCCGAGACGTCGGCCTTGTCCTGGCGGCCCACCAGCTTCAGTGCAGAGTGGTAGCACGCGGCGTATCCGATTGCGAACAACTGCTCGGGGTTGGTGCCGTTGCCGCTGCCACCCATTTCCTTCGGGATGGCGAGGTCGAGGTCGAGCTTGCCGTCGGAGGTGCGGCCGTGACCGTCACGTCCTTCGCCGGTCGCCAACGCCTCAGCGGTGTATAGGGCTTGCATGGGTTTCCTTTCCTAATGATGCGTTGAGCGCATCGGTGAGGTGCCGGACTGCGTCTCGCAGGTCTGCGGCGTCTTTTTCGGTCATTTCGGTCGAGGAGAACAGCTGCTCGGGGATGCACTGGGCCTTGCGTTCGAGTCGACGACCGGCGGGCGTAAGTGTCACGTCGACGAGCCGCTCGTCGGTCGCCGATCTTTCGCGGCGGACGAACCCGTTGGCCTCCAACCGTTTCAACAGCGGCGAAAGCGTCCCCGAGTCGAGTTGTAGTCGCTCGCCCAGCCTGCCGACGGTGACGCGGCCTTCCTCCCAGAGAACGAGGAGCACCAGGTACTGCGGGTAGGTCAGGTTCAGCTCGGACAGGATCGGCCGGTATGCCGCCGTCATCGCCCGAGACGCCGAATACAGGGCGAAGCAGAGGTGACGGTCGAGACTCATCGTGGCCATGCCAGAACTATAGTTCACAATTTAATTGTGCACAACTGACTATTCTCGGGCTATTCGTAGATCCCCTCGACGTACCACCTCCGCTGCCGGTAGCAGAGCAGCAACGCCCGCCCGGCCTGCCCGTCGAGCAGTACCTGCGCCCTTGCGGTGCGACCAACCTTGGCCAGCTCGGGATCCCACCACCGTTCATCGACCGGCCAGGGCCCGGCCCACCAGGCAAGCCGGCCGTCCCTAGCGGGTGTGACCAGACGCGACGGGTCGGCGGAGAACAGTCCGCGACCGGTGACCCGCACCGGATTCCCGCCGGCGTCGAACAATTCGACCGGATCGTCGAGTAGCACCGTGGGCGACGGCTCAGGTAGTTGGCCAGGCCAGGGCTGACCGGGATCGGCTCGGGGCACCTGCTCGTCACCCAGCGGTGTGAAGGTGATGCGTTCGGCGGGCCCGCGGCCCCCGCTGAGTACCGGCACCTGTACCGCCTCGGGTCCGAGCAGACCCTGCACGCGCACCAGCGCGCGGCGGGCGCGCAGCCGGTCCTCCTCCCCTATGCCGCCCCACAACGGCAGCTGCAGCGCCTCGGCCGAAACCAGTTCCACTGGACGCAGGCGAATCACGGTGACCGGCGCGGTGGGCCTGTCGTTGGGATTGCGCCTGTTCAGCCAGCCGTCCAGTTGCCAACGCACCCGGTCGGCGGTGGCGTCCTCGGTCAGCGGTTCGGCGCAGCGCCAAACACGTTCCAGCTCTTCGCCGTTGGCGGTGATGGCGTGGATCGCCAGGCGGGTGCATCCCACCCCGGATGACTCCAGGCTGCGGTGCAGGGTGCCTGCCAGCGAGCGACCGGCGAACGCGGCGGCATCCACCCGATCGATCGGCGGGTCGCAGTCCATGACGGCGTCGAGCTCCTGGTCGGGCTCGCGACCCGACGGACCTCGGGCGGGCTCGCCACGGGCGAACCGGTGTGCGGCCACCGCGTCGGCACCGAACCGCGAAGCAACATCGCTGCGGGACAACGCCGCGAACTGCCCGATGTTGCGGATTCCCATGCGCCACAGCAGGTCTGCCAAGTCGTCTCGACCTGGGGCGGCCAGACTCGGCTCGGCGGCCAGCTGCCGGATGGACAGGGCCGACAGGAACAGTGCGTCCTCGCCGGGCTCGACGATCCGTCCCGCCCGTGCGGCGAAGACCGCGGTGGGCAGTTGATCGGCGATGCCGACCTGACATTCGGCTCCCGCCGCGGCCACCGCGTCGACCAGTCGCTCCGCGGCGGCCTGTTCGGATCCGAAGTAGCGGGCCGCACCGCGCACCGGCAGCACCAGCAGGCCGGGCCGCAGGACCTCGGCCCGCGGCACCAGGTCGTCGACCGCGGCCGTGATGTCCTCGAAATGGCGGGCGTCTCGTGCCGGGTCGGCGGTGACGACGTGCAGATCCGGACACCTGGCCTGCGATTCCCGGCGGCGCAGGCCCCGTCGCACGCCTACCGAACGGGCCGACGCCGAACAGGCGATGACCCGGTTGGCCAGCGTCACCGCGACCGGAGCCGTGGGTTTCAGACCTGCCGCTGCCGCCGCGGCGACCGCAGGCCAGTCCATGCACCAGATGGCCAATACGCGTGACGACATTGCTCACTCACTGCGCGACCGTCGTCAGCCCGGCCCGACCGCTCGCGACCCGGCCACTGACGGAGTAGGCCAGTTGCACCTTGGCGATACGACCAAACCCCGGGCGGCCCCGGCCGGTGATCTCATAACCGCAGACCCTGGCGTCCAGTCGGGCGGACGCACCCTGCCAGTCACCGTTGGTGACCAGCAGGGTGCAGCCCTTCTGCCGCGCCCGGGCACCCACCGCCCGTGCGCGGGTGGCGGGCACCGACCGCCCGCCCAGCCCAAGCACCACCATGTCCATGCCGTCCATCAACACCGCGGCCACCTCGATCGGATCGCTTCCGGGATCGGGGATGACCGCGATCCTGCTCAGATCCGCTCCCATTTCCACGGCAGCCAGAAGGCCGACGTCGGGTTGGCCGACGATCGCGGCATGACCGCCCTCCGCCGTCACCGCCGCCACCATGCTCAACGGCAGCGACCGGGCACCCGACAACACCGCCACCGTCCCGCGTGGCAACGGCGTCGGAAGCACGTCGCCTAGAGATTCCGGCATCGGCAGCAAAGTTTCCGAGTCCGGTAGCTGGCTGGCCGACGGTGCTGCGCCGCGACGCCCGCCGCCCACCTTGCCGGACACTGCCGCTATCTTGTGACGCAGGTGTTCTAGCTGTTCAGCGCGGTTGTACCGACGCTGAGCCAGGTCCAAGGCAGCTGTCACAACAGCACCTCCTGCATCACCAGATTCAGCCTATTTTCGAATGTATGTTCGATATTCCGAGTAAACACCCGCCCACCGACAATCGTCAAGCGGAACCAGGGCGCCCACGGTACTGCCATTGATCGATGGTGACATTGACAAATGTCATCAGTTGGTGTTGTACTTCGGCGGTGCTCAACGCCGAGCGAGGTTCGTTGCGGTCCCGCGGGGCAGCGACGGTCAGCAGCCTGACCCTGCGACAGATAAGCGCCGTCCTCCCGCCGGAGCGGGCATGGGGGTTGTGGGCCTCGCGTCAGATCGTCGCCCGCATCATGGACACCTTCGGCCCGTCACTCGCTGGCACTCATGTCGAGCAGGTCGACGTCACGACGTCCGATGGTCGACGCGTCATCGGTGAATGGGTTTACGGTGCAGGCGTAGAGCGCGCCCGCGCCGACGCGGCCGTCTACTTCATCCATGGCAGCGGCTACGCGCTGTGCTCGCCGCGCACCCACCGACGCCTCACCGCCTGGCTCTCGCGGTTGACCGGCCTTCCCGTTTTCAGCGTCGGCTACCGACTGGCTCCGCGATACCGATTCCCCACTGCGGCAGAGGATGTGCGTGCCGGATGGGACTGGCTGACCGGCGACCTCGGCCTCGCGCCGGAGAAGGCAGCATTCGCAGGTGACTCTGCAGGCGGACACCTCGCCGTGGACCTCCTGCTCCAACCCGACGTCGCGCATCCGGCCGCGGTGGCGCTGATGTCGCCCCTGGTGGACCTGACATTCGACCTGGCCCGTTCCCGGGAACGGCAACGCCGCGATCCGGCGATCCGGGTCCGGGACGCCGCCCGCCTCATCGAGCTGTACTGCGGTGGAACAGATCTCGCACACCCGCGGCTGACGCTCGACGTCGCGGGCGGACGCCCGATGCCACCGACGCTGATCCATGCCGGCGGGGCCGAGTTCCTCGCGGCCGACGCCGTGGCACTGGCCGACGCCGTCCGCACCGCCGGTGGATCCTGCGAACTGCAGGTCTGGCCCGATCAGGTGCACGTCTTCCAGGCACTTCCCCGATTGACACCGGAGGCGGCGCCCGCCATGCGTCGGATCGCGTACTTCATCGCGCAGTCGCTGCGCGCCAGCACCATCGACCAGGCAGCGGGGTGACAGGCATGGGCCTGTTCGGATCGTCGAAGAAACGCAGTCGCGACGCCGCGGCCGTCATCACCGGAGCGGGCAGCGGCATCGGCGCCGCATTCGCCGTCGAACTCGCCCGCAAGGGCGGTCGCGTGGTGTGCAGCGACATCGATGAAAACGCCGCCCGCGCAACCGCGGAGGCGATCAACACCGACGGTGGCGATGCCTTGGCACTGCGCTGCGACGTGTCACAGATAGACGACGTGCACTGCCTGGCCGCCGACGCACAGGACTGGTTCGGCGGTCCACCGACAATGGTGATCAACAACGCCGGCGTCGGCGCAGGTGGCCTGCCCATCGGCGAGGTGAGCCTCGACGACTGGCAGTGGGTACTCGGCATCAACCTGTGGGGGCCGATCCACGGCTGCCACGTCTTCGCACCGATCCTTCGCGAAGCCGGCTACGGCGGAATCATCAACGTCGCATCGGCTGCGGCATTCGGCGCCGCACCGGGGATGGCCGCCTACAACGTCAGCAAGGCCGGGGTGCTGTCGCTGTCCGAGACGCTTGCCGCCGAAATGAGCGGTACCGGCGTGAACGTCACCGTGCTGTGCCCAACGTTCGTCAAGACGAACATCGTGGAGGCCGGCCGTATCTCGGCTCAGTCCACACAGCTCGCCGACCGGCTGATGCGCTGGACCGGCTTCTCCCCCGAACGGGTGGCCCGCACCTGCCTGGACACCCTGGACCGCGGCGGCCTCTATTGCATGCCGCAACCCGACGCCCGGATCGGCTGGGGCATCAAGCGTCTCACCCCGACGGTGTACACCCGCGCCGTCGGGCTCACCACCCGCGTCACGACTCCATAGGAGGATCCGATGGCCCCCAAACCAAAGATCGACATGGACGCGATGCTGGCGAAGATCAAGGATCGGCAGTGGGCACTGGCCGACATCGCCTGGGATGCCCCGGGCGCCGAGATGATCAGCGACGAACAGCGCCCCAAACTGAAGGCCTTCATGGCCGACCTCTGCTGGATCGAGAACATCGGTGCACGCGGATTTGCGGCGCTGGCCAAAAAGGCTCCTACACCGACGATCGCCGAGATCTACCGTTACTTCCACGCCGAGGAGCAACGGCACGCCAATGCCGAACTCGCACTGATGAAGCGGTGGGGGATGCTCGAGGACGGCGAAGTCCCCGAACCGAACGTCAACATCAGGCTGGCGATCGACTGGCTGGACCGCTGGGCGGACGACATGCCGCTGTCGCTGCTGGGGACTGTGATTCCGATGCTGGAGGTCGCGCTTGACGGCGCGCTGTTGAAGTTCCTGCTCGACGAGGTGAACGACCCGGTATGCCATCAGGTCTTCGAGAAGGTCAACAACGACGAGTCACGCCACCTCGTAGTCGATTTCGAGGTGCTCGACATGATCGGGCACGCCAAGATCCGACGCTTGCTGATCGACTTCGTCGGCCACAATGCCACCCCTGGCCTCATCGTCGGCGCAGTGATCGGTGCACCGCTGATCAACAGGATCCGCAACGAAATCACTGCCATGGGCATGGAGCCAGAACGGCTGTACAGGGCCGTGAAGCGATTCAAAGAACTCGGCGATCGCGGCGAATCCACCCGGCGGGTGCCGACCTACCTGTTCCTGCGGCGCTTCGCTGGCGTGGTCACCAACCCGCGTCACCCCTACCACCTCCTTGCCAACTCGATGGTCTGGGTCTCCGACCGGTACCCGCGGCCACTGCTGCCGTCGGTACCGAGCTGGGTCAGAGAAATCACCCACGAGCCGGCGGCCTGAAATGGCAACCCGTATCTACGACACGCTCATCGTCGGCGCCGGTTTCAGCGGCGTCGGCGCGGCGATCAAACTCGCCGAGGCCGGTGTCGACGACTTCGTCATGCTGGAGCGGGGCGACCGCGTCGGCGGAACGTGGCGCGACAACACGTATCCCGGTGCGACGTGCGACGTCCCGTCGTTGTTGTACTCATACTCCTTCGTCAAGAACTCGTCGTGGTCGCGCGCCTACTCACCAGCCGGTGAGATCTGCACCCACATCGAGGACATGGCCGACAAATTCGACCTGCATCGCCGAATCCAGTTCGGCGTGGAGGTCAATGGGCTCGCTTTCGACGAGAACGATGGCGTCTGGACGGTGAAGGTAAAAGGAAAACGCTCCACCACTTTTCATGCGCGCACCGTCGTTCTCGCCTCGGGGCCACTGCCCGACCACAAGCTGCCCGACATCCGCGGCCTCGACACATTTAAGGGCAAGAAGATCCACAGTGCCAACTGGGACCACGGCTACGACTTCACCGGCAAGCGGGTCGCGGTGATCGGCACCGGCGCCAGTGCCGTGCAGATCGTGCCCGAACTGGTCAAGCAGGCCGAGTTCGTCAAGGTCTTCCAGCGCACACCCGGCTGGGTCATGCCCCGCCTCGACGTCGCCACCCCACCCGCAGCACAGGCCCTTTTCGCCAAAGTGCCTGCTATTCAAGAGCTTGCGCGACAGGCACTGTATTGGGGCCATGAGGTCACCGCGACGGCGCTGGTCTGGGATACGCCTCTGACGGGCCTGGTCGCCCGGCTGGGCAAGGCACACCTACACAGGCAGGTCAAGGATCCGTGGCTGCGACGCCAGCTGACCCCGGACTTCACCCCGGGCTGCAAACGAATGCTCATCTCCAGCGACTACTACCCCGCGCTGCAACGCGACAACTGCAAGCTCATCGACTGGCCGATCGCCACGATGAGCCCGGTCGGCATCCGCACCAGTGACGGCATCGAACACCATCTGGACTGCATCGTCTTCGCCACCGGTTACGACGTACACCTGACCGGACCGCCCTACTCCGTCACCGGCATCGGTGGCCGATCGCTGGCCGATGAGTGGGCCGGCGGCGCGCAGGCGTACAAGAGTATCAACGCCCACGGCTACCCGAACCTGTTCTTCATGACGGGACCCAATTCCGGGCCCGGACACAACTCACTGCTGGTCTACGTCGAGGGCCAGCTCGACTACGCGGTCAGCGGCATCACGACGATACTCCGTGAGAACCTTCGGTACCTGGATGTGCGCGCCGACATCCAGCAGTACTACAACGACCGCATCCAGAAGCGTCTGACCAAAACGACGTGGATGTCGGGCTGCAGCAGCTGGTATCTGACGGCCGACGGGTTCAACGCCTCGATGTACCCGGGGTTCGCCACGCAGTATCTTCGTCAGATGCGGGACTTCCGATTCGACGACTACGCCGCCGTAGCGCATGGCGCGCATACCGGCAGCGGTGCCCGCTCGAGCGCATGAACACCTCGCCCGACAGGCCACCGCGCCAGCAGGCGGGGGCGGTCTCGGCGATCCTGAAGGGCCTGCGGCGCGCGCCTCGACGCGTGCGGCGCGGATCTCGTGACGTCATTGAGACGGCGGTATCGCAGTTGTTCGACGCAGCGGTGCGTCACCCGCACGGCACCGCGGGGTCCGGCGAGTACCGCATCGACGACCTTGCGCGCCTGGCGGGCACGACGACCCGCAACATCCGGGTGTACCGCGACCGGGGACTGCTGCATCCGCCGCTGCGCGTCGGCCGAATCGCGCTGTACAACGACACCCACCTGACCCGGTTGCGGCTGATCTCGTCGATGCTCGACCGCGGATACAACATCTCGCATGTCCGAGAGATGCTCACCGCATGGGAGCAGGGCAAGGACCTCGGCGACGTGTTGGGGCTGGAAACCGCGATCGCCGGTACCTGGGCCGCCGAGAAGCCGACGACGATGGCGATCGCCGACGCGCGCCGGTTGATCGACGATGAACACGCATTCGACCGACTGGTCGGCGCGGGCCTGATCCGCATCGACGACGACGGCCAGGACGCCACCGTGGTGCGGCCCAAGCTCATCGAGGCGTTCAACGACATCCGTGAGTACGGGATCACCATCGACAAGCTCATCGACATTCATGAGCGGGTGCTACCGCTGGTCGACCAGATCAGCGCGATCCTCGTACAGGCGGGTGCCGAGCATGTGCAGGAGGTGATCAAGCCCGGCGAGGCACTGCCGAACGACACCGAGGTCGCCGAACTGATCACGATGCTCGTACAGTTCCGAACTCAGGCCGTGGCCGCGGTCACCGCGACGCTGGCCTCGTCTATCGAGTCGACGATCGAGGGGTTGGTCAGCCGGATACTCGCCGATTACGTCGAGAAGGCACCCGACCCCGACGCATGAGAGCCGTTGCGGCTCACTCCCATTCGATGGTGCCCGGCGGCTTGCTGGTGATATCGAGCACCACGCGGTTGACCTCGCGGACCTCGTTGGTGATGCGGGTCGAGATGCGCTCGAGGACATCGAAGGGCACCCGCGTCCCAGTCGGCGGTCATCGCATCCTCGCTGGACACCGGGCGCAGCACGATCGGATGGCCGTACGTGCGCCCATCACCCTGCACCCCCACCGAGCGGACGCCGGCCAGCAGCACCACCGGGCACTGCCAGATCTGGTTGTCCAGGCCTGCGGCGGTCAGTTCCTCGCGCGCGATCGAGTTCGGCCCGCCGCAATGTCTCCAGCCGCTGCGCGGTGACCTCGCCGACGATCCGGATGCCCAGGCCCGGACCCGGGAACGGTTGGCGCCCAACGATTTCCTCGGGCAGGCCGAGTTCGCGACCCACCGCGCGCACCTCGTCCTTGAACAGCAGTCGAAGCGGCTCGACGAGCTTGAACTTCAGGTCGTCGGGCAGCCCGCCGACGTTGTGGTGACTCTTGATATTGGCTGTTCCGGAACCGCCACCGGACTCCACCACATCGGGATACAGCGTGCCCTGCACCAGGTAATCCACCTCAGACCCGCTATCGCCCACGATATCTCGGACCGCACCCTCGAAGGCGCGGATGAACTGCCTGCCGATGATCTTGCGCTTGCCCTCCGGGTCGGTCACCCCTGAGAGCGCTTCCAGGAAACGGTCGGCGACGTCGACAGTGACCAGGTTGGCCCCGGTGGCGGCGACGAAATCGCGCTGCACCTGGGCCCGCTCCCGGCGCGCAGCAGACCGTGGTCGACGAAGACGCATATCAACCTGTCGCCGATGGCGCGCTGCACCAGCGCGGCCGCGACCGCGGAGTCCACGCCACCGGAGAGGCCGCAGATCGCCCGGCCGTCGCCGATCTGGTCGCGCACCTGCTCGACGAGCGCGTCAGGCGATGTTCGCCGGTGTCCATGTCGAGTCGATATCGGCGAATTCGTGCAGGAACCGGCTCAACACCTGCTGCCCGTGCGGGGTGTGCATCACCTCGGGGTGATACTGCACGCCTGCCAGCTGCCGGGCCCGATTCTCGAACGCCGCCACGGGCGCGCCGGTGCTGACGGCGACCACGTCGAAACCCTCGGGCGCGGCGGTCACCGCGTCGCCGTGGCTCATCCACACCGGCTGGGTGCCGGGCAGGCCGGAATGAAGCTCTCCCCCAGTCACTTTCAGCTCCGTGCGGCCGAATTCGCTGGTGCCGGTGCCGGCGACCGTTCCGCCGAGCGCCTGAGCCATGGCCTGGAAGCCGTAGCAGATGCCGAACACCGGCACCCCGAGGTCGAAGATGCCGGAGTTCAGCTGCGGCGCGCCCTCCTCGTAGACGCTGGCCGGTCCTCCGGACAGCACAATGGCCTGCGGGTCGCGCGCCTTGATCTCCTCGACGGTGGCGGTATGCGGAATGACCTCAGAATACACCCGCGCCTCGCGGACCCGTCGCGCGATCAGCTGCGCATACTGCGCTCCGAAGTCGACCACCAACACGGGACGGGGGGAACCTGATGCCACCCGCACAGTCTAGTTGGCACTCCTACCTGCGGCCTTTCGCCGCCGCCAGAGCACCAGACGTGTCCTCTCCACTCCCTCGCGGCCACGCACACCCGGATGAGCTCAGGTGAAGTTCGCCACGGCGACGAGCGGC
Organism: uncultured Actinomycetota bacterium; assembly: GCA_963721495.1. Taxonomy (GTDB): domain Bacteria; phylum Actinomycetota; class Actinomycetes; order Mycobacteriales; family Mycobacteriaceae; genus Mycobacterium. The sequence continues at coordinate 604 of CAVRMG010000030.1, read as the reverse complement.
TGGTCTGCGAACGGCTCGCCTCGCTTTCCAGGAACCGCGCGCGGCGGCGCTGCAGAAAGTCCATTGATCCCCAAGTATGCCCGCGAGCGGTAGCGGGAATGGTGAAGTGATGACGAACCGAATATTCGCCACCCAGCGCAAAGCGAGGTACCACGTGCTCGGCCTACCAGAACAGATCCGCGCCACCCTGTTCGACCTCGACGGGGTATTGACGGACACGGCAAGCGTGCACAAAAAGGCCTGGAAGGCGATGTTCGACGACTTCCTCCGTACGCGCGCGCCAAGCGCACGGACACCGAGCTCGTCCCATTCGACGTGGACACCGACTATCTGAAGTACGTCGACGGCAAGAAGCGCGAGGACGGGGTGCGGTCCTTCCTCGGCAGCCGCGGCATCGACCTTGCCGAAGGAACCCCGGACGACGGGGCGGAGACCGAGACCGTCTACGGGCTCGGTAACCGCAAAAACGACATGTTCCAGCACACACTGCACAACGACGGGGTCGAGGTCTTCGAGGGGTCGCGCCACCACTACCTCGAGGCGGTCGCGAACGCGGGGTTCGGCACCGCGGTGGTGTCGTCGAGCGCGAACACGCGGGAGGTGC
>CAVRMG010000029.1:0-48248 GCA_963721495.1 uncultured Actinomycetota bacterium | reverse complement strand
CCGCTGGTCGGCGACCTCACCACCCCGGCTCTAGGGTTGACCGACGACGCCATCGCCGAACTGGGGACCGTCGACCATGTCGTGCACTGCGCCGCCATTTACGACATGACCGCCACCGAGGACGACCAACGTGCCGCCAACGTCGAGGGCACCCGGGCGGTCTACGACCTCGCCCTCCGCCTCGACGCGACGTTGCACCACGTGTCGTCGATCGCGGTCGCCGGCACCCACCGTGGCGAGTTCACCGAGGACGACTTCGACGTGGCGCAGGACCTGCCCACGCCGTATCACCAGACGAAGTTCGAGGCCGAACTGCTGGTCCGCTCAACGCAGGGGCTGAAGTACCGCGTCTATCGGCCGGCGGTCGTGGTCGGCGACTCGCGCACCGGTGAGATGGACAAGGTCGACGGGCCCTACTACTTCTTCGGGATGCTGGCCAAGCTGGCCCGACTGCCCAGGTTCACGCCGATGGTGCTGCCCGACACCGGGCGCACCAACATCGTTCCCGTCGACTACGTGGTCGACGCGCTCGTCGCACTGATTCACACCGAGGGTCGCGACGGGCAGACCTTCCATCTGACGGCGCCGAAAGCGATTGGGCTGCGGGGCATTTATCGAGGTGTAGCCGAGGCCGCCGGTCTGCCACTACTGCGCGGGTCCCTGCCACGCAGCACCGCGACGCCGATCGTGCGGGCTACCGGACGGGCCAAGATCCTTCGCAACATGGCCGCCACTCAACTCGGAGTGCCTGCCGAAATCCTCGACGTCGTCGACGTGTTCCCGACCTTCACATCCGACAATGCGGAAGAAGCGTTGCGCGGCACCGGCATCGCGGTACCGGAGTTCGCGACGTACGCCCCCAAGCTGTGGCGCTACTGGGCCGAGCACCTCGACCCCGACCGGGCGCGCCGCGACGATCCGGCGGGACCGTTGGTGGGTAAGCACGTGATCATCACCGGCGCATCCAGCGGTATCGGACGTACGGCGGCCATCGCCGTCGCCGAACGCGGCGCGACGGTATTCGCCTTGGCGCGCAATGGCGATGCACTCGATGAACTCGTCGACGGCATCCGGGCCGAGGGCGGACAGGCGCACGCATTCACGTGCGACGTCACCGACGCGACGTCCGTCGAACACACGATCAAAGACATCCTCCTCCGATTCGGACACGTCGACTATCTGGTGAACAATGCGGGACGGTCCATCCGGCGCTCGGTCATCGCGTCCACCGACCGGCTTCACGACTACGAACGCGTGATGGCCGTCAACTACTTCGGTGCGGTGCGGATGGTGCTCGCACTGCTGCCACACTGGCGCGAACGCCGCTTCGGGCACGTGGTCAACGTATCCAGCGCCGGTGTGCAGGCCAGCAGCCCGAAGTACAGCGCCTATATCCCCAGCAAGGCAGCACTGGATGCGTTCGCCGAAGTCGTTGGCAGCGAGACTCTTTCCGATCACATAACCTTCACCAGCATCCACATGCCGTTGGTGAAGACACCGATGATCGTGCCGTCGCGGCGCCTGAACCCGATGCCGCCGATCACCGCCGAGCACGCCGCGGCGATGGTGGTGCGCGGGCTGGTCGAAAAGCCGGCGAGGATCGACACCCCGGTAGGGACGCTGGCCGACGTCGGCATGTACTTCACCCCCAAGCTGTCGCGGCGGGTACTGCATCAGATCTATCTGGGCTATCCGGATTCCGCGGCCGCCCGCGGGGTCGAGCCCGCTGTGGACCCCCCGCCGGAACGCCGCCCGAGGCGACCCGCACGCACCACGGTGCCCCGGGTGCGTGTCCCGCGGGTGGTGGCCCGCCGGGCCAAGCGCACCCTGCGCCTGGTGCCCGGCGTGCACTGGTAACCGGCCGGGTCCTATCGTTGGCGAGGTGACACTGCCCGTCTTCGTCGACGTCGATACCGGCGTCGACGACGCAATGGCGTTGGTCTACCTGTTCGCCAGCGACGACGCTGACGTCGTCGGCATCGGCTCGACCGCGGGAAATGTTCCCGTGCAACAGGTCTGTGCCAACAATCTTGGCCTGCTGGAGCTATGCGGGGTGAGCGTACCGGTGTCCAAGGGATCCGAGCAGCCCATCAACACGCCGTTACGCACCGCCGAAGACACCCACGGACCCGAGGGCATGGGTTACGCGCGGTTGCCTTCGACCGATCGGCAGCTCACAGCGCATGATGCCGCTGATGCGTGGGTGCGCGCGGCGCACGAATATCCCGGCGAATTGGTCGCGATCGCGGTCGGCCCGTTGACCAACCTGGCACTGGCTCTGCGGAAGGAACCGGCGCTGCCGAAGTTGTTGCGGCGACTCGTGATCATGGGCGGCGCATTCGACTACCGCGGCAACACCACACCGGTCGCGGAGTGGAACATCAGCGTGGACCCGGAGGCGGCCGCCGAGGTGTTCGCTGTCTGGAACGCGGCGTGGGGTCTGGAGCCGCCGGGACACCTGCCGATCGTGCTCGGCCTGAACCTGACCGAGAACATTGCGATGACGCCGACGCTGCTGAGCCGGCTCGCGACGGTGGCGGAGTCGTCGTCGGTTCCGATGAGCGTGCTGGACAACCGTGGCACGAGATCGGTGGCGTCCAATCCGTTGATCACCGTGCTCGAGGATGCGATGCGGTTCTACTTCGAATTCCACTTCGACCAGAGCGAGGGCTATCTCGCGCATCTGCACGATCCGTTGGCCGCAGCGGTGGTGCTGGATCCCGATCTGGTCAGTTGCCGGCCCGCTGCGATCGACGTCGAGCTGACCGGCACGTTGACCAGAGGCATGACGATCGCGGACTGGAGCAACCGATGGGGCCGGGAACCCAACGCGCTCATCGGCGTTGGCGTCGATCCGGAGGTTTTCTTCGACCGGTTCATCGCCCGGGTCGGCGCATTCGCGAAACAGCTGGGCTGACCGTCAGTCGTCGGTGACGACGATCTTGACGTCGATGTTGCCCCGGGTGGCATTGGAGTACGGGCACACCTGGTGTGCCTTGTCGGCGAGCTGCTGCGCGGCGTCGTGGTCCAGGTTGGGCAACGTGATCTCCAGCTCGACGGCGAGGCCGAATCCGCCGTTGTCGAGCTGACCGAGCGAAACCCGGGCTCCCACCGACGAATCCGAGACGTCGGCCTTGTCCTGGCGGCCCACCAGCTTCAGTGCAGAGTGGTAGCACGCGGCGTATCCGATTGCGAACAACTGCTCGGGGTTGGTGCCGTTGCCGCTGCCACCCATTTCCTTCGGGATGGCGAGGTCGAGGTCGAGCTTGCCGTCGGAGGTGCGGCCGTGACCGTCACGTCCTTCGCCGGTCGCCAACGCCTCAGCGGTGTATAGGGCTTGCATGGGTTTCCTTTCCTAATGATGCGTTGAGCGCATCGGTGAGGTGCCGGACTGCGTCTCGCAGGTCTGCGGCGTCTTTTTCGGTCATTTCGGTCGAGGAGAACAGCTGCTCGGGGATGCACTGGGCCTTGCGTTCGAGTCGACGACCGGCGGGCGTAAGTGTCACGTCGACTAGCCGCTCGTCGGTCGCCGATCTTTCGCGGCGGACGAACCCGTTGGCCTCCAACCGTTTCAACAGCGGCGAAAGCGTCCCCGAGTCGAGTTGTAGTCGCTCGCCCAGCCTGCCGACGGTGACGCGGCCTTCCTCCCAGAGGACGAGGAGCACCAGGTACTGCGGGTAGGTCAGGTTCAGCTCGGACAGGATCGGCCGGTATGCCGCCGTCATCGCCCGAGACGCCGAATACAGGGCGAAGCAGAGGTGACGGTCGAGACTCATCGTGGCCATGCCAGAACTATAGTTCACAATTTAATTGTGCACAACTGACTATTCTCGGGCTATTCGTAGACCCCCTCGACGTACCACCTCCGCTGCCGGTAGCAGAGCAGCAACGCCCGCCCGGCCTGCCCGTCGAGCAGTACCTGCGCCCTTGCGGTGCGACCAACCTTGGCCAGCTCGGGATCCCACCACCGTTCATCGACCGGCCAGGGCCCGGCCCACCAGGCAAGCCGGCCGTCCCTAGCGGGTGTGACCAGACGCGACGGGTCGGCGGAGAACAGTCCGCGACCGGTGACCCGCACCGGATTCCCGCCGGCGTCGAACAATTCGACCGGATCGTCGAGTAGCACCGTGGGCGACGGCTCAGGTAGTTGGCCAGGCCAGGGCTGACCGGGATCGGCTCGGGGCACCTGCTCGTCACCCAGCGGTGTGAAGGTGATGCGTTCGGCGGGCCCGCGGCCCCCGCTGAGTACCGGCACCTGTACCGCCTCGGGTCCGAGCAGACCCTGCACGCGCACCAGCGCGCGGCGGGCGCGCAGCCGGTCCTCCTCCCCAATGCCGCCCCACAACGGCAGCTGCAGCGCCTCGGCCGAAACCAGTTCCACTGGACGCAGGCGAATCACGGTGACCGGCGCGGTGGGCCTGTCGTTGGGATTGCGCCTGTTCAGCCAGCCGTCCAGTTGCCAACGCACCCGGTCGGCGGTGGCGTCCTCGGTCAGCGGTTCGGCGCAGCGCCAAACACGTTCCAGCTCTTCGCCGTTGGCGGTGATGGCGTGGATCGCCAGGCGGGTGCATCCCACCCCGGATGACTCCAGGCTGCGGTGCAGGGTGCCTGCCAGCGAGCGACCGGCGAACGCGGCGGCATCCACCCGATCGATCGGCGGGTCGCAGTCCATGACGGCGTCGAGCTCCTGGTCGGGCTCGCGACCCGACGGACCTCGGGCGGGCTCGCCACGGGCGAACCGGTGTGCGGCCACCGCGTCGGCACCGAACCGCGAAGCAACATCGCTGCGGGACAACGCCGCGAACTGCCCGATGTTGCGGATTCCCATGCGCCACAGCAGGTCTGCCAAGTCGTCTCGCCCTGGGGCGGCCAGACTCGGCTCGGCGGCCAGCTGCCGGATGGACAGGGCCGACAGGAACAGTGCGTCCTCGCCGGGCTCGACGATCCGTCCCGCCCGTGCGGCGAAGACCGCGGTGGGCAGTTGATCGGCGATGCCGACCTGACATTCGGCTCCCGCCGCGGCCACCGCGTCGACCAGTCGCTCCGCGGCGGCCTGTTCGGATCCGAAGTAGCGGGCCGCACCGCGCACCGACAGCACCAGCAGGCCGGGCCGCAGGACCTCGGCCCGCGGCACCAGGTCGTCGACCGCAGCCGTGATGTCCTCGAAATGGCGGGCGTCTCGTGCCGGGTCGGCGGTGACGACGTGCAGATCCGGACACCTGGCCTGCGATTCCCGGCGGCGCAGGCCCCGTCGCACGCCTACCGAACGGGCCGACGCCGAACAGGCGATGACCCGGTTGGCCAGCGTCACCGCGACCGGAGCCGTGGGTTTCAGACCTGCCGCTGCCGCCGCGGCGACCGCAGGCCAGTCCATGCACCAGATGGCCAATACGCGTGACGACATTGCTCACTCACTGCGCGACCGTCGTCAGCCCGGCCCGACCGCTCGCGACCCGGCCACTGACGGAGTAGGCCAGTTGCACCTTGGCGATACGACCAAACCCCGGGCGGCCCCGGCCGGTGATCTCATAACCGCAGACCCTGGCGTCCAGTCGGGCGGACGCACCCTGCCAGTCACCGTTGGTGACCAGCAGGGTGCAGCCCTTCTGCCGCGCCCGGGCACCCACCGCCCGTGCGCGGGTGGCGGGCACCGACCGCCCGCCCAGCCCAAGCACCACCATGTCCATGCCGTCCATCAACACCGCGGCCACCTCGATCGGATCGCTTCCGGGATCGGGGATGACCGCGATCCTGCTCAGATCCGCTCCCATTTCCACGGCAGCCAGAAGGCCGACGTCGGGTTGGCCGACGATCGCGGCATGACCGCCCTCCGCCGTCACCGCCGCCACCATGCTCAACGGCAGCGACCGGGCACCCGACAACACCGCCACCGTCCCGCGTGGCAACGGCGTCGGAAGCACGTCGCCTAGAGATTCCGGCAGCGGCAGCAAAGTTTCCGAGTCCGGTAGCTGGCTGGCCGACGGTGCTGCGCCGCGACGCCCGCCGCCCACCTTGCCGGACACTGCCGCTATCTTGTGACGCAGGTGTTCTAGCTGTTCAGCGCGGTTATACCGACGCTGAGCCAGGTCCAAGGCAGCTGTCACAACAGCACCTCCTGCATCACCAGATTCAGTCTATTTTCGAATGTATGTTCGATATTCCGAGTAAACACCCGCCCACCGACAATCGTCAAGCGGAACCAGGGGCCATGGTACTGCCATTGATTGATGGTGACATTGACAAATGTCATCAGTTGGTGCTGTACTTCGGCGGTGCTCAACGCCGAGCCAGGTTCGTTGCGGTCACGCGGGGCAGCGACGGTCAGCAGCCTGACCCTGCGACAGATAAGCGCCGTCCTCCCGCCGGAGCGGGCATGGGGGTTGTGGGCCTCGCGTCAGATCGTCGCCCGCATCATGGACACCTTCGGCCCGTCACTCGCAGGCACTCATGTCGAGCAGGTCGACGTCACGACGTCCGACGGCCGACGCGTCGTCGGTGAATGGGTTTACGGTGCAGGCGTAGAGCGCGCCCACGCCGACGCGGCCGTCTACTTCATCCATGGCAGCGGCTACGCGCTGTGCTCGCCGCGCACCCACCGACGCCTCACCGCCTGGCTCTCGCGGTTGACCGGCCTTCCCGTTTTCAGCGTCGACTACCGACTGGCTCCGCGATACCGATTCCCCACTGCGGCAGATGATGTGCGTGCCGGATGGGACTGGCTGACCGGCGACCTCGGCCTCGCGCCGGAGAAGGCAGCATTCGCAGGTGACTCTGCAGGCGGACACCTCGCCGTGGATCTCCTGCTCCAACCCGACGTCGCGCATCCGGCCGCTGTGGCGCTGATGTCGCCCCTGGTGGACCTGACATTCGACCTGGCCCGTTCCCGGGAACGGCAACGCCGCGATCCGGCGATCCGGGTCCGGGACGCCGCCCGCCTCATCGAGCTGTACTGCGGTGGAACAGATCTCGCACACCCGCGGCTGACGCTCGACGTCGCGGGCGGACGCCCGATGCCACCGACGCTGATCCATGCCGGCGGGGCCGAGTTCCTCGCGGCCGACGCCGCGGCACTGGCCGACGCCGTCCGCACCGCCGGTGGATCCTGCGAACTGCAGATCTGGCCCGATCAGGTGCACGTCTTCCAGGCACTTCCCCGATTGACACCCGAGGCGGCGCCCGCCATGCGTCGGATCGCGTACTTCATCGCGCAGTCGCTGCGCGCCAGCACCATCGACCAGGCAGCGGGGTGACAGGCATGGGCCTGTTCGGATCGTCGAAGAAACGCAGTCGCGACGCCGCGGCCGTCATCACCGGAGCGGGCAGCGGCATCGGCGCCGCATTCGCCGTCGAACTCGCCTGCAAGGGCGGTCGCGTGGTGTGCAGCGACATCGATGAAAACGCCGCCCGCGCAACCGCGGAGGCGATCAACACCGACGGTGGCGATGCCTTGGCACTGCGCTGCGACGTGTCACAGATAGACGACGTGCACTGCCTGGCCGCCGACGCACAGGGCTGGTTCGGCGGTCCACCGACAATGGTGATCAACAACGCCGGCGTCGGCGCAGGTGGCCTGCCCATCGGCGAGGTGAGCCTCGACGACTGGCAGTGGGTACTCGGCATCAACCTGTGGGGGCCGATCCACGGCTGCCACGTCTTCGCACCGATCCTTCGCGAAGCCGGCTACGGCGGAATCATCAACGTCGCATCGGCTGCGGCATTCGGCGCCGCACCGGGGATGGCCGCCTACAACGTCAGCAAGGCCGGGGTGCTGTCGCTGTCCGAGACGCTTGCCGCCGAAATGAGCGGTACCGGCGTGAACGTCACCGTGCTGTGCCCAACGTTCGTCAAGACGAACATCGTGGAGGCCGGCCGTATCTCGGCTCAGTCCACACAGCTCGCCGACCGGCTGATGCGCTGGACCGGCTTCTCCCCCGAACGGGTGGCACGCACCTGCCTGGACACCCTGGACCGCGGCGGCCTCTATTGCATGCCGCAACCCGACGCCCGGATCGGCTGGGGCATCAAGCGTCTCACCCCGACGGTGTACACCCGCGCCCTCGGGCTCACCACCCGCGTCACGACTCCATAGGAGGATCCGATGGCCCCCAAACCAAAGATCGACATGGACGCGATGCTGGCGAAGATCAAGGATCGGCAGTGGGCACTGGCCGACATCGACTGGGATGCCCCGGGCGCCGAGATGATCAGCGACGAACAGCGCCCCAAACTGAAGGCCTTCATGGCCGACCTCTGCTGGATTGAGAACATCGGTGCACGCGGATTTGCGGCGCTGGCCAAAAAGGCTCCGACACCGACGATCGCCGAGATCTACCGCTACTTCCACGCCGAGGAGCAACGGCACGCCAATGCCGAACTCGCACTGATGAAGCGGTGGGGGATGCTCGAGGACGGCGAAGTCCCCGAACCGAACGTCAACATCAGGCTGGCGATCGACTGGCTGGACCGCTGGGCCGACGACATGCCGCTGTCGCTGCTGGGGACTGTGATTCCGATGCTGGAGGTCGCGCTTGACGGCGCGCTGTTGAAGTTCCTGCTCGACGAGGTGAACGACCCGGTATGCCATCAGGTCTTCGAGAAGGTCAACAACGACGAGTCACGCCACCTCGTAGTCGATTTCGAGGTGCTCGACATGATCGGGCACGCCAAGATCCGACGCTTGCTGATCGACTTCGTCGGCCACAATGCCACCCCTGGCCTCATCGTCGGCGCAGTGATCGGTGCACCGCTGATCAACAGGATCCGCAACGAAATCACTGCCATGGGCATGGAGCCAGAACGGCTGTACAGGGCCGTGAAGCGATTCAAAGAACTCGGCGATCGCGGCGAATCCACCCGGCGAGTGCCGACCTACCTGTTCCTGCGGCGCTTCGCTGGAGTGGTCACCAACCCGCGTCACCCCTACCACCTCCTTGCCAACTCGATGGTCTGGATCTCCGACCGGTACCCGCGGCCACTGCTGCCGTCGGTACCGAGCTGGGTCAGAGAAATCACCCACGAGCCGGCGGCCTGAAATGGCAACCCGTATCTACGACACGCTCATCGTCGGCGCCGGTTTCAGCGGCGTCGGCGCGGCGATCAAACTCGCCAAGGCCGGTGTCGACGACTTCGTCATGCTGGAGCGGGGCGACCGCGTCGGCGGAACGTGGCGCGACAACACGTATCCCGGTGCGACGTGCGACGTCCCGTCGCTGTTGTACTCATACTCCTTCGTCAAGAACTCGTCGTGGTCGCGCGCCTACTCACCAGCCGGTGAGATCTGCACCCACATCGAGGACATGGCCGACAAATTCGACCTACACCGCCGAATCCAGTTCGGCGTGGAGGTCAATGGGCTCGCTTTCGACGAGAACGATGGCGTCTGGACGGTGAAGGTAAAAGGAAAACGCTCCACCACTTTTCATGCGCGCACCGTCGTTCTCGCCTCGGGGCCACTGCCCGACCACAAGCTGCCCGACATCCGCGGCCTCGGCACATATAAGGGCAAGAAGATCCACAGTGCCAACTGGGACCACGGCTACGACTTCACCGGCAAGCGGGTCGCGGTGATCGGCACCGGCGCCAGTGCCGTGCAGATCGTGCCCGAACTGGTCAAGCAGGCCGAGTTCGTCAAGGTCTTCCAGCGCACACCCGGCTGGGTCATGCCCCGCCTCGACGTCGCCACCCCACCCGCAGCACAGGCCCTTTTCGCCAAAGTGCCTGCTATTCAAGAGCTTGCGCGACAGGCACTGTATTGGGGCCATGAGGTCACCGCGACGGCGCTGGTCTGGGATACGCCTCTGACGGGCCTTGTCGCCCGGCTGGGCAAGGCACACCTACACAGGCAGGTCAAGGATCCGTGGCTGCGACGCCAGCTGACCCCGGACTTCACCCCGGGCTGCAAACGAATGCTCATCTCCAGCGACTACTACCCCGCGCTGCAACGCGACAACTGCAAGCTCATCGACTGGCCGATCGCCACGATGAGCCCGGTCGGCATCCGCACCAGTGACGGCATCGAACACCATCTGGACTGCATCGTCTTCGCCACCGGTTACGACGTACACCTGACCGGACCGCCCTACTCCGTCACCGGCATCGGTGGCCGATCGCTGGCCGATGAGTGGGCCGGCGGCGCGCAGGCGTACAAGAGCATCAACGCCCACGGCTACCCGAACCTGTTCTTCATGACGGGACCCAATTCCGGGCCCGGACACAACTCACTGCTGGTCTACGTCGAGGGCCAGCTCGACTACGCGGTCAGCGGCATCAAGACGATACTCCGTGAGAACCTTCGGTACCTGGATGTGCGCGCCGACGTCCAGCAGTACTACAACGACCGCATCCAGAAGCGTCTGACCAAAACGACGTGGATGTCGGGCTGCAGCAGCTGGTATCTGACGGCCGACGGGTTCAACGCCTCGATGTACCCGGGGTTCGCCACGCAGTATCTTCGTCAGATGCGGGACTTCCGATTCGACGACTACGCCGCCGTAGCGCATGGCGCGCATACCGGCAGCGGTGCCCGCTCGAGCGCATGAACACCTCGCCCGACAGGCCACCGCGCCAGCAGGCGGGGGCGGTCTCGGCGATCCTGAAGGGCCTGCGGCGCGCGCCTCGACGCGTGCGGCGCGGATCTCGTGACGTCATTGAGACGGCGGTATCGCAGTTGTTCGACGCAGCGGTGCGTCACCCGCACGGCACCGCGGGGTCCGGCGAGTACCGCATCGACGACCTTGCGCGCCTGGCGGGCACGACGACCCGCAACATCCGGGTGTACCGCGACCGGGGACTGCTGCATCCGCCGCTGCGCGTCGGCCGAATCGCGCTGTACAACGACACCCACCTGACCCGGTTGCGGCTGATCTCGTCGATGCTCGACCGCGGATACAACATCTCGCATGTCCGAGAGATGCTCACCGCATGGGAGCAGGGCAAGGACCTCGGCGACGTGTTGGGGCTGGAAACCGCGATCGCCGGTACCTGGGCCGCCGAGAAGCCGACGACGATGGCGATCGCCGACGCCCGCCGGTTGATAGCCGATGAACACGCATTCGACCGACTCGTCGGCGCGGGACTGATCCGCATCGACGACGACGGCCAGGACGCCACCGTGGTGCGGCCCAAGCTCATCGAGGCGTTCAACGACATCCGTGAGTACGGGATCACCATCGACAAGCTCATCGACATCCATGAGCGGGTGCTACCGCTGGTCGACCAGATCAGCGCGATCCTCGTACAGGCGGGTGCCGAGCATGTGCAGGAGGTGATCAAGCCCGGCGAGGCACTGCCGAACGACACCGAGGTCGCCGAACTGATCACGATGCTCGTACAGTTCCGAACTCAGGCCGTGGCCGCGGTCACCGCGACGCTGGCCTCGTCTATCGAGTCGACGATCGAGGGGTTGGTCAGCCGGATACTCGCCGATTACGTCGAGAAGGCACCCGACCCCGACGCATGAGAGCCGTTGCGGTTCACTCCCATTCGATGGTGCCCGGCGGCTTGCTGGTGATATCGAGCACCACGCGGTTGACCTCGCGGACCTCGTTGGTGATGCGGGTCGAGATGCGCTCGAGGACGTCGTAGGGCACCCGCGTCCAGTCGGCGGTCATCGCATCCTCGCTGGACACCGGGCGCAGCACGATCGGATGGCCGTACGTGCGCCCATCACCCTGCACCCCCACCGAGCGGACGCCCGCCAGCAGCACCACCGGGCACTGCCAGATCTGGTTGTCCAGGCCTGCGGCGGTCAGTTCCTCCCGCGCGATCGAGTCGGCCCGCCGCAATGTCTCCAGCCGCTGCGCGGTGACCTCGCCGACGATCCGGATGCCCAGGCCCGGACCCGGGAACGGTTGGCGCCCAACGATTTCCTCGGGCAGACCGAGTTCGCGACCCACCGCGCGCACCTCGTCCTTGAACAGCAGTCGAAGCGGCTCGACGAGCTTGAACTTCAGGTCGTCGGGCAGCCCGCCGACGTTGTGGTGACTCTTGATATTGGCTGTTCCGGAACCGCCACCGGACTCCACCACATCGGGATACAGCGTGCCCTGCACCAGGTAATCCACCTCAGACCCGCTATCGCCCACGATATCTCGGACCGCACCCTCGAAGGCGCGGATGAACTGCCTGCCGATGATCTTGCGCTTGCCCTCCGGGTCGGTCACCCCTGAGAGCGCTTCCAGGAAACGGTCGGCGACGTCGACAGTGACCAGGTTGGCCCCGGTGGCGGCGACGAAATCGCGCTGCACCTGCGCCCGCTCCCCGGCGCGCAGCAGACCGTGGTCGACGAAGACGCATGTCAACCGGTCGCCGATGGCGCGCTGCACCAGCGCGGCCGCGACCGCGGAGTCCACGCCACCTGACAGGCCGCAGATCGCCCGGCCGTCGCCGATCTGGTCGCGCACCTGCTCGACGAGCGCGTCGGCGATGTTCGCCGGTGTCCATGTCGAGTCGATATCGGCGAATTCGTGCAGGAACCGGCTCAACACCTGCTGCCCGTGCGGGGTGTGCATCACCTCGGGGTGATACTGCACGCCTGCCAGCTGCCGGGCCCGATTCTCGAACGCCGCCACCGGCGCGCCGGTGCTGACGGCGACCACGTCGAAACCCTCGGGCGCGGCGGTCACCGCGTCGCCGTGGCTCATCCACACCGGCTGGGTGCCGGGCAGGCCGGAATGAAGCTCTCCCCCAGTCACTTTCAGCTCCGTGCGGCCGAATTCGCTGGTGCCGGTGCGGGCGACCGTTCCGCCGAGCGCCTGAGCCATGGCCTGGAAGCCGTAGCAGATGCCGAACACCGGCACCCCGAGGTCGAAGATGCCGGAGTTCAGCTGCGGCGCGCCCTCCTCGTAGACGCTGGCCGGTCCGCCGGACAGCACAATGGCCTGCGGGTCACGGGCCTTGATCTCCTCCACGCTGGCGGTATGCGGGATCACCTCGGAGTACACCCGCGCCTCGCGGACCCGTCGCGCGATCAGCTGCGCGTACTGCGCTCCGAAGTCGACCACCAACACGGGACGGGGGGAACTCGACGTCACCCGCCCAGTCTAGTTGGCACCCCTCCCTGCGGCCTTTCGCCGCCGCCAGAGCACCAGACGTGTCCTCTCCACTCCCTCGCGGCCACGCACACCCGGATGAGCTCAGGTGAAGTTCGCCACGGCGACGAGCGGCTCGTCTGCAAACGGCTGGCCTCGCTTGCCAGGAACCGCGCGCGGCGGCGCTGCAGAAAGTTCATTGATCCCCAAGTATGCCCGCGAGCGGTAGCGGGAATGGTGAAGTGATAGCACGAACCGAATATTCGCCACCCAGCGCAAAGCGAGGTACCACGTGCTCGGCCTACCAGAACAGATCCGCGCCACCCTGTTCGACCTCGACGGGGTATTGACGGACACGGCAAGCGTGCACAAAAAGGCCTGGAAGGCGATGTTCGACGACTTCCTCCGTACACACGCCGAGCGCACGGGCACCGAGCTCGTCCCATTCGACGTGGACACCGACTATCTGAAGTACGTCGACGGCAAGAAGCGCGAGGACGGGGTGCGGTCCTTCCTCGGCAGCCGCGGCATCGACCTTGCCGAAGGAACCCCGGACGACGGGGCGGAGACCGAGACCGTCTACGGGCTCGGTAACCGCAAAAACGACATGTTCCAGCACACCCTGCACAACGACGGGGTCGAGGTCTTCGAGGGGTCGCGCCGCTACCTCGAGGCGGTCGCGAACGCGGGGTTCGGCACCGCGGTGGTGTCGTCGAGCGCGAACACGCGGGAGGTGCTCGAATTGACCGGGCTGGCCAAGTTCGTCCAGCATCGCGTGGACGGAGTCACGCTGCGGGAGGAGAACATCGCGGGAAAGCCCGCACCTGACTCGTTTCTGCGGGCCGCACAGCTGCTCGACGTCACGCCGGCGCAGGCCGTCGTCTTCGAGGACGCACTCTCCGGCGTCGAGGCCGGACGCGCGGGAAACTTCGGCTACGTGGTCGGCGTCGACCGGGTGGGTCACGCAGAGGCGTTGCGGCGCAACGGCGCCGACGTCGTGGTCACCGACCTCGCGGAGTTGTTGCCGCGATGATCAAGGACGACGGCGCATTTCCCGTTGAACCCTGGCATGTCCGCGAAACCGAGCTCGACCTCGACCGGTTGGACGAAGCCGAATCGCTGTTCGCGTTGTCGAACGGACACATCGGATTTCGCGGCAATCTCGATGAGGGCGAACCACACGGTCTGCCTGGCACCTACCTGAACTCGTTCTACGAAGTCCGTCCGTTGCCGTATGCCGAAGCGGGCTTCGGTTATCCGGAAGGCGGTCAGACGATCGTCGACGTCACCAACGGCAAGCTGCTGCGTCTGCTCGTCGACGACGAGCCGTTCGACGTGCGGTACGGCGACCTGCTCGAGCATGAACGGGTTCTGGACATGCGCGCCGGCACACTGACACGCACCACACACTGGCGGTCGCCGGTGGGCAAGCAGGTCAGGGTGGTGTCCACCCGGTTGGTGTCACTCGCGCAACGCAGCGTCGCCGCGATCGAATACACCGTGGAGGCGATCGACGAGTTCGTCCGCGTCACCGTTCAGTCCGAACTGGTCGCCAACGAGGACCAGCCGGAGACGTCCAAAGATCCGCGGGTCTCGGCCGTACTGAACAATCCACTGGTAGCTGTCCACCATGAAAACACCGACAGCGGAGCACTTCTCGTCCACCGCACGCGGGTGAGCGAGCTGATGATGGCCGCCGCCATGGACCACGACATCGAGGTACCCGGGCGGGTCGAGATGACCACCTTGGCCAGGGAGGATGTGGCTCGCACCACCGTCATCTGTGGCTTGCGGCCCGGTCAGAAGCTGCGCATCGTCAAGTACCTCGCCTACGGCTGGTCAAGCCTGCGATCTCGCCCGGCGTTGAGGGATCAAGCGGCAGGAGCGGTCAGCGGCGCCCGCTACACCGGATGGGACGGCCTGCTGCAGGCCCAGCGCGAGTATCTGGACGAATTCTGGGACAGTGCCGATGTGGAGGTCGAGGGCGATCCCGACTGCCAGCAGGCCGTGCGGTTCGGGCTGTTCCATGTATTGCAGGCCAGCGCCCGCGCCGAACGCCGGGCGATCGCGGGCAAGGGCCTGACCGGCACCGGCTACGACGGCCACGCCTTTTGGGACACCGAGGGATTCGTGCTGCCACTGCTCACCTACACCGCACCGCACGCGGCCGCCGATGCGCTGCGCTGGCGGGCGTCCACCCTGGACCTGGCGAGGGAGCGGGCCGCGCAACTCGACCTCACCGGCGCCGCGTTCCCGTGGCGCACGATCCGCGGTCAGGAGTGTTCGGCGTACTGGCCTGCGGGCACCGCCGCGTGGCATGTCAATGCGGACATCGCGATGGCGTTCGAGCGGTATCGCATCGTCACCGGCGACGAGACGCTGGAGGCCGATTGCGGTCTCGCGGTGCTCGTCGAGACCGCGCGGTTGTGGCTCTCCCTCGGGCATCATGACCGATACGGGGTGTGGCACATCGACGGTGTGACCGGGCCGGACGAGTACACGGCCGTGGTACGGGACAACGTGTTCACCAACCTCATGGCCGCGCACAACCTTCGGACGGCGGCCGAAGCCTGTCTGCGTCATCCCGACGGGGCCGAAGAACTGGGAGTCACCGCTGCGGAGATGGCCGACTGGCGTGACGCGGCCGACGACGCGAACATCCCGTTCGATAAGGAGCTCGGCGTCCATCCGCAATGCGCGGGGTTCACGACCCTTCGGGAGTGGGACTTCTCAGCCAGTACGTCCTATCCCCTGTTGTTGCACGAGCCGTATGTGCGGCTGTACCCGTCGCAGGTGATCAAGCAGGCGGATCTGGTGCTGGCGATGCATTGGCAGAGTCATTGCTTCACGGCGGAACAGAAGGCGCACAACGTCGACTACTACGAGCGCCGCACCACCCGTGACTCTTCGCTGTCCGCCTGCACGCAGGCGGTGATGTGCGCCGACGTCGGCCATCTCGAGCTCGCACACGATTACGCCCATGAGGCGGCGCTGATCGATCTGCGCGATCTGCACCACAACACTCGCGACGGTCTGCACATGGCGTCACTGGCCGGGGCGTGGACGGCGCTGGTTGCCGGCTTCGGCGGCCTGCGCGACGACGACGGGATGCTCTCGCTCGACCCGCAACTGCCGACGGGCATTTCGCGGCTGCGATTCCGGTTGCGCTGGAAGGATTTCCGGCTCACGGTGGACGTCAACCACGAGAACGTCACCTACACCGTCCGGGACGGGCCCCATGAATCGCTGACGATCCGTCACGCGGGAGCGGATCTGGAACTCAGCGCCGATGATCCCTCGACGGTTGCGCTTCGCCGACGGGAACCGCTCCTGCCGGAGCCGAAACAGCCTCCCGGTCGCGCGCCGCTTCGACGCATATCGCTCTAACTACCTAGGCCATCTGTTTGGCATCGGGCAGGCCGCCGGTCGCCTCGAACACGACCCGCCTCCCGATCTCGACGGCGTGATCGGCGAACCGTTCGTAATAGCGGCCCAGCAGCGCGACGTCGACCGCGGAGCACACGCCGTCCTGCCACTTGTGGTCGATCAGCAGCGTGAACAGGCGCCGGTGCTCGGCGTCCACGGCGTCGTCCTCATCGCGCAGGCGGGCCGCTTTGTCGTGGTCACCCGAGACCAGCACCTCTTGCGCGGTCCTGGCCAATTGCACTGCCCCGGAGCCCATTTCCGTGAAGCCGGCGCGCACGTCGTCCGGCAACGCCGGGTCGGGATGTCGTAGCCGGGAAATCCGAGCGACATGCACGGCGAGCGCGCCCATCCGCTCGATGTCGGCGCCGACGTGGATGGCTCCGACGATCGACCTCAGATCACCGGCCACCGGTTGTTGCAGGGCGAGCAGTCGCAGCGCGGCCGCCTCGGAGCGAACGCTCATGGCCGAAATGTGTTCGTGGTCGGCGATGACCTGTTCGGCCAGCGACAGGTCGGCATCCAACAACGCACGGGTCGCATGCTCCATCGCGGCAGCGGCGAGCCCGCACATCTCGGCGAGATGCGCGCGCATTTCGTCCAGCTGCTCGTGGTACGCGGTCCGCACCGGCACTAGGTACCCGCGACCGCCCGATTCAAACTCGTTTAGCCAGTCGAGCTGACCGGCTCGATCGGCAGGTGCCGCAGCCCGCCGGGCGCTTCGACGGGGACGACAGGGTGTTCCGGCGGGATGGGCGCGAGTCGCTTATAGGCCTGGCCCTGCGCGGGACGCTGATCCACCTGGCCTTTGTTGGGCCACAGCGACGCAGCGCGCTCGGCCTGCGCGGTGATCGAAAGCGACGGGTTGACACCGAGATTCGCCGAGATCGACGCGCCGTCGTGAACCGAGAGTGTCGGGTAGTTGTAGACCCGCTGATACGGGTCGATGACCCCGTGTTCGGCGGTGTCGCCGATGGCGGCGCCGCCGAGGAAGTGCGCCGTCAGCGGGATGTTGAACAGTTCGCCCCAGGTGCCGCCCGCGACGCCGTCGATCTTCTTGGCGATCCGGCGGGTGACCTCGTTACCGGCCGGGATCCATGTCGGATTCGGCTCGCCGTGGCCCTGCTTGCTCGTCATCCGCCGGAAGCCCAGCTTGCCGCGCCTGGTGAACGTGGTGATCGAGTTGTCGAGGTGCTGCATCACCAGCGCGATCACGGTGCGCTCGCTCCACCGACTCGGGTTGAGCATGCGGAGGATGCCGCGCGGGTCTTCCCGGCCGCTGGCCAGTAGCTGCTTCCAGCGCGGCACATCGGTGCCGCCGGGTCCGGCGCCGTCGGTCATCAGGGTCTGCAGCAGTCCCATGGCGTTGCTGCCCTTGCCGTATCGCACCGGTTCGACGTGTGTGTCGGACGTGGGATGGATCGACGATGTGATCGCCACCCCGTGAGTGAGGTCGAGATCGGGTGAGACGGTGAGCGTGGCGGCGCCGACGATCGACTCCGAATTGGTGCGCGTCAGTACGCCGAGTTTGTCGGAAAGCTTGGGCAGCTTGCCCTCGTCGCGCATCTTGAACAGCAGCTTCTGGGTGCCCCACGTGCCAGCGGCCAGCACGACGTGCGTGGCGGTGACCGTGCGCCGCTTGCGCCGCAGCCAGCTGCCCGTCCGGACCGTGCGAACCTCCCACAGCCCGTCGGACCGTTGCGAGAATCCGGACACCGTGGTCATCGGAATGACTTCTGCGCCAGCTGTTTCCGCCAAACCCAGATAGTTCTTCACCAACGTGTTCTTGGCTCCGTAGCGGCAACCCGTCATGCACGCGCCGCATTCGATGCACCCGGTGCGCGTCGGGCCGGCCCCGCCGAAGTAGGGGTCGGGCACCGTCCTGCCGGGCGTCTTGGTGCCGTCCGGACCGAAGAACACGCCCACCGGAGTCGGCACGAAGGTGTCGCCCACGCCCATGTCGTCGGCCACCTCTTTGAGGATCCGGTCGGCGTCGGTGAAGGTCGGATTCGTGACCACACCGAGCATCCGCTGCGCCTGGTCGTAATGGGGCATCAGCTCGTCGCGCCAGTCGGTGATGTGCTTCCACTGCGGGTCGGCGAAGAACGGCTCCGGGGGCACGTACAGGGTGTTGGCGTAGTTCAGCGACCCGCCGCCGACGCCGGCGCCTGCCAGGATCATCACGTTTCGCAGCAGGTGGATCCGCTGGATGCCGTACATGCCCAGTCGCGGCGCCCACAGGAACTTGCGCAGGTTCCACGAGGTCTTGGCGAACTCCTCGTCGGCGTATCGCCGACCCGCCTCGAGCACCCCTACCCGATAGCCCTTCTCGGTCAGCCGCAGCGCGGTCACACTACCGCCGAATCCGGAGCCGATGATCACGACGTCGTAGTCAGGCTTCATGGGGCCAGTATCTACTTACCGGCCAGTAACCTCTAGGCAGGTAAACCTAACTTCTCGGGTTTCAACCGCTTACGGTCAGGCCGACTTTCTGGAACTCCTTGAGGTCGCAATAACCCGCCTTGGCCATGGATCGCCGCAGGCCACCGACGAGGTTCAACGAGCCGAACGGATCATCGGACGGGCCGGTCAGCACCTGCCCCAGCGATGGCCGCTCACCGAGGGCAACCTGCAGCAGAGCGCCGCGAGGCAGCGACGGGTGCGCAGCGGCGGCAGGCCAGAACCAGCCGTCCCCCAGCGCCTCGGCCGCGGTTGCCAACGGCGTGCCGAGCACCACCGCGTCGGCGCCGCACGCGATGGCCTTGGCCAGGTCTCCGGAAGTGTGGATGTCGCCGTCGGCCAGCACGTGCACGTACCGGCCGCCGGTCTCGTCGAGGTACTCACGGCGCGCAGCAGCGGCGTCGGCGATCGCGGTCGCCATCGGCACGCTGATGCCGAGGACCTCGTCGCTGGTGGTGACGCCGCTGGTCGACCCGTAGCCCACGATCACCCCTGCGGCGCCGGTGCGCATCAGATGTAGCGCGGTGCGGTGGTCGAGCACGCCGCCCGCCACCACCGGTATGTCGAGCTCGGAGATGAAGGTCTTCAGATTGAGAGGTTCGCCGACCCCGTCATGATCCTTGGCGACGCGCTCGGCCGAGATGATGGTGCCCTGGATGATCAGCAGGTCGATGCCGGCGGAGATCAGTGCCGGTGTCAGTGCCTGGACGTTCTGCGGGCTGACGCGCACGGCCGTCGTCACCCCGGCGTCACGGATCCGCGCCACCGCCGCTCCGAGCAGTTCGGGATCCAGTGGGGCCGAGTGCAGTTGCTGCAGCAGCCGGATCGCCGCCGACGGCTCGGGCTCCTTCTCGGCGGCCTCGACGACCTGGGCGATCTTCTCCGCGACGTCGGCGTGCCTGCCGATCAGACCCTCGCCGTTGAGCACTCCGAGGCCGCCGAGGCGGCCCATCTCGATGGCGAACTCCGGCGAGACCAGCGCATCGGTCGGGTGCGCGATCACCGGGATCTCGAACCGGTACGCATCCAGCTGCCAGGCCGTCGAGACGTCCTGGGACGATCGGGTGCGGCGCGCCGGGACGATGTTGATGTCGTCGAGTTCGTAAGTGCGGCGGGCGGTTCGGTTCATGCCGATCTCAACCATGTCACGCATTCAGAACCCCTCTGTTCCTTCTCTTCCGCGCGCGAGCGCTCGTCAGCGGGTGTAGTAGTTCGGGGCCTCGACGGTCATCGCGATGTCGTGCGGGTGGCTCTCCTTCAAACCCGCAGCGGTGATCTGTACGAACTGCGCCTGCTGCAAGTGCTCGATGGTCGGCGACCCCGTGTAACCCATTGCGGCGCGCAGTCCCCCGGTGAGCTGATGAATCACCGTCGAGAGCGGACCGCGGAACGGTACCCGCCCCTCGATGCCCTCCGGAACCAACTTGTCCTCGGAGAGCGCGTCGTCCTGGAAATAACGGTCCTTGGAGTAACTCCGCCCTGAAGACCCAGCACCCGCACGCCCGGCCATAGCACCCAGTGAACCCATGCCGCGGTAGCTCTTGAACTGCTTGCCGTTGACGAAGATCAGCTCACCCGGGGACTCGGCGGTGCCGGCGAGCAATGAGCCCAGCATGGCCGTCGACGCGCCCGCGGCCAGAGCCTTGGCGATGTCCCCGGAGTACTGCAGTCCGCCGTCGGCGATCACCGGCACACCCGATGGCGCGCAGGCGGCGACCGCCTCGAGGATCGCGGTGATCTGCGGAGCCCCGACACCGGCGACCACCCGCGTCGTGCAGATGGATCCCGGGCCGACACCGACCTTCACCGCGTCGGCGCCCGCCTCGACGAGAGCGGCCGCGGCAGGGCGGGTCGCGACGTTGCCGCCGATCACCTCCACGCGGTCACCCACCACGGTCTTGAGCCGATGAACCATCTCGAGCACCAACCGGTTGTGCGCGTGCGCGGTGTCCACGATGACGACGTCGACGCCGGCGTCGACGAGAGTCATCGCCCGCGTCCACGCATCGTCGCCGACTCCGACCGCGGCGCCGACCAGCAGCCTGCCGTCTTTGTCTTTCGTGGACAGCGGGAACTGCTCGGTCTTGACGAAGTCCTTGACGGTGATCAGCCCGGTCAGCTTTCCGCGGCCGTCGACGATCGGCAGTTTCTCAATCTTGTAGCGGCGCAACAGTCCTAGCGCCGCCTCGGCGGAAACGCCCGCCTGCGCGGTGATCAGCGGCGCCTTGGTCATCACCTCGGAGACCGGCTTGGACTGGTCGACCTCGAAGCGCATGTCGCGGTTGGTGATGATGCCCACCAGCTCGCCGGTGTCGTCGACGACAGGCAGCCCGGAGATCCGGAACCGCGCGCACATCGCGTCGACCTCGGCCAGTGTGTTGTCGGGCGAGCAGGTGACGGGATCGGTGACCATGCCGGCCTCCGAACGCTTGACCGTCTCGACCTGGCCGGCCTGTTCGGCGACGGGAAGGTTGCGATGCAGCACGCCCATGCCGCCGGCGCGAGCCATCGCGATCGCCATCCTCGATTCGGTCACCGTGTCCATCGCGGAGCTGACGAGCGGAACCCGCAGCCGGATCTTCTTGGTGAGCTGGCTGGAGGTGTCGGCTGTCGCGGGCACCACATCGGAGGCGGCGGGCAGCAGCAGGACGTCGTCGAAGGTGAGGCCGAGCATCGCGATCTTGGTCGGGTCATCGCCGCCGGTCGGCACCGGTACGGCGAGAGGAAGGCTGCTTTCAGCGATCGACATGGGTGGGGCCTCCCGAAACAGACGAAGACAAGCACAATCGTCGAGCTAGATCCCCATCTTATCGGCATTGACGTCGCCGGTTCGGTGCCACACTCCCCGGTGCGCCATGCCGGGTATCGGCTGGCGCGATATGTGCACCGCTGCGTAATGTGGAGTCGTGCGCGACCACCTCCCGCCGGGTTTGCCGCCCGATCCCTTCGCCGACGACCCGTGCGACCCCTCGGCGGCTCTGGACGCCCTCGAGCCGGGTCAGCCGCTCGACCCGCAGGAACGGACAGCGGTCGAGGCCGATCTGGCAGACCTGGCGGTGTACGAAGCGTTGTTGGCGCACAAGGGAATTCGCGGTCTCGTGGTGTGCTGCGACGAATGTCAGCAGGACCACTACCACGATTGGGACATGCTCCGCGCGAACCTGCTGCAGCTGCTCGTCGACGGCACGGTCCGGCCGCACGAGCCCGCCTACGATCCCGAGCCTGACGCCTACGTCACCTGGGACTACTGCCGCGGTTACGCCGACGCCTCACTCAACGAGGCCACCACGGACACTGACGGATATCGCTGAGGGCACAGCCTCACCTGATGGTCGCCCTCTGACCAGGGCCTGCTAGCCGTCTCCGTTGCCGGGGTCACCCTCCGGTTAGGGCATCACAAAGGTCGTCGTGACGACCGACTTCGGCGCGGGCGCCTCCCGAACCGGTGGCACGGCCGTCGGCTGCTCTTCCTCCTGCTGCTGCACCACCGCCGAGGTGGTCGTCGGCGGCGGAGGGGCGACCCGCGTCGCCGGCGGTGGAGGCGGCGTCGCTGCAGTCGGTGTGGGCAACGGAGTCGCCACCGTCGGCGTCGGCAGGGGCGCGGGCGGTGGCGGTGGCGGTGGCGGTGGTGGTGGTGTCGGCACTGCCGTCCTCGGTGCCTCCGTGGACAGCGAGGTCGACGTCGTGACCGGCGGCAACTGCGCCGGAGGCGGCGCCGATGTCGCGGTGGTCTCCACCGGTGGCGTCGTGGTGGTCTCCGACGGCGGAGAAGTTGTGGTCTCCGCCGACGTCGTCGTGGTCTCCGACGGCGAGGTCGTCGTAGATTCCGACGGCGAGGTCGTCGTAGATTCCGACGAAGTGCTCGTCTCCGATGACGTCGAGGACGACGTCGGTGTGTCGAGCACAACCACCGGCACGTCGGGGAAGACCGGCGGGGGCACGCCAGGGGGCACGGTCGCGGCGGCGTCCTGCGCCTCCACCTTCACCGTCAGCTCTTGCCACTGGGTGACCAGGTCCTGCTTGCGCTCATCGTCGTTGACCGTCGCGACGGTCGTGGTGAGCGTCTGCAGCTTGTCCTGCGCTTCCTGCCACTGCCCCTGGTCGATCAGCTGTTGCACCGCGGCCATCTGGGTCTGGGCGGCGAGTACGACGGCGTCGTCCCGGGCTGCGGCCGGCTGCTCGCCGAAGATCATCGTGCGCAGGCCGTACAGCGAGTCGCCGGGGCCCGCGCCTGCAACGACGCTTGCGAAGCCGCCGAGGCAGAGCACCGCCGCAGCGGTCGACCCGACGAGCGCCAGTGTCCTGCGGGTGCGCTTGGCGGGACACCTGCGCGTTCTCCAGGGCCATCACCGCGTCGCGGGTTGTCAACGCCGAGCTCAGCGGAGCATCGCGGACGTCGTCGCGCCAGCCCGCCATCAGGTGGGCCAGTTCGGCTTCGCTGTGGTCGGTCGAGTACACCGGCTGCTCGAAGGCGAGCGCGTCGAGGAACCGGTCGGTGCGGTTGATCTCGTTGAGCGACGGATCCCCGCCGTTTGACGTCCAGCGTCCGAAGTCAGGCATGGTCGTGCCCCGTCGAGATGATCTCGGCCTTCAGCCGCGCCAGTGCGCGGTGCTGGGCGACCCGGACTGCGCCTGCCGTGCTCCCTACCGCCTCGGCGGTCTCCTCCGCACTCATGCCCACGACCACGCGCAGGATCAGGATTTCGCGTTGCTTCTCCGGCAGCACGGCCAGGAGTCTGTTCATCCGGGCCGAGGCCTCGGAATCCAGAGCCATCTGCTCCGGGCCCGCATCAAGTGAGTAACGCTCCGGTACGACGTCGGTCGGATCGGAACGGTTCCTGGCCGCGGCGCGATGGGCGTCGGCGACCTTGTGCGCAGCGATGCCGTACACAAATGCCAGGAACGGTCGTCCCTGATCCTTGTAGCGCGGCAGCGCCGTTATGGCGGCCAAGCACACCTCCTGCGCGACGTCATCTGCTGAGAGGCCACTACGCTCGGTCGCCCCAACCCTCGCCCGGCAATACCGAACGACGATGGGACGGATGGTCTCCAGCACCTCCCGGAGTGCGTCTCTGTTGCCCGCTACCGCTTCAGCAACGACAGCATCGAGACGTTCTCCCGAAATTGTCATCGTGGGCGATCTCTCCAGCGTTACGTGGCGGACACTTACCGGTGGGGTTTGGCTCAGCTAAACAATAACTTTCAGGATGGCGTGCTCCCGGCTCAGCGGACCGCCCACACGCCGCCCCGTGACCGGACTGTGTCGGCCGAACAGTCGCGGATGGTAGATATCTCTGCCTCTGAACGCGCCGAGCTGCCGATTCCGGCCAGCAAGGACGCCAACGCCCAGCGCAGCGGGATCATTCCGAGCCGCTCGGCGCCATCCAGCGCCGCGTCTGCAGCCCGCCGGGAGCTGTCCAGGTCACCGGCGCAGCACAGTGCCGCCGCCCGAACGACCTCCGATTTCACCGTGTGGCGTGCCGAACCGAGCGCTGCGGCCCTGGCTACGGCCGCGTCGGCGTGGTCCACCGCCTCCGAACCCTGCCCGCGAGCCATCGCCAGTTCCGCAGACACCCACGCCATCCGCACGTGCAGTCGCGCCGGCACAGGTTCGGCCACGAGGTCGGCTGCGCGACTCAGCGCCCGTCCCGACGCGGCGAACCGGCCCACGCCGAGCGCGTCGGCGGCCAGTCCGATCAGCGCGTCGGCTCCCGCCTCCGGGTCGCCCCCGGAGAGCGCCGACGCCCGGCCGTCCCAGCTGCGGGCCCGCTCGTGCCAGCCGAGCTGACGCAGGAACGACGCACGGGTGCTGTGGGCCAGCGACACCAACGGCCCCCGCGGCCCTCGGCGCAATGCGGCGAGATCGGCCAGGGCATTGCCGTAGCGGCCCTGACCGCCGGCGGCGACGGCCCGCAGCCACAGCTCATACGGCGTCGTCGCGGCGGGCAGCGGCCAGCGTCCGGGGTCATCCCCGAAAGCGGCGTTCACAAGGACGGCTGCGGCGGTGGGCCCGGCATCGGAAGAAGTCGTCATGGGTTCCGCGACGCTATCAACGTGGCGCGCGTTACCCCCTACCTGTGGGTATGGCTTCGGTTGGAAGCGAAATCACATTGGTTAACAGTTCGTGCTGACAATGTTAAATCCATGTAAGCCAGATGGTTAGCAACCAAAATTGCTGGCGCAACGCCACTCGACGCGATCAGGACAAATGCGCGTCGGCGTCCCGCGCAACCTGTTTGCGTATCACCGATCTCGTTGGCCGAGGGTCTCAACGATGAACGTGATGTAAATTCTCGGCCTGCCGTTATGCCGATGAGCACATGTTCGGGCTATTGACGGAATTTCGCGCGTCCCCCTAGTTTGTGTGCACGAGAGGTCATCGGCGACTTGTGCTCGGATCGTTTCAAAACTCACGCGGCTCGCGTAGTCAGCGAAATGGGTGTGTAGAGAGGGGTTTTCCAATGCCACAGCCGCAACAGCTACCCGGACCCAACGCTGATATCTGGGATTGGCAGATGGCCGGCCTTTGCCGGGGCGTCGATTCGGCCATGTTCTTCCACCCCGACGGCGAACGCGGCCGCGCACGCGCACAGCGCGAGATGCGTGCCAAGGAGATGTGTCGGAGCTGCCCCGTGATCGCGCAGTGCCGCTCGCACGCACTGGCGGTCGGGGAGCCCTACGGCATCTGGGGCGGCCTGTCCGAGTCTGAGCGCGAAATGTTGCTGAAGCGGGGCATCCGCCGCGCGTCGTAATCACGAGCCAGCAGAGAAGGCCCCACCACGAGCACTTCACCGAGCGCCGGGGTGGGGCCTTCTTCGCGCCTAATGGCCGTAGCCGCCGCGGCTGGAACGGACCCCTGTTGGCGCAGCGACCCGGAAGACTTCCGACTCCTCGGCAAACCCCTTCAAGGTCCGGAGGCCCAGGCTCTCGAACACGAGCCCTGACCCGGCGGACAGATCGCGCACCGTACGACTCGTGAGCACTTCGTCGGATCCGGCCATGGCGCCGATCCGGGCACCGATGTGCACCGCCGTGCCGCTCCACTCGTCGCCGCGGCGCTCGCACTCGCCGACGTGAATACCGGCGCGAATGGAAATGCCGCGCGAAGCCAGGGCCGGTGCGAGCTCAAGCGCGCAGCGCGCCGCCTTGGTGGGACCGTCGAACAGCGCGAACACGCCGTCCCCCGTGTGCTTGACGCGACCGCCGCCGTACTTCGCCAGCACGCTGTCGACCAGCTTGTCGTGCGCGTCCAGCTCATGTCGCCACCGCGCATCACCACGAACACTGAGCAGTTCTGTGGAGCCGACGATGTCGGTGAACAGCACCGTCTTGAGCACCCGTTCGTCGACGGCGACACTCGGCCTGCCCGTCACGAAGTCGAGGATGGCCGAGCCCAGCGTGTCATCGAGCATCCCGTGCGGCCCCGGCGCCAGCGTCTTGAACTCAGCTCCGGGAATGGCAGCGGCAAGCGCCGCAACACCGTCGACCGGAGCCATTCCATCACCCTGACGACCCAGGAGGAGAGTCGGGGCGCGGATCGAACCCAGAACGCCGCGAACATCGATCTCCAAGAGCGCCTGCCACAGCCACGCCGCCATCGTCGGACTGGCGCTTGTTCGTTGATACCGGCCGTAGTAGTCGCGGAATCCTGGTACGTCAGCAATCTCGTTGAAGAACACTTCGGCCAATGCCCCTTCACCCCAATGATTTTCGATGTCTTCGAGATGGAGTGCCTTTTCTTCGGCGGTGAATCCCCATGGATGCTCGGGCAACTCCTGAGAGAACCGCGCCATCGCGCCGTAGATCACCAGCGACTGGACCCGGTCTGGGTAAGTCGCTGCAAACAGGAGGCTCATCGGGCCTCCCTCGGACTGGCCGAATAGCGCTGGACGGTCGACATTGGTGGCGTCGAGAACGGCACGAAGGTCATCCATGCGCTCGTCGAGTGGCGGGACATGGGTGGCCGGATCCGAGAGGCCCGTGCCCCTCTTGTCCCACACGACGATGCGCATGGCTTCGGCAAGTTGTGCGATGACGGCCGTTTGTGGGGTCGCGGGATCGTCGTACATCTCCACATTGCTGAACCAGCCGGGGATCCAAACGAGCGTGGTGACGCCTTCCCCAAATTCGCGGTATGCCAACCGGACATCGCCGTTGCGCGCATACCGCACGCGCCCGTCGCTCATGCGACGATCTTCGCACTCCGTGACGGGGCGTGGAGTCCGCTACTCACCCGGCGACGATAGGTTCCGCTACACAAAAGCACCCCCGGTCCCTAGGGAACCGGGGGTGCTGTCGTTGTGAACGGTTCTAGTGCGAGTGCCCGTGCGAGTGACCGTGGCCGTGGTCGTCGGCCTCTTCGGCCGGCTTCTCCACGATGGCCGTCTCGGTCGTGAGGATCATCCGTGCGACGGATGCTGCGTTGAGCACCGCCGAGCGGGTGACCTTGACCGGGTCGACGATGCCGTCCGCCACCAGGTCGCTGTACTCCAGCGTGGCGGCGTTGAACCCCTGCCCGGCGGGCAGCTCGGCGACCTTGTTCACCACGACCGAGCCGTCGAACCCGGCGTTGGCGGCGATCCAGTACAGCGGCGCCGACAGCGCGGAGGCGAACACCTCGACACCCACCGATTCGTCGCCCTTCAGCGATTCACGCAGCGGGGCCAGCGCCTTCCGCGCCTGCACCAGTGCCGCGCCGCCGCCGACGACGATGCCCTCTTCGACCGCAGCCTTCGCGGCGGCCACCGCATCCTCGACGGCTTCCTTGCGCTTCTTGAGGTCCGTCTCCGTGGCTGCGCCGACCTTGATGACGGCGACGCCGCCGGACAGCTTGGCCAACCGCTCCTCGAGCTTCTCGCGGTCCCAGTCGGAATCGCTGGCCTCGATCTCGGCCCGCAGCTGCGTGGAGCGGCCCTCGATGGCCTCCTTGGTACCGCCACCGTCGACGATCGTGGTGCTGTCCTTGTCCACCACGACGCGCCGGGCCGAGCCGAGCACCTCGAGGCCGACCTCGCGGAGCAGCAAACCGACATCGGGGTTGACGACCTGGCCACCCGTGACCACCGCCAGGTCATCGAGAAATGCCTTGCGACGATCACCGAAGAACGGTGCCTTCACCGCAACAGCCTTCAACGTCTTGCGAATCGCGTTGACCACCAACGTGGAAAGCGCTTCGCCCTCCACATCTTCGGCGATGATCAGCAGAGGCTTACCCGACTCGGCCACCTTCTCCAACAACGGGAGCAGGTCCGGCAGCGAGCTGATCTTCTCGCGGTGCAGCAACACCAGCGCGTCTTCGAGCACGGCTTCCTGCGCGTCGAAGTCGGTGATGAAGTACGCGGAGACGAACCCCTTGTCGAACCCGACGCCGTCGGTGACCTCGAGCTCCGTGTTCAGCGTCGACGACTCCTCGACGGACACGACACCGTCGTGGCCCACCTTTGTCATCGCCTCGCCGACCAACTCACCGACCTCCTCGTCGCGCGAGGAGACGGTCGCGACCTGCGCGATGCCCTTTTGGTCCGTGATAGGGGTCGCCGCGGCCAGCAGCGCCTCCGACACCGCGTCGGCGGCTTTACCGATGCCCGAGCCCAGCTCGATCGGGTTGGCACCCGCGGCGACCTGCCGCAGCCCCGCCTTCACGATCGCCTGCGCCAACACCGTCGCGGTGGTGGTGCCGTCGCCGGCGACGTCGTTGGTCTTGGTGGCCACCGACTTCACCAACTGCGCGCCGAGGTTCTCGAACGGATCCTCGAGGTCGATCTCGCGGGCGACCGTGACGCCGTCGTTGGTGACGACCGGGCCGCCGTACGCCTTGGCCAGCACCACGTGCCGACCGCGGGGACCCAGGGTCACGCGCACCGCGTCAGCGAGCTTGTCTACGCCGGCTTCCATTGCGCGGCGCGCAGTTTCGTTGAACTCAATCTGCTTGCTCATTTACGTCTTTCTTCTTGCACAGTCTCACTACGCACGCCGCCCCGGGATCTTCCACGTTGTACGCGGAGGACCACCGGGGCGGGCATGGGTGATTACTTGTTGACGACAGCCAGCACGTCGCGGGCCGAGAGGATCAGGTACTCCTCATTGTTGTACTTGATCTCGGTGCCGCCGTACTTGCTGTAGATGACGACGTCGCCCTCGGACACGTCCAGCGGAATACGCTTTTCGCCGTCCTCATCCCAGCGGCCGGGGCCGACTGCGACGACGGTGCCCTCCTGGGGCTTCTCCTTGGCGGTGTCGGGGATGACCAGACCGGAAGCGGTCGTGGTCTCGGCCTCGTTGGCCTGTACGAGGATCTTGTCCTCGAGTGGCTTAATGTTCACGCTCGCCACGATGGAGCCCTCCACTAGTTCGGGTTGTTCGGTCCCGGGGGATCCCGGGATCTCAATTACCAGGTGTTCGGCAAAGCGTCCGTGCCTCGCGCCGTCGTCGCGGGTGCCGACGCAGGGGTTGGCCGCTTGCCACCTAGCACTCTATACATGAGAGTGCTAGCACTCAAGATCGGCCCACTGCCTATCGCGGGTAGCGAACACGCAGCTCGCCGAAGAAGGCGGTTGCCCGGCAATCGATGCAGGTCAGGGAGCCTGCCGCGCCGATCAGTCGAACTTTCGCGGATCGACCAAGAGGTGGGCCGAGACGTCGCCGATCATCTCGGCGTAGGTGTACAGCAGTTCGGTGACGGCCAGCTTGTCATCCGATGCGCTCATGCGACCTGTCCTTTCACCACCGGCAGCCCGGGATCGCTCGCGGCGTCCAACGGCGACGGCGCCGCACCCGCGGCGATCAGGTGGGCGGCGAACGAGGCGATCATCGCGCCGTTGTCGGTGCACAGCCGCGGCCGTGGGATGCGCAGCGTCAGGCCCGCGGCAGCGCAGCGCTCCTCGGCGAGTTCGCGCAGCCGCGAATTGGCCGCCACCCCACCGGCGATCAGCAGTGTCGACACACCGAGTTCCTTGGCCGCGCGCACGGCCTTCCGGGTGAGCACATCGGCGACCGCTTCCTGAAATCCCGCGGCCACGTCGGCTGACGAATAATCGGTATGACTCGCCCATTTCTCCTGGTACCGCGCGACCGCGGTTTTGAGCCCGGAGAAGCTGAAGGAACGTGGATCGTCTCGTGGTCCCGTCATGCCGCGGGGGAAGACGATCGCATCGCGGTCGCCGGTGCGGGCGAGGTCGTCGAGCATCTTGCCGCCGGGGTACCCGAGGCCCAGCAGTCGCGCCACCTTGTCGTAAGCCTCGCCGGCGGCGTCGTCGACCGTGCTGCCCAGTTCGACGATCGGTTCACCCAGCGACCGCACGTGCAGCAGGTTGGTGTGGCCGCCCGACACCAGCAGTCCCACGCTCTCCGGAAGCGGGCCGTGGTCGTAGACGTCAGCGGCCAGGTGACCACCGAGATGGTTGACGGCGTAGAAGGGCACCTGCCACGCGGCCGAATACGCCTTGGCGGCAGCCACTCCCACCAGCAACGCACCGGCCAGCCCGGGCCCGATGGTGGCTGCGACGATGTCCGGTTTGGCCACGCCCGCCGTCTCCAACGCGCGGCGCATCGTCGGCCCCAACGCTTCCAGGTGAGCCCGCGATGCGATCTCGGGAACCACCCCGCCGAAACGGGCATGCTCGTCGACGCTGGAGGCCACCTCGTCGGCGAGCAACGTCACCGAGCCGTCCGCACCGAGTTCGGCTATGCCCACACCGGTTTCGTCGCAGGAGCTCTCGATGGCCAGGATGACTGTCATGACGGATCTCGTCGCATCGTATAGGCGTCGGCGCCGCTGGCGCGGTAATAGCGCCTGCGCAGACCGACATTGACGAAGCCGAAGCTCTCGTACAGTTTGATGGCGGCCACGTTGTCGGTGCGAACCTCGAGGTAAACCACGCTGTCGGTGGCCCGTTCGATGAGTTCGCTCACTAGACGCCTGCCGATGCCCTGACCCTGGTACGCCGGATCGACTCCGATGGTGTGAATCTCGTACTCGTAGGGGCGCGTTCGGCCCAGACGCGCGATCCCGGCGTATCCGACGAGCTTGTCGACCCCCGGCCGAGTCGGCGATTCAACCCTCGTGCGCGCGGCGACGTAGTGGATGTGCTTGGCCTTGAGTTCGGCCAAAAAGGCCCGTTCCGGCCACGGGTCGTCACCGGAGAACAACTGGGATTCCAGTTCGGCGCATCGTGCGGCGTCGGATGGCTTCAGCGTTCCGTAGACCACGGTCACCGGACCGCCGCTTTTCGCTCGGACGGCGGTTTGGCGTCGGGTCGACGCAGATACAGGGGCACCAGTGGCGCGGGTGCCGCGGTCCAGTCGACGACCGCGCGTACCAGTCCCGCGGCCGTCGGGTACACGGGCGGCAGCGCCAGCGCCTCATCCGCGCCCGGCACGTCGGCCGGGGCGTTGACGGCTGGACCGTCGACGCGCACACCGTCGCGGTACCGCGCCCAGTAGACCTCACGCCTGCGCGCGTCGGTGACGACCAGGACCTCGCCGACGGTGTCGATGCTGATGGCGTCGAGGCTGCACACGCCGTGTACGGGCAAGCCCAGCGCATGGCCGTACGCCGCGGCGGTGGCCATCCCGACCCGCAGGCCGGTGAACGGCCCCGGTCCGCAACCGACGACGACCGCGTCGAGGTCGTCGACACTGATCTCGGCGTCGGCCAGGGCCCCGACGGCGTTCGGGGTCAATTGCTCGGCGTGCGCACGCGCGCCGAGCGTGACCCGCGAGGCCAGCACCTCGATCGCGCCGCCGTCGCGCCGGACGACACCCGCGGTCACCGCAGGCGTGGCGGTGTCGATGGCCAGGATCAGCACCGTTGCACTCCCCGGGTATCCGGCCTCACGGCGTGCTCCACTGCCAGATCGCCGTGCGCACCTCGGTGTCGGCGCCGCGCTCGAGGCGTACGTCGAGGTGGTTGTCGGAGAGGCGCTCTGCCAGTCCTTCACCCCACTCCACGACGACGACCGCGTCCTCGAGGTCGGTGTCCAGATCCAGCGAGTCGAGTTCGGCGAGGAGGTCGACCGACGTGTCGTCGAGCAGCCGGTAGAGGTCGACGTGAATCAGTGCCGGGGCATCGGCTTCGCGTGCGTTGTGCACGCGGGCGAGTACGAAGGTCGGCGAGATGACCGGGCCCTCGACGTCCATGGCCTGCGCAATGCCTTTGGCCAACACGGTCTTTCCAGCACCGAGCGGTCCCGACAACACGACGACGTCGCCAGCGCGCAGTTGTCGGCCGAGCTGCGTACCCAGGGCCACGGTATCGGCGGCTGTCGGCAGTTCCGCTGTGCCGCCGCCACGCTCAGCCACGGTTTCGAATCCGGTCGCGCACGCGACGGGTGAGCGCCACGAGTTTGGAGGGAGTTGCGCGCTCAACAAGCCGCACCAGCGCGTCGTCGATCACCTCGGGCTGTTCGAGCTGCACGAGATGCCCAGCGCCGTCGACGATCACGAGTTCGGACTTGGGCAGGGCGTCGGCCATGTCCTGCGAGTGCTCCATCGGGGTGAGCAGATCGTGATCGCCGCACGCGATCAGGGTCGGCACCTTCGCCAGCGTGGCCAGCGCTGAAGTTTCGTCGTGGACCTCGAGGGCGTGCAGGAACTCGACCAGGGTCTGGATCGGGGTGTCGTGCATCATCTTCTCGGAGAACTCGACGACGCTCGGGCTGACCTTCTCGTCGCCGTAGGAGGCCGCACGCAGGATCGGCGCGATCACCGACTTGGCGGCGCCGCGGGTGCGGTGCACCGTCTTCGGGGCATGCCGAACCGCGAAGCGCACCGCCTCCAGCGCCGGGTTCTTCAGGATCTCGCCCAGGGGCGAGCGTGAAACGCCTTCGGCGGCAGACGCAATCAAGGCAGCACCCACCACTCTGGTGGGATAGCGCTGCGGAAACTGCCTGGCATGTGACAGAACGGTCATGCCACCCATCGAGTGCCCGACCAGAACCACGGGGCCTCGCGGCGCCATCACCGCCAGCACCGTCTCCAGATCCTTGCCGAGCTGCTCCACCGTGTACGACTCCGGCGGGCCGTCACCTGATTGGCCGTGCCCGCGCTGGTCGTAGAAGACCATCCGAACTTGCGAGCCCCATTGCTCGGTCAGGCGGGCGCGCTGAAAGTAAAAGGCGCCCATGCGAAGACAAAACCCGTGAGCAAACACCACCGTCAGCGGGGCGTCTTTCGGGCCCACCTCACGCACCGCCAGAGGCACTCCGTCGGGGGTGGTGACGACGACGCTGCGGTCATCGTCGAGACGCTCGAAATCCTCGCCCTCATAGAGGTCTTCGGTGCTGACCCGTCGTCGCAGCGACTGGGCCACGGACACACCCACCGCGCTACCGACCGCGGTCACGCCTGCCGCGCCGGCCAGCCAGCGGGCACGGGATTGATCGCTCAACGTTGAGCCCCACGGTAGCTCCGGACGACCCGGCAGCGCGGGCTCGTGACGACCTCGTAGTTGATGGTGCCCAGCAGATCCGCCCAGTCCTGCGCGGTGAGTTCGCCCTGGGCCCCCGGCCCGAACAGGATCGCCTCGTCGCCCTCGGCGACGTCGGCCGCCGGACCCACGTCGACCACGAGTTGGTCCATGCAGATCCGCCCCACACTGCGGCGCAGCCTGCCGTTGATCAGCACATCGATGCGGCCACCGAGATTGCGGAAGACACCGTCGGCGTAGCCGATCGGAAGCAGCGCCAGCGTGGTGTCGCGTTCGGCGATCCATGTGTGGCCGTAGGACACACCGTCCCCCGCCTTGGCCGACCGCACCAGTGCCACAGTGCATTTCAGTGTCATCGCCGGCTTCAGTCCCATGTCGCCACGCTCAGGTATCGGGGTCTGGCCGTACACCGCGATCCCCGGCCGGACCATGTCGAACGACAGATCTGGTCGCGTCATCACCGACGGCGAGTTGCTCAGGTGCACGACCTCGTACTGCACACCCTTGTCAAGCGCCTCACCCAGCATTTCCCTGAGCCGTTGAGCCTGAACATCGTTGAGCGGGTTGTCGGGTTTGTCTCCGTGCACCAGATGCGACATGAGGCCTCGCACGCGGATCGCGTCATCGACGACTGCCCGCTTCAGCTCCGGCAACATCGCCGTATGCTCCGCGAAGCCGGCGCCGTTGCGATTCAGCCCAGTGTCGGCCTTCACGGTGACCACCGCGGTACGGCCTGTGCGCGCGACGGCTTCGCGGACCTCGCCGAGCTGGCGCAGCGACGACACCGCGATCTGAACGTCCGCCTCCAGCGCGGGTGCGAAGTCGGTGCCCGGCGGGTGCAGCCACGCCAGCACCGGAGCGGTGATGCCGTCGCGGCGCAGCGCCATCGCCTCGTCGATGGTGGCGACACCCAACTCCGCCGCTCCGGCGGCCAAGGCGGCGCGGCCGGTCTGGGTGGCCCCGTGGCCGTAACCGTCGGCCTTGACAACGGCCATGACCTGCGCCGAACCGGCGTGCTCGCGCAGGAGCCGCACGTTGTGCGCCACGGCGGCGAGGTCGATGACCGCCTCGGCGGCCGCGCTCGGGGGCGCTGCCGTCGCCGAAGTGGTGGTTCTGGTAGTTGGCATGGTTACGGCCGATTGTCCCAGAACGCCGCGCAACCGTTGCCGACGAGGTGCGCGCCTCGATCCCTGCCGCCCGCTAGTCGATGACCGCGGCGGCCTTGCGGACGGTGATGGGCGCGGCGAGTTCTTGCTCGTCGCAGATGCGCTGCAGCTTCTCCAGAGTCGCGTCCAGACCCGGGCCGAGTCGTGGCCCCGGGGTGAAGACGGCCGGCAGGTGCTGCATTCCTTGGATGACGCCGATCGTCTGGTAGTGCACGGCCCCGTCGGGATCGCAGCGAAAGTCGGGCATCCGGTCCAGGACGGCGGTGAGCATCGACTTGAAAACCGTTCTGGCGACGTTGGAGCCGATGCATCGGTGGATGCCGAGCCCAAAACTGAAGTGGCGGTTGCCTGTCCGGTCCAGGATGACGTCGGTCGGGATTTTCGAATAGTTCGGGGTCGCGGTTGGCCATCGCCCACGACAACCAAAGTCGCTCGCCCTCTTTCAGCACGACACCGTCGACCTCCACGTCCTCAGCGATGGTGCGACCATCACCCGGTGCAGGTGTGAAGTACCGCAGGAACTCCTCAGTGGCGGGGTTGAGCAACGTGTCGCGGTCGCGGCTCAGCCGCTCGCGTTCGTCCGGGTGTTGCGACAGCCACTCCAACGAGTGCGCAGTCAATGCGGTGGTGGTGTCGAAGCCGCCGCCGATCAGCAGCAACAGCATGCCCAAGATCTCGGTGTCCGGCGCCGGCTCGCCGTTGATGCGACACCGGACCAGGGCGTCGATCAGCCCGGGCCTCGGCGTCTCTCGGATTTCGGCGACGTGGCGCATCATTCCCATCGCCGACGCGATGCTCAGGTCGGCGACGCGCTGATAGTCCGGCGAGTGGGCGGGGGTGTACACCATCGCATGGGCTGGTTCGCAGTAGATCTCCCAGTCCTTGAGCGGCACGCCCAGCAGACCGAGGGTGAGTACCGCGGGCACGATGTTGGCGAGGTCGTCGACGAAGTCGATCCGCCCGTCCTCGATCTTCTCGTCGAGGCACGCCTTGACGATCTCGTCGACGACGGGAACCCACCGGTGTACTGCCGCGGGCGAAAGATAGGCGTTCAGCGGGGTGCGGTACTCCCGATGCTCGGGTTCGTCCATCTCGAGCATGCCGGCGCGGAACTCCGTGCTGACTCCGCCGCGCGGGATGTTGATGCCGATGTAGCCGTTGCGCTCGCCGCTGAGGTCGTTGTCGTTGGAGACGTGCGGACACCGCGCCAGTTCGAAGACCTCTCGGTTGCCCGCAGCCACCCAGTGCCCGCCGTACGTGTCGGTCCACGCCAGCGGACAGCGCTGGTGCATCTCCGAGGTGATCGCCTGGAAGCGGTCGCGGTACTGCGGCGTGTGGCGATCGAAATGGAAGACATGATCTGCGCGACGGCCATCGACCACGGCTTCGTCAGTCATTGCGCGTCCCCTCGGATGTCACTCTCTGGCGGCCTGCTGCACATCGAGGATAGGAAACCTACGGCGCTGAATTGACGGTTCCGCCATATCCACGGTTTCTATGCGGATGGCGTCGAGCTCGACCGTTCGCGGCTGGGAGTGCCTACCCCTCGTCGTCAAGTAACGTCCCGTCAGTGAGCGAACGGCTGCAGCTGGTCGAAGTATCCGTTGGGCTTGAGCTCGTCGAGGTGGGCCAAGACGGTGATCATGTCGTCGCGTAGCGCCCGGGCCATGTCGGCCGAGAAGCCCTCCCGGACGACGATGCGCAGCACGACGATGTCGGTGGCGTTGTCCGGCATGGTGTAGGCCGGCACCTGCCAGCCGTAGGCGCGTAGGGCGTGTGACACGTCGAACTCGGTGTAGCCGAAATCACCGGCCAGCCGGAAGCTGATAACCGGAATCGCCGACCCGTCGGTGATCACCTCGAAATGCTCCCGGGCGCGTAGCTCGTCGCCCAGCCAGCGCGCGGTCTGCGTCAGACACTCCATCACCTGCGTGTAGCCGGCGCGGCCAAGCCGCAGGAAGTTGTAATACTGGCCGACCACCTGATTGCCGGGCCGGGAGAAGTTGAGCGTGAACGTCGGCATGTCGCCGCCCAGGTAGTTGACCCGGAACACGAGATCGTCGGGCAGGTACTCGTGGCTGCGCCACACCACGAAGCCGATGCCCGGATAGGTCAGGCCGTACTTGTGCCCGCTGACATTGATCGACACCACCCGCGGCAGCCGGAAGTCCCACTCCAGGTCGGGGTGCAGGAACGGCACCACGAAGCCGCCGCTGGCCGCATCGACGTGCACCGGGATGTCGAGTCCGCCGTCGGCCGCCAGCTTGTCCAGGGCGGCGCAGATCTCGCGATCGGTTCGAGTTCGCCGGTGAACGTGGTGCCGAGGATCGCCACCACGCCGATGGTGTCCTCGTCGACGTTCTCCAGCACCTGCTCGGGCGTGATGACGTAGCGGTCCTTCTCCATCGGCAGATACCGCGGCTCGACGTCGAAGTAGCGGCAGAACTTCTCCCAGACCACCTGCACGTTGGAGCCCATCACCATGTTCGGCGTGCGGCCCTTCCACCCGTCGCCCACCTTTTGCCGCCACAGCCACTTCATCGCCAGCCCGGCCAGCATCACCGCCTCGCTGGATCCGATGGTCGACACCCCGGTGGCGCTGGACGGGTCGTCGTCGCGCAGGTCCTCGGCGTGGAACAGGTCGGCGACCATGCAGACGCAGCGCTGCTCGATCGCGGCGGTGGCCGGGTACTCGTCTTTGTCGATCATGTTCTTGTCGAACGTCTCGGCCATCAGCTTCTCGGCCTGGGGATCCATCCACGTCGTGACGAACGTCGCGAGGTTGAGCCGCGAGCTGCCGTCGAGCATGAGCTCGTCGTGGATGAACCGGTATGCGTTGTCGGGATCCATCGCCTCGTCCGGCAACCGCAGCGATGGGGTGGGCGCCATATCCAGACGGCAGGTGTATGCCGGGGAGATCTGCGGTGTGTGAGTGCGCTTGCGCAACATGGAAATTCCCTTCAGTTACAGACTGGCGACAGCCGCCCGGACATGGGCGAGGATGCGCGACGCCGACGTCGGCGCCGGGCTCGGTCCGGGGTCGGCGGCGGACAGGTTGGCGGCGCGGGCGTGGACGAAGGCCGCCGCGGCGGCGGCCTCGCCTGCCGGTAGGCCGGCCGCGAGCAGTGCACCGATGATGCCCGACAACACGTCACCGGAACCGGCTGTGGCCGCCCAGGATTGGCCCGCGGTATTGAGGTAGACCGGCCCGCCGGGCTCGGCGATGATGGTGATGTTGCCCTTGAGCAGCACGGTGACACCGAGACGGTCGGCGAGCTTGCGGGCGGCGCCGACGCGATCGTCGCCGGGCGGCGATCCCGCCAGTCGCGCGAATTCACCGGCGTGGGGAGTCAACACCGTCGGGGCTGCACGATTGGCGACGAGGTCGGGGTGGGCGGCCAGGATCGTGAGCGCGTCGGCGTCGACGATCACCGGCAGGTCGGTCTCCAGCGCGAACCACAGGGCTTCCGCGCCTGCTTCGTCGGTTCCCAATCCGGGCCCGACCGCCCATGCCTGCACCCGTCCGGCGGCGGCGACGCTCGGTGCGGCGACGACCTCGGGCCACTGTGAAAGCACTTGCTGTGCAGCGCTTCCCGCATACCGAACCATGCCGGACGTCGCTGCCACCGCGGCGCCGGTGCACAACACGGCGGCGCCCGGGTAGGTCGTAGAGCCGGCCAGGACGCCGGTGACGCCCTGGGAGTACTTGTCGTCGGCGGCGCCGGGAACGGGCCAACGCGCGGCGACATCGGCGGCCTCGAACCCGAGCGTGTCGGACTCCGGTAGGTCCAGGCCGATGTCGACCAGCTCGACGCGACCGCAATCACCCAGCGCGTGAACGGGTTTGAGGCCGCCGAACGTCACCGTCAGCGCGGCATGGACGTGTGGGCCGTCCGCGGCGCCTGTCTGCACGTCGACGCCGCTGGGGATGTCGACCGCGACCACGGGGATTCCCGTATCGTCTACCGCGGCGAACACCTCGGCCGCGTTCGGCCGCAGCGGTCCGGAGCCCGAAATTCCCACCACGCCGTCGATCACCAGATCGGTTGCCGCCGGGACGGTTTGGACGACTCTGCCACCGGAACGGAGAAATGCGGCGAGCGCCTGAGGGTGCGTACGTTCGGGCTTGAGCAGAATCGCGGCGGCCGCCGCGCCGCGCCGGCGCAGGAAG
This sequence comes from uncultured Actinomycetota bacterium, assembly GCA_963721495.1. Taxonomy (GTDB): domain Bacteria; phylum Actinomycetota; class Actinomycetes; order Mycobacteriales; family Mycobacteriaceae; genus Mycobacterium. Next base: position 9,575 of record CAVRMG010000029.1, on the reverse strand, counting down.
GTGGCCGCCCACAGTGCGTCACCGCCGTTATCCCCGGAGCCGACGACGGCACAGATCCGGCGGCTGGCGACGGCGCCGGTGCGCAGGGCCAGTTCACGGGCGATGGCGTTGGCGAGGCCGAATGCGGCGCGACGCATCAATGCACCGTCGGGCATGCTCGCCAGCAACGGTGCCTCGGCTTCCCTGATCGCGTCGGCGGTGTAGTAGTGCCGCATCGGCTACAGGATTCCATGCTTGAGCGCACTAATATGTCGCCACGGCCGAATTCGTCTGTGTTTGAACCCGTCGTGCCGATCGAATTCCGGCGTATGGTCGCGCCATGACCGCGCCGAGTGACATGGGCGGCCGAACCGAGTTCTTCGGCCCGGTCATTCGGGAGTCTGACGAGCCGGTGTTCCACGAAAGGTGGGAGGGTCGGGTCTTCGGCTTCTCCAACTTCCTGATACCGCTGTGCGGTCGCAATCCCGACATCTTCCGCTTCGCGTTGGAGCAACTGCCGCGCGAGGCCTACCTGTCGAGCTATTACCAACGTTGGCTCGGAGGCTTCGAGAAGCTGCTCGAGCAGGCGGGGTACCTTGCGCCCGGCGAGGTCGATGCCCGGGTCGCCGGTCGGTCTACGCCCGCGGAACGGCGCATCTCGCGAGCACGCCTCGCGGCCACGTCACGACTGGTGCGTTCCGTTCTGCGTCCCACACTTCCCCGCTGGTTCGCCGGTCGGGTGGTTCCCAGACTGCTGGGTACGTCGCGGCCGGCGCTGCGCCGCGGACGCTTCACGTCAGGCGATCACGTGCGGGTGCGCCGTATCCGCGCGGTGCCGTACACACGACAGCCGGGCTATGTGACCGGAAAGGCCGGCGTCATCGTCGCCCACCTTGGCGCGACGGTGTTTCCCGACGCCAAAGCGGCGGGCAGGCACGCCTTGCCGCAGCATCTCTACACCGTCGCCTTCCAGGCTGTCGACTTGTGGGGCGCCGCCGCGGAACCAGGCACCGAGGTGCGGGTCGACCTCTACGAGACCTATCTGGAGGCGGCGTGAGCGACGCCACGGCAGCCCGCGTCGAGGCACTGGAAGCCCTGCTGGTGGAAAAGGGGATCGTCGATTCCAGCGTCGTCGACGAGGTGATCGACCATTACGAGACGAACGTGGGACCGCTCAACGGCGCCAAGGTGATCGCCCGCGCATGGACCGATCCCGAGTACCTGCAGCGGCTGCTCGCCGACGGAACACGAGCCGTCGCCGAACTCGGCATCGGCGGTCCCGAGGGCCACATGATCGTCGCGGTACCGAACACGCCCACCGTCCACAACGTGGTGGTGTGCACGCTCTGTTCGTGCTATCCGTGGCCTGTGCTCGGGCTGCCGCCGGGGTGGTACAAGTCGTCGGCCTACCGCTCGCGGATGGTCGCCCAGCCGCGTGCCCTGCTCGCGGAGATGGGGCTCGACCTGCCGTCAGAGGTTCTCGTCAGGGTCTGGGACAGCTCGGCGGAGGCGCGCTATCTGGTGGTTCCGCAGCGGCCGGCCGGAACCGACGGCCTCAGCGAGGCCGACCTGGCGCGACTCGTCACGCGCGACTCGATGATCGGGGTGGGGCGGGCGCTGTCTCCCACTGACGTCGATGACCGCTGACCCGCCGAGTTTCGGCGCCGACCTGGTGGGGCCGCTGTCGCCACCCCGCGACAACGGAGAGATCGTGTTCGGGGCGCCGTGGGAGCGCCGGGTGTTCGGGCTCGCCGTGGTCACGTGCCGATCTGGGCGGTGCGACTGGGACGCGTTTCGGAAGCGATTGATCTGTCGCATCGCCGACGACGACACGCGTCCGTACTGGCAGAACTGGGCCGCTGCGCTGGAGGATGTTCTTGAGGACAGTGCCGTGCTGGCGCGCGGCGAACTCGATGAACGCCATCGTGAATTATCTCGCCGTCCAGCGGGTTTCGACCACCACACTGCGTAGCCGATTACGAGGCCCGGAGGTCCGGGCAATCGGCGATGCCAGGACAGTGGATGCACCAGCAGACCGGTGTCGCGCCTTTGGGCCCGGCACTACTCGACGGTGACGGACTTGGCCAGGTTGCGCGGCTTGTCGACGTCATAGCCGCGGGCCTGCGCGACGCCGGCAGCGAACACCTGCAGCGGAATCGTCGACAGCAGCGGCTGGAAAAGTGTTGACACCGCCGGGATCTCGATCAGGTGGTCGGCGTGCGGCCGGACGGTCTCGTCGCCCTCTTCGGCGATCACGATGGTGATCGCACCGCGGGCCTGGATCTCGCGGATGTTCGACAGCAGCTTTGCGTGCAGCATCGAGCTGTTTTTCGGCGACGGCATCACGACGATCACCGGGAGGCCGTCCTCGATCAGCGCGATCGGCCCGTGCTTGAGCTCGCCCGCCGCGAAGCCCTCGGCGTGCATGTACGCCAATTCCTTGAGCTTGAGCGCACCTTCGAGCGCGACGGGATAGCCGACGTGACGGCCGAGGAACAGCACGGTCTGCGACTTGGCGAAGCGATACGCCAGCTCGGAAACCGTCTCCATCGTCGACAGCATCCGCTCGATCAGCGCAGGCATCGCTTCCAGGTCGTGAAACTCGCGTGCGACCTCTTCGGGGTACTTGGTGCCACGTGCCTGCGCAAGTGCCAACCCCACAAGGTAGTTGGCGGCGATCTGTGCGAGGAATGTTTTGGTCGAGGCGACGCCGATCTCCGGACCCGCGCGGGTGTAGAGCACCGCATCGCACTCGCGTGGAATCTGGCTGCCGTTGGTGTTGCAGATAGCCAGCACCTTGGCCTTCTGTTCCTTGGCGTGCCGTACTGCCTCCAGCGTGTCGGCCGTCTCGCCGGACTGCGAGATGGCCACGACAAGGGTGTGGCTGTCGAGAACCGCGTCGCGGTAGCGAAACTCACTAGCGAGCTCCACCTCTACGGGCAGTCGGGTCCAGTGCTCGATCGCGTACTTGGCGAGGAGCCCGGAATGATAGGCGGTGCCGCAAGCGACGATGAAGACCTTGTCGATCTCGCGCAGCTCCTGATCGGACAGTCGCTGCTCGTCGAGCACGATGCGGTTGTCGACGAAATGGCCCAGCAGGGTGTCGGAGACGGCGGCGGGCTGCTCGGCGATCTCCTTGAGCATGAAGTACTCGTAGCCACCCTTTTCGGCGGCCGAGATGTCCCAGTCGATATGGAACTCCCGGGCATTCGCAGAGTCGTCCGCGCCGTTGAAATCGGTGATGCGGTAACCGTCGGCGGTGACGATCACAGCCTGGTCCTGACCCAGTTCGACCGCGTCGCGGGTGTGTTCGATGAACGCAGCCACATCGGACCCGACGAACATCTCGCCGTCACCGACCCCGAGTACCAGCGGGGTGGAACGTCGCGCGGCGACGATGGTGCCCGGGTCGTCGGCGTTGGCGAAGACGAGCGTGAAGTGGCCCTCCAAGCGCGGCAGAACTGTCATCACGGAGGCGACGAAGTCACCTGCGGCGGGTCCGTGGTGGTACTGCCAAGACACCAGATGCACGGCCACCTCGGTGTCGGTGTCGCTGGTGAATTCCACGCCCGTGGCTTCCAGTTCGGCGCGCATCGTCGCGTAGTTCTCGATGATCCCGTTGTGGACGACCGCGATCTTTCCCGCAGCGTCGAGATGCGGGTGGGCGTTGCGGTCGGTCGGCCTACCGTGGGTCGCCCAGCGCGTGTGGCCCAGGCCGGTGCTGCCCGCCAGGGTCGCGGCGTCGGCTTCGGCCAGAGCGGTCTCCAGATTGGCCAACCGTCCTGCCCGGCGACTAACGGTCAGCCCGCCATTTCCATCGAGCAGAGCGACGCCCGACGAGTCGTATCCGCGGTACTCCATCCGGCGCAGCGCGTCGACAACGATGTTGCAGGCAGGACGCTGCCCGACGTAGCCGACGATTCCACACATAGCCATCCAGGGTAATGCAGTCCACGCGCCGCGGGCGGCGCCCACCACCACACCCACTACAGCCACCACAATGTGGGCTACGGTCATCTCGTGGCTGGCACGAAGAAGCTGTTCAATGCGCTGACCCGCCGCGGCCCGCATCGCGTTTTGCGCGGTGACCTGGGGTTTGCCGGCCTTTCCGGTGTTGTCTTCACCCCCGAATCGGGGACGAATCTGGCCGGTGTGGCATTCGGTCACGATTGGATCGCGGGCGCCGACCGCTACCACGGGACATTGGAGCATCTGGCGTCCTGGGGCATCGTCGCTGCGGCGCCCCACACCGAGACCGGCCTGGCGCCGTCGGTGCTCAACCTGGCATTCGACCTCGGCACGACGCTCGACATCATCGCCGGGGTGCGCCTGGGCCCGGGCAAGATCAGCGTCCATCCGAAGAAGCTCGGTGTGCTCGGTCACGGTTTCGGTGGCTCCGCGGCGGTGTTCGCAGCGGCCGGAATGCCGGTGAAGCCGAAGGCCGTCATCGCGGCGTTCCCCACAATCACCAAGCCACCCGCCGAAGAGCCGGCAGCGGCCCTGCAGGTTCCCGGCCTGATCCTGGCCGACCCCGGAGATCCGATGTCGTTGCGCTCCAATGCGGTTCAGCTGGCCCGCGCCTGGAAGCCCGCCACGCTGCGCACGCTCGACAAGGTGACCGCAGGTGGACTGGTCGAGGGGCGGCGACTGGCCCGGGTGGTCGGGCTACCCGGCGCAGACCGCGGTACCCAGAAAAGGGTGCGTGCGTTGATGACGGGCTATCTGCTGTACACGCTGACCGGCGACAAGGAATACCGGGACTTCGCCGATCCGGAGGTCGTATTGCCCAAGGCACCGGCCGTCGACCCGTTCGCCGAGGATCCGGTCGACCTCGAGAACAAGGTCGTCGCACTATTGAAGCCCTGAGGAGGGCCAACCAACCGGTTGGGTGTATAACTCGATGATGCGCACCGGGATCTTCCTTCCATACGCAGGCGGGTACTCGAGCTTTCAAGAGGCCGTCGAGCAGGTCGTCGAGCTGGAGAAGATCGGCGTCGACATCGCGCTGGTCGCCGAGGCCTACTCCTACGACGCGATCAGTCAGCTCGGCTTCCTGGCGGCCAAGACCTCCACGATCGAACTCGGCACCGGCGTCGTCCCGATCTATATCCGCACCCCGACGCTTCTGGCGATGACGGCCGCTGGCCTCGACTACGTCTCCGACGGCCGGTTCCGGTTGGGCATCGGCACATCCGGGCCACAGGTGATGGAGGGTTTCCACGGCGTGCCGTTCGACGCGCCGCTGGGCCGCACCCGCGAAGTCGTCGACATCTGCAGGCAGGTGTGGCGACGGGAGCGGGTGACCTACGAGGGCAAGTACTACCGCGTTCCGCTGCCGGCCGGACAAGGCACCGGTCTCGGCAAACCGCTGCAGTTGATCAATCACCCTGTCCGGGAGCGGATTCCGATCACCATCGCGGCGCTGGGGCCGAAGAACGTCGAACTCACCGCCGAGATCGCCGAAGGCTGGCAGCCTGTCTTCTTCTATCCCGAGAAGTCCGACGACGTATTCGGTGAGTCGTTGCGGGCCGGGTTCGCCAAGCGTGAGCCTGCACTGGGGCCGCTGGACATCATGGTCAGCGCACCGCTGGCCATCGGGGACGACGTCGACGACCGATTGGCTTGGGCGAAACCGCAATTAGCGCTCTACATCGGCGGCATGGGTGCCCGCGGTCAGAACTTCTACCACAAGCTCGCCACGCGTTACGGGTACGGCGAGGTCGCCGACCACATCCAGGATCTCTACCTTGCCGGCAAGAAGGCCGAGGCGATCGAGGCGGTGCCCGACGAACTGGTGCGCTCGGTTTCGCTTGTGGGCCCTCGCGGATACATCAAGGAGCGCCTTGCCGCGTTCGCCGAGGCCGGGACCACCACGCTGCTGCTGCAACCGCTTTCTGGAAACCGCACCGAAACGTTGCAATTCGTCGAGGAAGTGCGCGCGATGCTGCCGTAACCGATTACGGGGAATCGCCGCTCTACCTGTAGACTGTGTTCAGCGGCATCGTCTGTTCTGCCTCTTGCCGCTTCTCGATCGTCATACCGAGCGCCGCGGGATCACCCGCGCCGGGCAGGACGACCACACTCACACTTTCGGAGCTTTAACCTTGTCTGTTCAAATCCCCGGTGGCTCAACCGTGCCCACCTTCGCCGAGCTCGGCCTGCCTCAGGCAGTCGTCTCCGTTCTCACTGCCAACGGCATCGAGACCCCGTTTCCCATCCAGGCCGCGACGCTGCCCGATTCACTGAGCGGCCGCGACGTACTCGGTCGCGGCCGAACGGGATCCGGCAAGACTTACGCGTTCCTTTTGCCATTGGTGACGCGACTCACAAACAGCCGGACCCCGCGCAACGCCGGACGTCCGCGGGCGCTCATTCTCGCGCCGACACGCGAACTCGTCGCCCAGATCGACGCGGCGCTCGCGCCGCTGGCGGCCGCCACCGGTTTGCGTTCGGTCACCGTCTTCGGCGGCGTCTCCCCGCAGCCGCAGATCCAGAAGCTGCGGCAAGGCGTCGACATCGTCATCGCCTGCCCGGGCCGCCTAGAAGACCACATGAAGTCTCGCCATGCCGACTTGTCGGCCGTCGAGATCACCGTGCTCGACGAGGCCGACCACATGGCCGATCTCGGCTTCCTGCCGCCCGTCAAGCGACTGATGGACAAGACGCCGCGCAACGGCCAGCGGATGCTGTTCTCCGCGACCCTCGACGGCGGCGTCGACGTCCTCGTCAAGCGGTACCTAACCGACCCCGTCGTGCACAGCGTCGATTCGGAGCAGTCGCCGGTTGCCGCCATGGAACACCATGTGCTGCACGTCGATAAGGCGGCGCGCGTCAGCGTGTTGGCCGACCTCGCCGCGTCGCCGGGACGGAAGATCGTCTTTGCGCGCACCAAGCACGGCGCCAAGAACCTTGCCCGCCAGTTGAATTCCCGCGGCGTGCCCGCGGTGGAGCTGCACGGCAACCTTTCTCAGAACGCCCGTACCCGCAACCTGGCGGCGTTCTCTGATGGTTCCGCCTGGGTGCTGGTCGCCACGGACATCGCCGCGCGTGGCATTCACGTCGACGATGTAACCCTCGTGGTGCACGCCGATCCTCCCGTGGAGCACAAGGCCTATCTGCACCGGTCGGGCCGCACGGCCCGCGCCGGAGCCGAGGGGACGGTCGTGACGCTGATGATCGACGAGCAGGTGTCCGACGTGCGCCAGCTGACGCGCAAGGCCGGCGTCAAGCCGACGGTCACCCGTTTCAACGGTGCATCGCATCCCGTGTTGCACGAGATCGCACCGGGCCAACGCACCTTCGGTGAGCCCATTGCCCCTAGCCGGCCGGAGCCCGCTCGACCGCGCCAGTCGCAACCGCGCCAGTCGCATCAGCCGCGGCGACGCAATTCGAACTCGAACAACCGTCGCAGGCGCCCTGCGAACGCCTAGGCCCGACCGGGTCAACTGACGGCCAGCCAAGCGCCGGCATGGAGCGCGCAGCCCCGTAAACTTTGCGGTCGGTCTGACCGGCCGAATCCGTCGCTACTCGTTACGCTCGCGCCCGAATTTGGCAACCCGGCCGAAGGCTGCGGTCAGGCTGGATGCAAGGATTTCCTACCAAACCGGGCAAAGGAGTCCAAGCAAAGCCATGAGAACGATCAACCCCTGGCGACGCCCACCCGCCGTGCCCCGGTGTGAACCGCCCCGCGCCGAAGGTCGCTTCCACCTGCCCGACGGCCGTCGTATCGGCTATGCCGAGTACGGCGACCCGACGGGACCCGTTGTGTTGTGGTTCCACGGCACGCCCGGCGGTCGCCGCCAACTACCGGTGATCGGTCGACGCGCCGCGGAAAAGCTCGGCCTTCGCGTCGTCCTGATCGAGCGGCCGGGATCCGGCCTGTCCGATCCGCACGTCTACGAAAATGTCGCCGCCTTCGCCGCCGATATGAGGCACGTTGCGGATGGGCTCGGCGCAGAACGGCTGGGAGTCGTCGGCCTATCCGGCGGCGGGCCGTACGCACTGGCGTGCGCAGGCACCGACGCACTCGCCGGTCGTGTCGCAGCGGTTGCGGTGCTCGGCGGCGTCACCCCGTCTGTCGGACCCGACGCCACGGCGAGCGGCCACATTGATCTCGCGCGTCGCTTCAATACGGTTCTGTCGGCGATGCGCGAACCTCTTGCCCGGGTCACCGCCGGCCTATTGATGCCGGTCATTCCGTTGGCGCACATCGCCTATCGCGGCCTGACTCGCTTAATGCCAGAGGGCGATCAGCGCGTGTTCAACGATCCCGACATCGAGGCGATGTTCATCGACGACATCATCGGCGTCCTCAACGCAAAGGTTCCGATGCAGGCGATGCTCGACGACGCTCGTCTTTTCGGACGCGACTGGGGTTTCCGGCTCTCGAACGTGAAGGTCCCGGTGCGGTGGTGGCACGGCGACGCCGACTCGATCATCACGTTCGACGACGCGAAGAAGGCCGCTGCCCATCTATCCGACGTCGAACTGGTGTTGATGCCCGACGAAAGCCATCTCGGCGGCTTCGCGGCAGCCGACGACGTGTTGAGCTTCGTCGGCTCGCACCTGAGAACATCCGCGGGCGAGACGCTTAACCCTAACGCGCTGTAGCGGCGACTGCGATCACCAACGCGGCAACCGCTTGTGTGTAGATTCCGTTGTTCTCACCGAGCGGTGCAAGGCGATCGCGAATCCGAGCCGCCCGCCGACATCCCCTCCGGCGCACGCAGTTTCACGGTGCGGACGCTACCTCTTCCTCACTCTCGGCGTGCGCGCTTCTCGAGTCACTCCCCCACCTGCGGCAGTTCGTCCGCGGCGATCTCGCACGGCGTCTTCGCAGCGGAAAGAGGCTCTGGCGGCGAGGCCGGCGGTGGCACCGGTATTGGAGTCGGAGCCGGGTCCACGAGCGGAACGGGTTCTGCCGGTGCGGCGGATCTGCCGGCGGCCCTTTCGGCGCCGGATCGCAGACGGGCTCCGCCTCGGTGCTGTCGGTCTCACGCTCGGTCGCGGCGCCGTCGTCTTCGGTGTCGTTGTTCTCGTTGCCGTCGTTCTCGTCGTCTTCGGGTTCCGGGTCCGCGTCCTGATCGACGTTTGCGGCGTCGTCGTCGCCCATGTCGTCGAGGTCGTCGGGTCCGTCCAACTCGGACAGGTCGTCAGCCTCGGGCAGATCAGACAGCGCGTCCTGCGACGTTCCCAACAGCCCGCCCAACATGTCGCCGATCTGCTGCCCGAAACCCGACAGCCCGCTTCCGATGTCGGGCATCCCTCCACCGAGGGACGGCGCAGGCGGCGGCGTCATGGCCGCAGACTCGACCGGCGGCGCACTCGGCGTCGGTGGCGGTAATGCAGGCGGCAACGACGCGGTTGAGGGCATGGGCTGGGCGGCGAGCGGCGACGCTGTCCACGCCATCGGTGCGGCGCCCGCAGGCACTGCGGCGCTTGCAGGCATGGCGGAACTGGCAGGCGCCGCGGAGCCAACAGGCGTGGCGGCACTCGCCCCCGCGGGTGTCGTCGAGTCGCCGTCGCCGGACGGTGGAGACCACGCCGGGCCGAGATCACCGGGAATGGCGAATGCGGCACCCACCTCAGAAGTGAGT
>CAVRMG010000028.1:0-44905 GCA_963721495.1 uncultured Actinomycetota bacterium | reverse complement strand
CCGCATCGGCTACAGGATTCCATGCTTGCGCACACTAATATGTCGCCACCGCTGAATTCGTATGTGTTTGAACCCGTCGTGCCGATCGAATACCGACGTATGGTCACGCCATGACCGCGCCGAGTGACATGGGCGGCCGAACCGAGTTCTTCGGCCCGGTCGTTCGCGAGTCTGACGAGCCGGTGTTCCACGAACGGTGGGAAGGTCGAGTCTTCGGCTTCTCCAACTTCCTGATGCCGCTTCGGTCGCAATGTCGACATTTTCCGCTTCGCGAGGACAACTGCCGCGCGAGGTCTACCTGTCGAGCTACTACCAACGGTGGCTCGGCGGCTTCGAGACGCTGCTCGAGCAGGCCGGGTACCTTACGCCCGGCGAGATCGACGCCCGAGTCGCGGGTCGATCTGCGCCGCGGAACGGCGCATATCGCGAGCGCGCCTCGCGGCCACGTCACGAGCTGGTACGTTCCGTTGCTGCGTCGCACACTCCCCCCGCTCGTTCGCCGGTCAGGTGGTTCCCCGGCTGCTCGGTACGTCGCGGCCGGCGTCGCGCCGCAGGCACTTCGCGTCGGGTGACCACGTCCGCGTGCGCGGTACTCGCGCGGTGCCGTACACACGACAGCCGGGCTACGTGACCGGAAAGCCCGGCGTCATCGTCGCCCACCTCGGCGCGACGGTGTTCCCCGACGCCAAAGCGGCGGGCAAGCACGCCTTGCCGCAGCACCTCTACACCGTCGCCTTCCAGGCTGTCGACTTGTGGGCGCCAGCGCGGACCAGGCACCGAGGTGCGCGTCGACCTCTACGAGACCTATCTGGAGGCGGCTGAGCGACACGACGGCAGCGGCGCGTCGAGGCGCTGGAGACCCTGCTGGTGGAAAAGCGGGATCGTCGACTCCAGCGTCGTCGACGAGGTGGTCGACCACTACGAGACGAACGTGGGACCCCTCAACGGTGCCAAGGTGATCGCGCGCGCATGGACCGATCCCGAGTACCTGCAGCGGCTGCTCGACGACGGAACACGGGCGTCGCCGAACTCGGCATCGGCGGTCCCGAGGGCCACATGATCGTCGCGGTGCCGAACACGCCCACAGTCCACAACGTGGTGGTGTGCACGCTGTGTTCTTGCTATCCGTGGCCCGTGCTCGGGCTGCCGCCGTCCTGGTACAAGTCGTCGGCGTACCGCTCGCGGATGGTCGCCCAGCCGCGCGCGCTGCTCGCGGAGATGGGGCTCGAACTGCCGTCCGAGATACTCGTCAGGGTCTGGGACAGCTCGGCAGAGGCGCGCTATTTGGTCGTCCCCGAACGGCCGGCCGGAACCGACGGCCTCGGCGAGGCGGACCTGGCGCGTCTCGTCACGCGCGACTCGATGATCGGGGTGGGGCGGCCACTGTCCCCCACCGACGTCGATGACGGCTGACCCGGCGAGTCTCGACGCCGACCTGGTGGGGCCGCTGTCGCCATCCCGCGACAACGGAGAGATCGTGTTCGGGGCGCCGTGGGAACGCCGGGTGTTCGGGCTCGCCGTGGTCACGTGCCGATCTGGGCGGTGCGACTGGGACGCGTTTCGGAAGCGATTGATCTGTCGCATCGCCGACGACGACACGCGTCCGTACTGGCAGAACTGGGCCGCTGCGCTGGAGGATGTTCTTGAGGACAGTGCCGTGCTGGCGCGCGGCGAACTCGATGAACGCCATCGTGAATTATCTCGCCGTCCAGCGGGTTTCGACCACCACACTGCGTAGCCGATTACGAGGCCCGGAGGTCCGGGCAATCGGCGATGCCAGGACAGTGGATGCACCAGCAGACCGGTGCCGCGCCTCTGGGCCCGGCACTACTCGACGGTGACGGACTTGGCCAGGTTGCGCGGCTTGTCGACGTCATAGCCGCGGGCCTGCGCGACGCCGGCAGCGAACACCTGCAGCGGAATCGTGGACAGCAGCGGCTGGAAAAGTGTTGACACCGCCGGGATCTCGATCAGGTGGTCGGCGTGCGGCCGGACGGTCTCGTCGCCCTCTTCGGCGATCACGATGGTGATCGCACCGCGGGCCTGGATCTCGCGGATGTTCGACAGCAGCTTTGCGTGCAGCATCGAGCTGTTTTTCGGCGACGGCATCACGACGATCACCGGGAGGCCGTCCTCGATCAGCGCGATCGGCCCGTGCTTGAGCTCGCCCGCCGCGAAGCCCTCGGCGTGCATGTACGCCAATTCCTTGAGCTTGAGCGCACCTTCGAGCGCGACGGGATAGCCGACGTGACGGCCGAGGAACAGCACGGTCTGCGACTTGGCGAACCGATACGCCAGCTCGGAAACCGTCTCCATCGTCGACAGCATCCGCTCGATCAGCGCAGGCATCGCTTCCAGGTCGTGAAACTCGCGTGCGACCTCTTCGGGGTACTTGGTGCCACGTGCCTGCGCAAGTGCCAACCCCACAAGGTAGTTGGCGGCGATCTGTGCGAGGAATGTCTTGGTCGAGGCGACGCCGATCTCCGGACCCGCGCGGGTGTAGAGCACCGCATCGCACTCGCGTGGAATCTGGCTGCCGTTGGTGTTGCAGATAGCCAGCACCTTGGCCTTCTGTTCCTTGGCGTGCCGTACTGCCTCCAGCGTGTCGGCCGTCTCGCCGGACTGCGAGATGGCCACGACAAGGGTGTGGCTGTCGAGAACCGCGTCGCGGTAGCGAAACTCACTAGCGAGCTCCACCTCGACGGGCAGTCGGGTCCAGTGCTCGATCGCGTACTTGGCGAGGAGCCCGGAATGATAGGCGGTGCCGCAAGCGACGATGAAGACCTTGTCGATCTCGCGCAGCTCCTGATCGGACAGTCGCTGCTCGTCGAGCACGATGCGGTTGTCGACGAAATGGCCCAGCAGGGTGTCGGAGACGGCGGCGGGCTGCTCGGCGATCTCCTTGAGCATGAAGTACTCGTAGCCACCCTTTTCGGCGGCCGAGATGTCCCAGTCGATATGGAACTCCCGGGCATTCGCAGAGTCGTCCGCGCCGTTGAAATCGGTGATGCGGTAACCGTCGGCGGTGACGATCACAGCCTGGTCCTGACCCAGTTCGACCGCGTCGCGGGTGTGTTCGATGAACGCAGCCACATCGGACCCGACGAACATCTCGCCGTCACCGACCCCGAGTACCAGCGGGGTGGAACGTCGCGCGGCGACGATGGTGCCCGGGTCGTCGGCGTTGGCGAAGACGAGCGTGAAGTGGCCCTCCAAGCGCGGCAGAACTGTCATCACGGAGGCGACGAAGTCACCTGCGGCGGGTCCGTGGTGGTACTGCCAAGACACCAGATGCACGGCCACCTCGGTGTCGGTGTCGCTGGTGAATTCCACGCCCGTGGCTTCCAGTTCGGCGCGCATCGTCGCGTAGTTCTCGATGATCCCGTTGTGGACGACCGCGATCTTTCCCGCAGCGTCGAGATGCGGGTGGGCGTTGCGGTCGGTCGGCCTACCGTGGGTCGCCCAGCGCGTGTGGCCGAGGCCGGTGCTGCCCGCCAGGGTCGCGGCGTCGGCTTCGGCCAGAGCGGTCTCCAGATTGGCCAACCGTCCTGCCCGGCGACTAACGGTCAGCCCGCCATTTCCATCGAGCAGAGCGACGCCCGACGAGTCGTATCCGCGGTACTCCATCCGGCGCAGCGCGTCGACAACGATGTTGCAGGCAGGACGCTGCCCGACGTAGCCGACGATTCCACACATAGCCATCCAGGGTAATGCAGTCCACGCGCCGCGGGCGGCGCCCACCACCACACCCACTACAGCCACCACAATGTGGGCTACGGTCATCTCGTGGCTGGCACGAAGAAGCTGTTCAATGCGCTGACCCGCCGCGGCCCGCATCGCGTTTTGCGCGGTGACCTGGGGTTTGCCGGCCTTGCCGGTGTTGTCTTCACCCCCGAATCGGGGACGAATCTGGCCGGTGTGGCATTCGGTCACGATTGGATCGCGGGCGCCGACCGCTACCACGGGACATTGGAGCATCTGGCGTCCTGGGGCATCGTCGCTGCGGCGCCCCACACCGAGACCGGCCTGGCGCCGTCGGTGCTCAACCTGGCATTCGACCTCGGCACGACGCTCGACATCATCGCCGGGGTGCGCCTGGGCCCGGGCAAGATCAGCGTCCATCCGAAGAAGCTCGGTGTGCTCGGTCACGGTTTCGGTGGCTCCGCGGCGGTGTTCGCAGCGGCCGGAATGCCGGTCAAGCCGAAGGCCGTCATCGCGGCGTTCCCCACAATCACCAAGCCACCCGCCGAAGAGCCGGCAGCGGCCCTGCAGGTTCCCGGCCTGATCCTGGCCGACCCCGGAGATCCGATGTCGTTGCGCTCCAATGCGGTTCAGCTGGCCCGCGCCTGGAAGCCCGCCACGCTGCGCACGCTCGACAAGGTGACCGCAGGTGGACTGGTCGAGGGGCGGCGACTGGCCCGGGTGGTCGGGCTACCCGGCGCAGACCGCGGTACCCAGAAAAGGGTGCGTGCGTTGATGACGGGCTATCTGCTGTACACGCTGACCGGCGACAAGGAATACCGGGACTTCGCCGATCCGGAGGTCGTATTGCCCAAGGCACCAGCCGTCGACCCGTTCGCCGAGGATCCGGTCGACCTCGAGAACAAGGTCGTCGCACTATTGAAGCCCTGAGGAGGGCCAACCAACCGGTTGGGTGTATAACTCGATGATGCGCACCGGGATCTTCCTTCCATACGCAGGCGGGTACTCGAGCTTTCAAGAGGCCGTCGAGCAGGTCGTCGAGCTGGAGAAGATCGGCGTCGACATCGCGCTGGTCGCCGAGGCCTACTCCTACGACGCGATCAGTCAGCTCGGCTTCCTGGCGGCCAAGACCTCCACGATCGAACTCGGCACCGGCGTCGTCCCGATCTATATCCGCACCCCGACGCTTCTGGCGATGACGGCCGCTGGCCTCGACTACGTCTCCGACGGCCGGTTCCGGTTGGGCATCGGCACATCCGGGCCACAGGTGATGGAGGGTTTCCACGGCGTGCCGTTCGACGCGCCGCTGGGCCGCACCCGCGAAGTCGTCGACATCTGCAGGCAGGTGTGGCGACGGGAGCGGGTGACCTACGAGGGCAAGTACTACCGCGTTCCGCTGCCGGCCGGACAAGGCACCGGTCTCGGCAAACCGCTGCAGTTGATCAATCACCCTGTCCGGGAGCGGATTCCGATCACCATCGCGGCGCTGGGGCCGAAGAACGTCGAACTCACCGCCGAGATCGCCGAAGGCTGGCAGCCTGTCTTCTTCTATCCCGAGAAGTCCGACGACGTATTCGGTGAGTCGTTGCGGGCCGGGTTCGCCAAGCGTGAGCCTGCACTGGGGCCGCTGGACATCATGGTCAGCGCACCGCTGGCCATCGGGGACGACGTCGACGACCGATTGGCTTGGGCGAAACCGCAATTAGCGCTCTACATCGGCGGCATGGGTGCCCGCGGTCAGAACTTCTACCACAAGCTCGCCACGCGTTACGGGTACGGCGAGGTCGCCGACCACATCCAGGATCTCTACCTTGCCGGCAAGAAGGCCGAGGCGATCGAGGCGGTGCCCGACGAACTGGTGCGCTCGGTTTCGCTTGTGGGCCCTCGCGGATACATCAAGGAGCGCCTTGCCGCGTTCGCCGAGGCCGGGACCACCACGCTGCTGCTGCAACCGCTTTCTGGAGACCGCACCGAAACGTTGCGATTCGTCGAGGAAGTGCGCGCGCTGCTGCCGTAACCGATTACGGGGAATCGCCGCTCTACCTGTAGACTGTGTTCAGCGGCATCGTCTGTTCTGCCTCTTGCCGCTTCTCGATCGTCATACCGAGCGCCGCGGGATCACCCGCGCCGGGCAGGACGACCACACTCACACTTTCGGAGCTTTAACCTTGTCTGTTCAAATCCCCGGTGGCTCAACCGTGCCCACCTTCGCCGAGCTCGGCCTGCCTCAGGCAGTCGTCTCCGTTCTCACTGCCAACGGCATCGAGACCCCGTTTCCCATCCAGGCCGCGACGCTGCCCGATTCACTGAGCGGCCGCGACGTACTCGGTCGCGGCCGAACGGGATCCGGCAAGACTTACGCGTTCCTTTTGCCCTTGGTGACGCGACTCACAAACAGCCGGACCCCGCGCAACGCCGGACGTCCGCGGGCGCTCATTCTCGCGCCGACACGCGAACTCGTCGCCCAGATCGACGCGGCGCTCGCGCCGCTGGCGGCCGCCACCGGTTTGCGTTCGGTCACCGTCTTCGGCGGCGTCTCCCCGCAGCCGCAGATCCAGAAGCTGCGGCAAGGCGTCGACATCGTCATCGCCTGCCCGGGCCGCCTAGAAGACCACATGAAGTCTCGCCATGCCGACTTGTCGGCCGTCGAGATCACCGTGCTCGACGAGGCCGACCACATGGCCGACCTCGGCTTCCTGCCGCCCGTCAAGCGACTGATGGACAAGACGCCGCGCAACGGCCAGCGGATGCTGTTCTCCGCGACCCTCGACGGCGGCGTCGACGTCCTCGTCAAGCGGTACCTAACCGACCCCGTCGTGCACAGCGTCGATTCGGAGCAGTCGCCGGTTGCCGCCATGGAACACCATGTGCTGCACGTCGATAAGGCGGCGCGCGTCAGCGTGTTGGCCGACCTCGCCGCGTCGCCGGGACGGAAGATCGTCTTTGCGCGCACCAAGCACGGCGCCAAGAACCTTGCCCGCCAGTTGAATTCCCGCGGCGTGCCCGCGGTGGAGCTGCACGGCAACCTTTCTCAGAACGCCCGTACCCGCAACCTGGCGGCGTTCTCTGATGGTTCCGCCTGGGTGCTGGTCGCCACGGACATCGCCGCGCGTGGCATTCACGTCGACGATGTAACCCTCGTGGTGCACGCCGATCCTCCCGTGGAGCACAAGGCCTATCTGCACCGGTCGGGCCGCACGGCCCGCGCCGGAGCCGAGGGGACGGTCGTGACGCTGATGATCGACGAGCAGGTGTCCGACGTGCGCCAGCTGACGCGCAAGGCCGGCGTCAAGCCGACGGTCACCCGTTTCAACGGTGCATCGCATCCCGTGTTGCACGAGATCGCACCGGGCCAACGCACCTTCGGTGAGCCCATTGCCCCTAGCCGGCCGGAGCCCGCTCGACCGCGCCAGTCACAACCGCGCCAGTCGCATCAGCCGCGGCGACGCAATTCGAACTCGAACAACCGTCGCAGGCGCCCTGCGAACGCCTAGGCCGGCCACGTCAAGCGGCCTGTGGATAACTTCAGCGGGTTTCGGCGGCGCGTGGCATAGTCGAATGTATGTTCGATTTAGCGAGTGACAGTGCGTTGCTCGACGCGATGCGGGATGCGCAGCGCGACGAGCGGATTGGGGTTGCGCGCAAGGTTGTGGCGGCGGGTCGGTTCACGGTGCAGCGGATAGCCGCGTCGGGCCAGGACTACCTGGATTGGTGTGTGGACTACTGGGATGTGGTGGCCGCGGAGATCGCCGCGGAGTTGGGTGTCAGCCGGGGGCGGGCGTCGTCGTGGATGGACTATGGGCAGACGTTGATCGAGCGGCTACCCACACTGGGTGAGGTGTTCGCCGCGGGTGCGGTGGATTTCCGGGTGATCCGGATTGTGGACTTTCGCACTGCGTTGATCACCGATGAGCAGGCGCTCGCCGCGATTGATGAGATGGTGGCGTACAAGGCGCCGGGCTGGAATGCGTTGTCGGATAAGAAGCTGGCCCAGCTGCTGGACTGGATGGTCCTTGACGTCGACCCCGATGCGGTGCGGGTGGCCAAAGACTCTGATGACGATCGGCATTTCGAGGTGGGGCCGGCGCAGAACGGGATGGCTGAGATCTTTGGTTCGGTGCGTGCCACCGACGGGGCGGCGCTGAACGCGAGACTGGCCGCGTTGGCGGCATCGGTGTGTCGCGATGATCCGCGCAGCACCCGGCAACGCCGTGCCGATACCATCAGCGCGCTGCTCGCCGGGGCGTCGACGATGGCCTGCCAGTGCGGTTCGGAGCAGTGCCCGGCCGGCGCCAATGCGGATGCGACGTCCAACGTCGTGATTCACGTTGTGGCTGAGGAGGCCACCGTCAACGGTGAGGGGACCACGCCGGGGTTTGTTGCCGGTTATGGGGTGATCCCGCCGGCGATGGTGCGCGAGGTGGCCAAGACCGCCAAACTCAAGCCGGTAATCGTCCCGAAGGAGATCGTGGCCCAGTCGCAGTATCGGCCGTCGACCGCGTCGGCGGAGTTGGTGCGCTGCCGGGATCTGACGTGTCGCTGGCCAGGTTGCGACAAGCCGGCATGGCAGGCCGATATCGATCACACGGTGCCGTATCCGCTTGGGTCCACGCACCCGTCGAACAACGGCTGCTTCTGCCGGTTTCATCATTTGATGAAGACGTTTCACGGCGGGCCCGGTGGTTGGAATGTGGTCCAGCAGTCCGACGGCACAATGGTTTTCACCACACCGTCGGGTAGGGTGCACACCACGAAACCGTTCGGGGCGATGCTGTTTCCGCAACTGGGCGTCCCGACCGGCGAACTGGACCTGCCCGATAGTCCGCCACCCGGTGAGAACCGGGGACTTAAAATGCCGAAACGAAAACGCACCCGCGCTCAAGAGCGCGCCTACCGAATACAACGGGAACGCGATGCCAACGCAGCGCGCTACGCTGCCGACCCACCACCATTCTGAGACACGGCGAGCACCCCGCAGGCGACAGAAGCCTTGTCCCCCAGTGCGCACCAGGTGATCGCCGACGAGTGATGCCACCGCCCCCAGGACGAACAGCAGCACCAACTCCGGCGGCGCAATTTCACGGCACGGACGCTACATCCTGTCACTCGCCCACCTGTGGCAGTTCGTCGGCGGCGATCTCACACGGCGTATTCGCATCGGATAGAGGCTCCGGTGGCGGGGCGAGCGGCAGCGCAGGCGTCGGAGTCGGGGCCGAATCCACGGCAGCGGGAACGGGTTCTACCGACAAGGTCGCCGGCGGCTCGTCAGGCGCAGGCGCGCATACGGGTTTCGCCTCGGTGTCGTCGGTCGCGGTGTCGGTCGCGGTGCCGTCGATCTCGTCGTCTTCGGGTTCCTCGTCCGCGTCCTCATCGACGACGTCTTCGGGGTCGTCCCCGTCGAGGTCGTCGAGGTCGTCGGGTCCGTCCAACTCGGACAGGTCGTCAGCCTCGGGCAGATCAGACAGCGCGTCCTGCGACGTTCCCAACAGGCCGCCCAACATGTCGCCGATCTGCTGCCCGAAACCCGACAGCCCGCTCCCGATATCGGGCATTCCTCCACCGAGGGACGGGACGGACGGCGGCGTCATGGCCGCCGGGTCGACCGGCGGCGCACTCGGCGTCGGTGGCGGTAATGCAGGCGGCAACGACGCGGTTGAGGGCATGGGCTGGGCGGCGAGCGGCGACGCTGTCCACGCCATCGGTGCGGCGCCCGCAGGCACTGCGGCGCTTGCAGGCATGGCGGAACTGGCAGGCGCCGCGGAGCCAACAGGCGTGGCGGCACTCGCCCCCGCGGGTGTCGTCGAGTCGCCGTCGCCGGACGGTGGAGACCACGCCGGGCCGAGATCACCGGGAATGGCGAATGCGGCACCCACCTCAGAAGTGAGTTCGGCGGCCGCGTCATCGTAGGCGTTGGTCACGGCGGCCATCGCCGAGCGCATCGCCGTCAACCATTCGGACCGAATGTCGTTGTCCACGAACGGCTTGATCTCGCGATCGACAAGCTCACTGGCCGTCGCACGATCACCCGCTCCGGTAGTGACCGTCTGCGCTGCGGCCAACCAGTCCGGTCGTTCGGCGCGGCCTCCGACCGCCGTCGTC
This sequence comes from uncultured Actinomycetota bacterium, assembly GCA_963721495.1. Classification (GTDB taxonomy): domain Bacteria; phylum Actinomycetota; class Actinomycetes; order Mycobacteriales; family Mycobacteriaceae; genus Mycobacterium. The sequence continues at coordinate 35,104 of CAVRMG010000028.1, read as the reverse complement.
GCGGCGACCTTGCCGTCGATGCTGCGCCACAACGTATCCCGCAAGGCAGCGAGCGATTCTGCGGCTGTCCGTACCGCAGCCACCACGGACGCCGAAGCTTCGCCGTGACGGCGCAGAAACTCCCGTGACGCCTCGGCACCCGCGCCGTGCCACGCGGCCGACACCGAGGCGAGCTGGGCGTCCTGGCGGACGAGCGCCGCTTCCGTCGCTGCCGCGGCCGCTCGAAGCGCGTCGCAATCGGCGTCGAGCGCGCGCAGGTCGATTCCGTCCTCGCTGGTGTACCAATCGCGCACCTGCGAGCCGTGCAGCGTCAGGTCCGAGTCCTGATAGCCCAGCAGATGACACGCCCACACATGTTCCTGGACGGTGTCGACGGCGGGCCTCCCCTCCGCCAATCGTGAAGTGGCGTCGAACATCTCGGCCACCGCTCAACCCACCCGGCGGCCAGAACGAACGTCGGCCTCGTCGTAGCGGTGCGCGGAGGTACGCAGTGCGGCCGCGATCTCTGCGGATGCCCGCGACCACGCCCGCAGTCGGTCCACCACACCGTCGACCGCGATGCGCACCGCCTCGCCGCGAGCGACATGCATCCGCCCCGCAGAAGCACCGCCGAACACCAGCCCCGCCAACTGAGTGCGGACGACGGCCTCGACGGCATCGGCCGCGGCGTCATATTCGCCGGCGACGCCCAACAGCGCCGTGACGTCGACGCGGGCGACGTCTCGTTCCCCCATGTAAAGCTAGGACGCGGGCGAGGCCCCGCCGGTTCCCGCCGGTTTCAGCGCTGTTCGCTGACCGATTCCGCGACGCGCACGGCCAGCTGGCGCGCGGTGTCCTCGTCGGCGGCCTCCACCATCACGCGGACAACCTGCTCAGTTCCGGAGGGCCGCAACAGGATTCGGCCGGAGTCGCCCAGCGCGGCTTCGGCCGCCGCGACCGCCGTGCGCACCGACGGCGCTTCGGCGACGGTCGCCTTGTCCGCGACCTCGACGTTGATCAGCACCTGCGGCAGCGTCTGCATCGGCTCGGCAAGTGCAGCAAGGGATGTGCGAGTCTGCGCCATCCGCGACATCAGGCGCAGACCGGTGACGATGCCGTCTCCCGTCGTGCCGAAGGCCGGCATGACGATGTGACCCGACTGCTCGCCACCGAGTGAGTACTCGCCGGCGCGCAGTTCCTCGAGGACGTAGCGGTCACCGACGCCGGTGGTGCGCACGTCGATTCCCGCCGCGCGCATGGCCAGGTGCAGACCGAGGTTGCTCATCACGGTGGCGACGAGCGTGTTGGACGCGAGCTCGCCCGCTTCCTGCATCGCGAGCGCCAGGAGCACCATGATCGCGTCGCCGTCGACGGTGTGGCCGGTGGCGTCCACCGCGAGGCAGCGGTCGGCGTCGCCGTCGTGCGCGAGGCCGAGGTCCGCGCCGTGGGACACGACCGCGGCCTGCAGCGCGCCCATGTGTGTGGACCCGCAGCCGTCATTGATGTTCAGCCCGTTCGGCTCGGCGTTGATGGCGATGACGTTGGCGCCTGCCGCGCGGTAGGCGCGGGGCGCGGCGGCCGAGGCGGCGCCGTGTGCGCAGTCCACGACGACGGTCAGCCCGTCGAGGCGGGTGGTGACGGCCTTGCCTGCGTGGCGGAGGTACCGGTCCAGCGCGTCCTCCGCGTTGACCACACGGCCGATGCCCGCGCCGGTCGGCCGGATACCGGGGCCCTGGTGGACCAGTTCTTCGATCCTGTCCTCGGCGGCGTCGTCCAACTTGTGGCCACCGGGCCCGAAGATCTTGATGCCGTTGTCGGGCATCGGGTTGTGCGACGCGCTGATCATCACGCCGAAGTCCGCGTCGTACGCGCCGGCCAGATACGCCACCGCCGGGGTCGGCAGCACCCCGACCCGCAGTGCGTCCACGCCTTCGCTGGTGATTCCGGCGATCACCGCGGCCTCGAGCATCTCGCCGCTGGCCCTGGGGTCGCGGCCGACGACGGCCACGCGGCGAGCGTGTCCACCGACACCGCCGAGCCGTCGAGCCGCCGCAGAACCCAGCGCCAACGCCAGCTCAGAGGTCAGACCCTGGTTGGCGACGCCGCGCACCCCGTCGGTGCCGAACAGTCGACCCATGCGGACAAAGATCTCATAGACTGCAGCCCAATGAGCCTAACCGACGAGGTCGTAGGCCGTGCGCGCCGCCGAACGGTACCCGATCGCGACCCAGACAAACGGCACCGCCCGCACGCGGGGCGTACGGGCGGTGTCGTCGGTTACCTAGCGATTCTGGATCTTAAGCTCCGAGAGCGTCGAGGATTTGGGTGAGCAGGTTGATGATCTGCTGCAGCCCTGTGGGTATCGGTGGCGACCGGGCCACCGGCCAGGCCGCACAACAGGTCGCCGAGGAGGCCACCGCCTGGTATCGCCGTGATATTCAGGACCACCTGGTTGAGTTGGACCCTCAGGCCCAGCAGATTCAGATCAAGCGGCCCCAGCGTCAGGTTGAGGACGTTACACACGCCCTGCCCTAGACTCTCCCCGGCAGCAGGGGTTGTTGCTCCCTGGCGTAACGGTGGCGCGGCGGGCATCTCCACCTGCTGCTGCACGGGGCTTGTCCTTGCGGGGCCTCGCACCTTGTCCCTGGGCTTGCCGCCCGGAGCGCTGTACCTGCCCCTTGAGTTGGCCGGTCACGAGCATTGGTAGGTCCGAGTTGCCTGCTGTTCGTCCTTGGACAGGCCCAGTTGCCGTGAACGTACCGGTGAACACGGTATCGTCCCGCATCGGTCTTTACCGACCATATCGACGGTGTTCTGCTGCTTCGCCTGGCCGGTGGCTGAGCCGATGCGATTGACGCGGTGCCGAATGCGCCGACGAGCGCGACCATTGCGACGCTTACCACAAGGGTAAGCAGCCGTATCACGTGAAATCTCATGAATCACTCCTTCTCGAACATTGCAGGAGCAGACCCGGCCCCCGAACCCTCGCCTGACATCACACCGGAGGCGGTAACGGACCGCCCTGCTCGTAGCACCCGTGCTCCCGCAACGTGTGTTACCGAACGCGGCCTTCTTAAACGGAGATTGCCGAATAAATCTTCAGCAGCGTAAGGATGCAGATGCGGGCTAATTAGCTGTAGCGTCAATAATTAGCTGCATCACCGCAGCTCCTTCACTCTAAAGACATGTCGCGCTAACGAGCCAAAATGTTACTAGCGCCGAGTATGCATTCGGGGCCGCCCGATGTAAGAAAAAGAGAACCGCCGGGCGTGCGATGTGCACACCCGGCGGTTCTCGATCGATCAGCGCTTGCTGTACTGAGGCGCCTTACGGGCCTTCTTGAGGCCGTACTTCTTGCGCTCGATGGCACGCGGGTCGCGGGTCAGGAAGCCGGCCTTCTTCAGTGCCGGCCGGTCCTCGGGCTGCACCAGGATCAGCGCACGGGCGATGGCCAGGCGCAGCGCGCCCGCCTGCCCGGACGGGCCGCCACCATCGAGATGGGCGTAGATGTCGAAGGCATCCACCCGGTCCACGGTCACCAGCGGGGCCTTGATGAGCTGCTGGTGCACCTTATTCGGGAAGTACGCCTCCAGCGTGCGGCCGTCCAGGTGGAACTGGCCGGTGCCGGGCACCAGACGCACCCGCACCACAGCCTCCTTGCGGCGGCCGACGGTCTGAATGGGGCGGTCGATGACGATCGGCTCCCGCGGGGCAGCGGCCTCAGGCGCGGCCGTCTCGGTCGCGGCGTCGTCCGTCGTGGCCTCCTCAGCGGGGGCCTCGACCACATTTTCCGTGGCTTCCGTCACTTCTTCGGTCGTATCGGTCGTTTCGGTCACTGGGGCACCTGCTTGATCTCATACGGAATGGGCTGCTGGGCGGTGTGCGGATGATCCGGCCCGACGTAGACCCGCAGCTTCTTCTGGATCTGATGGCCGAGCTTGGTGTGAGGGATCATGCCGAGGATCGCCTTCTCGACGACCCGGTCGGCGTGCTTCTCCATCTCGTCACCGAGTGCACGCGCCCGCAGACCGCCGGGAAAACCCGAGTGGCGGTAGGCGAACTTCTTCTTGAGTTTGTCGCCGCTGATGGCGACCTTGTCTGCGTTGATGACGATGACGAAATCGCCACCGTCGACATTCGGCGTGAATGTCGGCTTGTGCTTGCCACGCAGCAGATTCGCTGCTGCGACGGCGAGCCGGCCGAGCACCACGTCCGTGGCGTCGATGACGTACCACGAACGTGTGGTGTCACCCGCCTTCGGCGTGTACGTAGGCACAGCGCTACCTCTCCTCTTTCGGGTGGATCCCGGTGACCCGGGTGCCGGTCAGACGTGGCGGTGGGGATCCCTCGGCGACCGACTTCGACCCGAGGCCCCGGCATACCGCACGCCAACCGAGGAGCTTACCTGCGGACGTCATCGCAGGTCAAAACGCCTTCAGCAGAGCCTGGATAGTGCCTGACCTGGGGCGCAGCGACGGCGGCCCACGGCGGCGACGGCGGCCCACTACGACGCGTCTGTCAAAAAGATAGGGAAACACCTGATTTCGCTCGCCGCAAAGACACCGTAGTTTCTCCAGCGTCGGTCTTCTGGTGTTTGCCAGAGATCGCTTCCCACATCAAGATCATAACGGAGTGAACATGTTTCGTACTCTCATCGCCGCGGCTTTGGTTGCCACGGCAGCTGCACTCGGCGCTGCTTCTGTCGCGAATGCCGAAGGACCGTATGCAAACTGCAGCCAGGCGCACGCGGACGGCCGGTACGACATCCCGCAGGACGATCCTGACTACTGGAGCGGCGGCGACCGCGACGGCGACGGCATCGCATGCGAGTCGTAGGCGCCTACCAGGGGATTTAGCTGCGGAAACCTCCGCTGCCTTCGCGCCACCCAGCCCGCAACCGCGTCGCTCATGAGCAGAAGCGACGCCGGTTGACGCCCGTCGCATAGCGACGGGCTTGCGCCACCGTGGCTCTCTCCCAGCCACGGTGGCGCAACCTTTTCTGGCGAATCCCTTGGCTCCCCTCCAAACGGGACCGCGCAGAGTCCATGTGGGCTATCCGCCCCAGGCGTTCGCGGCCATCCGGTCCGTCGCGGCCACATCGTCCGCGCCGTCGCGGACCGCGTTGCCCAGCCTGACGAGGATGTCGTTCAGCGCGGCGGCCGCTTGCTCCCAGCGCGCCTGCTCGATGCGGTACGCCTCAGCGGCCTGCCGAGTCCAGACTTGCTGCAGTGGCGCAACCTGCGCGCGTAGATCGTCGAGCGCAGCGTTCAGTCGGGCCGAGGTGGTGTGGATCTCCTGGCGGACGGTGTACTCGATCTCGCCGAAGTTGTAGGAAAGGACATTGTCCATGTCGGACTCCTCAGAGGTTGGTGGCGACGGAGCCGATCTGGTGCGAATGGCTCTCGGTGGCTTCGCGAAGGGTCTGCTGGTTGAGGCGGATCGTCTCGGCGATCCGCTGCAGTGCCGCATGGAGTTTGAGCGATTCGGCGTTCCACCGGTCCACCACGTCGTGGAATCGGGTCGCGGCCGTCCCACCCCATACCGACGCCGGCACGCTGCTCATATGTCCGATGAAGGACTGCAGCATGGCCCGGATCTCCTCATTGCGCGCGTCGGTCTTTCCGGCGACGGCCGTCATCAGGTCGAAGTCGGTGTTGAGTGAGCCACCTACCGGTGTGGTCATCGATGTCCTTTCAATCCGAACGTGTCGTTATGAAGAGTTCGACGCCGCCGCTTCCCATTCGGTTCCAACACATTCGAGAAATCTGCTAGGACACGGCATGTGCGGATCGAATCGCCCGATCGCACGCCTCCCGCACCAGGTATTCGCTGTCCGACGGGCTCTGGCACCCGACTGCGATGCGGACCGCCCCATCGAGCAATACCGTCCACGCGACGTGGTGGTCTGAGCGGACCTCTTGATACGTCACGGCATCCCTGTCCGCTCGTCGATCCGATGGGTTGAACTCGATGAAGATCCCGTCAGGCTCCGCGCTCAATGCCGCGTGCAGTGAATCCGCCACACTCGAGCCTGTGGCATTCCCGGACTGCGTGATATGCAGTGCGACGTTGCGGTTGGACGGTGAAACTACCTGTAGCCGAGCCGATCCCGGGCCCGATGTGATGCGCCGCGCAGTCCAGGCCGCAGGCACCGCCACACCGACCCTGCCCTCGACCAACAACGTCATCGACATGTCGTCGGCGGGCGGATCGTGCACGACAGCGAATCCGCCACACAGCAGCGCCGCCGACAGGGCGGCCGATAGCACTGCCGACCTCTTCCGGTCGCGGAAGACACCGGATCGCGTGACGGCGACGTCGGCGACCAGATCACGGGATCGCCGCGCAACCGCCGCGCGTTGCACCCAATCTTCGTCGGCGTACCTGACAGGTATGTGCGCCGCCCGCAGTAGATCCCCGATCAACGCACCGAGTAGTTCGGCGCCGGGCACACCCGCCGGTGCGTCCACCAACACCGCCGTCGGAATGCCAACGGTCGCCACCACCGCTTCCGCGTCGTCGAGTGATTCGTCCTGTCGCGGAATGACGGTAGCGGGCATCCCCAGAGCGCTCACAACGACGAATTCCGGAGCGATCTCGACGATGGTCGTACGAGGCGAGATCCCATGACGGAGCATTGCTGTCCGGTCCAGCACGACCACCGTGGACGCGACGGCGTACGCAGCCTGGCGTACCTTTTCGACCCTCGTGGCCGGCCACCACCCAGGACGGACGAGGACGACCGCGTCGACGCCGACTCCTGTGACCGTGCTCATGACGTCAAGCCACACCTCCTGCACGGAGACCGGGCTGTCATCGACCAACGCGATCTCGTCGTCGATGCAGTCGAGGGCGGCCGAAACCCATTCCGAACGAGCGTCGTTGGGCCCGCGAATTGTGGCCGGGCCTACTTCGACGACGACTTCCTGGGCGAGCGAAGCGACGGGGCGGACTTCCTGGGCGAGCGAAGCGACGGGACCAACTTCGGTCATGGCGGATCGCTCCAGGCGACCTGAATGAGGTGACCGACGTCGCCACGGGTGATCAACGTTCCCCTGCCCGGTGGCAGCGGAGATGGCCGGGCAGATCCGAGGAGCACACCCTCGTCTGGCGCGGCGCTCATCATCAACCCCATGCAGCCGAGTTCGCGCATCCGCGCCAGAACCGGATCAAACATCGCGCGAGCGGCCCCACCGGAACGTCGTGCGACGACGATGTGCAATCCGAGATCCTTGGCGTGGGGCAGGAAGTCGGCCAGCGGAGCGAGCTGGTTCCCCGTTGCACCGGCCGCCAGGTCATAGTCGTCGACGACCAGGTAGATGTCGGGTCCCGACCACCACGACCGTGCCCGCAACTGCTGCTGCGTGACGTCGTCGCCGGGCATGCGCGCTTCCAGCCTGTCGAGTATCGCCGGCAGTCGTGACGCCAGCGATGCGGGTGACATCGCATAGCCGGCGAGGTGCTCGGATTCGACGACGCCGAGCAGCGATCTGCGAAAGTCGACGATCTCGAGGTGTGCCTCGTCGGCGGTGTTGGTCCGGATGAGCTCTCGACACAGCATCCGAAGTACCGCCGTCTTCCCGCACCCGGCCTCGCCGAGTACGAGTAGATGTGCCTGTTCGGCGAAATCGATTGCCACCGGCTTCAATTCGTGTTCACCGAGGCCGAGGAGCACCTGTGACTTGGGTTGTTGGCCGCCGCCACGAAGGACAAGGTCGCGTTGGTGGATCTGCGTCGGTAGCAACTCGACCGCCGGCGCACTGCGCTGATTCCACCGGTTGCGCAGCCGTTCGGAGTTCTCGGCGATCGCCACGGAGAGCCCGTCCGCCGTGGCAATGCCGTCCCACCGCGGCAACGCGATCGCCGATTGCCTGCCGCTCGCCGTGAGGCCGCGCCCGGGCGGACGTTCGGACAGATCACGGGCCCGCCTGCGGTCCATCTCGGATTCTGCCGGATCACCGAGCCGAAGCTCGATCCGCGTCGCGATCTGGTCCTTGACGGCGGGCCGCAGTTCGGCCCAGCGCGACGCCGTGACAACGACATGCACGCCGAACGAAAGACCCTGGGCGGCAATCGCAGTGATCGGAGCTTCAAGGCTATCGAATTCTTGGCGCAGCGCCGCCCAGCCGTCGATGACCAGAAACACGTCGCCGAAGCGGTCCTCGGCGGCACCCGGCTGTCCGGCTGCTCGTCTCCGGCGATAGTCGGCGATCGAATCGATCCCGAATCGGCGGAACAACGACTCCCGTCCCCGTATCACCGATTCGATCACCGCGACGATGCGGCGGCACAAATCGACGTCCTGCCGCCCCGCCACCGAGCCCACATGGGGCAGTTGTCGCAGCGAGGACAGCCCGCCGCCGCCGAAGTCGAGGCAGTAGAACCCCAGATCCGCCGGATCATGGATTTCCGCCAATGCCAGCAGCATCGTGCGCAACGCTGTCGACTTCCCTGACCGTGGCGCACCGACGAGCGCGACATTTCCTGCGGGACCGTCTAATTCGACGACCAATGGATCGCGGCGCTGCTCGTACGGATTGTCCACCACGCCGATCGGCACGGTCAGAATCCGCTGATCTGCGCATGGCGCCAACATGTCGAGCGTCGGCGAGTCGGTCAACGGCGGCAGCCACACCTGGTGTGCGGGTGCGCCGTGGCCGGCCACGCCGTCCAATACCGCGTCCAAGACCGTGCGAACGGGCTCGGCGCTGTCCTCGCCGCTGCTGATCTTTCCCACGGGTGAGGCGGTGAACACGCGTGGACTCGCCGGCGCTGTCGACGGGGACACCCGCGGACTGCGCCGTCCGCCGTCGCGGCCGGACACGAACGACGTCTGGAAACGCACGAGATCACCCGATGCCGACTTGAGGTAGGCCGCTCCGGGTGTGCCCGGCAGGTGATAGGCGTCCGCGACACCCAGAACCGCCCGAGATTCGCCGGCTGAGAAGGTCTTGAGGCAGATCCGGTAGGACAGGTGTGTTTCCAGGCCACGCAGCCGGCCTTCATCGAGCCGTTGGCTGGCCAGCAACAGGTGCATGCCCAATGACCGGCCAAGCCGGCCGATGGCCACGAACAGTTCCGCGAAATCGGGGTGTTGGCTCAATAATTCGGAGAACTCGTCCACCAGGATGAACAACGCGGGCAGTGGAGGAAGCGCCGACCCCCGGCTCTGCGCATGGTGGTACTCCGAGATGTTCGCGAACCGCCCCGCCGCCCGAAGCAGCTCCTGGCGCCGCTTCATCTCGCCGGCCAGCGCATCGCTCATTCTGTCGACCAGGTGTGCCTCGTCAACCAGGTTGGTGATGACGGCGCCCACGTGGCGAGCTCGCTCCAGTCCGAGAAACGTCGCGCCGCCCTTGAAGTCCACGAGGATGAGATTGAGTACATCGGGCGGATGGGCGATGATCATCCCGAGCGCCAAGGTGCGCAGCAGCTCAGATTTGCCGGAGCCGGTGGCACCCACACAAAGCCCGTGTGGTCCCATCCCGCTTCGTGCCGCCTCGTTGATATCGAGCAGCACAGGCGTTCCGTCTTCGGCGACACCGATGGGCACTGGCCTGATGTGCCCGCGAGCGGTTGTCAGCCAATGATCCTCGGGGTTGATGCTGCCCGGGTCATCGATACCCATCAGACCCAGCCAGCCACGCGACTCCGTCGGCGAAGTGGATGCGAGCCGGAACGGCGCGAGTCGTCGTGCGCACACCGACGCCTGGGCCTGCGTCAACACATCGGGCCTCGCGATCACCTCGTCGCCGTCCTGCCCACTGACGGTGACACTCTCGGCGGTGACGGAAAGCCGCAGGCGGCGGGTCGTGTCGACAGTGTCGAGCGCAGTACCGATCTCGACGACGGTGACGCCGGTCCCATCGAAGTCGACGCGATCGGCGTCGGACGTCACTCCACCGTCGAGGATTATCACGACGTGGCGCGGATCGGCGCTGTCAGGCGGCGTAGCCGCATCCGCGACCTGACCGATGCTGCTGTATACCAGCCTTGCCGAACCCACCTCGTCGAATGCGCGTGAATGCTGGTGGTGTGGAAGCCATTTCAACCAGTCCCAATGTTCACACGTATCGGCACTGATGACTGCACTGATCACGATCTGGTCCGGGGCATGCAGGACCGCCAATTGACAGATCAACGCACGAACAAAAGCCCTGGCGACCTCCGCCTCACCGTCGACGGTGATCACTGAAAAGGACTGCAAGGCCACCGCGATCGGCGCGTCGATGAGCGTCGACCGGCGGCGAATCAGTCTCCGCATGGCGGTCACGGTCATGGGGTCGAGTTCCTCGACCGGGCCCAGGTCTGGCGTCGTCAACACCGTGGACGACGCCGTGTCGCCGATCCCGATTCGGACGAGGCAGTGATCCGGATCCTCGGTTCGTCGTTCCCACATCCGTGCACCACCGGCCAAGGTCCACAGCGATCCGGGCTCGGGATGGCACCACTGCAGTGCACGGCGCTGCTCGTCGATGGAGGATGCCGTCGCCTCATCCAACGTGTCGATGTAGCGGAGGTACTTCTGCCGGTTCCTGTTGATGTCCGCCGTGCGGTTCGATCCTCGTGCGCCGTGGACCACCGTGCCGAGGACCGACGTCAGCATCATCACGGGGAAGAACATGTACATCGGATTGCGCAAGGCCGGTGCACCTGACGTGAAGTACACGGCCATCATCCCGACGGCCGCGACGAGCATTGCCACCGGCAGGAGGCGGGCAAGCGGATTCACCGGCGTAAGTGCCGGGATCTGCGGCGGCGCTTCCACGGCAACGCGGCCGTGTGCCATCGGCGGCACCCGCAGTCGCGGTTCGGGGACGAAGTCCATCGAACAATGGACGCGGCGACCGCCGATTGCGTTCCATCCCCAACCCCGGAAATCGCCGCGGTGACGTCCTCGCGCGCCGGGTTACGGTGACTGCGAAGGTGTCTAGGGGGACCAATGCCAGATTCTCTATGCCGATTGACCGTTGCGGCCTGTTCCGAGGATGCACACTGCGCCGTTGATCTGGCGCTACCGGCCGATATGTACATCGGCCAATTGATGCCGGCGATCCTCGACATCGTTCACTGTGATTCGGTCCTACCGGTGACCGGCCGCCGCTGGTGGTTGTCGCGACTCGGCGATTCGCCGTTGGACGAGTCGATGACACTGAACGACAACAATATTCGCGATGGCGACGTGTTGTTGCTGACGGCCACCGAACCTTCGGCTCCCGAAAGGGTCGTGTGCGATCCGAGCCACGCCCTGGCTCGACACGGTTCGGGCGGCGGAGGACCGATCCTGCGGACGGTTCCGGCGATCTGTTGCGTACTGCTGTGCGCAGTCGGTGCGGCGACGCTCGCGTGGTCGGCAGCGCGTACCCCGTCGGCCGCCCACATCGCCACCGGCGCATGTGTTGCCGTCGCCGCGGTGGTTGGCGCGGTCGTGGTTCGGCGCCGCCACTACCTGAGCGTTCCACTGAGTCTGATCGCCGTGTTCTTCGCCGCGGCGGTCGGTTTCCTGGCGGTGCCACCCGGCCCACCCGGGACCGGCCTGCTGCTCGCCTTCGCCGCCGCGTTCGCCGCGGCGATCCTCATGCTGCGCGTGACTGGCTGCGGCCGAATATGTTTGACGGCGATTGCGACCGTGAGCGCGCTGACCGGGGCCGTCGCAATCGCGGTGGTGATGTGGGGGCTGCAGGCGAACGCGGCCGGTGCAGCATTAGCCACGATCTCGCTGGCCACGCTGGGAGTCGCACCGAGGCTGTCGATGGCGCTCAGCGGCATCAGCCCGTCGATGCCGGATATCGACGACACGGACGATGCGATGCCTGAGACCGTCGCCGCCAAGGCAGAACTCACTCACCGGACATTGACCGGACTGGTCTGTGGTGCATCCATGTCCGCCTCTCTCGGTGCCGCGTCGGTCGCCCTCGGACAGATCCGTCACCCCGGATCGGCGCTACGCGACATGACGTTCACCGCCGTCGTCGCAATTATCCTGCTGCTGCGGGTGCGCACCCACGCCGATGTGCTTCGTCGCATCGGTCTCGCCATATCCGCGACGATCGCTGCCGCCGCGGGTTTCGCCGTCGCTGCCATAGAGGCTCCAGGACAAGCGCCATTGGCCAGCGCTCTCGCCGCAGCCGCAGGCGCTGCCGCGTTGGGCTGCCTGACCGAACTGACGATGGGTCCGATCACCGTGCGCGCCGTCGAGGTGGTCGAGAATGTAATGCTCGCGGCGGTACTTCCGTTGGCCTGTTGGGTCGGTGGCGTCTACGGTCTCGCTCGCGGATTGAGCCTGACATGACGACGGTTGCCGCCAAGATGGCGCGACTGGCAGGCGCGGCCGCCCTCGGTGTCCTGCAGCTGTGCACCGCTCCGGTCGCATCGGCGCGTGACGCCGCCGGTGGTGGACGCATCGATGTTGCCGAAGCCGGGCTCACCGGCACCCCCGCAGCGCACCGAACAAACCGAGGCGTGTGTCACTGCCGCCGACCGCCCAGCAGAGGGCTCCGCCGGAGATCACCTGAAAGACCTTGGTTTGCAGGATGTCTGGCCGCTGGTCCGTGGTGCCGGCCAGATCGTCGCGGTCATCGACACAGGTGTGTCGCGCCACCGTCTGCTCCCTCACCTCGTCCCCGGCGGCGACTACGTGTCGACGGGTGACGGCACGGCGGACTGCGACGGCCACGGCACGATCGTGGCCGGCATCATCGGCGCGTCCCCGGACCCCGACGACGGCAACGCGTTCAGTGGCATCGCGCCCGATGCCACGATCATCGGAATCCGTCAGTCGAGCAACAGGTTCAGAGCGGCGGTTGACCCTGCGGGCTCCGGTTTCGGCGATGTCGACACTCTCGCGATGGCGGTGCGCACCGCTGCCGACATGGGCGCGACCGTGATCAACGTGTCGACGGTCGCATGCCTGCCTGCACAGGGCGATCTGGACGACCGCGCATTGGGCGCAGCGTTGGCCTACGCGGTCGACGTCAAGAATGTCGTCGTGGTGGCTGCGGCCGGAAATGTCGGCGCATCCGGCCAGTGCCCCGACCAGAATCCGAAAGCGGATCCGCTCCGACCCGGTCAACCCAACTGGTCGGACGTCAACGCGGTGGTGAGTCCCGGATGGTACGACGAGTATGTCCTGACGGTGGGCTCGATAGGCCACGACGGCACGCCTTCGAAATTCAGTCTCGCGGGTCCGTGGGTCGACATCGCTGCGCCGGGCGAGGGTGTCACGTCGTTGGATCCCGACGGCGAGGGACTGATCGACAAGCTCACCAACGCGGGTGAGGAGACGCCGATTTCGGGAACGAGTTACGCCGCACCCGTCGTCAGCGGGGTCGTCGCTCTGCTCAGGTCACGATCACCCGAACTGACCGCACGTCAGGTCATGCAACGCATCGAAGACACCGCCCGGCGCCCACCCGCAGATTGGGATCCCGTTGTCGGCCATGGCATCATCGACCCGCTCGCGGCGGTAACCGCCGGCCCGGGTGATCCCTCAGATCGCAGCGGAAGCCCCACGCAGCCCGTGTCGATCCCTCCTTCCGAGCCCTCCGATCAACGGCCCACACAATTCGCGGTGCGAGGAGCCGCGATCTGCGTCGCGGTGTCGGTGGCCCTGGTCGCCATGACCACATCGGTGAGTCGGCTACGACGTCGGCCCGACGCTGTCCCTCCCGACTGACGCGCCCTGGACGCTGAGTTCCGGGCCGCGTGGCAGCTGAGCAAGCAGCGGCCACGGCGCAGGCACTGGCGGGGTCGTCAGTCCGAGGCGTTGTGCGGCGTCCTGGTCGCGAATCCCGAACACCACGCCGAAGTCGTTGACGAGATATAGCGCCCCTGTGGCGGCACCCTCGCCGGACACGCCGGCAGCGCGTACGTATGCGCTACGACCCGGTGGCAGGGCGAAGCTGTCGACGGCCGGCCCCGCCTCATCGGCCTGCTCCAGATCCGCGACGGTGCGACCACCATCCACAGGCAATGAATCACCCACGAGCACAGCGGTACCGGCCGGTCCCCATTGTGTGCAGAGAACCGAATCATCGGCGACGTCGCCGTGATCGGGGAATGTGGTGACGGGAAGGTCGTCGACGATCGGCACACTGCCGATGAGACCCGGCGCCACGGTGACGATGTCTCGTCGGTGTGAATACGTGAATCTGATGAGGTCGGCCGCCACCTCACCGACGCGCTGCACACCGCCCTCGAGCGCCACGTAGTACTCCGCGGAACCGGCGCGATTCAGTCGCACCACGGTGCCGACCGAGAACCCGAGCAGCGGCGAAGACGCGCCAATCCGAGGGACGACGGGAGCGGTGATCTCGGGCACCTCCGGTACCGCGTCGAGCAGCGCACGTGAAACCGGCCGTGGTGCAATGCCGTCGAGCTTCAGCGCGCGGACGGCGACGGGGTTCCGCAGGTCCACCCTGGCCCGCAGCCCGTCGTAGAGCAGATATGTGGTCGCCGCGCTTTCCCCTCGCGCGGCTACCAGCGCACTTCGGCTCGAATCCAGATGTGCGGGCGCGTGACCGGCCAGCACCGTGGTTCTCTCTGCGGCATCGTCGCAGACGGCCCACGCCGATTCGTCTGCGCCGAGTGGAGTCGCAATGGTGTCCGGGGCGCCCGGAATGCCGACGAGTGACCCACGCTTGGCTCGGTCGATCGCCGACGTGCTGACCAGTGCGGGCTTGTCGGCGACACCGGTGATCAACCGCGCCGAGGCCAGATTCAGCGCGGGGTGCATGGTGTCTCCGATGCGCACGTACAACGCGCCGGACTCGCGGGCCACGACGATCGCGGCGCTCCCGACGTCACCTCTTGGCTGCAGAAACGCGAGGACCGCGCACGCAGCGACCGCGATGGTCGCCAGAACACACCCGGCGACCATCGAAAGCGACTGTGCGCGTAGCGGATCGTCGAGCATGCGAACGTCTCCACGCACCAGCGCGTGTTCCATCCGCCGCACCAGGAAGCGATATCCGCTGACCTGCAGCCCGGTTGTCGATTTCCCAGCCATCCCTCCCCCGCAGTCAGCCTAACGGAGCGCGGGAGGTGGCTACGTCACCGATTTCAGCGCCTGCGGGCCCACACATTCACGGCGGCGACCATCTCGGGCGAGCGTTCGGAACGACGGTATGACCGCGCGCGTGCTGCTCGCGGCCGGGCCCGCGCGATCCTCGGCTGACCCGACGACGCCCGGTATCAATCGGCTTTGGCGCGGCGCTCCCGATAGGCGGCGACGTGTTGGCGGTTGCCGCAGTTGCCGGTGTCGCAGAACTTTCCCGAGCGATTGCGCGACAGGTCCACCAACGCCGCGTCGCAGTCCGACGCGGCGCAGAACTTGAGCCGGCGCAGTTCCCCGATGCGGATCAGGTCGGCCAGGGCCATCGCAATCTCCGCTCCCATCCGCTGCCAGAGCGGGTCGTGCACGGACGCCAGGTGCAGATGCCACTCCGGCATCTCCGGATGACGGGTCAGCCACGGCGCGGCCTGCGTGTCGCTCAGCAGAGCGTTCACCTGATCCACCGCACGCTCCTCGTCGCCGGCGACGGACCAGATCTTGGCGAGCCGTTCCCGCAGCCGATGGACGGACTCGAGTTCGGCGGTGTCGTGGTCGCGCCGCCCGGTCCACCCGAACCCGTCCAGGTAGGAATCCAGGGTTGCCAGGTCCCCGAGTTGCTCGCCGTCGACCCGCTCGCTGTTGATCAGCACACAGGCGGCGCGCAATGTGAGCTCGGTGTCATGACTGAAAAGCATTTGACTCATGACTCCCTTCCCGGCTACCGTAATGACCAAAGTCGATTTTACTCATTACACGCCGGAGGTGCACCCCATGACCGTGAACGAACGCGCCACTGTCGAGGATTTCCGGCTCGGTCTGATGCTCGCAGTCGGGTCCGCGTTCGCATTCGGGTCATCGGGACCGTTCGCCAAGGCGCTGATGGAGGCCGGCTGGAGCCCGACGGCGGCGGTCGTCGCCCGCCTGGCCGGCGGCGCCCTGGTGATGGCCGTGTTCGCGACGATCGTGCGGCCCGGATGGGTCGGTGAGGCGCTGCGCCACACGAGGACCGTCGTCCTGTACGGGGCGATCCCCATCGCCGGAGCCCAACTCTTCTACTACAACGCGGTCGCGCACCTGTCCGTCGGCGTCGCGCTGCTGCTGGAGTACACCGCGCCCATCCTGGTCGTCGGCTGGGTATGGACGACCACACGGCGCAGGCCCAGCAACCTGACACTGGCAGGCGTCGCCTTGGCGGTAGCCGGAATCATGTTGGTGCTCAACGTGTTCAGCGGCGCCCATATCAACCTGGTCGGCGTCGGCTGGGCACTGGCCGCCGCGGTGTGCGCCGCGTGCTACTTCGTGATGTCGGCCAACGTCGGCAACGGCTCCGCCGACAGCGAGGGCGTCAACCCCATCGCGCTGGCCGCAGGTGGCCTGGTGGTCGGCGCCGCTGTGGTCACGCTCCTGGGCGTCGCGGGCATCATGCCGCTGACGTTCACGACCAACGACACCGTCATCGCCGGGTGGACCACGTCGTGGGTCGTGCCGGTCGTCGCGCTTTCAGTGGTGGCCACCGCGATCGCGTACACGCTCGGCATCATGGGCATCTCCCTGCTGCGGCCGCGGTTCGCGTCGCTGGTCGGCCTGTCCGAGGTGATGTTCGCCGTCCTCGCCGCGTGGGTGCTTCTGGGCGAGGCGATGACGACGATTCAGGCCGTCGGCGGCGCCATCGTGTTGGCGGGGCTGGCGCTGGCCCGTCAAGGCGACCGGAGCGAGGAAATAGCCGACCTGACGTGGCCCGACGGCCCACCGCAAGGGGTGCTGTCGCGGCACACCGTTGGCCGTAACTGACGTCAATATGTGAAGATGACCGGCGTGACTTTGCTCCATATATCGGCCCGGCTGGCGGCGGTTGCTTCGGCCATTGCCTGGGCGGCCACGACGTTGGTCGTCGCCCCCACCGCGATGGCCCAGCCCGGCCCTGTCCCTGGTCCTGCGCCCGGGCCGGGTCCCGTCGCCGCACCGGCATCCTCATGTCCTGACATCGAGGTGATCTTCGCCCGGGGAACCGACGACACGCCTGGGCTCGGAACGCCCGGCACGGCGTTCGTCAACGCGCTGCGCCCTCTGGTCGGCGGCCGCACCCTCACCGCCTACGCGGTCAACTACCCCGCCTCGTATGACTTTCTGGCCGCCGCCGACGGCGCCTACGACGCCACCAACCGCATCACAATGATGTCGCAGCAATGCCCGTCGACACGGCTCGTGCTCGGCGGGTATTCACAGGGCGCTGCGGTCGTGGACATGCTGGCCGGTGTCCCGCCGCTGGGCAACAAGATCGGCGACATCGGGTCGGCGCCCCCGTTGCCATCGAACCTGCTGCCCAACATCGCCGCGGTGGCGGTGTTCGGCAACCCCGCAACGAAGTTCAGCAATCCGCTCACGAGCTCGGTCTTCGGCGGCAACGCGATCGACCTCTGCAAGGACGGCGACCCCATCTGTTCGGGCGGCAGGAACCCTTTCGCACACAACGACTACGTGAGCGCCGGGATGGTTGAACAGGCCGCGAGCTTCGTCGCGGGTCGGGTTTGACGGCTATTACCGCTACTCTGTTGATCTTGTGACCCTCGATCGACTTCTCCGTCGGCTCATCGCCGGCGCTGCTGCCACCCTGGCCGTCTCGGCCGCGGTCCTCGCGCTTACGTTGTCCCCCCTGCCGGTTGGCGCTCTCGGGACCGCGTCCGCGCAGGGCTGCCCCGACATCCAGGTCGTGTTCGCGCGCGGCACCAATGAGGACGCAGGGCTGGGAGCCGTGGGCGGTGCCTTCGTCGACGCGTTGCGCGGCAAGGTCGGCGGCCGGTCCGTGGACGCATACGCGGTCAACTACCCCGCGACGTTCGACCTCCTCAAGGCGGCCGCCGGCGCCAACGACGCGAGCGGTCACGTCCAGTACATGGTCAACAACTGCCCCAACACCCGGCTGGTGCTCGGCGGGTACTCACAAGGCGCCGGGGTGGTCGACGTCATCAGCGCGGTGCCGGTCCCCGGCATCGGCTTCGACAATCCGCTGCCGCCCAACGTGCCCGAGCATGTCGCCGCGATCGCCGTGTTCGGCAATCCGTCCGCCAAACTGGGTCTGCCGCTCACGGTCAGCCCCGTTTGGGGCGGCAGGTCCATCGATCTGTGCAACCCGGGCGATCCGGTCTGCGACTCGGCCGGCGAGGACGTCGCCGCACACAGGGCGTATGCCGGCGGACCGACGAACCAGGCCGCCGACTTCGTGGCTGGGCTCCTGTAGCTTCGCGTTTCCCGTTCACCTGCGGCGGCGTCAATCCGTTCCACTAGTATCGCTTTGGTGATCCGACGCCATCTGACCTCCGCTCTGGCTGCTGCGCTCGTTTTCGGTGGCCTGCTTCTCGCTCCTCAAACGGTTGCGACGCTGACGCCATCGGCGAGTGCCCAATCATGCCCCGACGTCGAGGTGGTGTTCGCCCGCGGCCGGTTGGAGTCGCCAGGCGTCGGCATCCTCGGCAACGCGTTCATCAATGCGCTGCGCTCCAAGTCGAACAAGAACATCGGCGTCTATGCGGTGCGGTACCCGGCTGACAACGAGATCGACGTGGGTGCCAACGACATGAGCGCACACATCCAGTCCATGATCAAGAACTGCCCGAATACCCGACTGGTGCTGGGCGGCTACTCGCTGGGCGCGGGCGTCACCGACGTGGTGCTCGCAGTTCCGTTCGCCTTCTTCGGCTGGGACAATCCGTTGCCTGCCGGCGCGGACACGCACATCGCCTCGGTGGCGCTGTTCGGCAATGGCGCCTCCTGGCTCGGGCCCATCACGAACTTCAATCCGCTGTACCGCGAGCGGACGATCGAGTTGTGCCACGGCGCCGACCCGATCTGCAATCCGGCCGATCCGAACACCTGGGAGGACAACTGGCCGGCCCACCTCGCCAACGCGTACATCGACGCGGGCATGGCGAATCAGGCGGCCGACTTCGTCGCGGGCCGGATCTAGGGTCGGTCGACCACCCGTAGATCGCGGGTGACCTTCGTGCGGGCCTCGAGCTGGTCGTCGGGCGGATAGTCGACGCCGACGAGCGTCAGACCTTGCGGCGGTGCCGCCGCGAAGTCACTGGAGCGACCCGCCGACCCCAGCAGCGTTGCGCACCAACCGGGTTCGCGGCGGTGCTCACCGACCGCCAGCAGCGCACCCACCAACGACCGCACCATCGCCCAGCAGAACGCGTCCGCGGTGACACGGGCGATTACCGCGTCGCCTTCACGTATCCAGTCCAGCCGCTGCAGATCGCGGATGGTGGTGGCGCCGTCGCGATGACGGCAGAACGCGGCGAAGTCGTGCAACCCCAACAGGTCTCGCGATGCCGCGGCCATGGCCTCGACATCCAGCGGGCGCGGCCATGCCGTGACGAAGCGTGCCTCGTGCGGGTCGACTCCGTACGGCGCGGTCGACAGGCGATATGCGTAGTGCCGACGCAGTGCGGAGAACCGGGCGTCGAAACCCGCTGCAGCGCGGGCGATGTCGAGTACCCGCACATCCTGGGGCACGAAGCGGGCGAGACGCCGCACGAGCGGCAGGAACTCGGGTTCGCCGACGCGAGTGGATCGCGGGTAGGCGTGGGAAAGCGCATCCACAGGCACGTCGACATGTGCGACCTGACCGGCGGCGTGCACGCCGGTATCGGTGCGTCCGGCCGCGCGCAACTGCACCCTGGTACGAAACACCGTCGAGAGAGCGTCATCGAGCACACCGGCGACGGTGCGTTGCCCGGCCTGCGCCGCCCAGCCCGCGAACTCGGTTCCGTCGTAGGCGATATCGAGCCGAAGACGAACAAGCCCGCCACCAGAATCGATGGCGGGCTCTGTGTTCATGCGCGATCCGCCTTCGGCTTCTCGCTCTGTGTTCATGCGCGATCCGCCTTCGGCGTCTCGCTCGGGCGTCATGGCTCTATGACTTGTCGGCATCCTCGTCGGAGTCAGCCTTCTCGTCGGCGTCGGCCTCTGCGATCTCGGCCTCGGCTTCTGCGGCCTGACCTTCCTCGATCGCGGCGTCCTCGGCCTTGACCTCTTCGACGGTCTCCTCGGGACCGACTGCGGCCTCAGGCTCGACCGCAGCCTGCGGCGCCGCTGCTGCGGCGACAGGCGCGGTCTTCTTCGAGGCGGCCGCGCCCGACCCGGTGTCGCCGCCGGAGCGGCTCCGACGGGCCCTATTGGCCTCCGAGGTCACGGTCTTCTCCCGCACCAGCTCGATGACGGCCATCGGGGCGTTGTCGCCCTTGCGTGCCTCCACCTTGATGATGCGGGTGTAGCCGCCGTTGCGGTCGGCGAAGAACGGCCCGATCTGGTCGAACAGAACGTGCACCACGTCCTTGTCACGGATCTTCTTCATCACCTCACGCCGGTTGTGCAGCGTGCCCTTCTTGGCATGGGTGATGAGCTTCTCCGCATAGGGCCGCAACGCCCGCGCCTTGGGCTCGGTCGTCTTGATCCGGCCGTGCTCGAAGAGCGAGGTCGCCAGGTTGGCCAGAAGTGCCTTCTGGTGCGAGGACGACCCGCCGAGGCGAGGGCCCTTGGTGGGCTTGGGCATTGCGACTTCTCCTAAATGGGGCCGGCCCCCGTATCAGGTAGGACCGGGACGGATTTCTTAGAGCTGTTCGGTTTCGGCGTAGTCCTGGTTGTCGTCCAGGTCGTAGCCGGCATCGCTGTTCCAGGTGCCGGTGGCCACGTCGTAGCCGGCGACCTCGGACGGATCAAACGTGGCCGGGCTGTCCTTGAGCGACAGACCGAGCTGGTGCAGCTTGATCTTCACCTCGTCGATGGACTTCTGGCCGAAGTTGCGGATGTCCAGCAGATCGGACTCCGTGCGGGCGACCAGCTCGCCCACCGTGTGCACACCCTCGCGCTTGAGGCAGTTGTACGACCGCACCGTGAGGTCCAGATCGTCGATCGGCAGTGCGAACGAGGCGATGTGGTCGGCCTCGGCCGGCGACGGCCCGATCTCGATGCCCTCGGCCTCGACATTGAGTTCCCGTGCCAGACCGAACAGTTCGACCAGCGTCTTGCCCGCCGACGCCAACGCGTCCCGAGCGGTGATGGAATTCTTGGTCTCGACGTCGAGGATCAGCTTGTCGAAGTCGGTGCGCTGCTCGACTCGGGTGGCCTCCACCTTGTAGGTGACCTTGAGCACCGGGCTGTAGATGGAATCGACCGGGATGCGGCCGATTTCGGCACCCGACGCCTTGTTCTGCACGGCGGGCACATAGCCACGGCCGCGCTCGACGACCAGCTCGACCTCGAGCTTGCCCTTGTCGTTCAGCGTCGCGATGTGCATCTCCGGGTTGTGCACCGTCACACCGGCAGGCGGGACGATGTCACCCGCGGTGACCTCACCGGGGCCCTGCTTGCGCAGGTACATGGTGACCGGCTCGTCCTCCTCGGAGGACACGACCAGACCCTTGAGGTTCAAGATGATGTCGGTGACGTCTTCCTTGACGCCCGGGACGGTGGTGAACTCGTGCAGCACACCGTCGATGCGAATGCTGGTGACCGCCGCGCCCGGGATGGACGACAGCAGCGTGCGCCGAAGCGAATTGCCAAGCGTGTAACCGAATCCGGGCTCCAGCGGCTCGATGACGAACTGGGACCGGTTCTCCGACTTGACCTCTTCGGACAGAGTGGGTCGCTGAGAAATCAGCATGTGTTTCTTTCCTCCTTCACGGCATCCACTATTTGACGCCGTGTACTCAGCCGCCATCCGGGCGGTTGAGAAGTCTTACTTCGAGTAGAGCTCGACGATCAGCTGCTCGGTGAGCGGAATGTCGATCTGAGCGCGCTCCGGCAGTTGGTGCACCAGGATGCGCTGGCTTTCGCCGACGACCTGCAACCACGCCGGGATCGGGCGCTCGCCCGCGGTCTCGCGTGAGACCTCGAACGGCAGCGTGTTGAGCGACTTCGGCTTGACGTCGATGATGTCGTACTGCGACACCCGGTAGCTCGGGATGTCGACCTTGACACCGTTGACGGTGAAGTGGCCGTGGCTGACCAGTTGGCGGGCCATGCGGCGCGTGCGGGCGAGCCCGGCGCGGTACACGACGTTGTCCAGCCGACTCTCCAGGATGCGCAACAGGTTGTCACCTGTCTTGCCCGGCAGACGGTTCGCCTCTTCGTAGTAGCGACGGAACTGCTTCTCCATCACGCCGTAGGAGAAACGTGCCTTCTGCTTCTCCTGAAGCTGCTGGCGGTATTCGCTCTCCTTGATCCGCGCGCGGCCGTGCTGGCCGGGCGGGTAGGGGCGCTTCTCGAACGACTGATCTCCGCCGACCAGGTCGACGCCGAGGCGGCGTGACTTGCGGGTCGCGGGTCCGGTGTAACGAGCCATTATTTGATCCCTTCCTGACTCTCTTAGACCCGGCGCCGCTTGGGCGGACGGCAGCCGTTGTGCGGCTGCGGCGTGACGTCGGCGATCGCGCCGACCTCGAGGCCCGCGGCCTGCAGCGACCGGATGGCGGTCTCGCGGCCCGAGCCCGGGCCCTTGACGAAGACGTCGACCTTCTTCACACCGTGCTCCTGCGCCTTGCGAGCGGCGCTCTCAGCGGCCAGCTGCGCAGCGAATGGTGTCGACTTACGCGACCCCTTGAAGCCGACGTGGCCCGACGACGCCCAGGCGATGACGTTGCCCTGCGGGTCGGTGATCGACACGATCGTGTTGTTGAACGTGCTCTTGATGTGAGCAGCGCCGTGCGGGACGTTCTTCTTTTCCCGGCGACGGGTCTTCTGGCCCTTCTTGGGCGCTGCTTGCCCGGCCTTTTTTGCGGGTGGCATTTCGGTTACCTGGCCTTCTTCTTGCCGGCGATGGTGCGCTTCGGGCCCTTGCGGGTGCGCGCATTGGTCTTGGTCCGCTGGCCGCGCACCGGCAGGCCACGGCGGTGCCGAAGGCCCTGGTAGCAGCCGATCTCGATCTTGCGGCGGATATCGGCCTGCACCTCGCGGCGCAGATCGCCCTCCACCTTGACGTTGCCTTCGATGTAGTCGCGCAGCTGGGTCACCTGGTCGTCGGTGAGGTCCTTGGTGCGCAGATCTTTGTCGATGCCGGTCGCGGCCAGGATCTCCTGGGAGCGGGTCCGGCCGACGCCATAGATATAGGTCAGCGCGATCTCCATGCGCTTGTCGCGCGGGAGATCAACGCCCACTAGACGTGCCACAGTGGTGTGTTCCTTCTCGTTGCGGAGGTCTGTTCCCAGTCCGTTCCCGCCTGCTAGCGGGGCCCGGCCTCCGTGCCGGACGTGGGCGAGCGGCGTATCCGCTCAGTGGTACTGGGATTTCGTCATTAAGTTGTGTTAGGAGCGGACCGCGACTATCTGCTCTTCGCGCGAGCGTCCCCGGCAAGCGGGAGGTGCCCCCACATCGCCGGACTAGCCCTGTCTCTGCTTGTGGCGAGGATCAGAGCAGATCACCATGACCCGCCCATGCCGACGGATCACCCTGCATTTGTCGCAAATGGGCTTGACGCTCGGGTTCACCTTCACGGCTGTGTCGATCCTTCTGTGCTTCTAGTTACTTGTACCGGTAAACAATGCGGCCCCGGGTCAGGTCGTACGGAGACAACTCCACGACGACCCGGTCCTCGGGCAGGATGCGGATGTAGTGCTGCCGCATCTTGCCGCTGATGTGGGCGAGAACCTTGTGACCGTTCTCCAGCTCAATGCGAAACATCGCATTGGGCAGGGGTTCGACCACGCGACCCTCAACCTCGATGGCACCGTCTTTCTTGGCCATATCCTCCGTTGTCCCTGAATCGTTGGCGCCTTCTGGCGCAATAACACTCCGACTACAAAACGTGAGCCCGTAGCCAGAAATTCCAGCAATTCGAGGACAGAGAGCACGCAAGAGTCGGCGCGGAAACCGCACCGTCGGTCCATACTACCTGCTCAGCCGCCGGTCCCAAAATCGCTGAACCCCCAGCTCAGCGAGGGGGCACGCAGATCATGCCAGCTGTTCGGAGGACCTACGGCAGCACTCTGGTCTGATCGCCGTCTATCGGCGTCGTCGAGGTGGTGTCGAGGTGATGTCGAGGTGATGTCGAACCCCGCCACGTGAGGTCAGCGGCCGCGCCGCCGAGCGGTTCGCTCACGGCGAACCCCGACGCCTGACCCCGATATCCGGTGGACTTCGGGCGCATACTTATTACCGATGACTGGACCCGCTGTGGAGGCCCGTAAACCCGCAATCCTCACCGTCGACGACGACCCCGCTGTGTCGCGCGCGGTCGCCCGCGACCTACGTCGCCACTATGGCGAGCGCTATCGCATCGTGCGTGCCGAATCGGGCGGCGACGCGCTCGACACGTTGAAGGAACTCAAGCTGCGCGGCGACACCGTAGCGGTGCTCGTCGCCGACTACCGGATGCCACAGATGAGCGGCATCGAGTTCCTCGAGAAGGCGATGGACTTCTTCCCGCTTGCGCGCCGAGTGCTGCTGACCGCCTATGCCGACACCCACGCCGCAATCGACGCCATCAACGTCGTCGACCTCGACCACTACCTCCTCAAGCCCTGGGATCCGCCAGAGGAGAAGCTCTATCCGGTGATCGACGGTCTCCTCGAGGAGTGGCGCGCGGTGGGCGACCGCGCCATGCCGTATACCAAGGTCGTCGGCCACCGGTACAGCGATCGGTCGTGGGAGGTGCGGCAGTTCTTAGCACGCAACGAGTACTCGTTCCGCGCCTTCAACGCCGAGGAGCCCAAGGGGCAGCAACTTCTCGAAGCCGCAGGCCTCGATGACAGTCGGCTCCCGGTGGTCATCACCGAGAAGGGCGAGACCCTCGTCGAGCCGACCGACGTTGAACTGGCCACGCTGCTCGGCCTGTCGACCAGCCCGCAGCTCCAGATGTACGACCTCGCGGTGATCGGCGGCGGGCCCGCCGGTCTCGCCGCTGCGGTGTACGGCGCGTCCGAGGGCCTCAACACGGTCCTCATCGAGAAGGCCACTACCGGCGGACAGGCGGGCCGCAGTTCGAAGATCGAGAACTACCTGGGCTTCCCCACCGGCGTCTCGGGTGCCGAACTCACCACGTCGGCCCGTCGCCAGGCCGAACGCTTCGGCGCCGAGGTCATCACGACCCAGGAAGCCGGCAGGCTCGAGATCAATGGCGTAGGCGCGGCCCATTCGATCCGGCTCAACGAAGACAACACCATCGGCGCGCGCGCCGTCATCCTGGCCACCGGCGTCGACTACCGCCAACTGCAGATCACCGGATGCTGGGACGATCCCAACGATCCGGCATGCAACTACATCGGCCGCGGCGTCTTCTACGGCGCCTCGGTGTCGGACAACAGCGAATGCGCCGGTGAGGACGTTTACATCGTGGGCGGCGCCAACTCGGCGGCCCAGGCCGCCATGTACATGTCCCAGACGGCCAAATCGGTGACAATGCTGATCCGGGGGCCGTCCCTGGAGGCGGGTTGCTCGCAATACCTCGTCGACAGAATCCTCAAGACCCCGAACATCACGATCCGTACGTGCACCGAGGTCGTGAACACGGTGGCAGAAGACGGTCATCTGTCCGGGCTGGATCTGCTCGACAAGCGGACCGAAGAGACCGAGACCGTGACCTGCGACCGGATGTGCTGCTTCATCGGCGCGACCCCGCGCACGGACTGGCTCGAGGAAGCGGGAATCGCCCGCGACGATCACGGGTTCATCCTGTCGGGACCGGACCTGCGAGACAAAGTCGGGTGGACGCTGGACCGTCCGCCGCACCACCTGGAAACAAGTGTGCCCGGTGTCTTTGTTGCAGGAGACGTGCGATCGGAATCCGCGAAGCGGGTTGCGGCTGCTGTCGGCGAAGGGTCGATGGCGGTGATGCTGGTGCACAGGTATTTGGCTGAAGCATGAACTTCAGCTTGGGAGGACGATGACGATGGGTTCGAACGAACACGAGGAATGCGTGCGCGACGAGCTTCGCACCCTGTTTCTGTTCGAACACCTGTCGGACGAGCAGCTCGACATTCTGTGCGCCAACGGCTACATCGAGACCCTCCCGGCCGGCCCGGCGTGCCGGGAAGGCGAGCCCGCGACCTGCTTCTACGTGATGATCGACGGTGAGTTGATCATGTCGAAGCGCTCCGGTGGCGTCGACATCCAAACGGGCCGTACTTCGCAACGCGGTGTCTACTTCGGTGCCTGGTCGGCTTACGTGCCCGGCGAGGAGCACCTCTACGAGGCGTCGGTCCGGCTGACCAAACCCTCACGGTGCTTCGTACTGGACGCTGCCGCGTTCGCGCGCTTCATGCAGTCGGAGTTTCCGATGGCGTGCCATCTGATCGAAGGGCACATGGTCGGTGGCATGCGGCAACGGCAGGTCATCGGCCAGCGCGAGAAGCTGCTGGCCCTCGGCACCATCACCGCCGGACTCACCCATCAGCTCAACAACCCGGCGGCGGCCACGGCACGCGCGGTTTCCGACCTCCGCGAGGGCGTCGGCCACATGCGGCACAAGCTCGCAATGGTGGCCGAGGCGAAGTTCACCCCCGAGGCCCTGCGGGTCCTGGTGAGCATCCAGGACGAGGTCGCCGAGCAGGTGGCGAAGTCCCGCGACTACGAGCTGACCGCACTGGAGGCCTCCGATCGCGAAGACCAGATCGGCGACTGGCTGGAAGACCATGGGATCGTGGGCGCCTGGGACTACGCGCCGACGTTCGTCGAGGCGGGCCTCGACACCGACTGGCTCGAACGGGTCTCAGCGGTGGTCGACGAGGTCGACGCCACGGCTTCGTTGCAGAGTGCGATCGGATGGCTGAAGTACACGATCGACAACGAACTGCGGATGAACGAGATCGCCGAGGCCAGCAAGCGCATCTCCGCGCTGCTCGCCGGCGCAAAGCAGTATTCACAGATGGACCGCGCTGCCTACGGCAGCGCCGACGTCCACGAGTTGCTGCGAAGCACGATCATGATGTTCGGCGACACGATCGGCATGGAAGGCAAGGGCAGGCCTGTCACTCTGGTCAAGGACATGGACAAGACACTGCCCGAATTGCAGTGCTATCCAGGCGATCTCAATCAGGTGTTTACGAACATCATCGACAACGCCATTCAGGCGATGGACGGGCACGGCACCCTGACCATCCGGACGGCACGCGAGAACGATCAGATGATCCGCGTCGAGATCTGCGACGACGGCCCCGGCATCCCCGAAGACATCATCGGCCGGATCTTCACCCCGTTCTTCACGACCAAGCCGTTCGGCGAGGGCACCGGCCTGGGGTTGGATCTGGCCTGGCGCATCGTCGTCGAGAAGCACGGTGGAAACATTTCGGTGCAGTCTGAACCGGGCGACACCCGGTTCATGGTGTGCCTGCCGCTGGTGGCGCCCGCTCCGATAACGCCGACCCCCGGCGAGCTCTCCGCCGCGGGCACGGAATAGCCTCGGCCGCCCGCCGGGTTGTCCCCAACATGACTAAACCCGATCTCGGCAGGTACGGCACGTTCGGTCACCACTCGCTGTGGCAGTCGCTGAGTCCGCAGCAGTACCGGGACATCGAGGCACTCGGCTACGGCGCGATATGGGCGGGCGGTTCGCCTGCGGCCGACCTGCCGTGGGTCGAGCCGATTCTCGAGCCGACCACCGACCTGAAGGTGGCGACCGGCATCGTCAACATCTGGACAGCCGACGCGGGACCCGTCAGCGAGTCCTTTCACCGCATCGAGGCGGCCTACCCGGGCCGTTTCCTGCTGGGCATCGGCGTCGGCCATCCCGAGGCACACCAGGAGTACCGCAAACCGATCGACGCGCTCCGTGAATACCTCGACAGGCTCGACGAATACGGGGTTCCGAAGGACGGCCGCGTGGTGGCCGCACTCGGGCCGCAGGTGCTCAAACTGTCGGCGCAACGGTCAGCGGGTGCGCATCCCTATCTGACGACACCGGAGCACACCGCGACCGCCCGCAAAGTGATGGGGCCTGAGGCGTTCCTCGCCCCCGAGCACAAGGTGGTGTTGACCACCGATGCGGAGAAGGCGCGCACTGTCGGCCGCAAGGCGCTCGACGTCTATCTGAACCTGCAGAACTATCTGAACAGTTGGAAGCGGCTGGGCTTCACCGACGAAGACGTGGCCAAGCCGGGCAGCGACCGCCTCGTCGACGCCGTGGTCGCCTATGGCACTGTCGATGCCGTAGCGGCACGGCTGAAGGAGCATATCGACGCGGGCGCCGATCATGTGCCCGTGCAGATCCTGACCGGACCGGACAAACTGGTCGACGCCTTCGCCGAACTGGCAGGGCCGCTCGGCCTGCAGTGAACTCGCTACCGAAGGAACTCGCATGACTGCACTCAAGCCCGATCTCGGCCGGTACGGTGTCTGGACCTTCGGGCCGGTGAAGCCCGATCAGGCCGCGGCGATCGAGAAGCTGGGCTACGGCGCCGTGTGGATCGGCGGGTCCCCCGCAGGCGACCTGAACTATGTCGAGCCGATCCTGGAGGCCACCGAGACACTTCAGGTGGCCACCGGCATCATCAATGTCTGGACCGCACCGGCCGAACAGGTGGCGGAGGCCTATCACCGCATCGAGGACAAGTACCCAGGCCGTTTCCTGCTCGGCATCGGGATCGGTCACCCGGAGCACACCGAGGAATATCGGAAGCCCTACGACGTGCTCGTCGAATACCTCGATGTCCTCGACTCCAAGAAGGTGCCGACGAGCCGGCGGGTCATCGCGGCGCTCGGTCCGAAGGTGCTCAAGCTATCGGCACGGCGCAGCGCGGGCGCACATCCGTACCTGACCACCCCGGAGCACACCGGCGAGGCGCGAAACCTGGTGGGACCGACGGTGTTTCTGGCTCCCGAGCACAAAGTGGTGTTGGCACGAGACGCTGAGGCGTCCCGAAAGATCGGCCGCAAGACCGTCGATTTCTATCTGAACCTGTCCAACTATCTGAACAACTGGAAGCGACTGGGGTTCACCGACGAAGACGTGGCCAAGCCGGGCAGTGACCGGCTGATCGACGCGGTCGTGGCACATGGGACGCCGGAGGACATCGTCAAGCGGCTCAACCAGCATCTCGAGGCTGGTGCCGACCATGTGACGATCCAGGTGCTCGGCGGCTGGGACAACCTGCTGCCGACGCTGGAGGAACTGGCCGGCCCGCTCGGTCTGAAGGGCTGACGGCTAGGGTTTGACCATGCGGTTGCTGGTCACCGGCGGCGCCGGGTTCATCGGCGCCAACTTTGTGCACGACGCAGTGCGTGAGCACGCGGTCACGGTTCTCGACGCGCTGACCTACGCGGGCAGTCGCGAATCGTTGGGCCCGGTCGAGGATGAGGTCCGGCTGGTGCAGGGCGACATCACCGATGCCGACCTGGTTGACAAGCTGGTCGCCCAGACCGACGCCGTCGTGCATTTCGCCGCCGAGACGCACGTCGACAACGCGCTGGCCGAGCCGGCACCTTTCCTGCGCGCCAACGTCATCGGCACGTTCACGATGCTCGAGGCGGTGCGCAACCACGGGGTGCGACTGCACCACATCTCGACCGACGAGGTGTACGGCGACCTCGAACTCGGCAGCCCGCAGCGATTCACCGAGGCGACGCCGTACAACCCGTCGAGCCCATACTCGTCGACCAAGGCCGCGGCCGACATGATGGTGCGTGCCTGGGTGCGTTCCTACGGTGTGCGGGCGACGATTTCGAACTGCTCCAACAACTACGGGCCGTACCAACACGTGGAGAAGTTCATTCCCAGGCAGATCACCAACGTGCTCACCGGGCGGCGGCCCAAGCTGTACGGCAGCGGCGCCAACGTGCGCGACTGGATCCACGTCGACGACCACAACAGCGCGGTATGGCGCATCCTCACCGACGGTCAGATCGGCCGCACGTATCTGATCGGCGCCGGAGGAGAACGCGACAACCTGACGGTGATGCGTACGATCCTGCGGTTGATGGATCGCGATCCCGACGACTTCGACCACGTCACCGACCGCGTCGGCCACGACCTGCGGTATGCGATCGACCCGTCGGCGCTGCGCAACGAGCTGGACTGGAGTCCCGGGCACACCGACTTCGAGGACGGCCTCCGCGACACCATCGAGTGGTACCGCACCAACGAAACATGGTGGGCCCCATTGAAAGACGGTGTCGAAGCAGGCTACCAGAGGCGTGGCCAATGACGATCCGCGAGCTCACCGTCCCCGGTGCGTGGGAGATCACCCCCCGCCTGCACGCCGATGCGCGAGGCGCGTTCTTCGAATGGTTCACCGATTCCGAGTTCACCGCTCTCGCCGGCCACCGGTTCGATCTGCATCAGGCCAACTGCTCGGTGTCGGCGGCCGGCACGCTGCGCGGCGTGCATTTCGCACAGCTGCCACCGAGCCAGGCCAAGTACGTCGGATGCCCGCGCGGCAAGGTGCTCGACGTGATCGTCGACATCCGGGTCGGCTCACCGACATTCGGGCGGTGGGATTCGGTGGTCCTCGACGATCGCGACCACCGGTCCGTCTACATCTCCGAGGGTCTGGGACACGCTTTTTTTGCGCTGGAAGACGATTCGACGGTGATGTACCTGTGCTCGGCGCCCTACAGTCCCGAACGCGAGCACACGATCAACGCACTCGACCCCGCACTGGACATCGTCTGGCCCTCGGTCGACGGCGGACCGATCATGTCGGACCGGGACCGCGAGGCGCCGACATTGGCACAGGCCGAAGCGGCGGGCCTACTGCCGACATGGGAGACGACGCAGGCGTTCGTCGCCGGGCGGCGCGACCGAAGTTAGTCTCCGATGATGCTGGCCACCGACGTCGACTCCGACGGCATCGCGATTCTGCGGCTCGACAACGAGCGGCGCCGCAACGCGTTGTCGATCGCCATGCGCGACGCAATCTCCGACACGCTCGAACAGTGGGCATCCGATGACCGCGTGCGCGTCGTGGTGCTCACCGGCACGGGGACGACGTTCTGCGCGGGGTTCGATCTCAACGAGTTCGCCCAGCCCGACCTCGCCCGCACGATCCGCGACAGCTCCCGCCGCTACCACCTCGCCGTCTGGCGGTTCGCCAAGCCCGTGATCGCGGCGGTCAACGGTGCCGCGCTCGGCGGTGGGTTCGACCTCAGCCTGCTGTGCGATCTCCGCATCGCCACTCCGGAGGCGGAATTCGGCCATCCGGAGATCAAGTTCGGCGCGCCACCCTTGTTCACCCCGCTGCAGTGGATCGTCGGCGCGGGAATCGCACGCGACCTCTGTCTGACCGGCAGGCGGATCGACGCAGCGGAAGGGCATCGCCTGGGTCTGGTGAACGCGATAGCTGACTCCGGCCGTCTCATGGAGGAAGCCAAGGCCACCGCTCGGGTGATCGCCGAGGCGCCGCAGCCGGCGCTGGAAGCCACTAAGCGCTATCTCGCCAGCAGCGCCGGCGTCACATTCGACGAGGCGTTCACGGTTGAACACGACCGCGTCTTCGACGAATTTCTGCTCGGCGCGTTCGGCCCCGGTCCCACCACGTAGGCAGCCCGCTCACCGAAGTTTGGCCGCATCGGCCACCATGCGTTCGATGACCGCCGCGGCCGGTTCGATCGTGTCGATGAGTCCGGCGGCTTCGCCAAACCAGACGGCCGTGTTGTCGGGGTCGCCGTCGGCAAAGGCCTGCAGGTAGCGCGGCCCCTCCACCGCGATCTGCCGTGCGAGCTCCGATTCTTGGCCGTGCCATCGATTGACGAATTCATTGCGCTGGACGCGAGCGGTGAACTCCTGCGGCCAAGGCAATTCGCGCACGATGTCCGGGACATGGGTGCGCACCGTCGAATCGCCGTCGGACTCGACGATGACTCGCTTGTGTAGCGGCTTGACCGAAGATTCCTCCGACGCACACAGTCGCGTACCGACGAGCACGCCGTCGGCGCCCAGCGCCAACGCCGCCGCCAACCCTCTCCCGTCGGCTACCCCGCCAGCGGCTACGAGCAGGGTGTCCGGCGAGGTGCGGGCCAACATGTCCGCCACCTCGGGCACGAGCGTGAAGGTGCCGCGGTCAGCGCCGTGTCCGCCGGCCTCCGATCTTGTGCCACAACGATGTCCGCCTCGGCGTCGAGCGCCGCGCGCACATGGGCGAGGTTCTGGCACTGGCAGATGAGAACCGCGCCGGCCGCGTGCACATCGGCCGCGAAAGCCATCGGGTCACCGAAAGAGAGCATGACCGCGGCCGGCTGTCTTTGCAGGGAGGCGGCCACGACGGACGGCGTCTGCGCGGCCGACCAGGTGATGAAACCAATCCCGATACGCTCACCGCGCGCCGCGTCGAACTGATCGTCGATCCACTCGGCGTCGCCGTACCCGCCGCCGATCAAGCCGAGTCCGCCGGCGCGACTGACCGCTGCCGCAAGCGCACCTCCGGCGACATATGCCATCGGGGCCGAGATGATCGGGTGACGCATGCCCAGCGCGTCAGTCAAGCGGTTCGCCAGCGCATTCACCCGCCAACTGTCGCACGCCCCCGTCGTCGTAATGACCCCTTGCACGCGTCACCGCGACATTACTAGGATATCCAAGTATCTAGTAGCGAGGACACGAAAATGACCACACAGATTTCTCATTTCATCAACGGCAAGCGCACCACCGGACAGAGCAAGCGCACCGCCGACGTGCTGAACCCCAACACCGGACAGGTGCAGGCCAAGGCGCCGATGGCGTCGGCGGCCGACGTCGACGCCGCGGTCGCAGTTGCGGTCGAGGCCCAGAAGAAATGGGCTGCCTTCAACCCGCAGCGCCGCGCCCGCGTGATGATGAAGTTCATCGACCTGGTCAACCAGAACATCGATGAACTCGCCGAACTGCTCTCCCTCGAACACGGCAAGACCGTCGCGGATTCAAAGGGCGACATCCAGCGCGGCATCGAGGTGATCGAGTTCGCCGTCGGCATTCCGCACCTCGTCAAGGGCGAGTACACCGAGGGCGCAGGCACCGGTATCGACGTGTACTCGCTGCGTCAGCCGCTCGGCGTGGTCGCCGGATCACCCCGTTCAACTTCCCCGCGATGATCCCGCTGTGGAAGGCCGCGCCCGCCATCGCCTGCGGCAACGCGTTCATCCTCAAGCCGTCCGAAGCGGCACCTCTCTCTGTGCCGCTGCGCCTGGCCGAGCTGTTCCTCGAGGCAGGTGGCCCTCCCGGCATCTTCAACGTCGTCAACGGCGACAAGGAAGCAGTCGACGCGATCCTGACCGACCCCCGCATCCAGCGCCGTGGGCTTCGTCGGCTCCACCCCGATCGCGCAGTACATCTACGAGACCGCCGCCGCGCACGGCAAGCGGGCACAGTGCTTCGGTGGCGCCAAGAACCACGCGATCGTCATGCCCGACGCCGATCTCGACGAGGTCGCCGACGCGCTGATCGGTGCCGGCTACGGCAGCGCCGGAGAGCGCTGCATGGCCATCTCCGTCGCCGTACCCGTCGGCGAGGAGACAGCCGAAGCCCTGCGCGCCAAGCTGGTCGAGCGCGTCGAGAAGCTCAGCGTCGGACGCAGCGACGACGCGGGCAGCGACTTCGGACCGCTCATCACGGCCGAGGCCGTCCAGCGCGTCACGGACTACGTGCAGATCGGTGTCGACGAGGGGTGCGGAGCCTGGTGGTCGACGGCCGCGGCTTCTCCCTCGCCGGGGCACGAGAGCGGGTTCTTCCACCGGCGCAACGCTGTTCGACAAGGTGACGACGGACATGCGCATCTACAAGGAGGAGATCTTCGGACCGGTGCTGCAGATCGTGCGTGCCGACGACTACGAGGAGGCTCTGCGCCTGCCGTCGGCTCACGAGTACGGCAACGGCGTGGCGATCTTCACCCGTGACGCTGACACGGCGCGCGACTTCACCGCGCGGGTCAACGTCGGCATGGTCGGCGCTAACGTGCCGATCCCGGTGCCGGTCGCGTACCACACCTTCGGCGGCCTGGAAGCGCTCCGGCTTCGGCGACCTCAACCAGCACGGCCCGTCGTCGATCATCTTCTACACCAAGAGCCAAGACGGTGACGCAGCGCTGGCCCTGCCGGTAGCCACGGCGCCGAGTTCGTCATCCCCACCATGAAATAGGGCTGACGTACCCCGCATGGACGACTTCGGGCTGGACGAACACGAACGCGTGATCGCCGAGTACGGCGGCCGCGTTCGCCGAGAAGCGCGCTCTGCGCCATACGCGTTGGAGTGGGACGCCAGCCACGCACTTCCCCACCGACGTGTTGCGCGAGGCCGCCGAGCTCGGGAATGGCGGCGGTCTACTGCCGCGACGACGTCGGCGGCAGCGGGTTGCGCCGGCTGGACGCCGTCCGCATCTTCGAGCAGCTGGCGACGGCCGACCCGACCATCGCGGCGTTCCTGTCCATCCACAACATGTGTGCGTGGATGGTCTCGAGCACGTACGGCACTGCACGAGCAGCGCAAGTCGTGGATGCCGCGGCTGGCCTCGATGGAGGTCGATCGCCAGTTACTGCCTGACCGAGCCGGGCGCCGGATCCGACGCGGGCGCGCTGCGCACCAGGGCAGATCCGCGAACGGCGGCGACTACGTGCTCGACGGCGTCAAGCAGTTCATCTCCGGGGCCGGGCGCGTCCGACGTGTACGTCGTGATGGCCCGAACGGCGACCCCGGCGCCGAGCCCGGCCCGCGCGGCATCTCGGCCTTCCTCGTCGAGAAGGACACGCCAGGGACTGAGTTTCGGCGCCGACGAGGACGAAGATGGGCTGGAACGCCCAGCCCACCGCGCAGGTGATCTTCGAAGGCGTGCGCGAGTTGCCCGCCGACGCGATGCTCGGCGGCCCCGACGGCGAGGGCACCGGCTTCGCCATCGCGATGAACGGGCTCAACGGCGGCCGCATCAACATCGCCGCGTGCTCGCTCGGCGGCGCACAGGCCGCCCACGACAAGGCGCGTCAGCTACCTGGCCGACAGGCAGGCCTTCGGCGGGTCGCTTCATCGACGAGCCCACCATCCGGTTCACCCTCGCGGATATGGCGACCGACGCTGCAGGCGTCGCGAACCCTGTTGTGGCGCGCGGCAACCGCGCTCGACGACAACCATCCGGAGAAGGTCGAGCTGTGCGCGATGGCCAAACGCTATGTCACCGACGCCTG
>CAVRMG010000027.1:0-38575 GCA_963721495.1 uncultured Actinomycetota bacterium | reverse complement strand
CCGCCTTCGGCTTCTCGCTCTGTGTTCATGCGCGATCCGCCTTCGGCTTCTCGCTCTGTGTTCATGCGCGATCCGCCTTCGGCTTCTCGCTCTGTGTTCATGCGCGATCCGCCTTCGGCGTCTCGCTCGGGCGTCATGGCTCTATGTCTTGTCGGCATCCTCGTCGGAGTCAGCCTTCTCGTCGGCGTCGGCCTCTGCGATCTCGGCCTCGGCTTCTGCGGCCTGACCTTCCTCGATCGCCGCGTCCTCGGCCTTGACCTCTTCGACGGTCTCCTCGGGACCGACTGCGGCCTCAGGCTCGACCGCAGCCTGCGGCGCCGCTGCTGCGGCGACAGGCGCGGTCTTCTTCGAGGCGGCCGCGCCCGACCCGGTGTCGCTGCCGGAGCGGCTCCGACGGGCCCTATTGGCCTCCGAGGTCACGGTCTTCTCCCGCACCAGCTCGATGACGGCCATCGGGGCGTTGTCGCCCTTGCGTGCCTCCACCTTGATGATGCGGGTGTAGCCGCCGTTGCGGTCGGCGAAGAACGGCCCGATCTGGTCGAACAGAACGTGCACCACGTCCTTGTCACGGATCTTCTTCATCACCTCACGCCGGTTGTGCAGCGTGCCCTTCTTGGCATGGGTGATGAGCTTCTCCGCATAGGGCCGCAACGCCCGCGCCTTGGGCTCGGTCGTCTTGATCCGGCCGTGCTCGAAGAGCGACGTCGCCAGGTTGGCCAGAAGTGCCTTCTGGTGCGAGGACGACCCGCCGAGGCGAGGGCCCTTGGTGGGCTTGGGCATTGCGACTTCTCCTAAATGGGGCCGGCCCCCGTATCAGGTAGGACCGGGACGGATTTCTTAGAGCTGTTCGGTTTCGGCGTAGTCCTGGTTGTCGTCCAGGTCGTAGCCGGCATCGCTGTTCCAGGTGCCGGTGGCCACGTCGTAGCCGGCGACCTCGGACGGATCAAACGTGGCCGGGCTGTCCTTGAGCGACAGACCGAGCTGGTGCAGCTTGATCTTCACCTCGTCGATGGACTTCTGGCCGAAGTTGCGGATGTCCAGCAGATCGGACTCCGTGCGGGCGACGAGCTCGCCCACCGTGTGCACACCCTCGCGCTTGAGGCAGTTGTACGACCGCACCGTGAGGTCCAGATCGTCGATCGGCAGTGCGAACGAGGCGATGTGGTCGGCCTCGGCCGGCGACGGCCCGATCTCGATGCCCTCGGCCTCGACGTTGAGTTCCCGTGCCAGACCGAACAGTTCGACCAGCGTCTTGCCCGCCGACGCCAACGCGTCCCGAGCGGTGATGGAATTCTTGGTCTCGACGTCGAGGATCAGCTTGTCGAAGTCGGTGCGCTGCTCGACTCGGGTGGCCTCCACCTTGTAGGTGACCTTGAGCACCGGGCTGTAGATGGAATCGACCGGGATGCGGCCGATTTCGGCACCCGACGCCTTGTTCTGCACGGCGGGCACATAGCCACGGCCGCGCTCGACGACCAGCTCGACCTCGAGCTTGCCCTTGTCGTTCAGCGTCGCGATGTGCATCTCCGGGTTGTGCACCGTCACACCGGCAGGCGGGACGATGTCACCCGCGGTGACCTCACCGGGGCCCTGCTTACGCAGGTACATGGTGACCGGCTCGTCCTCCTCGGAGGACACGACCAGACCCTTGAGGTTCAAGATGATGTCGGTGACGTCTTCCTTCACGCCCGGGACGGTGGTGAACTCGTGCAGCACACCGTCGATGCGAATGCTGGTGACCGCCGCGCCCGGGATGGACGACAGCAGCGTGCGCCGAAGCGAATTGCCAAGCGTGTAACCGAATCCGGGCTCCAGCGGCTCGATGACGAACTGGGACCGGTTCTCCGACTTGACCTCTTCGGACAGAGTGGGTCGCTGAGAAATCAGCATGTGTTTCTTTCCTCCTTCACGGCATCCACTATTTGACGCCGTGTACTCAGCCGCCATCCGGGCGGTTGAGAAGTCTTACTTCGAGTAGAGCTCGACGATCAGCTGCTCGGTGAGCGGAATGTCGATCTGAGCGCGCTCCGGCAGTTGGTGCACCAGGATGCGCTGGCTTTCGCCGACGACCTGCAACCACGCCGGGATCGGGCGCTCGCCCGCGGTCTCGCGTGAGACCTCGAACGGCAGCGTGTTGAGCGACTTCGGCTTGACGTCGATGATGTCGTACTGCGACACCCGGTAGCTCGGGATGTCGACCTTGACACCGTTGACGGTGAAGTGGCCGTGGCTGACCAGTTGGCGGGCCATGCGGCGCGTGCGGGCGAGCCCGGCGCGGTACACGACGTTGTCCAGCCGACTCTCCAGGATGCGCAACAGGTTGTCACCTGTCTTGCCCGGCAGACGGTTCGCCTCTTCGTAGTAGCGACGGAACTGCTTCTCCATCACGCCGTAGGAGAAACGTGCCTTCTGCTTCTCCTGAAGCTGCTGGCGGTATTCGCTCTCCTTGATCCGCGCGCGGCCGTGCTGGCCGGGCGGGTAGGGGCGCTTCTCGAACGACTGATCTCCGCCGACCAGGTCGACGCCGAGGCGGCGTGACTTGCGGGTCGCGGGTCCGGTGTAACGAGCCATTATTTGATCCCTTCCTGACTCTCTTAGACCCGGCGCCGCTTGGGCGGACGGCAGCCGTTGTGCGGCTGCGGCGTGACGTCGGCGATCGCGCCGACCTCGAGGCCCGCGGCCTGCAGCGACCGGATGGCGGTCTCGCGGCCCGAGCCCGGGCCCTTGACGAAGACGTCGACCTTCTTCACACCGTGCTCCTGCGCCTTGCGAGCGGCGCTCTCAGCGGCCAGCTGCGCAGCGAATGGTGTCGACTTACGCGACCCCTTGAAGCCGACGTGGCCCGACGACGCCCAGGCGATGACGTTGCCCTGCGGGTCGGTGATCGACACGATCGTGTTGTTGAACGTGCTCTTGATGTGAGCAGCGCCGTGCGGGACGTTCTTCTTTTCCCGGCGACGGGTCTTCTGGCCCTTCTTGGGCGCTGCTTGCCCGGCCTTTTTTGCGGGTGGCATTTCGGTTACCTGGCCTTCTTCTTGCCGGCGATGGTGCGCTTCGGGCCCTTGCGGGTGCGCGCATTGGTCTTGGTCCGCTGGCCGCGCACCGGCAGGCCACGGCGGTGCCGCAGGCCCTGGTAGCAGCCGATCTCGATCTTGCGGCGGATATCGGCCTGCACCTCGCGGCGCAGATCGCCCTCCACCTTGACGTTGCCTTCGATGTAGTCGCGCAGCTGGGTCACCTGGTCGTCGGTGAGGTCCTTGGTGCGCAGATCTTTGTCGATGCCGGTCGCGGCCAGGATCTCCTGGGAGCGGGTCCGGCCGACGCCATAGATATAGGTCAGCGCGATCTCCATGCGCTTGTCGCGCGGGAGATCAACGCCCACTAGACGTGCCACAGTGGTGTGTTCCTTCTCGTTGCGGAGGTCTGTTCCCAGTCCGTTCCCGCCTGCTAGCGGGGCCCGGCCTCCGTGCCGGACGTGGGCGAGCGGCGTATCCGCTCAGTGGTACTGGGATTTCGTCATTAAGTTGTGTTAGGAGCGGACCGCGACTATCTGCTCTTCGCGCGAGCGTCCCCGGCAAGCGGGAGGTGCCCCCACATCGCCGGACTAGCCCTGTCTCTGCTTGTGGCGAGGATCAGAGCAGATCACCATGACCCGCCCATGCCGACGGATCACCCTGCATTTGTCGCAAATGGGCTTGACGCTCGGGTTCACCTTCACGGCTGTGTCGATCCTTCTGTGCTTCTAGTTACTTGTACCGGTAAACAATGCGGCCCCGGGTCAGGTCGTACGGAGACAACTCCACGACGACCCGGTCCTCGGGCAGGATGCGGATGTAGTGCTGCCGCATCTTGCCGCTGATGTGGGCGAGAACCTTGTGACCGTTCTCCAGCTCAATGCGAAACATCGCATTGGGCAGGGGTTCGACCACGCGACCCTCAACCTCGATGGCACCGTCTTTCTTGGCCATTATTTTTCGGAGATCCTCCGTGTCCTCTGAATCGTTGGCGCCTTCTGGCGCAATAACACTCCGACTACAAAACGTGAGCCCGTAGCCAGAAATTCCAGCAATTCGAGGACAGAGAGCACGCAAGAGTCGGCGCGGAAACCGCACCGTCGGTCCATACTACCTGCTCAGCCGCCGGTCCCAAAATCGCTGAACCCCCAGCTCAGCGAGGGGGCACGCAGATCATGCCAGCTGTTCGGAGGACCTACGGCAGCACTCTGGTCTGATCGCCGTCTATCGGCGTCGTCGAGGTGGTGTCGAATCCCTCGCCACGTGAGGTCAGCGGCCGCGCCGCCGAGCGGTTCGCTCACGGCGAACCCCGACGCCTGACCCCGATATCCGGTGGACTTCGGGCGCATACTTATTACCGATGACTGGACCCGCTGTGGAGGCCCGTAAACCCGCAATCCTCACCGTCGACGACGACCCCGCTGTGTCGCGCGCGGTCGCCCGCGACCTACGTCGCCACTATGGCGAGCGCTATCGCATCGTGCGTGCCGAATCGGGCGGCGACGCGCTCGACACGTTGAAGGAACTCAAGCTGCGCGGCGACACCGTAGCGGTGCTCGTCGCCGACTACCGGATGCCACAGATGAGCGGCATCGAGTTCCTCGAGAAGGCGATGGACTTCTTCCCGCTTGCGCGCCGAGTGCTGCTGACCGCCTATGCCGACACCCACGCCGCAATCGACGCCATCAACGTCGTCGACCTCGACCACTACCTCCTCAAGCCCTGGGATCCGCCAGAGGAGAAGCTCTATCCGGTGATCGACGGTCTCCTCGAGGAGTGGCGCGCGGTGGGCGACCGCGCCATGCCGTATACCAAGGTCGTCGGCCACCGGTACAGCGATCGGTCGTGGGAGGTGCGGCAGTTCTTAGCACGCAACGAGTACTCGTTCCGCGCCTTCAACGCCGAGGAGCCCAAGGGGCAGCAACTTCTCGAAGCCGCAGGCCTCGATGACAGTCGGCTCCCGGTGGTCATCACCGAGAAGGGCGAGACCCTCGTCGAGCCGACCGACGTTGAACTGGCCACGCTGCTCGGCCTGTCGACCAGCCCGCAGCTCCAGATGTACGACCTCGCGGTGATCGGCGGCGGGCCCGCCGGTCTCGCCGCTGCGGTGTACGGCGCGTCCGAGGGCCTCAACACGGTCCTCATCGAGAAGGCCACTACCGGCGGACAGGCGGGCCGCAGTTCGAAGATCGAGAACTACCTGGGCTTCCCCACCGGCGTCTCGGGTGCCGAACTCACCACGTCGGCCCGTCGCCAGGCCGAACGCTTCGGCGCCGAGGTCATCACGACCCAGGAAGCCGGCAGGCTCGAGGTCAATGGCGTAGGCGCGGCCCATTCGATCCGGCTCAACGAAGACAACACCATCGGCGCGCGCGCCGTCATCCTGGCCACCGGCGTCGACTACCGCCAACTGCAGATCACCGGATGCTGGGACGATCCCAACGATCCGGCATGCAACTACATCGGCCGCGGCGTCTTCTACGGCGCCTCGGTGTCGGACAACAGCGAATGCGCCGGTGAGGACGTCTACATCGTGGGCGGCGCCAACTCGGCGGCCCAGGCCGCCATGTACATGTCCCAGACGGCCAAATCGGTGACAATGCTGATCCGGGGGCCGTCCCTGGAGGCGGGTTGCTCGCAATACCTCGTCGACAGAATCCTCAAGACCCCGAACATCACGATCCGTACGTGCACCGAGGTCGTGAACACGGTGGCAGAAGACGGTCATCTGTCCGGGCTGGATCTGCTCGACAAGCGGACCGAAGAGACCGAGACCGTGACCTGCGACCGGATGTGCTGCTTCATCGGCGCGACCCCGCGCACGGACTGGCTCGAGGAAGCGGGAATCGCCCGCGACGATCACGGGTTCATCCTGTCGGGACCGGACCTGCGAGACAAAGTCGGGTGGACGCTGGACCGTCCGCCGCACCACCTGGAAACAAGTGTGCCCGGTGTCTTTGTTGCAGGAGACGTGCGATCGGAATCCGCGAAGCGGGTTGCGGCTGCTGTCGGCGAAGGGTCGATGGCGGTGATGCTGGTGCACAGGTATTTGGCTGAAGCATGAACTTCAGCTTGGGAGGACGATGACGATGGGTTCGAACGAACACGAGGAATGCGTGCGCGACGAGCTTCGCACCCTGTTTCTGTTCGAACACCTGTCGGACGAGCAGCTCGACATTCTGTGCGCCAACGGCTACATCGAGACCCTCCCGGCCGGCCCGGCGTGCCGGGAAGGCGAGCCCGCGACCTGCTTCTACGTGATGATCGACGGCGAGTTGATCATGTCGAAGCGCTCCGGCGGCGTCGACATCCAGACCGGCCGTACATCGCAACGCGGTGTCTACTTCGGCGCCTGGTCGGCTTACGTGCCCGGCGAGGACCACGTCTACGAGGCGTCGGTCCGGCTGACCAAGCCCTCACGGTGCTTCGTGCTGGACGCTGCCGCGTTCGCGCGCTTCATGCAGTCGGAGTTTCCGATGGCGTGCCATCTGATCGAAGGGCACATGGTCGGTGGCATGCGGCAACGGCAGGTCATCGGCCAGCGCGAGAAGCTGCTGGCCCTCGGCACCATCACCGCCGGACTCACCCATCAGCTCAACAACCCGGCGGCGGCCACGGCACGCGCGGTTTCCGACCTCCGCGAGGGCGTCGGCCACATGCGGCACAAGCTCGCGATGGTGGCCGAGGCCAAGTTCACCCCCGAGGCCCTGCGCGTCCTGGTGAGCATCCAGGACGAGGTCGCCGAGCAGGTGGCGAAGTCCCGCGACTACGAGCTGACCGCACTGGAGACCTCCGATCGCGAAGACCAGATCGGCGACTGGCTGGAAGACCACGGGATCGTAGGCGCCTGGGACTACGCGCCGACATTCGTCGACGCGGGCCTCGACACCGACTGGCTCGAACGGGTCTCAGCGGTGGTCGACGAGGTCGACGCCACAGCTTCGTTGCAGAGTGCGATCGGATGGCTGAAGTACACGATCGACAACGAACTGCGGATGAACGAGATCGCCGAGGCCAGCAAGCGCATCTCCGCGCTGCTCGCCGGCGCAAAGCAGTATTCACAGATGGACCGCGCTGCCTACGGCAGCGCCGACGTCCACGAGTTGCTGCGAAGCACGATCATGATGTTCGGCGACACGATCGGCATGGAAGGCAAGGGCAGGCCTGTCACTCTGGTCAAGGACATGGACAAGACACTGCCCGAATTGCAGTGCTATCCAGGCGATCTCAATCAGGTGTTTACGAACATCATCGACAACGCCATTCAGGCGATGGACGGGCACGGCACCCTGACCATCCGGACGGCACGCGAGAACGATCAGATGATCCGCGTCGAGATCTGCGACGACGGCCCCGGCATCCCCGAAGACATCATCGGCCGGATCTTCACCCCGTTCTTCACGACCAAGCCGTTCGGCGAGGGCACCGGCCTGGGGTTGGATCTGGCCTGGCGCATCGTCGTCGAGAAGCACGGTGGAAACATTTCGGTGCAGTCTGAACCGGGCGACACCCGGTTCATGGTGTGCCTGCCGCTGGTGGCGCCCGCTCCGATAACGCCGACCCCCGGCGAACTCTCCGCGGCGGGCACGGAATAGCCTCGGCCGCCCGCCGGGTTGTCCCCAACATGACCACTGAAGCTGTCGGTTCCAACCCCCGATCTCGGCAG
Organism: uncultured Actinomycetota bacterium; assembly: GCA_963721495.1. Lineage (GTDB taxonomy): Bacteria > Actinomycetota > Actinomycetes > Mycobacteriales > Mycobacteriaceae > Mycobacterium. The sequence goes on along the minus strand of CAVRMG010000027.1, from coordinate 30,895 downwards.
GTACGGCACGTTCGGTCACCACTCGCTGTGGCAGTCGCTGAGTCCGCAGCAGTACCGGGACATCGAGGCGCTCGGCTACGGCGCGATATGGGCGGGCGGTTCGCCGGCGGCCGACCTGCCGTGGGTCGAGCCGATTCTCGAGCCGACCACCAACCTGAAGGTGGCGACCGGCATCGTCAACATCTGGACAGCCGACGCGGGACCCGTCAGCGAGTCCTTTCACCGCATCGAGGCGGCCTACCCGGGCCGTTTCCTGCTGGGCATCGGCGTCGGCCATCCCGAGGCACACCAGGAGTACCGCAAGCCGATCGACGCGCTCCGTGAATACCTCGACAGGCTCGACGAATACGGGGTTCCGAAGGACGGCCGCGTGGTGGCCGCACTCGGGCCGCAGGTGCTCAAACTGTCGGCGCAACGGTCAGCGGGTGCGCATCCCTATCTGACGACACCGGAGCACACCGCGACCGCCCGCAAAGTGATGGGGCCTGAGGCGTTCCTCGCCCCCGAGCACAAGGTGGTGTTGACCACCGATGCGGAGAAGGCGCGCACTGTCGGCCGCAAGGCGCTCGACGTCTATCTGAACCTGCAGAACTACCTGAACAGTTGGAAGCGGCTGGGCTTCACCGACGAAGACGTGGCCAAGCCGGGCAGCGACCGCCTCGTCGACGCCGTGGTCGCCTATGGCACTGTCGATGCCATAGCGGCACGGCTGAAGGAGCATATCGACGCGGGCGCCGATCATGTGCCCGTTCAGATCCTGACCGGACCGGACAAACTGGTCGACGCCTTCGCCGAACTGGCAGGGCCGCTCGGCCTGCAGTGAACTCGCAACCGAAGGGACTCGCATGACTGCGCTCAAGCCCGATCTCGGCCGGTACGGCGTCTGGACCTTCGGGCCGGTGAAACCCGATCAGGCCGCGGCGATCGAGAAGCTGGGCTACGGCGCCGTGTGGATCGGCGGGTCCCCCGCAGGCGACCTGAACTACGTCGAGCCGATCCTGGAGGCCACCGAGACACTTCAGGTGGCCACCGGCATCATCAACGTCTGGACCGCACCGGCCGAACAGGTGGCGGAGGCCTATCACCGCATCGAGGACAAATACCCAGGCCGTTTCCTGCTCGGCATCGGGATCGGTCACCCGGAGCACACCGAGGAATATCGGAAGCCCTACGACGTGCTCGTCGAATACCTCGATGTCCTCGACTCCAAGAAGGTGCCGACGAGCCGGCGGGTCATCGCGGCGCTCGGTCCGAAGGTGCTCAAGCTGTCGGCGCGGCGCAGCGCGGGCGCACATCCGTACCTGACCACCCCGGAGCACACCGGCGAGGCGCGAAACCTGGTGGGACCGACGGTGTTTCTGGCTCCCGAGCACAAAGTGGTGTTGGCACGAGACGCTGAGGCGTCCCGAAAGATCGGCCGCAAGACCGTCGATTTCTATCTGAACCTGTCCAACTATCTGAACAACTGGAAGCGACTGGGGTTCACCGACGAAGACGTGGCCAAGCCGGGCAGTGACCGGCTGATCGACGCGGTCGTGGCACATGGGACGCCGGAGGACATCGTCAAGCGGCTCAACCAGCATCTCGAGGCTGGTGCCGACCATGTGACGATCCAGGTGCTCGGCGGCTGGGACAACCTGCTGCCGACGCTGGAGGAACTGGCCGGCCCGCTCGGTCTGAAGGGCTGACGGCTAGGGTTTGACCATGCGGTTGCTGGTCACCGGCGGCGCCGGGTTCATCGGCGCCAACTTTGTGCACGACGCAGTGCGTGAGCACGCGGTCACGGTTCTCGACGCGCTGACCTACGCGGGCAGTCGCGAATCGTTGGGCCCGGTCGAGGATGAGGTCCGGCTGGTGCAGGGCGACATCACCGATGCCGACCTGGTTGACAAGCTGGTCGCCCAGACCGACGCCGTCGTGCATTTCGCCGCCGAGACGCACGTCGACAACGCGCTGGCCGAGCCGGCACCTTTCCTGCGCGCCAACGTCATCGGCACGTTCACGGTGCTCGAGGCGGTGCGCAACCACGGGGTGCGACTGCACCACATCTCGACCGACGAGGTGTACGGCGACCTCGAACTCGGCAGCCCGCAGCGATTCACCGAGGCGACGCCGTACAACCCGTCGAGCCCATACTCGTCGACCAAGGCCGCGGCCGACATGATGGTGCGCGCCTGGGTGCGTTCCTACGGTGTGCGGGCGACGATTTCGAACTGCTCCAACAACTACGGGCCGTACCAACACGTGGAGAAGTTCATTCCCAGGCAGATCACGAACGTGCTGACCGGGCGGCGGCCCAAGCTGTACGGCAGCGGCGCCAACGTGCGCGACTGGATCCACGTCGACGACCACAACAGCGCGGTATGGCGCATCCTCACCGACGGTCAGATCGGCCGCACGTATCTGATCGGCGCCGGAGGAGAACGGGACAACCTGACGGTGATGCGTACGATCCTGCGGTTGATGGATCGCGATCCCGACGACTTCGACCACGTCACCGACCGCGTCGGCCACGACCTGCGGTATGCGATCGACCCGTCGGCGCTGCGCAACGAGCTGGACTGGAGTCCCGGGCACACCGACTTCGAGGACGGCCTCCGCGACACCATCGAGTGGTACCGCACCAACGAAACATGGTGGGCCCCATTGAAAGACGGTGTCGAAGCGGGCTACCAGAGGCGTGGCCAATGACGATCCGCGAGCTCACCGTCCCCGGTGCGTGGGAGATCACCCCCCGCCTGCACGCCGATGCGCGAGGCGCGTTCTTCGAATGGTTCACCGATTCCGAGTTCACCGCTCTCGCCGGCCACCGGTTCGATCTGCATCAGGCCAACTGCTCGGTGTCGGCGGCCGGCACGCTGCGCGGCGTGCATTTCGCACAGCTGCCACCGAGCCAGGCCAAGTACGTCGGATGCCCGCGCGGCAAGGTGCTCGACGTGATCGTCGACATCCGGGTCGGCTCACCGACATTCGGGCGGTGGGATTCGGTGGTCCTCGACGACCGCGACCACCGGTCCGTCTACATCTCCGAGGGTCTGGGACACGCTTTTTTTGCGCTGGAAGACGATTCGACGGTGATGTACCTGTGCTCGGCGCCCTACAGTCCCGAACGCGAGCACACGATCAACGCACTCGACCCCGCACTGGACATCGTCTGGCCCTCGGTCGACGGCGGACCGATCATGTCGGACCGGGACCGCGAGGCGCCGACGCTGGCACAGGCCGAAGCGGCGGGCCTACTGCCGACATGGGAGAAGACGCAGGCGTTCATCGCCGGGCGGCGCGACCGAAGTTAGTCTCCGATGATGCTGGCCACCGACGTCGACTCCGACGGCATCGCGATTCTGCGGCTCGACAACGAGCGGCGCCGCAACGCGTTGTCGATCGCCATGCGCGACGCAATCTCCGACACGCTCGAACAGTGGGCATCCGATGACCGCGTGCGCGTCGTGGTGCTCACCGGCACGGGGACGACGTTCTGCGCGGGGTTCGATCTCAACGAGTTCGCCCAGCCCGACCTCGCCCGCACGATCCGCGACAGCTCCCGCCGCTACCACCTCGCCGTCTGGCGGTTCGCCAAGCCCGTGATCGCGGCGGTCAACGGTGCCGCGCTCGGCGGTGGGTTCGACCTCAGCCTGCTGTGCGATCTCCGCATCGCCACTCCGGATGCGGAATTCGGCCATCCGGAGATCAAGTTCGGCGCGCCACCCTTATTCACCCCGCTGCAGTGGATCGTCGGCGCGGGAATCGCACGCGACCTCTGTCTGACCGGCAGGCGGATCGACGCAGCGGAAGGGCATCGCCTGGGTCTGGTGAACGCGATAGCGGACTCCGGCCGTCTCATGGAGGAAGCCAAGGCCACCGCTCGGGTGATCGCCGAGGCGCCGCAGCCGGCGCTGGAAGCCACTAAGCGCTATCTCGCCAGCAGCGCCGGCGTCACATTCGACGAGGCGTTCACGGTTGAACACGACCGCGTCTTCGACGAATTTCTGCTCGGCGCGTTCGGCCCCGGTCCCACCACGTAGGCAGCCCGCTCACCGCAAGTTTGGCCGCATCGGCCACCATGCGTTCGATGACCGCCGCGGCCGGTTCGATCGTGTCGATGAGTCCGGCGGCTTCGCCAAACCAGACGGCCGTGTTGTCGGGGTCGCCGTCGGCAAAGGCCTGCAGGTAGCGCGGCCCCTCCACCGCGATCTGCCGTGCGAGCTCCGATTCTTGGCCGTGCCATCGATTGACGAATTCATTGCGCTGGACGCGAGCGGTGAACTCCTGCGGCCAAGGCAATTCGCGCACGATGTCCGGAACATGGGTGCGCACCGTGGAATCGCCGTCGGACTCGACGATGACTCGCTTGTGTAGCGGCTTGACCGACGATTCCTCCGACGCACACAGTCGCGTACCGACGAGCACGCCGTCGGCGCCCAGCGCCAACGCCGCCGCCAACCCTCTCCCGTCGGCTACCCCGCCAGCGGCTACGAGCAGGGTGTCCGGCGAGGTGCGGGCCAACATGTCCGCCACCTCGGGCACGAGCGTGAAGGTGCCGCGGTCAGCGCCGTGTCCCCCGGCCTCCGATCCTTGTGCCACAACGATGTCCGCCTCGGCGTCGAGCGCCGCGCGCACATGGGCGAGGTTCTGGCACTGGCAGATGAGAACCGCGCCGGCCGCGTGCACATCGGCCGCGAAAGCCATCGGGTCGCCGAAAGAGAGCATGACCGCGGCCGGCTGTCTTTGCAGGGAGGCGGCCACGACGGACGGCGTCTGCGCGGCCGACCAGGTGATGAAACCAATCCCGACACGCTCACCGCGCGCCGCGTCGAACTGATCGTCGATCCACTCGGCGTCGCCGTACCCGCCGCCGATCAAGCCGAGTCCGCCGGCGCGGCTGACCGCTGCCGCAAGCGCACCTCCTGCGACATATGCCATCGGGGCCGAGATGATCGGGTGACGGATGCCCAGCGCGTCAGTCAAGCGGTTCGCCAGCGCATTCACCCGCCAACTGTCGCACGCCCCCGTCGTCCTAATGACCCCCTTGCACGCGTCACCGCGACATTACTAGGATATCCAAGTATCTAGTAGCGAGGACACGAAAATGACCACACAGATTTCTCATTTCATCGACGGCAAGCGCACCACCGGACAGAGCAAGCGCACCGCCGACGTGCTGAACCCCAACACCGGACAGGTGCAGGCCAAGGCGCCGATGGCGTCGGCGGCCGACGTCGACGCCGCGGTCGCAGTTGCGGTCGAGGCCCAGAAGAAATGGGCTGCCTTCAACCCGCAGCGCCGGGCCCGCGTGATGATGAAGTTCATCGACCTGGTCAACCAGAACATCGATGAACTCGCCGAACTGCTCTCCCTCGAACACGGCAAGACCGTCGCGGATTCAAAGGGCGACATCCAGCGCGGCATCGAGGTGATCGAGTTCGCCGTCGGCATTCCGCACCTCGTCAAGGGCGAGTACACCGAGGGCGCAGGCACCGGTATCGACGTGTACTCGCTGCGTCAGCCGCTCGGCGTGGTCGCCGGGATCACCCCGTTCAACTTCCCCGCGATGATCCCGCTGTGGAAGGCCGGCCCCGCACTGGCGTGTGGCAACGCGTTCATCCTCAAACCCAGCGAGCGTGACCCGTCGGTGCCGGTCCGGCTGGCCGAGTTGTTCCTCGAGGCCGGCCTGCCGCCCGGCGTGTTCCAGGTCGTGCACGGCGATAAGGAGGCCGTCGACGCGATCCTCGAGCACCCGGACATCCAGGCGGTCGGTTTCGTGGGCAGCTCCGACATCGCCCAGTACATTTATTCGACCGCGGCCGCGCACGGCAAGCGGGCGCAGTGCTTCGGCGGTGCCAAGAACCACATGATCGTGATGCCCGACGCCGACCTCGACAACGCCGTGGATGCGCTGATCGGCGCCGGCTACGGCAGTGCAGGTGAGCGCTGCATGGCGATCAGCGTCGCTGTCCCGGTCGGCCAGCAGACCGCAGATCGCCTGCGCGCCAGGCTGATCGAACGGGTCAACAATCTGCGAGTGGGCCACAGCCTCGATCCGAAGGCGGACTACGGGCCATTGATCACCGAGGCCGCGCTGGCCCGGGTCAAGGACTACATCGACCAGGGCGTCGAGGCGGGCGCGGAGGCCGTCGTCGACGGCCGCGAACGCGCCAGCGACGACCTGCAGTTCGGCGACGCGAACCTCGAGGGCGGCTACTTCATCGGCCCGACACTGTTCGACCACGTCACCCCCGACATGTCGATCTACACCGACGAGATCTTCGGCCCGGTGCTGTGCATCGTGCGTGCGGAGAACTACGAAGAAGCACTGGCGCTGCCGACCGAGCACGAATACGGCAACGGTGTAGCGATTTTCACCCGCGACGGCGACACCGCCCGCGACTTCGTGTCCCGGGTGCAGGTCGGCATGGTCGGCGTGAACGTGCCGATCCCGGTGCCGGTGGCGTATCACACCTTCGGCGGCTGGAAGCGCTCCGGCTTCGGCGACCTCAACCAGCACGGCCCGTCGTCGATCATCTTCTACACAAAAGTCAAGACGGTGACGCAGCGCTGGCCCGCCGGTAGCCACGGCGCCGAATTCGTCATCCCCACCATGAAATAGGGCTGACGTACCCCGCATGGACTACTTCGGTCTGGAGGAAGACGAACGCGTGATCGCCGAGACGGCGGCCGCGTTCGCCGAAAAGCGCGTCGCACCATACGCGTTGGAATGGGACGCCACCAAGCACTTCCCCACCGATGTGTTGCGCGAGGCGGCCGAGTTGGGAATGGCGGCGGTCTACTGCCGCGACGACGTCGGCGGCAGCGGGTTGCGCCGGCTTGACGCAGTCCGCATCTTCGAGCAGCTGGCGACGGCCGATCCGACCATCGCGGCATTCCTGTCCATCCACAACATGTGTGCGTGGATGGTCGATACGTACGGCACGCAGGAACAACGCAAATCGTGGATACCGCGGCTGGCGTCGATGGAGGCCATCGCCAGTTACTGCCTGACCGAGCCGGGCGCCGGATCCGACGCGGGCGCGCTGCGCACCAAGGCGGTCCGCGAGGGCGGCGACTACGTGCTCGACGGCGTCAAGCAGTTCATCTCGGGGGCCGGCACGTCGGATGTGTACGTCGTGATGGCCCGAACAGGCGACCCCGACAGCAAGCCGGGCCCGCGCGGCATCTCGGCCTTCGTGGTTGAGAAAGACACGCCGGGACTGAGTTTCGGCGCCGACGAGGCGAAGATGGGCTGGAATGCGCAGCCCACCGCGCAGGTGATCTTCGAAGGCGTGCGCGTGCCCGCCGATGCAATGCTCGGCGGCGCCGACGGTGAGGGCACCGGCTTCGCCATCGCGATGAACGGGCTCAACGGCGGCCGCATCAACATCGCCGCGTGCTCGCTCGGTGGCGCTCAGGCCGCCCACGACAAATCGGTGAGCTACCTGGCCGACAGACAGGCGTTCGGTGGTTCGCTTCTCGACGAGCCCACCATCCGGTTCACCCTCGCAGATATGGCTACCGCACTGCAGGCGTCGCGAACCCTGTTGTGGCGCGCGGCAACTGCGCTCGACGACAACCATCCTGAGAAGGTCGAGTTGTGCGCGATGGCCAAACGCTATGTCACCGACGCCTGCTTCGACGTGGCGGATCAGGCGCTGCAACTGCACGGCGGGTACGGCTATCTGCGCGAGTACGGTCTGGAGAAGATCGTCCGCGATCTGCGGGTGCACCGCATCCTCGAGGGAACCAACGAAATCATGCGCGTGGTCATCGGTCGGGCCGAGGCGGCCCGGGCCCGCGCATCCGCTTCCGCGGGCGGTGCCCGCAATTCGGCTTAGGAGATACGAATGACGACGATCGCGTTCCTCGGATTGGGCCACATGGGCGGTCCGATGGCGGCCAACCTGCTCGCCGCCGGCCATACGGTGCGTGGCTTCGATCCGGTGCCCGCGCTGAAGGGGGCCGCTGCCGAAAAGGGCGCTGCGGTCTTCGACAATGGCGCGGCCGCGGCCGAGGAGGCGGACGTGGTGATCACCTCGCTTCCCAACGGTGACATCGTCAAAGCCTGCTACGCCGAGGTGTTGCCCGCGGCGCGGGAAGGCACGCTGTTCATCGACACGTCCACGATCTCGGTCGATGATGCGCGCGACCATCAACCAGCAGGCCGCCGACCATGGCTTCGCGCAACTCGACGCACCGGTGTCAGGCGGAGTGAAGGGCGCGACGGCGGGCACGCTGGCGTTCATGGTCGGAGGCGACGAGGCCGCGGTGGAGCGGGCCCGCCCCGTGCTGGAACCTCTGGCAGGCAAGATCATTCACTGCGGTGGATCGGGAACCGGACAGGCCGCGAAGCTGTGCAACAACATGGTGCTGGCCGTGCAGCAGATCGCGGTCGGCGAAGCGTTCGTGCTCGCCGAGAAACTGGGGTTGTCCGCGCAGTCGCTGTTCGACGTGATCACCGGCGCGACCGGCAACTGCTGGGCCGTGCACACGAATTGCCCTGTGCCCGGGCCCGTTCCGACGTCACCGGCCAACAACGATTTCAAGCCGGGATTCGCGACCGCGTTGATGAACAAGGACATCGGCCTGGCGATGGACGCGGTCAAGTCGACGGGTTCGTCGGCGCCGCTGGGGACTCACGCCGCCGAGATCTACGCCAAGTTCGCGGCGGACCACGCCGACAAGGACTTCAGCGCGGTCATCGAGTTGCTGCGGGGCTGACCGTTCAGCGCTGCGGTCTGCTCCCGAGCACATCGCGGAACAGTGCTTGACGGAGGCTGAGTTCTCTTGGGTCGCTGAACAAGTGCATGCACATCCGGTTCATCACGTAACCGAACCCGATGCCGGTATCAGGATCGGCGAATCCGAACGAGCCACCGGCTCCGGGCCAGCCAAAAGCCCTGTCCGACGAGCCGAATACAAATGTGGACGTGGGCTTGCCGAAGCCCAGCGAGTACGACGTGGGGACCTGTAACACCTTGTCGCGCAATCTCCCAGTAGGTGGTACGGCGGGCCCCGCTAGTGCGTCGCGGACACCGGCGCTCAACCCCAGCTCAGCATCGCCGGTGGCGGCGCTTCCGTAGAGTTTCGCGACCGACCGAGCGGTACCCGTGCCGTTGCCCGCGGGGATCTCGACAGTTCGCAATTCGTCACGGTTGAAGGCGTCAGCCTCCTTGACTCCAGTAGCGATCGTGAGGGCTCGCGCGGCCAGGCTCGACGGGTTGAACAATGCGGCGGCAAAGAGTGGTGGCACCGTGTCGAGATGCAACATCATCTGGCCCTTGGAGAACGCGTGCAGGTGTGCCACGCGGTTGCGGTCGACCGAGGGCGGAAGACCGATATAGAAGTCCAAGTCGAGTGGCGACGCGATCTCCTCGGCGAAGAATCGGCCTAGCGTGCGTCGCTTCGGATCTACGTGGCGGATGAGTTCGGACTGGTACCAGCCGAGAGTGACTGCGTGGTAGCCGTGCCTGGTTCCCGGTGGCCACGCGGGAGCTTGCTTGGCGATCTTCGCCGACAGCTTTTCCGGGTCCGCGATATCGGAAAGCGTCAGAGGCGGTTTGATCGCCACGAGCCCCGCTTGATGGCCGAGGAGCTGGCGGACGGTGATCGCGCCCTTGCCCGCTTGCGCGAACTCCGGCCAGTAGTCGGCGACTGCGGCGTCGTAGTCGATCAGCCCACGGGATGCCGCGACCGCCACCGCAAGGGAGGAAACGCCTTTCGTCGTCGAGAAGACGTTGACGATGGTGTCCTTCTGCCACGGCGCTCGAGTATGCCCATTGCGAAACCCGCCCCAGAGGTCCACCACCTTGCGACCATCGCGGTACACCGCGACAGCCGCGCCGGTCTCCTTGCCGCTGCTGAAATTTCGACGGAATGCGTCGGCGACTCTTCCGTACCCCTCGTCGACGTCCCCGCCAATGAGTTCGGGAGCGATATCGACCGGCCTCATTTCTGAGGCCGCGCACCAAGGACATCCCGAAACAGCGCCTGGCGCAGGCGAAGTCCTCGTGGATCGCTGATCAGGTGGAATCCCAGTTTGTTCATCACATAGCCGAACCCGATGCCGGTATCCGGATCCGCGAAGCCCACTGAACCCCCTGCGCCCGGCGCCCCGAACGCCTTGTCCGAGGACCCGATCACGTACTTCCTGCTATTCGGGATGGGCCTGCCGAAGCCGAGCGAGTACGACGTGTCGATATGTATCACCTTGTCGCGCAATCCCTTCGTCGGCGTCACCGGCGGCGCCGTCAACGCCGTGACGACCTCCGGGGTCAGACCGGTCTCGGATCCTCCGGTGGCGGCGTCGCCGTAGAGCCTGGCCACCGATTCGGCGGTGCCTGTTCCGTTGGCAGCGGGTATCTCGACGACGCGGACGTCTTCCCGGTTGAACGTCGAAAGGCCGTTGGCCCCTTCGAATGCCACACCCGCTTGCGCCGTCAACGTCATCGGAATGAACCAGGCGGCCGCCAACCGCGGTGGCAGAACGTGCAGGTGCAATATCGTTGCAATCTGGGATGGCACGTGCAGGTACGCCACACGATCACGGTCGACGGAGTCCGGCAATCCGATGTGGAAGTCCAGCCCGAGCGGACCTGCGATCTCGTCGGCGAAATATCTTCCGAGCGTGCGGCCCTCGGGGTCGGCGTGCCGAATGAGTTCGGATGCGTACCAGCCGAGTGTGACACCGTGGTAGCCGTGACGCGTGCCCGGCGGCCACGCGGGGACCTGCGCCGCCAGTCTCTGGGACAGCTTCGCGGGGTCGGCGATGTCGCCAAGAGTCAGCAGCGGTCTGATCACCGGCAACCCGGCCTGGTGGGCCAGCAGCTGCCGCACTGTGATGGCCTCCTTACCGCCCTGCGCGAACTCCGGCCAGTAGTCGGCCACTCTCGCGTCATAGGACAACAACCCGCGTGAGACGGCCAGCGCGACTGTCAGTGCGGCAATACCTTTCGTCGTCGAGTAGACGTTGACCAACGTGTCCTGCGTCCACGGGGTTCGGGTGATCCCGTTGCGGTAGCCGCCCCAGAGGTCGACGACCTTGCGGCCCTCGCGATAGACGGCGACAGCGGCTCCGACCTCGGTGCCGCTGCTCAGATTGAGCCGAAACGCGTCGGCGACCTTTCCGTAACCCTCATCGACGTCACCGCCCATGAGACCAGGCGAGACCCGGGTTTTCTGAGCCATGCCCTAGTTCACCGCCTAAATGGCGGGTCCAGCCAACGACACTCCGCCGTGCGCGCGAATTTTATCTGCGCAGACGCGTCGGGAACGGCGGTTTCGGTTACGCGGCTGACGGCTTGCGCCTGGCCCACCAACGGCCGTGCAGGCGTTGGCAATCGCCCACCGACAACGGCGTGGGGCCGCCGAAGTCCGGGCGCACCGCCGCGGCGGTCGGGATGTCGGGAACGCCCTCACCTGTGACGACGACGGTTGCCAGCCCGGCCCCGGTGGCCGCACGCAGCCCTGACGCCGAGCCGCTGACCGCGAGCGCATTCTCCGCGGTGGTCCCGAGCTCCCAGAGCGCGAGGCGGTGAGCCTCGGGATTGGGCATCCCCTTCTTGACGTCTTCGGTGGTCACGACCGTTTCGACGATTCCCTCGCCAACCAGCTGCCGGACCAGGGGCTCCGCCCAGCTGCGCTGCCCACTCGCCACGACGGCAACCTGAACGCCCGCAGCGAATGTGTCCGTGACGAAGTCGACCAGACCGGGGCGCGGAGCGGGATCGCGGTCGAGGATCAGCTCTTCGAACAACATCGCCTTGGTCGTGAAGATGTCGTCGGCGAGCAGCTTGGTCAGCACATCGGACTCGGTCGCCACGCCACGCTTGCGCAGTTCGGCCGCGACGCGCTGCCGTTCATCGGTGAGCGCCAGCAGTTGCCGGTAGCGCGCCACCGACCACTGGAAGTCGAGACCGTGCGCGGCGAACGCCGCGTTGTACGCCGCCCGATGGCCGTCGCATTCGATGTCCGTCAGGGCGTCGAGGTCGAAGATCACCGCGCGCAGCGGACTGCTGATTCCTACCGGCGAGGCGGAGTCCCACCAGAAGCGGCCAGCGCGCCAAGTCGTCTCATGCGTTGTCGGCATGCAGCTAGGGTGGCCCACGTCACAGCCTTTCGACCTCCCCCATTTGGGGGATCGGCGATGCCAACTTCTCCTACCCCTGGAAAATGCCAGCTCTAAGGTGGTGCACATGACTTCCGGCGGGTTGGGCCCACGGCCGCAGGCCAGGGGAGAGCGGAGCGACCCGGGGATTGGCAGGGGCCAGCCCTCCGGTGCGTCTCGTGCTGGTCGATGACCACGAGATGGTCATCGAAGGTCTCAAGGCCATGCTCGCTGCCTTTCGGGAGCGCGTAGAGGTGGTCGGCCAGGCCATCGGCGCTGAGCGGGCGCTCAGCGTGGTCGATGAACTGAACCCCGACATCGTGCTGTCCGATGTGCGCATGCAGGGTTCCAGCGGTCTGGACCTGTGTGTGGAGCTGCGCGAGCGAGACCCCAACCGCAAGGTCGTGATGCTGTCGGTCTACGACGACGAGCAGTACCTGTTTCAGGCGCTGCGCGTCGGCGCATCCGGATACCTGTTGAAAAGCATCAGCAGCGACGAACTGGTCCGCCAGCTCGAGTTTGTCCACCGCGGCGAGACAGCGATCGACCCGGGCATGGCGGCCAGGGCGGTGGACACCGCGGCGCGGATGCAGCGCGACGAGTTCTGGCCCGGCGCGCGTCAGGGGCTGACGCAGCGGGAGAGCGAGATTCTGTCGTTCGTGGTGAACGGGCTGTCCAACCGTGCCATCGCCACCAAGTTGGTGATCGGCGACGAGACGGTCAAGACGCATCTGAGCTCCATCTACCGCAAGCTCGGCGTGAGTGACCGCACAGGTGCCGTGGCCACGGCCCTACGCGAGGGCATCTACCAATGAGCCCCGGCGCCCGTCCCCCGAATGCGGTTCGCGACCTCGTCGATGCCGACCGCGAACTTGCGCTGCTGCGCGAACTGATCCAGGCCGCGTCGAAGGGACCGGGGGTCGAGCCGCTGGCCGCCGCGGCGGCGCGGATGATCACCGCGGCCACCGCCAGCGACGTGTGCTTCGTGCATGTCCTCGACGACAGCGATCAATCGCTGACGCTGGCGGGCGCGACACCGCCGTTCGACGCGGAGGTGGGCAAGATCCGGTTGCCGTTGGGCCAAGGCATCTCCGGATGGGTCGCCAGCCACCGCGAGCCCGTCGTGATCACCCAGGACAAGGAGTCCGACCCGCGCTACATGCCGTTCCAGTCGTTGCGGGGTTCGGACTTCACCTCGATGGTGTCGGTGCCGATGGAAACGGACCCCGGCGGACTCGTCGGCGTCCTCAACGTCCATACCGTCGATCGGCGCGAGTTCACCGCGCGTGACGTCGAACTGCTCCTGGTGATCGGGCGGCTGATCGCGGGTGCGCTACATCAGGCCCGGCTGCACCGGCAACTGGTGGCCCGCGAACGGGCGCATGAGAACTTCGTCGAGCAGGTGATCCAGGCGCAGGAGATCGAGCGGCGACGGTTGGCCGGCGACATTCACGACGGCATCTCGCAACGGCTGATCACCCTGTCGTACCGCCTCGACGCGGCCAGTCGGGCCGTGCCCGACGATCCCCCCGCCGCCGCCGAGCAACTGGAGAAGGCCCGCGAATTGGTCGACCTGACACTGCAGGAGGCTCGCGCGGCGATCAGCGGGCTTCGGCCGCCCGTGCTCGACGACCTCGGGCTGGCGGGCGGGCTGGCCAGCCTCGCGCGGTCCATCCCCCAGATCGGCATCGACGTCGACCTCCTGGAGACCCGACTGCCCGACCACATCGAGCTCGCGTTGTACCGGATTGCTCAGGAATGCCTGCAGAACGTCGTCAAGCACGCCAAAGCCACATCCGCACGGCTCACCTTCGCCGTCGACGCCGGGAAGTCCGGCGACATCGCCCGGCTCGAAATCGTCGACGACGGAGTGGGTTTCGACACGTTTGAGCACCCGCTGGGTAGCGACGAGATGGGTGGCTACGGTCTGCTGTCGATGGCCGAACGAGCCGAGATCGTCGGCGGGCGGCTCAACATCCGGTCACGCCCGGGCTCGGGCACGACGGTCACGGCGACCATTCCGCTGCCGTCTGCCGCGCGAGAAGACGCAAAAGCACCCTAATTCGGGCGTGTCGGGTGCTTTTGCGTCTTCTCACGCGTGGGTTCAGAGGCCTAGAAGTCTCCCGAACTGCGGCGCAGCGTCTCTATCGAATCGGCGAGCGCCCGGGACTCGGCGTCGGACATCCCGATGTCGGCGAACACCTCGTTGTTGAGGGTGACGGTGGCGTCTTCGACCGTCGACCGACCGAGTTTGGTGAGCTGCACCAAGGTGGTACGGCCGTCGGTCGGGTGCGGGGTGCGCTCCACCAGGCCGTCGGCCTCCAGCCGCCGGATCGCGTGGGTGACGCTGGTGACGTGCACCTGCAGCCGGTCGGACGCCTTGGTGATCGGCAGTGCGCCGTTGCGGCTGAACGCCAACAGCCGCAGCAATTCGTAGCGGGAAAAGCTCAGGTCATAGGGCCGCAGCGCGTTCTCGACCCGGGCCAGCAGAATTTGGTGCGCCCGCATCACCGACGTGACGGCGACCATGCCGTCGGCGACGTCGCCCCAGCCGGAGCGCTCCCAGTTCGCGCGCGCCGATGCGATCGGGTCGCGCTTGCTCGGCCGCGGCGGTTGCGAGGGCACGCCTCTTCATACCGCACGCGGCAGGCTCCGGTCCCCGCGATGACTTCCGCGTCGCGCGAGAGTCTGTATCTGGAGACAAGGAAGGGAATTCGATGTCCATCGAGCATGTACTCGCCGTCATGCCGGTATCCGAACTTCAGGCGAGCAGCCGCTGGTATGAAGCGCTGTTCGGCCGCCCCGCCGACAACAACCCGATGCCGACACTCGCCGAATGGCAGGTCGTGCCTGGCGGTTGGGTCCAGGTCTTCACCGACGCTGAACGAGCGGGCTCCGGGTTGCTCAACTTCGCCGTCGACGATCTCGAGACGCACGTCGCCGAGCTTCAGCGACGCGGTCTGGAGCCCGGGGACTTCACTGGCGCGAACAAGGGCATCCGGTTGTCGGCGCTCACCGATCCCGACGGCAACACGATCAGCCTGATCGGCGGATTCCGGGTGCAGTACTGACCGCAGACAGCACCGCCCGGGTGGACTGGCGGTTGCCGACGGTTATCCGCACTCCGCCGTCGGCGTAGCTGCGGACCTGCAATCCGGTGCCGTCGAACACCTCTGGCCACGGTTGGTGCCACGGCGGCATGTACACGAAGTTCGCATGTGTGTCCGTGCTGTACACACCCATGGCGCTGAGGCGCATGCGCAGGTAGCGGCGTTCGGCGGAGATCATCCGAATACGTTGCTGCAGTTCGCTTTCCGCATCATATGACGCCGCCACCGCCACCACGCCGGTGATGCCGATGCCGAACGGCAGCTGCATGGTCCACAGCTTGCGGGCCAGTTCCGGGGCGCAGAAGCCATACCCCACCCGCAGCCCGGCGAGCCCGTAGGCCTTCGAGAATGTCCGCACCACCACCACATTCGGGTACCGCGCGACGAGCGCAGGCGCGTCGATCCGGTGATGCGGCGAGAGGAACTCCACGTACGCCTCGTCGAGCAGGACAACGGTTTCGGGGGGCACTCGCCGTATGAGCTGTTCGATGTCGGCGGCCGGCTCGACGGTGCCGGTCGGGTTGTGCGGCCGGCACACCACGACGACACGGGCGGTGGCTGCGGCGTCGGCCATGGCGTCGAGATCATGGTGACCGTGCGCGTCGAGTGGGACGGTCACCGACTCCAGCCGCGCCATCTGGGCGAAGATCGGATAGCCGTCGAACGTCGGTGACGTCATCACCATCCGGTCGCCCGGGCTCGTCATCGCGCTCAGCACCTGCATGATCACGCCCGTGGCACCGACCCCGATGACCACCTGCTCGTCGCGCACACCGACATGACCGGCGATCAGCGCGCGAAGCCGTTCGGGCAAGAACTCCGGATACCGGTTACCCGCGTCGATCGCCGCGATGAGCGCGGACCGCACCGAGGGCAGCGGCGGGAACGGATTCTCGTTGAGCGACAACGCCAATGGATCTATTGCTGTGGGCAGGGCGCCGACCGCGGCGTCCGTCACGTTGCGCTTGAGCGTGGCCATCAGCCTCGACCACCCCAGCGTACGGCGGCGGCGCCGGCGAAATCCCCCGCGTGCGCGAACGCCGCCATCATCACGACGTCGCCCTTCTTCAGCGTGCCGTCGGAGATGGCCCGGTCGAGGTTGATCGGGATGCCAGCGGCGAACAGGTTGCCGCAGTCATCGAACGTGTCGACGTGTCGCTCCTTGGGCAGCTCAAGCGCGTCGCGCCAGTTCCGCAGGAATACCCTGTTCGGCTGGTTGGTGACCAGCAGGTCGAGATCCTTGGGCTTCACGCCGATTCGGTCGGCCACCGCGTAGGAGACCTCGGGCACCTGCCGGTTGCCCCGCGCCAGCACCTTGGTGATCTTGCTTTCGGTGAACCCGATGTAGAAGCTCGCCGGGTCCCGGCTGCCACCACTTGCGCGGCGGGTCGACCGCGAGGGTCATGTCGCCGGCGAACTCGCCGTAGGTGCGGCATTCGATGTCGAGGATCGGCGACTCGTCCGACAGGGTCACCAGCCCGACCGCGGCACCGTCGCCGGGAACAGACGCCTGCGCCTTGCGCCGAACCGTCGGCTGGTCGAACGCCTGCCCGGCCGCGTTCTGCGCGATGGCGATCAGCGCCGTCTCGCCCTCACCCGAGGCGATCAGGTTGCGCGCCACCTTCATCCCGAGCACGAATGCCGCGCAACCGCCGTTGTGCAGATCGAGCACCCAATTCGGTTTCATGCCAAGACGATGCGCCATCTCCCCGCCCCCGCCGTAGAACGGCATATCAGGCATCTGGGTGTGGGTGATCAGGATGTCGGCACCCGCGATCGTGTCATGACCGTGGCGTTCGATCAGACCAGCCGCGGCGCGCTCCACCATGTCGACGGCGGTCTCGTCCTCGGCCACGTGATGGCGGAACTTCGGCGCGCGGAACATCACGTTGTCCCTCAGGTCGTCGGACTCTGCGAACTGCGCGTAGTAGTCGGCGCCCAACGGCTCGCCCGGCAGATAGGTCGACACGTCGATCAGGCTGACCGGCCTCCGCTCGTTCATGCGTTCTCACTCATCCAATCCGGCGTCACGGCAAGGCCGTTGTGGTGGCGGTATTCGGCGATCGCCTTGAGGTTCTTCAGCTCCAGCAGGTGGCCGGGGCCGAACATGTCCCAGAAGTCACCGACCCACACCGGACGCTTGGGCGGCGCGGTCTCCGGGTACGGATTGTGGTCGTAGAACGGGTGGTGGCAGTTGGTCCACAGCACCACCGAACCGGGCTTGTCGAACACCAACTGCGCGTCGACGATCCGCATCAGGTAGATCATCCAGAGGTGCTTGCCCTGATCCCACGCGCAGTGGTAGTCGACCGTCCGGGCCTCCCTGTTGGCGACGGTTCGAGTGAATATCGGGCTGCCCGGCGAGCCGCCGAGCTTGTCGTATGCCACCCACAACCCGGGCTCCTCGGTCGGCTCGAAATCGCGCAGGCTGTAGGTCCACTCCTCGAGGCACCGGGTGTCGGCCATGTAGTCGAACAACTCGTCGGGTGGACAGTCGATGTAATCGTTGACGGTGCAGTACGTTCCGAACACCTCGTCATGCGGATACACCGATCGCATCATCTCCATGATGATCGGCGTGGCCTTCTCCCTCGGCGACGTCTCGACGCGGATCACACCGTCGATCGGGTCCTCGGTACCTCGGTGGGCGGTGATGTCATCAAGTGCGGGCAGCGACATTGGAGTGGTTCTCCTTTGTGTTGAGCGGTTGGGTTGCGGTGGCCGCAGTGGCACCGAGAAAGTTTGCGAAAGGCGGGATTTCGTCGGCTGAGCATTCGACACTGACGACCGAAGGTCCGTCGGTGTCCAACGCCGCCGTCAGGGCGGCCGACAATCCGTCGAGATCGTCGACGTCGATCGAGCGCAGTCCGGGGAACATCGCGCTAAGACCTGCGCCCAGCCGGCTCGGCCCGAACCGGTTGTAGCTGTACAGATCGTCGTAGAACAGCTGTTCGCGCGTCACGCACATCGCATGCGCGTGGTTGTCGAAGAGCAGGAAAGTGATCGGCAGTCGGTATTGCACCGCGGTGTGAATCTCCATGCCGTGCATGAAGAACGAGCCGTCGCCCGCGACGACGACCGTCCGGGGGCTTCGCCGACCGAACGCCATGCCGACGCCTGCGCCGAAGCTGTACCCCATCCCGCCCATGCCGAGCGCGACGACGAACCGTCCGCCGCGGCGCACCGGCAGGTGGTGAATCGCTGATGCACCGATGTTGCCCGCGTCGACGACGATGTCCACCCCGTCGGGCAGCGTCCGGTCGATCACCGACATCGCATCGCGGTACCGAATCCCGGTACCGTCGTATGCGGGCGGCCGCAGCTCGGTCCGCGGCAACGCCTCGGACACCCGGACGCGAGTGGGGCGACCGGTTCCGGACAGCGCCACGGTCAACAGCGACAGAGACCCGCGCAGATCATCGGTGTGCACGTGGGTACACGGCAGATACGGCGAGGCGGAGCCGAGTGAGTACACAGGCACCGATCCCAGTGCGTCCTCGAGGCCCGCACGCGCCGTGACCGTCATGCGGGTGCCGACCAGCAGACACAGGGCACTCTGAGCGACGGCCGCCGCGACGCTTGGATGACCCATCACGCCGGTCACACCCAATGCCGACGACGAACCCATTCCGGGCGTGCCCGCCACGTCCTTGGCGTCGGGAACGCATGCCACACCGGCCCGCAGCATCGCTCGCAGCCTCTCGAGTGCGCTACGGGCGTCGTCACGCGCGACCTGCTCACCGGCGATGATGGTCACGGGTCCGTCAACGCGTCGCAGCGCCTGCGCGATGCTATCCGGATCACCCGGCTGCGTGGCGGGTTGCCGCGCCGCTTGGACACCGCCGTTGATGGGCAGGGGCGACTGCTGGATATCCTTGGGCAGCAACAACACTGCCGGTCCACCGCTGCGGGCTGCCGCAACCGCCTCGGGCAACACCGAAAGAATATCCTCGGGCTTCACCACGCGCCGGCAGTACACCGACACCGCCGAGAACAGTGCCTGCGCGTCCGGTGCGCCGTTTCGGCCACTGGTGTCCTGGAAGGCGCCCCGGCCGTCGAGAGGCGTCGGCGCCTGCCCGATCAGCGCCAGCACCGGAACCCGGCTCGCGAAGGCTTCTCCCAGCCCCGGCACGGTGTTCAGGGCACCGCCGCCCGAGGTGGCCGCCACCACGCCCAGCCCGGCGCCGCTGCGGCTGTAGCCGTCGGCCATCGTCGCAGCGGAGAACTCGTGTTTGGCCAGCACCGCGGTGATGTCATCGCGAAAGAACGCGGCGTCGTACAGATCCTCGATGTTGGCGCCGTCGACACCGAAGATGTGGCCGACACCAATCGCCGCGAGGTACTCGACGATGTGGTCGACGACTCGATGTCTGGCCATCCCTCACCTGTCCCTACGCTCGTCGCGCAAGCGCTCATCGCACTTTCGCGCTACTTCATAGGTGACACGGCCGGCTACGCGGTTCGGTTCACTCCGTGGCTCGGATCACAGCTGCTTCTCAAGCAGTACCTTGCCCGATTCGGGCAAAACCAGTTGCACAGCAGCGATTTCGTCCATCGGTACGGGAGTGTTGGCGCTGGGCAACGCCGTCGCGCCGGACAGCCCGAGCCACGTCGCGACCTGGGTGTGGCCGCCGTCGCGGCCCACCACCACCATGCCCAGATTCTGCGGCGGAGCGTCGCGTCGGCCCCAGTCGCCGTAGGTGCACGCCATGTCGATGCGGGTGCCCCAGCCGTAACCGGTCAGGCTGATGGTCGCGTTGATCGGTGTCTCCGACACCTTCGTCATCTCCAGCGCGGAGCCGGCCGCCTGGTCCGTGCCGGTCTGGAAGCCCAGGGTCTCCGGGCGAGCCGCGATCACCAACCCGATCGCCAGCAGGGCGGCCGCTGCGGCGAGCGCGGCGGTGGTCACCCAGCGGGAACGTCTGCGCCGCGCGCGCACACTGTCGAGCAGCGAATCCAGCATCTGCGGTGGCGGCTGCAGCTCCTGCCCGTCGTCGAGCGCCGCGACGTCGGCGGCGTCGAGTTTGCCTAGCAAGGCTGGGATTCCGCTCAGCTCTGCGACGGCGACACGGCAGCGCGCGCAGGTCTGTAGATGCGCCTCGTATTCACGGCGCTCGTCATCGGACAGCGAGCCCAGGACGTAGGGAGCGTCCCAGGTCGCATAGCGATCATCGTCCAATTGTTCACCGCCTCGAGGTACCTCGAATTGTGTCACCGTGTCACCCCCATTTCCTGCAACTTGAGCCTCAAGGCCCGCATCCCGTAGTGCAGCCGCGACTTCACCGTGCCCTCCGCGATCTGCATCTCGGCGGCAATCTGGGCGGTCGTTGCGCCCTGGTAATACGCGCGGCGGATGACCGCCCTGTGATCCTCGGACAGCTGACCCAGGGCCTCACCGAGCAAAATCCGGTCCAGTGCCGTCTCCACCTCGTCGGCCCCTGCGCGATCCGCCGCTTGTTCCATGTCGGGGGTGGCGTACTCGCTGCGGTATCGGGCGCTTCGTCTCTCGTCAATGATGAGGTTACGCGCCACGGTGAACAGCCACGCCCGCGCCGATCTCTCGCTCTCGTCGGTCACCTCGGGATGGCGCCAAGCACGCAGTAGTGTCTCCTGCACGACGTCCTCCGCCCGAGCCCTATCCCCAGTGAGCCGCACCGCATAGCGCCACAGGGCAGCGGCGTGCTCCTGATAGAGCACCCGCATGACGGCGGACTCCGGGTCGTCCAATATCAACCTCCACTAGTAATACGAGGTTGGCGGTCGTCCGGTTCAGTATCGACCCTGTGCCGCGACGTCCCTGGCGCTAGAGCCGGGGTTTTGAGTTGTTCGGTGAAGCACGAGTGATGTGAGTGTGTGTTAGCAAATGTAGGTTTGTGTTGGTGTTGTGAAGCTTGCGCAGTGGGCGCGGTCGGTGGGGATGCACCCGCAGACGGCGTAGACGTGGGTGGGTGAGGATCGGATGCCGGTGCCGTTTCGCCGGTTGGCGTCGGGCACGATCCTGGTCGATGTGGTCGCGCGGGACGCCGAGCAGCGGGTGGTGCTGTATGCGCGGGTCTGGTCACACGATCAGCGATCGGAGCTGCAACGGCAGGTCGCGTGGTTGACGGTAGTGAGGATGCGCGGCCCGTCTTCGGTGACCGCAACCGTGTGCTCCCAATGGGCCGCCCGGGATCCGTCGGCGGTGACGACGGTCCATTCGTCGTCGAGGACGAGCGTCTTGGTGGTGCCCAGCGTGAGCATGGGTTCGATGGCCAAAACGGACCCCGGCGCCAGATGAGGGCCGCGACCGGGCGCTCCCTCGTTGGGCAGGAACGGGTCCATGTGCATCTGCCTGCCGATGCCGTGGCCGCCGTAGCCGGCGACGATGCCGAACGTGCGGTCGTGGCGCGCCTCGGCGGCATGGGTCTCGGTTTCGATGGCGTGCGAGACGTCGGTGAGTCGGTTACCCGGCACCATCGCGGCGATTCCGGCCTCCATCGCTTCCCGCGTGGCCTGCGAGAGCGCTTCGTCGACGGGGATCAGCGCGCCGACGCCGAAGGTGACCGCCGAGTCACCGTGCCAGTCGTCGAGGATCGCCCCGCAGTCGATGGACACCAGATCACCGGTGGCCAGCGTTTCACTCGCTGAGGGAATGCCGTGCACCACACGGTCATTCACCGATGAACAGATGCTCGCCGGGAAGCCGTGATAGCCGAGGAACGACGGAATACCGCCGCCGTCGCGGATCACCGCCTCGGCGATCTCGTCCAGTGCGAGGGTGGACACCCCCGGCGCTGCGGCCTGGCGGACGGCCTGCAGGGCCGATGCGACCAGTGCGCCCGCCGCCGCCATCGCGTCGAGCTCACCGGGTGTGCGCTGGGCGACGACCCGACGGCCGCGCAGCCCCGGCAGGCCGATCATCGCCGCATCCGATCGCGCTACTTACCGAGCGCTCGCAACGCCCGAGCGAAGACCTCGTCCAGCGCGCCGACCGCGTCGACAGTCTGCAGGTTGTTATGGGAGTAGTAATCGAGCAGCGGCTGGGTTTCGTCCCGGTACACCTGCATCCGGTTGTGGATCACGTCTTCGGTGTCGTCGGCGCGGCCGCGGGCCTTGAGCCGCTTGAACAGCTCCTCTTCCGAAACGGCGAACTCCAGGACGGCGTCGAGCTTGGTGCTGTGTTTCTTCAGCATGTCGTCGAGGGCTTTAGCCTGCTCGACCGAGCGTGGGTAGCCGTCGAGGATGAACCCGGCAGCCGCGTCCTCGTTTTCGATCCGGTTCTCGACCAGAGCATTGGTGAGGGTGCTGGGCACCAGGTCGCCGGCGTCGAGAAACCGCTTGGCCTCGACCCCCAGTTCGGTGCCCGCGCTGATGTTCGCGCGGAAGAGGTCCCCGGTGGAGATCTGCGGGACGCCGAGCTTGTCGGAGAGCTTCTGCGCCTGGGTGCCCTTGCCTGCGCCGGGCGGTCCGAGTAGAACGAGCCTCACTTCAGGAACCCTTCGTAGTTTCTTTGCATCAGCTGGCTCTCGATCTGTTTCACGGTATCCAAACCGACACCGATCATGATCAGCACCGCGGTACCGCCGAACGGCAGGTTCTGCACAGAGCCGGTGTTTCCGATCTGCAGGAACAGGTTCGGCAACACGGCGATCACGCCCAGATAGATGGAGCCCGGAAGGGTGATCCGGTTGAGCACGTAGCGCAGATAGTCGGCGGTCGGCTTACCGGGCCGGATGCCCGGGATGAACCCGCCGAACTTCTTCATCTCGTCGGCACGTTCTTCGGGGTTGAACGTGATCGACACATAGAAGTACGTGAAGAAGATGATGAGGCCGAAGTAGACCACGATGTAGACCGGGTCCGCCGGGTTCGTCAGGTATTCAGCGACGAACCTCGACCACCACCCGTTGGCCGCGGCCGGGTTTCCGCTGGTGATCAGCTGGGTGATCAGGTGCGGGATGTAGATCAGCGACGACGCGAAAATGACGGGGATGACGCCGGCCTGGTTGACCTTGAGCGGGAGATACGTCGATGTGCCCCCGTACATGCGGCGGCCGACCATCCGCTTGGCGTACTGGACCGGGATGCGGCGTTGACCCTGCTCGACGAACACGACGCCGACGATGATGGCCAGTGCCGCCACGCAGACCGCGGCGAACACGAGGCCGCCGCGGCTGTCCAGGATGGTCTTGCCTTCGATCGGGATGCGGGCTGCGATGCCCGCGAAGATCATCAGCGACATGCCGTTGCCGATGCCGCGCTCGGTGACCAGTTCGCCCATCCACATCACCAGCGCCGCACCTGCGGTCAGCACCAGCACGATGACGACGAGGGTGAAGATGTTCAGGCCCTCGCCCTGGCCCTCGATGATGTCGAGCGTGCAGCCCTGGAGCAGCCCGCCGTTGGCGGCGAGCGCCACGATGCTGGTGGCCTGCAGGATCGCCAGCGCGATGGTCAGATAACGCGTGTACTGCGTCATCTTGGCCTGCCCGGCCTGACCTTCCTTCCTGAGCTGCTCGAACCGCGGAATCACCACGGTGAGCAACTGGATGATGATGCTCGCGGTGATGTACGGCATGATGCCGACCGCGAACACCGTCAACTTGAGCAGCGCGCCGCCGGAGAACAGGTTGATCAGCGAGTAGATCTGGGCCGAGTCGCCGCCACTGACCTGTGCGATGCACTTCTGCACGTTCGGGTAGTTGACGCCGGGCGACGGGATCGAGGCGCCGAGCCGGTACAGGATGACGATGCCCAGGGTGAAGAGGATCTTTCGCCTCAGGTCGACTGTCCGCAGTGATGAGATGAAAGCCGAAAGCACTCTTTCCTCCTGCGCAGCCGACGTGTACTAGCGGCGTGCAAATGTGGCTGGTCTGACCAGCGGGTTCTGGTTAAGTCGGGTGTGGACCCCAGTCAGGCGCGCAGCCTGCGAAGTCACGCGTCAAACAGTCTACGAGACTAACAGTTGCCGCTGCTCTGCCCTGCATCCGAGCGACTCACAGTTCCTTCTCAGCTCGGGAACATACCGTGGGGATGATCTCGTTATATCTACTAAGTAAATGGTCGAATAGGAGCTATTGATGGCACGGACCGAAAACGACACCTGGGACCTGGCCTCCAGCGTCGGGGCGACGGCGACGATGG
This sequence comes from uncultured Actinomycetota bacterium, assembly GCA_963721495.1. Lineage (GTDB taxonomy): Bacteria > Actinomycetota > Actinomycetes > Mycobacteriales > Mycobacteriaceae > Mycobacterium. The sequence goes on along the minus strand of CAVRMG010000027.1, from coordinate 6,565 downwards.
TGGCGGCGGCGCGCGCGATCGCGACCACGGCCGACGACGCGCTGATCAATGATCCGTTCGCCGAACCGTTGGTGCGCGCGGTCGGCGTGGACTTCTTCACCCGGCTGGCCACCGGCGAGCTGCAGGCCGAGGACCTCGATGCGGACAACGCATCGGTCGGCATGCAGCGGATGACCGACAACATGGCCGTACGGACGAAGTTCTTCGACGAGTTCTTCATTGCCGCGACGGCGTCGGGTGTCCGGCAGGCGGTGATCCTGGCGTCGGGTCTGGACGCGCGCGCGTACCGGCTGCAGTGGCCTGCGGGCACCACGGTCTACGAGATCGATCAGCCCGAGGTCATCGAGTTCAAGAGCACGACACTGGCCGAGTTCGGTGCCGAACCGACCGCCGACCGCCGCACGGTCGCGATGGATCTGCGCAACGACTGGCCGTCGGCGTTGATCGCCGCGGGGTTCGATCCGAGCCAACCCACGGCGTGGAGCGCGGAGGGCTTGCTCGGCTATCTGCCGCCTGAGGCGCAGGACCGGCTGCTCGACACGATCACCGAGCTCAGCGCCGTCGGCAGCTGGGTCGCCGTGGAAAGCGTGCCGACCATCGACCCCGCCGAGCACGAGAAGGCGGTGGAGCGCATGCGGGAGGCCTCCGAGCGGTGGCGCAGCCACGGGTTCGACCTCGACTTCGCCAACCTGATCTACCTGGGCGATCGCAACGAACCCGCCGGCTACCTGGAGGACCACGGCTGGCGGCTCACCCGTCAGAGCGTGGCGGAGTTGCTCGCCGCCAACGGTCTGCCGCCGCTCGATGAGGACGACGAGGACGTCGCCAACTTCGGAGAGCTGCAGTACGTGAGCGGCATACTCGAGTCATGAGCCGCACGGACTCCGACAGCTGGGACCTGGCGTCCAGCGTGGGGACCACCGCCACGATGGTCGCCGCCGCACGCGCCGTGGGCAGCCGCGAGGCAGACCCGCTCTTCGATGACCCGTATGCCGCGCCGCTGGTGCGTGCAGTCGGCCTGGACTTCTTCACCCGGCTCGTCGACGGCGAGATCGAGCTACCCGACGACGGCGACCCGGCCGGCGCCACGTTCATCACCACGTCGATCGCGGTGCGGACGCGCTTCTTCGACGATTTCTTCGTCGACGCCGGCGCGGCGGGAATCAGGCAGGCGGTGATCCTGGCGTCGGGTCTGGACTCCCGGGCCTACCGGCTGCCGTGGCCGGACGGCACCGTCGTCTACGAGATCGACCAGCCGCAGGTGATCGACTTCAAGACGACCACGATGACCTCGATCGGCGCCCACCCCGCCGCGGAACGCCGCACGGTCGCGATCGACCTGCGTGAGGACTGGCCCAAGGCGTTGCGCGAGAGCGGGTTCGACGTTTCGGCGCCGACGGCGTGGAGTGCGGAGGGGCTGCTGGTCTATCTGCCGCCGGAGGCTCAGGATCGCCTCTTCGACGACATCGCGGCGCTGAGCGCCCCGGGTAGTCGGCTCGCCACCGAGTACCACCCGGATGCGGCGGCGAGCATCGGTGGGCGCGCCCGGGAGCTCACCAGACAGATGGATGGCCAGGGATACGACCTCGATATCTCCAAACTGTTCTACGCCGGCAAGCGCAAGCCCGTGGTGGAGTACCTCACCGGGCACGGCTGGCAGGTTTCCTCGCGTCTTCGACCGGAGGTCTTCGCCGACTACGGTCGCGTGTTCCCCGAGGCCGAGTCGCTTGCCCCGCTGCGCGGTTCCCTCGCCGTCATTGCGACCCGAAAGTAGAAGCTCATGCCCAGAACCGACAACGACTCATGGGATCTGGCGTCCAGCGTCGGGTCGACCGCAACAATGGTCGCCGCGCAACGGGTGCTGAGCAACCGTGAGGGACTCATCGACGACCCGTACGCCGAACCCCTGGTGCGCGCGGTAGGGCTCGACTTCTTCATCCAGGCGCTCGACGGTGAGATCGTGCTCGACGACGTCGACCCCCGTTTCAACATGCAACGCGCCGCGCAGGGAATGGCCGTTCGCACACGCCATTTCGACAAGTTGTTCACCGACGCCGCCGCCGCGGGTGTCCGACAGGCGGTGATCCTGGCCGCCGGCCTGGACGCGCGGGCCTACCGGTTGCCCTGGCCCGACGGCACGACCGTCTACGAGCTGGACCAGCCCGAGGTCATCGCGTTCAAGAGCCAGACGCTCGCAGAGCTGGGCGCCAAGCCCACGGCCGACCGGCGCACCGTCGCGATCGATCTCCGCGATGACTGGCCGAAAGCACTGCGGGACAACGGCTTCGATCCCACACAACCCACGGCATGGATTGCCGAGGGTCTGCTGATCTACCTGCCGCCGCAGGCTCAGGACCTACTGTTCGACCGGATCGACGAGCTGAGCGCACCAGGCAGCAGTATCGCCACCGAACACATTCCGGACATCAGTGCGTTCTCCGACGAGAGGTCTCAGCAGATCGCCGACCGGCTCAAGCAGTACGGTCACGACATCGAGATGTCGGAGCTGATCTATCACGACGAGCGCAGCGATGTCGTCGAGTACCTGTCTGCCCGCGGATGGGACGTGACGGCGCACAAGATGCGGGAGGCCTACGCCGCCAACGGTTTCGAATTCCCCGAGGACGGCACCATGGGCTTTTTCGCAGACATGAGCTACCTCGCCGCAGTCAAGCGCTAGCGCCACTGCGGCGCGGGTGCCGCTCGCGGGGACCACTGTGCGAACTGCCAAGCTTTAAGCGACACTGTCGCTGGGTGCGCAGTTCGGCTAACCAACGAGCGACAAAGTCGCTGCGAGCTTGGCAGCTCAGCACATTAACCTGCAGACACCTTCGCCAGAATCGCTAGCCGCGCCCCGGTAACGGGCGGCTCACCTCGAAGCGGTTGTCGTCGCGGTCGTGGAACCACAGAAACTCGTTGTTCGCGCTGCGGCGAATCTCACCGACCTCGACGCCGCGCTCACCGAGCGTGCGCCGCAACGGCTCGAGGTCGGTGTTCACGACGACCGTGACATAGGTGTTGCTGTCGTTGTCCAGCCGAACCCGGGAACGGCCCGCGGGCAGCTGCCACAACGCCACCGCCGCACCGGCGATCGAATACATCGCCACCGGATGGTCCGGTCCGTCGGTGCCGACGTGAACCGGCTCCAGCCCGAGCTTTTCGCGATACCAGGTCACCGAGGCGGCGACGTCCCGCACCCGCAACAACGTGGACACCAGTAACGCGCCCTCGAAAACACTGCTCATGTTCTACCTCGCTCGGCCAGTTCGAGGAATCTGCCGTAGCGGTCCCGGACGGGGGCTGTCCACACCGGGTCCGGCTCGACGACGCGTTCGACAGACGCCCATCGCGCCGCATCCGTGATCGACGCTTCGAGCCCGGCCGCCATCCGGCCGAGGAACGCCGCACCGAGCGCCGCCCCTTCGGCGACCGCCGAGACGCTCACCGGCAGACCCGTGACATCGGCGATGGCCTGCATCCACGGCGCGACGCGCGTGCCGCCACCTGTCGCGACGATGCGTGACGCCGGTGCGCCGCTCATCTCGATGAGTTGCCGCACGACGAACCCCGACGCCTCGTATGCGGCCCGCCGCACGGATGCGCCGTCGTCCGTGAGGTTCAGCCCGTCGAGCATGCCGCGGCGATCCGGATCGTGAAGGGGCACACGCTCACCGCGGACGTAGGGCGACCACACCGGCACCCGTCCAGGATCGACGGCTGGGGCATCGGGGCCGGGACCCACCAGGCGGTCCACCCAGCCGAGGAACAAACCGCCCGCGTTGCTCGGCCCGCCGATCTGGCACTTGCCCGACGCCGGATGTGGAACCGTCCACAGACCGGGAACCTCCCGGAACTCACCGATGGTCACCCACACGATGAGGGTCGTACCGCACAGCACGAGTACGTCGCCGTCGTGATCGGCGCCGGCGACGATCTGTTCACACACCGCGTCCACAGCGCCGGCGGCCAGCACGGCGTCGGTGTCGCGCACCCGGCCCACCGCGGCGCCCGTCGGCTGCACGCGCGGCATGCGGTCGGGTGTCACGCCGCAGTCCGCGCAGATCGTCTCGCTCCAGTCGGCGCCGTCGAACAATGGGTATGCCGTGGCGGCCGTGGCGTTGTCGACGATCGCCTCGTCTGCCAGCGCGTGGTTGGCGACCGCCGTCGCGGGCCAGTACCCGCGCGCGTCAGGCGCCTCGCCCGCCGTCCAGCGCAGGAACTCGACGGCTTCGCCGGAGAGGAAGCTCGTGGAGGGACCGGCGGCCGAGCGGCCCCGGACGTCGCCGTAGAGCAGGCCCGGCGTCAGCGGCCTGCCGTCGTCGTCCACGGCGGTCAGGGACGGCACCATCGCGGTAACGGCCACCGCCGCGGCGTCGGGCACGCCCAGTTCGGCAAGGGCAGTCAGCGGGCCCCTCCGCCATGCCTCGTCGGCATCGTGCTCGAGCCGGTCCGGGGCGGGCACCCGCAACTGGTGCGGAATGCGCACGCGGGCCACCACCCGACCGTCCTCGTCGGCGGCCACGGCTTTGACAGCGGTCGTGCCGATGTCGATGCCGATTGTGACCGCTTTTGCTGACACGGGCGTCACCGTACGCCAGCATGGGCAATCGTGGCCCGACTTCGTGCGCTCGTGACGGCCCCCCTCCGCGGCCCGGGTTTCGACAAGCTCAACGAACTGGCCGACGTGGTCTACGACCCGTGGATCGAGCAGCGCCCGCTGCGGATCTACAGCGGCGAGCAGCTGGCGGAGCGGGCGGCGGCCGCACACGCCGATGTCCTTGTCGTGGAAAGTGATTCGGTGAGCGGGCCGGTGTTCGACCTGCCGTTGCGTGCCATCGCGTCCACCCGCGGCGACCCGAACAACGTCGACATCGCGGGGGCGACCGCGGCGGGCATACCGGTGCTGTACACGCCCGGCAGAAACGCCGACGCGGTCGCGGAGATGGCGATCGCGCTGCTCTTCGCGGTCACCCGTCATGTGCTGACCGCCGACGCGGATGTCCGTGCCGGCGAGGTGTTTCGCGACGGCACCATCCCCTACCAACGGTTTCGGTCGGCCGAGATCGCGGGCCTGACCGCCGGCCTGGTGGGCCTGGGCGCGGTGGCACGTGCCCTGCGGTGGCGGCTTCAGGGGCTGGGCGTGACGGTGATCGCCCACGACCCCTACAACGAGGAGGCCCGCCACAGCCTCGATGAACTGCTCGCCGAGGCGGACGTCGTCTCGCTGCACGCACCCGTCACCGACGACACCGTGGGGATGATAGGCGCCGACCAGTTCGCGGCGATGCGCGACGGCGCGGTGTTCCTCAACACCGCGCGGGCCCAACTGCACGACACCGACGCGTTGGTCGACGCCCTGCGCAGCGGCAAGGTCGGCGCCGCGGGCCTAGACCACTTCGTGGGCGAGATCCTGCCTGCAGACCACCCGCTGACAGGCATGCCCAACGTCGTGCTCACACCCCATATCGGTGGGGCCACGTGGAACACTGAGGCACGGCAGGCGCAGATCGTCGCCGACGGCCTCGAAGCGCTTGTGTCCGGACGCACGCCGGCGCACATCGTCAACCCGGAGGTACTGCCCACGTGAGATTCGTCGACAACCCCGAGGACGCGGTGCTCGCCGCGGCCAAGGACATGCTGCGTCGCGGCCTCGTCGAGGGCACGGCGGGCAACATCTCAGCCAGGCGTGAGGACGGCAACATCGTCATCACGCCGTCGTCAGTGGACTACGCCGACATGAGACTCGACGACCTCGTGCTCGTCGACCCGGAGGGTGGCGTGCTGGCCGCCAAGGACGGCCGGGGCCCGTCGACGGAGATGGCGCTGCATCTGGCCTGCTATCGCGCATTCGACGACATCGGCAGCGTGATCCACAGTCATCCCGTGTGGGCCACCATGTTCGCGGTTGCGCACCAGTCCATTCCCGCCTGCATCGACGAGTTCGCCGTGTACTGCGGCGGGGACATCCGGTGTGCGGAGTATGCGGCGTCGGGGACGCCCGATGTCGGCCACAACGCCGTGAAAGCGCTCGACGGCCGAGGCGCCGCGCTGATCGCCAATCATGGCCTGGTGGCGGTGGGGCCCCGGCCCGACAAGGTGATGCACATCACCGCGCTCGTGGAGCGCACCGCGCAGATCGCCTGGGGTGCAAGGGCTCTCGGCGGTCCGGTGCCGGTTCCCGACGAGGTCAACAAGAACTTCGCGGCCGTATACGATTACCTGCGCCAGAACCCGATGTAACGTCTTCCCTGCGCCGAGCAGACGCAAAAGTCCCCGACACGCCGGTGTTTTGGGACACTTTGCGTCTGCTGGCGGGGGATCAGGCGCGACGCGACGCCTCTTGCGCAAGCTGGACCCGGGAGCTGAGTCCGAGCTTCGTGCTGACGTGGGTGAGGTGCGTCTCGACCGTGCGTGGGGATACGAAAAGCCTTGTGGCAATGTCTTTGTTGGCCAGGCCCTCACTGACAAGCTTCACGACGTCGCGCTCGGCCGGGGTGAGCGATGCCCAGCCGCTGGCGGGTCGCTTGCGCTCACCCCCGACCACGCTGTGCGTAGGCGATCGCTT
>CAVRMG010000026.1:0-129828 GCA_963721495.1 uncultured Actinomycetota bacterium | reverse complement strand
CACCGCTACAGATCAGCGACACAGCGAGACTCCCGGTGGCGAGGGTCGCGCTGTCCTGAGAACTGAGGCGAGCGTGCCGCAGGCCGATACCGGTGGCAGTACTCCGGCGCGCACAAATGCGATCCGCCCTTCGAGGGTCTTGATTTCACCGTGGGGTGCAGGCCGTCCGGCCAGGAGCATGCCGAGCACCCCTTGTTCCCCGTCGAGTCTGTGGTGCGCAGAACTCCGTCGTGGTCCACTCCCCACACGTTGCCGATCATGTCAACCAGACCGAACCCGTTGGGAGGGAAGGCGCCGAAGCAGGCGATGTGCCGATCCAGCCAAGTGCACCCCTCATTGATCGGGGAAGCGGCCCTGCCAGGCGTCTGGCCATCAGACATCCATCGGGTGTGACGTCGTCACCCCACGGGTACGTCGCGGCGGCGCCCGCGCTCGCCGCGTACTCCCATTCGGCTTCCGCCGGCAGCCGGCGACCGGCCCACACCGCGTAGGCCGCCGCGTCGGGATAGGCGACCTGCACCACCGGATGGTCCAGCCTGTCGTCGATCCCGCTGTCGAGGCCGAACGGGTGTCGCCAGCTCGCCCCCGGCTCCCAGGTCCACCATTGGCGCCAGTCCCGCAGATCGACAGGACCGGTCGTCGGCCGGAACACCAACGCGCCGGGGACGAGGTCCTGCGGTGACACCCCTGGATAGAGCGCAGGGTCGAGGGCCTGCTCGGCGACGGTGAGATAGCCGGTGGCACCAACGAATTCGGCGAACTGAGCGTTGGTCACCGGATGGCGTTCGACGGCCAGCGCGGTGACGGTCGCGGTGTGGGCGGGCGCCTCTTCCGGATAGAACTGCGTCGAGCCCATCCGGAAGGACCCGCCCGGCAGCTCGACGAGCTCGTAGCATCGGCTTCAGGGTATTTGGATGGCAAAGTCGTTCATCATCGGTGAGACCAACGGGTCGAATCCCGCAGTGTCCGCGGGCCCCTGAATGTGCACCGCCACCAGGTAATTGTTGGTGTCCGTCGCGAGTGGGTCGCCGATGCGGTCACCGAACTTGACGGCCTGCTGCGGCGTGCGCCACGCGCACCACGCGCCGAGCAGCTTCTGGCCGCTGTATTCACACAGATCCGCGGGCAACACGCTGATGCTGCTGACCGCCAACGCCGCCATCACGTCGTCGGCCGGCTACCGCTTGAAGGCCGCCGCGGTCCAGCGGGGTGATGACGATGGTGACAGTCCGCCCAGATCCCGTCGGGTCCGGTGATGCGGCGCCCAAGCGTCACCGTCGCCCTTCGTCGTCGACCACCCTGTGGGCAGAGCGACAGTGATCTCGGTGCCCGCCGGGTCCGCCACCGACGCCATCACGCCGACGGGCGGTGGCGGGTCGACCGGGCAGGTGGTGCTGGCCCGCCGGTACCGGTGTGCGCTGGGTCGGCAGGATGCCCGGTTCGGACAGGTCGGTTTCCGGAGTGGGGATAGCTCTGGTCACGGAGCCGCGGATTCGGTCGTCACCCGTCGGCGGCGACGACGCCTTCACTGGTCCTCGCACACGCCACAGCAGGCACGACAGTGCGAGCGCCGCCCATGCCGCCCGCTTCATCAGTCCTTCGCGGGTGCCCATTGCTTCAGTCCTTCGCGGTGCCCATTGCTTGAGTCCTTCGCGGGTGCCCATTGCTTCAGTCCTTCGCGAAAGCGCGGGCGAATTCACGTTCCACATTCGCGTACGGCTTGCCCGAGACGTCGACGTTCACCTGCGCAATGGTGCCACCCGTGAACGCGCAACGGGGCCTTGTATGCCCGGGGCACCGGCGACCCGGTGCTGCTGCCGACGCGCAGTTGCTCCGGCAGCCCGAAGGTGCCCGGTGGAGTCTTCTGACGCCCGACCTCGCCGCCGACCTCGACGTCGTCGACGAAAAGGGCCACGTCGCCCAGGGGTGTGCGACTGCCCTCCACCGTTCCCGTCCGCATGAACGCAACACCGAATGTGTGTGTGCCCAGCGGGACCGCCCCGGGTGACGACAGCACCTGTTCCTCCTCGCCGAGGAAGTTGTAGATGTAGTGCAGCCCGGCCGTCCTGGATGAACAGGACGTGCCCTCCGTGCGCGCCGCCGTGCTTGAACAACACGCCCTCGGCGCCGGTGGTGCCGATGGTCACCTCGGCGATCACGACGAATGACCGGCCCTGGATCTCCACGGACGCGCCCATACCGACGTCGGCAGTGCCGGGATAGTAGAAGTACGACTCGCGAGTGCCGGTCAGGTAGGGCCGCCACCGGGACAGCGTCTCGAAGATGTTCAGGTCCGACAGCGGCAGCCCGTTGTACTTCCCGCCTCGCTGAACCACAACGCCTTGAGTTCGTCCAGCTTGTCGGGGTTCTCGACGGACAGATCGTGGCACTGGCTGCGGTCGGCCTCGATGTGGAACGACTCCCAGCCGGTCCTTGTCGAAATTGGACCAACCGGCCGGGGCTGGCGGCGTGCACCGTATTGGCGAACCAGCCCTCGTGCCAGATGCCCGGGTGCCCAACATCGCGTAGAACTGTGTGTCCTTACCTGTGGGCAGAGCCGAGTCATCAAGGGCCACTTTGAAACTCACGCCATCGAGCGGCTTCTGTGAAATGCCCTTGACGGTGTCGGGTCGGGTGATACCGAGCAGGTCGTAGACCGTCGGCGTGATATCGCAGACGTTGACGTAATTGTCGCGCACCTCACCGTGCGCCGCGATGCCCTTGGGCCAGGAGATGATTGCTGTGTCGGCGATACCGCCCTCGTGCGAGGCATAGCGCTTGAACAGCTTGTAGGGCGTGTTGAACGCCATCGCCCAGCCGATCGGATAGTGGTTGTAGGTCTCCGGCCCACCGAGGTTGTCCATGACCGCGGCAGGCCTTCTTCCACGGTGTCGACGTAGCCGTTGAAGAACTTGACCTCGTTGACCGATCCGTTGGGGCCGCCCTCGCCGCTGGCGCCGTTGTCGGAGATGACGACGACGATGGTGTTGTCGAGCTGGCCGGACTCCTCCAAATAGTCGAGGATCCGGCCGATCTGGGCGTCGGTGTAGCTCAGGAAGCCGGCGAACACCTCAGCCATCCGGGAGAACAGCCGCTTGGTGTCGTCGTCGAGAGAGTCCCACGGCCGCACGGTGTCCTGTGGTGGCCACGGTTCGCCGTTGGGCCCCTTGACATCCGCGTACGGGTTGATCGGCGACAGCTCGGTGTCGGGCGGGACGATACCCAGCCGCTTCTGATTCTCGAGCGCGATCTCGCGGTAGCGCTCGTAGCCCATGTCGAACTTGCCGGCGTAGCGGTCGGCCCACTCCTTGAAGACGTGGTGCGGCGCGTGTCCCGCCCCGGGACAGACGTAGGAGAACCACGGCTTGTCGGGCGCGATCACCTTCGCGTCGCGGATGAATTCGATTGTCTTGTCGGCGATGTCCTTCGACAGGTGGTAGCCGTCTTCGGGCAGAGCGGGTGGCGCGACGGGGTGGTTGTCGTAGACGAGTTCGGGATACCACTGGTCGGTCTCGCCGCCCATGAAGCCGTAGAACCGTTCGAATCCGCGCGACAGCGGCCAATGCCGTTTGGTGGACGCCAGATTGGACTCCTCCAGTGGAGTGAGATGCCACTTGCCGACGCAGTAGGTGTTGTAGCCGCGCTCGGCGAGGACTTCCGACAGCAAGGCGGTGTCGTTCGGAATGCGGCCATTGCAGCCCGGGAATCCGTCGGTGAACTCCTCGATGGTGGCCATGCCGACGGTGGTGGCGTTGCGGCCGGTCAGCAGCGACGCCCGGGTCGGCGAGCACAGCGCGGTGGTGTGGAACTGCGAGAGCCGCACACCGCGTTCGGCGATGCGGCTCATGGTCGGCATCTCCACCAGACCGCCGAAGCAGTCCCAGGTGGCGATGCCGGTGTCGTCCCACACGAGATAGAGAACGTTGGGAGCGCCCTCAGGCGCCGTCGGCGCGGCATAGGGACCCCAGTCGGCCTCCGAATCCCGGATGTCAAGCTCGATCCTGCCGTTGAATTCGGTTGCCATCGCCCGGAGGTTACACCGGCGACGTAAGCTCAGACTGAGAAATTGACGGCGGCGCCATTACAGGTCTACGGGTCAGCCACCACTGCACGGCGGCCAGTGGAATCGTCCATCCCAGCCACGCGCCCAGGCCGGCCGCGAACCACAGGAAGTGCTCCTCATTGCCGTCGAAGACGTTGTCCTGCAACGGCTGCAATGTGATGAACAGAATCGGGGTCCAGATGCGGTTGGTAATGGTGGAAAGGGCGACGGTCGCGCTGCGGACCATATGACGGCGGTGATCGGCGAACCGCCGTTGCCGCGCTGCCACGAACCCGTTGATCGTGAACCACAGCCATACGGCCGCCAGCAGGACATTGCTGACCGCGAGAACCGGACCGAACGGGGTGGCGCCCCCGATCACCATCGCGCATACCGCAGCAGGGATCGCGGCGGTGACGTACAAACGCCCCATGCGACGGTGCAGAACGGGGTGACGCGTGCGTAGTCGCGGCCAGATCTGCGCGCCGGCCGACACCATCGCCACGCTTCCGAACATCACATGGGCGACCAGCAGCGGATAGTGCAGCGCGAATGTCGCGGGCACCCGGGTACCGCCGGTGAAGTACGGCGGCAGCGAGTACAGCAGGAACGCCGCGACGACGACCGCCAGGGCCGGAGCAAACCACCTCGCACGCGGACTGATTGCGTATGCCATACGCACAGAGCGTACGGCATACGCAAATGCTTCGCACTCGGATAGGCTGACTGTGTATGAGCGATCCATTGCCCCGCGTGCTGGAGATCTTGTGGCATGAGCCGAGCGCGCCGAGGCGCTCGCGCGGGCTGAGCCGCGAGCGCATCGTCACCGCAGCCGTCGAACTGGCCGACGCCGACGGTCTCGGGGCGCTGTCGATGGCGCGGCTGGCCGAGCGGCTGGGCTGCGGCACGATGTCGCTCTACCGGCACGTCGCCAACAAGGACGAGCTGGTGATGTTCATGCTCTCGACGGCGCCCGGGCCGCCGCCCGCGCCGAACGATCCCGCGGACTGGCGTGGCGGCCTTACGGATTGGGCCGGCGGGTTGTGGGACATCTACCACCGCCACCCCTGGGTCCTGGCGGCCGCGGCGGCCGGTCCGCCCGCCGACCCCGGTCAGTTGGCCTGGCTGAACGCCGGGCTGGCCGCGCTCGGCGGGACCGGCCTGACCGAACGCGACAAGCTGGCCGCGGTGATGGCCGTGCTGCACTTCGTCCGCGGCGCGGCGGCGCTGAACATCGAGGCCGGGCAGGTGGAGGGCCCGGACTACCCCGTCCTGCTGCGACGGTTCGTGGACGCCGAACGATTCCCTGCGCTGGCCGCGGCGCTGGAGGCCGGTGTGTTCGACGCGGCCGACGACGATCACCTGGCCGACTTTCGTTCGGGACTTCGGCAGCTGTTAGACGGGGTCGCCGCCAAGATCACCGGTTAAGTCGTGTTGATCAACCTGTCGCGATACGCCTCCTCGCCTGCGGTATGGCACCGTCGGTGGAAGTATGCCGAGCGTGGCGACAACCAAACCGCAGACCATCTCCTATCCGCACCCTGGCTCGCGGCCCAGCCGTCATGACGATAACGCGGTGGACCCACACGTGGTCGTACTGTTCGGCGCGACGGGTGACCTGGCACGACGGAAACTGATTCCGGGCCTGGCCTACCTGGATCAGTCCGATCTGGCACCGCACATCCGGGTCGTCGCCACCTCGCTGGAGGACATCTGCACCGAGGAGTTCCTCAAGCTGGCCAAATCGGCCATCGAGGATTTCGGCACGCACAAGCTCAGCAAGGAACAGTGGGTCAGTTTCTCGGAGACGGTCACCTATGTGCCGCAGAGCGCAGGCCCCGAGGCGCTGGCGAAAGCCGTCGGCGAAGCCGAGGCCAAGCTCGGGCCGGATGTCCGTCGGCTGCACTACCTCTCGGTGCCGCCGAAGGCCGCCCGTGCGGTGATCACCATGCTGCGGGACGCCAACCTCGTCGACCGCTCGCGCGTGGTGATGGAGAAGCCGTTCGGCACCGACCTTGCCAGCGCAGTCGAACTCAATGGCTTCGTGCACGAGACATTCGACGAGAAGCAGATCTTTCGGATCGACCACTTCCTCGGCAAAGAGGCGGCGCAGAACATCCTGGCCTTCCGGTTCGCCAACGGGTTGTTCGAGCCGATCTGGAACCGCAACTTCATCGACCACATCCAGATCGACATCCCTGAGACGCTGGGCCTGGACGAGCGCGCCAACTTCTACGAAAGCACCGGCGCCTACAAGGACATGGTCGTCACCCATCTATTCCAGGTGATGGCGTTCGTCGTGATGGAGCCCCCGACCGCGCTGGAACCCCGCGCGATCAGCGAGGAGAAGAACAAGGTCTTCAGATCGATGCTGCCGGTGAAATGTTCCGACGTTGTCCGCGGCCAGTACGCCGGCTACCGCGACAACAAAGGCGTGGCAAGGGATTCCGACACCGAGACGTTCATCGCTCTCAAGGTCGGCATCGACAACTGGCGATGGGCCGGTGTGCCGATCTACCTCCGGACCGGAAAACGAATGGCCGAGGGCATCCGCATCATCTCCATAGCGTTCAAGGAGGCGCCGCGGACGATGTTTCCATCCGGCTCCGGCGTCGGCTCACAGGGCCCCGACCACCTGACGTTCGACCTCGCCGACAACTCCAAGGTGTCGTTGTCCTTTTACGGCAAGCGGCCTGGTCCCGGGATGAAGCTCGACAAGCTGTCGATGCAGTTCTCCACGCAGGAGATCGATACTGCAGGCGACGTACTCGAGGCCTACGAGCGACTGATACTGGACGCGATGCGCGGCGACCACACGCTGTTCACCACGGCCGAAGGCATCGAATCTCTCTGGGAGCGTTCGGAACCGCTGCTGAACGATCCGCCCGCCGCGAAGGTCTACCAGCCGGGAACCTGGGGGCCCAACGCGATCCATCAGTTGATCGCACCGAACGCATGGCGGCTGCCGTTCGAGCGGGCCTGGCGCGAGGCCAAGAACGGCGACGATTAGTGAAAAGCGTTAGCTCGCTACTGCCTTCGCGTCAGAGCGGGTCGGCGCCTCGTTGCGTGCGCGTTCGGCTTTGATCCGCGCGGCGTATTCGGCGGCGCGGGTGCGATGCCGACGGGGCATCATTAGTCCGCGATTATTGGTGGTCGGCGTCGTTGGGGGTGGCGGGGGAAGGTCGGCGGTCGTGGTGTCCCACAGCGGGAAGAACAGCCGGCTACCGGGTTTGGTGGTGTAGCGCCTGCCGCTGGGTGAAGTCCAGATGACCGTTCCGTCAGGAATCAAGCTAGGACACAGGTTGGCAAAACCGGGATCACCGCTGAGCCATGACATTCGTTGCTTACGCCCCTGGCAAAAGACAGGTCTAGGTACTACGGTGCCGCTCTCTAGCAGTAGAAAAGAGGCGAGCTATGCGCCCAACAAGATCACAAACCATCACCGCACTCTTGGCCGCGGTTGGCGCAGGGTTTGCGGTATCCGCAATGATCGGCGCACCCGCCGCCGTCGCCCAGCCGGGAGACATTGCTTGCGAACCCGGTCAAGTAGTAATCGACGGTCAATGCAACGTCCCCGACAACAATATGAACATCGTCCCTGCGCCTCCCGGCGGGCCCGGGATGGGCAGCGGCGGGCCTGTGATGGGCGGCGGCGACTACGGTGGCGGCCACGGGCGCTAACTCCCCTAAATAGGTACGTCCAAAACTCCGGACCGTCAGGAAATTTCCTGGGATACAGGTTGACCCAACTACGGCAAAGGGCCGCAGAACCAACCGCAGCCAAGGAGCCACCCTGCGTGGGAGCATGGGCCAATGACGGATTCGTCACAAAAATTGACGGGTGTTAAAAGTGGCCTCAGAATCCTTAGCATGGCAAAGAGAAGTGAGCGAGAACTGAGCCCCTCGGAGCCCACCACCATGCGATGCCCTCAGTGCGATGCGGATCGCCCGGTACGAGAGCAGCGGATAGGGGCCAACTACCGGATGCTGGGCTACTGCGGTCACGTCGTGACCCTGGTGCGCGGCTCCTGAGCCTCGTCAGCGGTCGATGTAGGTCGAAGCCCGCGACCCAGGGCCCCACAGGACCGACGGGGCTGAGCGAGAACTGCTCGACGAGGTCGCAGGATGCCTTGTGGGCAAGTTCTCTCAATTGCCTACGGGCCTGATCGCCGCAGCCGTCGAAGATGCCTACAAGCACCTGGTACAGAGCGCGATCCGCGACTACATTCCGCTGCTCGTCGAACGTCGGGCGCGCAAGGAACTGGCCCTGCTTGCCGCGAATCCCGATCGATTGTTGGAGCTGACTCCACCCGCCTGACCCGTCAGGCAGCTGAAGATCGTCCCAGTCGTGGAACGTTTTGAGCAGATGGTGGCAACGACTACGCGAAGTACGTTTAAGGATTGGGCGCTGACGGTTACCCGGCTCAAACAGGTTGCCGTGGTTGTCGGCCGAGGAGTGTCAGGCGGCACACAGGATTAGACTCATAGACGGGTTGGGAAGGATTGAGGGCGCATATGGGCTGGTCAGGGATTCTCGGAAAGACGGCAGCGGGGCTCGGCGCGGCGGCGGTGCCGGTGGTGTTCGCGGTTGCGGGAGCAGGTCAGGCGGCGGCAGATCCGGGTGTCTGCGTCAGTGGCCCGTGGGGAAACGTATCGGCATGCATCAACGGGCCCGGATGGGTCGACTGGGACCCGCACTGGGACGGTGGGTGGGGCCACGGCTGGGAAAACGGTGACGACCAAGGTGAGGACGACTAGCGCCGCTTGTCAAACGCTCTCGGAGCGTTCCGCCGATAACCGCGGAAGTTATCCACTGGCCGGTTGACGCGGCTAGTACTCCTGCAGGCTCTCGCGCAACGTCGTTCCGGGATAGCGCGTCCGGTACCGGCCGCGCCGCTGCAGTTCGGGCACGAGCAGTTCGGTCACGTCGTTGAAGCAGCCCGGGGTGTCGGTGGCCAGCAGCATGAAACCGTTGCAGCCGCCGTCGTCGAGGTAGTGCTCCATCTGATCGGCGACGTCGGCAGGGGTACCGACGGCCACGGGGGCGCCCATCGACACGCCGTAGATCTGCGCTGCCTCGCGCACCGTCACCGGGGCGCCGTCCTTGGCTTCGAGGATCGCGTCGAACAGCCCGCGGATGCCCTGCACGTCCGCGTCCACGACGTTGTCGTCCAGGCCGAGTGTGGAGAAGTCGAAACCCGTATGGCCGGAGAGGATTCCGAGCGCGCTCTCGATCTGAACATTCTCGACGAACTCCGCGTACTTGTCGTTGGCGCGTGACTTGTCGCGGTCGATTATGGTCTGCAGGCCGTAGATGAGTTTGACCGACTCCGGGTCCCGGCCGTGATCGTCGGCGCGGGTGCGGATGTCGTCGGCGTACGCTCGCATGCTCTTGGGCGTCGGGAAGATGCCGAACACGGATTCGGCGTGCTTGGAGGCGAATTCGCGGCCCTGCGCCGACGAGCCGGCCTGCCACAGCACCGGCCGCTTCTGCGGCGACGGTGCGACGAAGTGGCGGCCCTTGGACTTGAAGAACTCACCCTGGAAGTCGACTTCGCGCACCTTTGAAGGGTCGGCGAAGATCCCGTTCTCCCGGTCGTAGACAATCGCATCGTCATCCCATGAGTCCCACAGCTGGTACAGAAGCTGCATGTACTCCTCGACGACCTCGTACCGCTTGTCACGCGGCGTGAGATTCTCCTTGCCCATCGCCTGAAACTCACTCTTGGAGTACGAGGTGACGATGTTCCAGCCGACGCGGCCTCCTGTGAGGTGGTCCAGCGAGGACAGGTGCCGCGCCATCATGTACGGCGGCACAAAAGAAGTCGACAGCGTGATGCCGATCCCGAGGTGTTTGGTGAACGCCCCGATGATCGGCACAAGGGTTGCGGGTTCGTGCACCGGACACTGACCGGCGTACTTCACGACGGGATCGGAGTTGCCCTTGTAGGTGGTGTACGGCGCGAGTTCGTCGGCGATGAACATCGCGTCGAAAAGCCCGCGTTCCATGATGCGACCGAGGTCGCGCCAGTACTCCGGACGCGACCAGTGGTAGCCGACCTTGTCGCGGGGGTGGGCCCACATGGTGGACGCGTGGTTCATCACCCCGTGCTGGACGAAGCCCAGCAGGTGCGCCTTCGTCTTGGTCATGCGGGCCCGGTCACTTCGGTGCGGTCGTTGCGCAACTCGAGCACGAACGCGACGATCACCGCGGCCGCGGTGCCCAGCCCACTCAGCGCGAGCACGTACCAGAACACGCCACTGTACGAAGCGATGACCAACAGGACGAACGATGTCAGGACGGCCAGGCTGGCCTTCCAGGTGAACCCGGGCACCAGTGCCACTTCGGAGGAATCTGTCTGCTCCTCCTGCACGACCTCGAAGTTCGTTCCCTTCAATAACTCTCGACGGATTCGCACGAAGCTCAGGGCTCCGACGATGAGGTAGACCACGGCGAGGACCAAGCCGATACTTGCTCCGATGTAGAAAATAACCACGACAGTGCCTTTCTGATGTTCTGTCTATTACTGCTGACCGGCGGTCTCGGGAAGCACGTCGTCAACTGCCCCGGTCTCCGGCTCTGCCACCGTGGTTGCCGGCGCCGTGGCGTTCCCGCGCGCCAGCAGCGCCGAGTTGCCTTCGGCCAGGCTGCCGAAGTCGAACACTTGGTTCTGGCGCAGGCTGACGACGACGGAGACGATGGCCGAGGCCGCGATCAAGCCGATGATCCCGAACAGAGGACCGTATGTCGGCCCCAGCGTCTCCCGCAGCGGACCTCCGACGGCGACACCCGCGATCACACCCCAGACGTATCCGGCCCCGGTCATGCGGTTCCAGAAGATGCTGAGGGTTACCGGAATGAGCAGGCTGGTGCCGTAGAAGTACACGGTGGTAACGAGATTCACGTAGTCGATGCCGGTCAGCACGACCCCGCCTGCGACTGCCGCGGCGACGATCATGCTCGTCTTGGTGACGCCAAGCAGCCTGCGCTCGGACACCTTCGGCCAGTACCGGTGCACGATGTCGACCGCCACCAGCGATGTGACGCCCGACAGCGCACCGTCGATGGCCGCGAAGCACGCGTTGACCACCACGAGGGTATAAAGGGCGACGATGATCACCGGCAGGCCGAGGCTGGCGATGACATGCGGACCGACCGCCCCTGCGCCAAGCGAACCCAGGTCGTCAAGGGTGACCCCGGCGGCGAGACCGATGAAGCCGAGAAGGCCGAGCGCCAACGGGATCGGGTAGAACCACACGCCCGCCCACAGGAAGCTGCGGCCAAGGTCCTTCGGCCGGATCGCCCACACCCGTTGCCAGAACGACTGGTCGGCGATGACGTTGGTGAGCAGGCCGAGGGCCAGCGCAAGACCGAAACTCGCTGCGGTGACGGGATTGAACGGGTTCAGGTGCTCGCCGCCGACCTTCTCGACCTCGTTGAACACCAGCTGTGCCCCGCCTGCCTTGGCCAACGCATAGAGGACGACAATCGAGGAACCCACACCGAGAAGAAGCGTGTTCAGTGTTCCCGTCACCGCAGATGTCGTCAGTCCACCGAAGTACGAGTAGACGGTGACGACGATGATGCCGGTGACGACGATGCTGAATGGCGTCAGTCCGAAGATGGTGTTCATGATCAAGACCAGGCCGGCCAGGTTGATCATGATGACGCCGAGCAGGGCACCGATCAGGAAGATGAGTGTGGCCACACTGCTGATTCCGGTCTGGAACCGGGCGCGGATGAACTCCGCGAGGGTGTATCCGGCCGGCATCTTCTGACGAACCTTTAAACCGAACGGGACCATGATGATCACCGCGAGCCCGTTGGGCACGATGAACCAGACGAGTCCGGAGGTGCCCCAGGTGTAGGCCTGAGCGGAGGACAGCATGACCGCCATCGACCACGTCCACACCGAGATGAGTGACGCAACTCCGAAACCGAAGCCCAACAGGCGCCCCGAGATCACGAAGTTGTGCGTCGTCTTGACGGCTCCTTTGACGGCGAGGGCGATGAGCAGCAGCACAATTCCCGGGCCGAAGAGCAGCGCATACCCCAATGCGCCTGATTGCTGGATGAATTCGAGTTCGGGCACGAGCGGATCTCCTTGTATGTGTTGGAAGTTGGTGTTATCTCGGCTGTTTAATCGACTACGACGGCCGACCTGCGGCGTCGTAGCTCGGCCAGTGGCTCGTCGTACCAGCCCTTGGTGCGGCGCCGGATGAGCAGTTCGGCCAGTTCGGTCTCGGTTCGCATGAACGGCACGGTCGGGATCACCGGTGGCTTGTAGCGGCGCCGAAATGCCGCCACGACCGCTTCGAGCGCTGCGACGTCGGCAGCCGCGATGGCATCTGCGAGTGCGGCGCCACAGACCTCCGCGATCGGCTCGCCGGTCAGCGTCCTGGTGTCGATGACCTCGCCGGGGAGTTCGGCAAAGCGCAGCACTGCGACTCGGTCTTCGATGCGTGACTCGATCCAGAGGAAGTCGGCTTCCTCCAGAGGATTGGCTCCCCGCGCGGCCCGCCACTCGAGCAGAAGGTCGAGGGCGGTGCGAAGATCTGTCACCTCGGCGAGGCGTGCCGTCCACTCGGCGCGGGACGCCTGGTTTCCGAAGGGGGGATATTCGGTGCGAGGGGTCGCGCCCGCCGCAGCCTTTACTGTCCGAGTCATGGCTGCTCGTCTCCTGTTTCGAGGAATCGTTCGATGTGGATGCTCTCGCGCGGCACACCCCCGCCGAGAAGCAGCTCCTCGGCGGCCGTGATCATCTGCGGTGGACCGCAGAGGTAGTACGACCGCGTCGGATCGATGGGGTCGAGATGGTCGATCACCCGGCCCGCCGCGCCCGACCAGCCCTCGGTGGGATGCTCGACGGTGATCACCGCGTCGAGGTTGGGCAGGCCCTCACCCAGGCTGGACAGTTCGTCGAGGCAGAACAGATCCGATTCCTCGGAGGTTCCGAAGACCAACCGTGCATCTGTCATCGGCGCGGTACCGACCAGCGACCGCAGAATGGCAAGCACCGGCGCGAGCCCGGTCCCGCCCGCGATGAAGACGGGCTTGGCATCATCACGAAAAGCGAACTGGCCGTACGGACCTCGTAGTCGGACCGGTTCACCCTTCCCCAAGCCGGCGGCCAAGTGTCCCGAGAACCGACCATCGGGCAGCAGCCGGATCAGGAACTCGAGTTGACGAGATCCGTCGGGTGCGTTGGCCATCGAATAGTCGCGGGTAACTCCTAAGGCAAGCAGGGTGACGTGGAGATACTGACCGGGGTCCCACGCGAACGGATTTTGGGCCGCGTTGGTGCGCACGATGATTCGGGCGACTGTCTCGGACAGCCGATCCGCGGCCACGATCTGCCCGTTGCGGGTTCCGTCCTCGTAGCGACCCACGCGATCGGCGGGATAGTCGAAGTCGATCTCGAGGTCGCTGCCCGGCCGCAGCCGGCACGCGAGAATCAGTCCTTCCTCCTCCTCGGCATCGGTGAGGGCGTGGGGACTGTGAGGCAGCAACTGGTCATAGTCGCCGTCGACCAGAAACCCACGGCACGTCGAACAGCTCCCCTCGCGGCAGTCGCTGAGCAGCAGATGGCCCTGGCGAAGTGCGGCAGTGATGACGTCTTCGTCATCGCGGCAGGCGATATCGATGCGGTCCGCGCCCTCGAAGGTGAGCGCCACCTTGTGCTCGACGGTCATCGCGGGACCTCGCGCTCCCAGCCGATGAGGTCGGTGGTGATGGCGAACACGTTGCCGTTCACGTAGGCCCTCCCGATCGTGGTCGTCACGTTGACGAGGAGGTCGTAGACGGAGAACGGCCTGCCGAGGAGTTCAGCGACCTCGTCGGCGTCGATCTCGAAGCCCTCCAGGCAGTCGATTCGGTAATACGTCCCGCAGTCTTCGATGCGGAGGCTCGGCTCGTCTTCGTACCGCTCGTTGAGCCACTCGACCGTCGCCTCGATCTCGTCGGCCTTGGTCAGCGCCAGCACGACACGTCGGGACTCGACCACGGCGGCGTCACTGAACATGTTGGCGCGAACCTGCTCGACATCGACGGCGGCGACCCGTCGGTCAACAGCGGCACGATGCGAGTTCAGCTCGCCCGCAGGTGCTTCCGTCACGCTGCCCTCCCGGTGGCCCGACGCTTGTCGTAAAGCGCGAGCAGGTCTTCGGCGGTCACGTCCGAACCCCAGACCGGTGCGGCGTCGCGGAGCCAATCGGTCACCACCGCTTCGAATATCTGCCGTGGCGACTCGACGGGGCTGCTCCGCAAGAGGTCGGTCGACTCGAACAGCACGGAGATGTCCGCGACGGCGTCAACGGCCCGCGGCAGCCATCTCTGTGTCCACCACGCCATCAGCTGCTTGTTGTAGGTGCCGAACTCGGCATCCGCCCCGAGGATCCGGTCGAAGAGTTCGCGCGTCCATGTGTTCGCCGCCTCGACGGAACGCAACGAGGGCCAAAGGACTTGGGGAGTGAGGTGATCGCCGTGAAGCGGCGCCAACCGGTAGAAATACTCCTGGCGCAGGAATCGACCGAACAACGGCTCGTAGATCAGCGCCAGGGCGAATACGACCTCGATGTGGTCATAGCCGTCGCGCCAGAGATGTTCGACGAAGGTGCGCGAACCGGCCCAGGCCGGATCGTGCAGCCACAGCTGCTTGGCCGGTGCCAGCTCGGCGAGTGACTCGTCGATGGCCTGGCCCAGGTAGACCTTCTCGGCCTGGATCTGCTGTGCGCTGTCGAGGAAATCTAACGCCCAGTTGACGATCGCCACCCGCAGGGTGTCGACCAAGCTGTCGCGGATGGGGGACGTCAACGCCATGAAGAGGCCGTAGTCGTGCAGCACGACGGCGCCGAGTTGCTCACCGATGACGGTCTGGATCCATGCCGGATCGGCGCCGCGGTGCAGTGAATGGCTCGCGAAGGTGGTGAACAGCCTGCCAGTGGTGCGCCACTGGTCGGCCTTCTCCGCGACATACGGTTTCTGCCAACGGCCTTCGGGGTCCCGGAACGCGAACCAGTCGGTGCAGCGGGCCTCGGTGAAGTAGTTCTCCCACGCTCCGCGTCCGCCCGGAAAGCGGGTGGACCATCCACCTACGCCGATTCCGCCCCGGATCCAGTCGGGGTTCGGCTGTGCGTAGAGCAGCACCTGTTCGTACTCGGAGAGGCGCCTGCGGTACGGGTTGGCGAACTGGACGGCGGTGCGCTGGGTCTCGAGCGGTTGACGCTCGAGGTCGTACTCCGGGTTGAGCAGATTGCGCCGGTAGGTGTTGGCCACAGCGGGGCTCAGCCCTTCTCGAAGCTGACGCCCGCGACGTGCGGGTCGCGCAGGACCACGCAGGTCGCCGCCAGATCTTCCAGCGTCCAGAGCCGTTCGCTGTTCAGATGGGGTTGGGCGACAAGGGTTCGTCCGTCGCTGCGCACCCCGCCGGTGGCCCGCACGATCTCCGACAGTTCCCAGCCGTCGAAGATCTCCAGGAAGTTCTCTCCGGTATAGCGCTCCGGCTCCTGCAGGTACATCCGCTCGCACCAGTCCGAACACAGCGCATGCTTGCGTCCGCCGTATTCTATGACACGTGTCTGCACTGCGGTCGAGCCCGCAACGCCACGTTGGGCTTCGGAAGCCAGCTGCAGAAGGGGTGACTGGCAGACCCGGCAGATGTGCAGGACCTTGCCGAGCTCGATCAGATGCTCGATAGGGCTGGTCCGATTCGCCGGGTCCTCGACACCGATTTCCTTCCACCGGTCCAAGATTCGCCCGAGCGAGCTGTACCAACCCGGATAGTGGCGTTCGAACCATTCCTTGTCGGTGTCGTTCGGAAGCTCGATCCGGTACCCGATGAACGGCCAGAGTGCGTACGCGATGGCGAACGAATCGTGATGGGCCCAGTAGGCGTCGCGGCTGGCGTCGGCGAGGTTCCTCGGCGAATCCAGGCCGAATTTCGAGAAGCGGCCCATCCAGATGCCGCCCCAGTCCTCGATGACCCAGTCATTCCAGGTCTGCGCCCACGGCTCTGCGCGGTTGACCGCACCGTATTCGAAGGCGCGCCCGACCATCGAACTGAATCCCCGGTGCTGAATCCAGAACGCGTTCTCCAGATCGGTCTGCAGATACTGCATGTTGTGGTCGTTTTCGATGACCGAGACGATCGTCTGGTAGCCGTTGGCCATATGGCGCAGCTCGTCGGACTGGATCGACAGGAAGACCGTCGGTGTCACCTCGTCCCCGTTGGCGGCGGCCCATTCGGTCATCGCCACCACGAGCGGGTTGGTGAAACAGGCCTCGGCGACCATCTGCAGGTTCAGCGAGATCAGGACCGGGTCCCCGGACACGAACGTCTCGCAGGCCTGCTGCCGGTTGCTCCAGAACAGCGGGTTGCCGTGCCGATGTCCCCTCGCGCCGGTGAAGCCCGCCGGGTCGTAGTACTGGGATGCGAAGTACTTCTTCAGGTAGCCAAGCTGGTTCGTGTGGCGAACCTCGTCCTCGACCTGTGCGAGGTAGCCGTTGCGCTGTTCGGGCGAGACCACAGCGTCCAGGAGCATGGCCGACCCGCCGATCGACGCATACTCGCCCAGTTCGAGGAACGAGCTGACGAACTTCATCGACTCGGCCCACCGGGGTTCGATTCGGCCGCCGGCCTGGAGCCGGGCCAGGCTGTCCAACAGCGAGCCGTACTGCCGGTCGTCCTTCTCGGTCTCCATTCGGCAGTACTCGCCGACGATCAACTTGAACTGCTCGCGAGTGCCGCCGTCGAACTGATACTTCGTCGGGTACTTCGAGCGACCGCCTGGAACGTCCCACCCCATGTCCTGAATCCAGCGATGCACATCCTGGGCACCCACCTTGATGTCGCGCGGGGTGGGCACCCGAAGATCGCCTGGGGTGAGGGTCATCAACGCTCCTTGTTCCGTGCGCACCGCAGGGGTGATCAAGGAGGCAAAGCTAGCCAACATAGGCCGCTGCGAATAAGCCTTTGAATCGTCGTGAACTCAACGACGCGCCAGGCGCCGAAGCCGTCTGGCGCACAAGGTATTTGCAATCACCCTGAGCGAGAGGCTCGGATGAGTCCCCTGCGGGGTGTAGGGCCCAGTTCTCAGCCGCGGCTTCTGCGGTGGAAGACGATCGCGGCGACGCCTGCGCCGATGACCACACCCACGCCTGCGGCGACCCACCACAACGGGTTCGTGCCACTGTCCTCCGGTGCAGCCGGCGGTGCTGCCGTCTCGGTATTGACCTCCACCGGATCGCCGCCCCGCATCGAGATCACCGCGGTCCCGTCCAGCGACGACCACCGACGCACATCACCGTCAAGCCAGTCGAGTAGTGAGTCGAGTTGTCCCGGCGCGTTTTCCGACGTTGCGAAGAGGACTGTGCGGTTGCCGCTGCGGCCCGTCTGAAGAGACGCGAACCGCGTTGCCGGATCGAGCGTCAACGTGGCGGGGCTCCCCCCACCGATGCGTTCGACTTCGACCTTCCCGTCCGTCAAGTTGCGCACCGGGGGAACCACTGAGTCGTCGTCCCAGCCGTCGGCAGAGATCAGGACGGCGGGAGACTCGCTGTCGATCGCGCTCGCCAAAGGCACCACCTCGGTGTCGATGCGCGACCCGCTGAGTCGTTGCAGCCCCTCCAGAATCGACACAGCACGGGCCGTGTCGGCGAACGATTCCGGTTCCACGCCGACCTGCATCTTAGGCATCAGTGCCTGTGGAATCGATTGGAAGCCAGCCGGTTCGGGAGGATCCGCGGGGCTGCTGTCGATCGTGGTGTCACCGTCGATCGTCAACGTCACCGGTTGGAACTCGCCGCACTGTCCGGTGTTGCCCGCGATATCGACGGCCACGGAAAGGTTGGTGTAGCGCTGCAATTCCGACTTCGGGATGCTGACCCAGCGGTCGATCGCACCGCTCGAGTCCGCCGCCCACCGGTCGATCGTCTCGCCGCCGACCGACACCACGACCTGTCCGCCGACGGTGGACGGCAGTGGCGTGTAGGAGCCCTCCAGGTGCACACGCACATCGCGTACCGGCCTACCGAGGCGAGTTTGGTCGAGGCCGATGAAGACCTGTGGTTTGAACGCGGTCGCCTTCACACCGGGCTGGCCGACGTCCCGGAGCGTGGTCTGGTTCGCGGGTTGCTGCGGACTTGCGTTTATCGGGCCTGCAACGGCTTTAGAGGACAACGCCAGCTCGGATAGATCGCTGCTGAGTAGCCGCACCTGGTTAGCGAGTTCGTCGGCCGACCCGGCGATCTGCAGGGCGGGCACGCCCGCGTCGCCGCCCCTAAGCGAGACGGCGGCATCCGAGCCCTCACGGATGACGACGTTGCGCTCCAGAGCCCCCGACGGTGGAGGAGCTTGGTCATTTCCCAGGGGTGCGACGTCGACGTCGGTGTTCTGCTTGCCGTAGCGCGAAACGATCGCCGTCGTCAACCGCACGGCTGCATCGGATTCCGCGGCCGATGGTTTCTGCGGAGTGAAGATCGTCATCTTCTTCAGGACCGTCGGAAGGAAGTCGGCGACCATGGTCGGCGCGGTTTCCTTGCCCGTGTACGCGATCGCGGCTTCGGTGAGTTGCAGCGGAACCGTGGGGTCGTACAGACAGTCACCCTCTTCGGGCAGCAGTGTGCTACGCACCGTGAACGTCACCGAATTGTCGACGACGCGTGCACCCGTCAGGGGGATCGACAGCGGCGTGCTCTCGGCCATCAGCAACTCGAGACGGGACAACGTCCGGCGTTCCTGGGTCACATAGAGAGTTCCACCCCGCACATATGGCGGCAACTCGACGTCGGCAATCAACGCGCTCGGTGTCAGCCCCTTCGACACAGGGACAGTTATGGTTTGGCTTCCCTGCAGGCCGTACAACGACACGTCGGTGTCGCCTCCGAGCGACGTCAAGGTCAGCGTCGGCGCATCCGCAACCTGCCCCCCGTCACCCGGCGCGGCGGTCGACCGGGGTGTTCCGTTGCCGACAGCCAACACAGCCAACATGGTCACGCCCAGGATGACGAGCATTGCGACCTTCAGAACACGCGCAAGGGCATCCCCCATGAGCCGAAGGTTAACCATGTGTGTCGACCGACAAACGGGATTCTGCGATCTGTGGCGAGAAAGTGACGTCCATGAGATGCGAAAAGCCCCCGACACGCGGCGGGGGCTTTCCTTTTGCGGTCCGGCTTATTTCGCCCGTTCGAGGATCTCGACGAGACGCCAGCGCTTGGTGGCCGACAACGGTCGGGTCTCCATCAGCGAAACCCGGTCGCCGATACCGGCGTCACCGTTCTCGTCGTGCGCCTTGACCTTCGTGGTGGTGCGGATGATCTTGCCGTACAGCGGGTGGCTCTTACGATCTTCCAGTTCGACCACGATGGTCTTCTGCATCTTGTCACTGACCACGTAGCCGATGCGTGTCTTACGACGCCCACGCGGCTTCGCGGTGCGCGGAGTGTGCCGCGATCCGGCAGCAGTGCCGTTGTCGCTCTTTGCTTTTTCTGCCATTACGATCCCTCACCTGCAGGCCCGGAGGCCAGACCCAATTCACGTTCACGCAGCACGGTGTACACGCGCGCGATTTCCTGCCGCACTGTGCGAAGCCGGCGGTTGTTGGCCAGCTGACCGGTCGCCATCTGGAAGCGAAGATTGAACAACTCTTCCTTCGACTCGCGCAGCTTGTCTTTCAGCTCGTCGTCGGTGAGTTCGCGCAGCTCGCCCGGCGTCACTCCCACTGCCATCAGAAGTGCTCCTCTCGGGTAACAATGCGTGCCTTGATCGGCAGCTTGTGGATCGCGCGGGTCAGTGCCTCGCGCGCGGTCTTCTCGTCGGGGTAGCTGAGCTCGAAGAGCACGCGGCCCGGCTTGACGTTGGCCACCCACCACTCCGGCGAACCCTTACCGGAACCCATGCGGGTTTCTGCGGGCTTCTTGGTCAGCGGGCGGTCCGGGAAGATGTTGATCCACACCTTGCCGCCACGCTTGATGTGCCGGTTGATGGCGATACGAGCGGACTCGATCTGCCGGTTGGTGATGTACGCGTGCTCCAGCGCCTGGATCCCGTAGTCACCAAAGCTCACCGAGGTGCCGCCGCTGGCGATGCCGCGCTGCCGCGGATGGTGTTGCTTGCGGTGCTTGACCTTGCGGGGAATCAACATGATTCAGCTCTCCTCAGAAGTTGTAGCTTCTGTGGGCACAGAGGGAGAAGCCTCGGCAGTTGCCTCGGGCGCCTCGACGACCGCAGGCGCCTCTTCAGTGGCGGCGCGACCTGCCTCGGTGCTCGTCGCGGTGGTACCCGACGCGCCACTGCGGCGCGGCCGAGTGCCCGACGGACGTTCGCGACGCGGACGATCCGCGCCTGCCGGAACCGCGGCGGTCAGCTCACGCTTGCCACCGACGATGTCGCCCTTGTAGATCCACACCTTCACGCCGATGCGGCCGAAGGTCGTCTTGGCTTCGTACAAGCCGTAATCGATGTCGGCGCGCAGCGTGTGCAGCGGCACCCGGCCCTCGCGGTAGAACTCCGAGCGGCTCATCTCGGCGCCACCGAGGCGGCCCGAGCACTGCACCCGGATGCCCTTGACGTTGGGCTGGCGCATCGCGGACTGGATGGCCTTGCGCATGGCGCGACGGAACGCGACACGGTTGGACAGCTGCTCGGCAACACCCTGGGCGACAAGCTGAGCCACCGACTCGGGATTCTTGACCTCGAGGATGTTCAGCTGAACCTGCTTGCCGGTCAGCTTCTCCAGATCGGTGCGGATGCGGTCGGCTTCGGTGCCGCGGCGGCCGATCACGATGCCCGGACGCGCGGTGTGGATGTCGACGCGGACCCGGTCGCGGGTGCGCTCGATCTCCACGTCGGCGATGCCGGCGCGCTCCAGACCGGTGGCCAGCAGCCGACGGATCGCCACGTCTTCCTTGACGTAGTCCTTGTACTGCTTGTCGGCATACCACCGGGACTTCCAGTCGGTGGTGATACCGAGGCGGAAGCCGTGGGGATTGATTTTCTGGCCCACTACTCCGAGCCCTCCTTCGCTTCGTCAGAAGCTTCTGCAGTCTTCGCGGCGGCCTTGTTGGCCGGAGCCTTCTTCGCGGCGGCCTTCTTGGCCGGCGCCGTATCCACAGTCACTGTCTCGGTGCTCACCGTCTCGGCTGCCGCCTTGGTCGACGGCTTCTTCGCCGCGGCCGCCTTGCTGCCCTGCGCGCGTCGCGAGCGTGCGGCGCTGGCGGACCGAGCGGACGCGCCACCGCGCCCACCCTCACGGCTGGGCCTGCTCTCCACGATCACCGTGATGTGGCTGGTGCGCTTGCGAATCCGGAACGCGCGGCCCTGGGCGCGCGGGCGGATGCGCTTGGCGGTGGGGCCCCCATCGGCGTGGATCGTGGCCACCACGAGGGTGGACGGGTCCAGACCCTCGTTGTTCTGCGCGTTGGCCGCTGCGCTCGCGATCACCTTGGCGACCGGTTCGCTGGCATCCTGCGGCGCCCACCGCAGGATGTCGAGCGCCTCGGTCACCGACTTGCCGCGCACCAGGTCGATGACCCGGCGTGCCTTGGTCGGCGAGATGCGCACGAAGCGCGCCTTGGCGACCGCGGTCGGGTATTCAGTCGTCGTAGTCATTACCGGCGCTTAGCCTTCCGGTCGTCCTTGATGTGACCCTTGAACGTGCGGGTCGGTGCGAACTCGCCGAGCTTGTGCCCGACCATCGCCTCGGTGACGAACACCGGGACATGCTTGCGGCCGTCGTGCACCGCGAAGGTATGCCCGATGAAATCGGGAATGATCGTCGACCGACGCGACCAGGTCTTGATGACCTGCTTGCTGTTCTTCTCGTTCTGAACGTCGACCTTCTTGAGCAGATGGTCGTCGACGAACGGACCCTTCTTGAGGCTGCGTGGCATCGTCTACTCCTACCGGTGCTTCTTGCCGGTGCGCCGGCGTCGGACGATGAGCTTGTCGCTCGGTTTGTGGGACTTGCGGGTGCGGCCCTCGGGCTTACCCCACGGGCTGACCGGGTGACGGCCGCCGGAGGTCTTGCCCTCGCCGCCGCCGTGCGGATGGTCGACCGGGTTCATCACGACACCACGGACGGTGGGGCGCTTGCCCTTCCACCGCATACGGCCGGCCTTACCCCAGTTGATGTTGGCCTGCTCGGCATTGCCGACCTCGCCGACGGTGGCGCGGCAGCGCACGTCGACGCGGCGGATTTCACCGGACGGCATACGCAGCGATGCGTAGGTGCCCTCCTTGCCCAGCAGCTGGATGCTGGATCCTGCCGAACGCGCCATCTTGGCCCCGCCACCCGGCCGCAGCTCCACCGCGTGGATCAGCGTGCCCGCCGGGATGTTGCGCAACGGCAGGTTGTTACCGGGCTTGATGTCGGCGTTGGCGCCGGATTCCACGATGTCGCCCTGCGAGAGACCCTGCGGCGCAATGATGTAGCGCTTCTCACCGTCCAGGAAGTGCAGCAGTGCGATGTTGGCGGTGCGGTTCGGGTCGTACTCGATGTGCGCGACCTTGGCGTTGACGCCGTCCTTGTCGTTGCGACGGAAGTCGATCACGCGGTAGGCGCGCTTGTGGCCGCCACCCTTGTGACGCGTGGTGATCCGACCGTGCGCGTTGCGGCCGCCCCTGCCGTGCAGCGGGCGAACCAGCGACTTCTCCGGATGGTCGCGAGTGATCTCGGCGAAATCGGAGACGCTGGCACCGCGACGACCCGGGGTCGTCGGCTTGTACTTGCGAATTCCCATGTTTCTCTAAGTCTCTCTGCTATCCGCCGGCTAGGCCGGTGCTCCGAACAGGTCAATCGGCTTGCTGCCCGCGACCAGCGTGACGATGGCGCGCTTGGTGTCCTTGCGCTTGCCGTAGCCGGCGCGGGTGCGCTTGCGCTTGCCCTGCCGGTTGAGCGTGTTCACCGACGCGACCTCGACCTTGAAGATCTTCTCGATCGCGATCTTGATCTGCGTCTTGTTCGAGTTCGGGTGCACGACGAACGTGTACACGTTGTCCTCGATCAGCCCGTAGGACTTCTCCGAGATCACCGGGGCCAAGATGATGTCGCGGGGGTCAGTGACGGTCGCCATCAGGCCGAAACCTCCTCAGCGGTCTTGTCGGAGCTTGCTGTTGCTGCCGTGACGTAGCTGTCCAGCGCCTCCACGCTGAACACCACGTCGTCGGCCTTCAGCACGTCGTAGGTGTTCAACTGGTCCGGCGTGAGGACGTGCACACCGGGCAGATTGCGCACGCTCAACGCGCCGGCCTCGTCGCTGCGACCGATCACGATCAGCACATGCTTGTTCTCGGTCAGTGTTGCCAGGAACGTCTTTGCGCTCTTGGTCGACGGGGTCTGCCCTTCGACGAGCTCCGTCACCGCATGGATGCGGCCGTTGCGCGCCCGGTCCGAAAGCGCCCCGCGCAGGGCGGCGGCGATCATCTTCTTCGGGGTGCGCTGGCTGTAGTCGCGCGGCTGGGGGCCGTGCACGACGCCGCCGCCGGTGAACTGCGGTGCACGCGTCGAACCCTGACGGGCGCGGCCGGTGCCTTTCTGCCGGTACGGCTTCTTGCCACCGCCGCGCACCTCGCCACGCGTCTTGGTCGAGTGCGTGCCCTGACGCTTGGCCGCCAGCTGTGCCTCGACGACCTGGTGCATCAGCGCAATGTTGGCCTCGGCGTCGAACAGCTCGGCGGGCAGCTCCACAGAGCCGTCCTTCTTACCCGCCGGGGTGTGGACATCAATCTTCAAAGCAGCCATTACTTCTCGCCTCGCTTGATTGCGCTGCGGACCGTCACCAGTCCGCCGTTGCGGCCGGGAATGGCACCCTTGATCAACAGCACGCCGTTCTCGGCATCGACCTTGTGCACCACCAGGTTCTGGGTCGTCACGCGGTCGCTGCCCATCCGGCCCGACATGCGGGTGCCCTTGAACACACGGCCGGGAGTCGCGCAGCCGCCGATGGAACCGGGACGACGGTGCACCGCCTGGGCGCCGTGGCTGGCGCCCTGGCCCTTGAAGCCGTGACGCTTCATGGTGCCCGCGAAGCCCTTGCCCTTGGAAGTGCCCGTCACGTCGACGAATGCTCCGTCGGTGAAGATCTCGGCGGTCAGCTCCTGGCCGACCTGGTACTCCGCTGCGGCCGTCTCGTCGTCGAGCCGGAACTCGGCGATGTGACGGCGCGGGTTCACACCTGCAGCGGCGTACTGCCCGGATAGGGGCTTGTTGACCTTGCGGGGGCTGATCTCGCCGTAGGCGAGTTGCACCGCGCTGTAGCCGTCGCGCTCCGGAGTGCGGATCATCGTTACGACGTTGGGGCCGGCCTTGACGACCGTCACCGGCACGACCTTGTTGTTCTCATCGAACACCTGCGTCATGCCCAGCTTGGTGCCCAGAATGCTCTTTCTAGCCATTTCTCTTGGGTCTCCTACTGGATGTTGACGTCGACACTGGCCGGCAGATCGATACGCATGAGGGCGTCAACGGTCTTCGGCGTCGGGTCGAGGATGTCGATCAGTCGCTTGTGGGTGCGCATCTCGAAGTGCTCCCGCGAGTCCTTGTACTTATGCGGGGACCGGATGACGCAATACACGTTCTTCTCGGTCGGCAGCGGCACCGGGCCGACCACGCTGGCGCCCGTACGGGTGACCGTCTCGACGATCTTGCGCGCCGAGGCGTCGATCGCCTCGTGGTCGTAGGCCTTGAGCCTGATGCGGATCTTCTGTCCCGCCACGCTTCTCCTACCTCACTACTAACGGACCCGCACTGGGGCCTGGTCTGCAGCCGCACGCCGAGAACAACCCGGTCGCGCAGGCCTTGCCGCCGCTGTTTACCTGTCTCTGGTTCACCGGCCCCCGCGCTCGGGTGTGTCGCCCTCGCGCACG
Organism: uncultured Actinomycetota bacterium; assembly: GCA_963721495.1. Taxonomy (GTDB): domain Bacteria; phylum Actinomycetota; class Actinomycetes; order Mycobacteriales; family Mycobacteriaceae; genus Mycobacterium. The sequence continues at coordinate 104,922 of CAVRMG010000026.1, read as the reverse complement.
CTCGCCGCGTTGGAAATCCGTCGCGAACGAGGTTGGGACCGGACGCGCCCGTAAGGACGCTGGTCGTATGCCCCGCCAGGCCTAAACCCGGCTCAAGGCAACCCGAACAGTATGCCTTAGATCCGGGCCTGCTCCAAATCCCTGGCCACGGGAAACCGGCTGGGTCGGCCGTCCCGTCGTCGGCATTATCTTACTCCAGAGTAAGAAGGTAGCCCGGCATGGCAGCCCCGACCACGACATATCGCATGTGAAAACGACTCGCCGAACGACCGGGCGGGAGTCGGCTGTTCTCGGGCGCCTCAATCTCGACGAGCGGGAGGCTCGGCATTACGGGGAAAGGGCAAATGCCGTGCGCACAGCGCGCTCGCGCTGCTAACGCTCTTCGGGCCAGTCGCCGTGCGGGTCGAGGCCGCCGTCCCCGTCGTCCCAGGTGTTGTGGCGTCTGTTGCGGGGGGCGATGATGCGCCGTCGTAGTTCCAGCAGCAATTCCTCGGTGGACACCTGCGACAGGGCGTTGGGGTTGGTCGGGCGCAGCGCGTATCCCTGGGACGGGGCGCTGGGGGTGGTGCGGCGCAGCTCGACCACGGTTTCGGTGGGTGCTCCGCCCGCCAGGATGGTGTCGATGCTGCCGGGGGCCCAGGTCAGCTTGTTCTCCAAAATGGCGTAGGTGCCCGCGCTGGCCTTGCGGGCGCCGTGCTCGATGTCGGCCAGCGTGCGCACGGTGAACTGCAGGCTGCTGGCCAAATCGGTGCGGCTGCGGTAGCCCAGTGCTACACGCCGACTCACGACGTGGTGGCCGAGGCGTTCCAGGGCGCCTTTATCCATGCAGGCATCATGGCGCACCGAGGGCGGCAATGTCGAATCGCCATACCCTTTTCTTTCCATTCCCTGCACAGGTAGCGGAAACTACTTCCTGGACACTTCGGCCAACTCGGCCCTCGCCTGGGTGACTGCCTCCCGGAAGATCTCCTCCACCTTCTCCTTGGATCGCCCGACCACCTCGATCTTGGGCACCCCGGCCAATTCCCGGCGCACCACCGTGGCCTCGGGCAATGTTTCCCCGGTCCACCACTCCTGCCGGATGGCGAAGTCATCAAACCGGTCGCCCTCGTCGGTGTCCCGCAGCGCCCCGCGCCGCTTGCTCACCGGCATGCGTGCCCACCACTCCGCCCGCCAGTAAGGGCCGTCGTAGGCCGCCGGCGGATCCCCCACCTGCCACTCTTCCACCTGCACCGGTTCCACCGGCGCAATACCGTTGTAGCCCTGGGCCTGTACGCCTGGTCGGCGTCGAGATACATCCGTTCGATGCGGTAGCTCTCGCCGCTCCCCGCCGTCACCACGTACACCGTCACCATCGCCGCTCCCGTTTCCGCTGGTGGGCTTCAGTCTGACAGCACCCCACGGCCACGTCCGCTGACCCGGAGCGGACTTCGACGGGAGGCAGCCATCGGAAATCTGTACTCGCACCTTCTGCCACTTACTGGCTATGAGGCAGATCACATAGATACCGTCACCATATAATTGATAACATTGCCGTCTGATTCCTGCTATTGCAGGCACCCAGTGATACAGGGGAGAACCAGATGACGAAAGACCACACCACCCACCCGAGCGGCTTCGTCCTTGCCGAGAAGTGCTCGCCACGGTTCGACGACAGCGGGGGTGAGATGTACGACGTTTTCATTGTCGTCAGCGAGGGCTCGGATGGCGAACACATCGCCCGGACGGTTTACGCCGCCAGCGAAGACGACGCACGCCAGGCACACCAGGAGAACTACGTCGACGAGACCGTCGTCGAGGTTCACCAGTGAAACCATCGCGGCTCGTCACATTTGGCAACAAGACCGGCTAAACAACGGCCTGAAGGCCGCGACCCCCGAGCGACTGATCGAGGTCGCTCGGTCGGGAGAGCAGGAAGACGAATAACATGGCTAAGAAAGTGATCTTCGTTGATGACATCGACGGCACCGAAGCTGACGGCGTCGTCACGCATCGGTTCAGTTTCGATTCCGACTTCTACGAGATCGACCTGTGCCCGCAGAACCTGCTGATGCTGCGAGCGGCGCTGGAGCCGTTCGTGTCGGCGGGGCGGCGAGTGCGTAGCGGGAACCGACCCAAACCGGAGCCTGCACCGCGCCAGCAGGGCAACTCGCCGTTGGACTTCCCACGCCAGCAGCCGCTGACGGCTGCACCGCGCCAGCAGGGCAACGCGGCGTTGGACTTCCCACGCCAGCAGCCGCTGACGGCTGCACCGCGCCAGCAGGGCAACTCGGCGTTCGACTTCCCACGCCAGCAGCGACTGGCGATTCGGAATTGGGCTCGCGACAACGGCTACGACGTGGCCGACCGGGGAGCGTTCTCCCAGGAGTTGCTCGCCGCCTACCGAGAAGCCACCGAGGAAGGCGAGGAGGCCCGCTGATGGCCCACCACCGCTACAGCGTTGCTCATCGGGCTCGCTAACCGCCCAAACCGACGTTTCGCAGACAAAGTGCGAGTAGATCCGTGCAAAACGTCGATCTCGACGCGGCGGGCTACTCCAGATACGTGCCGTGGCCTTCGCGGACCAGGCCGTCACCGTCGAATGCGAGCACCTCGTTCACCAGTCCGCCGCGATGGTTGCGATAGTTGATCACCAGCGTGGACGCGCCGCGGTAGACACCGATGATCTCGAAGTGCAGGTCCGGCAACGACTTCAGCGCTGTCGTCCAGTAGTGCCGCAGCGCATCCTTCCCGCGCACAACTCCCCCGGTCTCGGGCAGGACCCGCGCCGCGACAGGCGACGTGAACAGCACGTCATCATGAAAATGGTCGAGCACCGCATCGATGTCGTACGCGTTCCAGGCGCGCACCCACTGTTCGGCGTACGTCTTCGGGTCGGGCGTCGGCACGACCCTCAGCCTCTCAGGCCCGCCCAGAACGGGCACTCGTGGACTCGCTCGAAATCGGTGGTGACGCGGTTGCCGCCGGGCTGCAACGACATTCGCCCATCCGCGTCGCCCTCGTTCAGCGCCGGCCAGTCGGAACCCGGCCTGCCCGTCGCGACGAACCTGCTCCAGTAGTCCATCATCTCCTCGGACAGGCGCTGCTGGTCGGGATTCAGTGGCGGCGCTTCGCGCACGTCGAACAGGTAGCGCAGTTCCAACGAATGGCCCGCGCCGACGGGAAACGGCGCCTCGCGCAACGGCTCCGGTGCCGGCGCGGTCGCATCGTCGAACACATATGAGTAGACGGGCGCGGCCTCGGACAGCGCGTCGGCCATACGGTCGGCCACGCACGCGAAGACACCGTCGGTCGTGGCGGCCGAATATGCCAGCGGCACACTGCCACCGAACCGCTCCGGCAGATAGCGGTGCGCGACCGCGTCGGCACCCGGGCCGAACGCCTCTGACAGCAACTCCTTATAGTGGGCGGCATCGATCGCCCGTCCGCGGAGATACTGCAGCGCGGTGAACAGGTTGAACTCGTCGGCTGTGGTGCCGACCACCACCGGCACCCGGGCCACGCGACCTTCGGCAGCGCCGGTCATGGGATCGACGGGCAGGGTCTTCGTGCCAGTCACCGGACCGCTCAACTGCTCGGTTCCGATGCGGCCGTAGTACAGCGCCTTCTGCAGCTTGTCCGGCGGCAGCGCGCGAAGGCACTGCGCCACCGTGGCGGGATCGCCGCACCCCGCCTCGGCCGCATATTGCAGGCTCGCTCGCTCAGCGGCCGGCAGGTCGTATTGCGCTTGGCACGGCCCACTTTGGATGATCGCCGCGCTGAACAAGCCCTCCGAACCGGGGGCGACGAGGTGGTCGCAGACCGACATGCCGCCCGCCGACTCCCCCGCGATGGTCACCTTGTTGGGATCGCCCCCGAACCCCGCGATGTTGTCGTGCACCCATCGCAACGCCGCCTGCTGGTCAGCCAGGCCGTAGTTCCCAACATCACCCGCTGGGCCCAGTGCCGGGTGCGCGATGAAGCCCAACGCACCGAGTCGGTAATTGATGGTCACGACGACGATGTCGCCGCGGCTCGCCAGCTGTCGCGCGTTGTAGGTGTCGCCGCTGCCGTTGATGAAACTTCCGCCGTGGATCCACACCATCACCGGCCGAGGTTCGTCGGACGGAGGTGGCGTCCACACGTTGAGTGTCAGGCAGTCCTCACTGGTGCGGCGCCCTTCGACGTCGTTGCTGACATCCTGGATGCACCTCGGGCCGGGCCGAGTTGCGTCGCGGAACCCGGTCCAACTCGGCATCGTAGTAGGCGGTTGCCAGCGCAACGGCCCGACCGGTGGCGCCGCATAGGGGACCCCGGCGAAGTAGCGATGGTCCGCCGCCACGGTGCCGCGTAGCGCGCCTGCTTTGGTCTGCGCCACCCCCGGATCGTCGGGCACTTCGATGGCCGCCGTCGCTCCGCGCGCACACCCCGCAAGCAGCGCCACCAGCATCAGCGCCGTCGCGGCGGCACGTCCCGGACGACGAGATTTTGCAGGCAGCACGAATCCCGAGGGTACCGAGAGCATCTCTTCCCTTGCGTGGCCCCCGTCACATACACTCGAAACTTGACACCCGTCAAGTTTTGTCCAGCCCGTAAGTGAAGGAGCCTGTATGAGCACGCCGACGATGGATGACGCCGCGAAGGTGCTGGCCGATCCGACGGCTTACGCCGACGACGAACGGCTGCACACGGCGCTGACCCATCTGCGGGCGAACAACCCGGTGGCGTGGGTGGACAACCCGCCGTACCGGCCGTTCTGGGCGATCACCAAGCACGCCGACATCATGGCCATCGAGCGGGACAACAACCTGTTCCTGTCCGAGCCACGACCGCTTCTCGTCACCGCCGAAGCCGACGATTTCGGCAAGCAGCAGCTCGAGGCGGGCACCGGGCTGCGGACGTTGATCCACATGGACGATCCGCACCATCGCAAGGTGCGCGCCATCGGTGCGGATTGGTTCCGCCCCAAGGCCATGCGCGCCTTGAAGGTGAACGTCGACCAATTAGCGAAACGCTACGTCGACAGGATGCGTGACATCGGACCGGAATGCGATTTCGTCACAGACATCGCGGTCAACTTCCCGCTCTACGTGATCATGTCGCTTCTCGGCCTGCCCGAGCAGGACTTCCCGCGGATGCATCAGCTGACACAGGAGATGTTCGGCGGGGACGACGAGGAGTACAACAAGCGGGGAAACTCACCGGAGGAACAGCTGGCGATTCTGCTCGACTTCTTCACCTATTTCTCCCAGCTGACCGCGTCGCGGCGCGAACACCCGACCGACGACCTGGCGTCGGCGATCGCCAACGGGCGCATCGACGGGGAGCCCCTGTCCGACGTCGACACCGCGTCCTACTACGTGATCGTCGCGAGTGCGGGCCACGACACCACCAAGGACGCCATCTCCGGCGGGCTGCTGGCGCTGATCGAGAACCCCGGCGAGCTGGCGAGATTGCGCGAGGACCCCGGACTGATGGGCAGCGCGATCGAGGAGATGATTCGGTGGACGACGCCGGTCAAGGAGTTCATGCGTACCGCCGCTGAGGACACCACCGTCCGCGGCGTGCCCATCGCCAAGGGCGAATCCGTTTACCTGGCTTACGTTTCCGGCAACCGCGATGAAGAGGTCTTCTCCGAACCGTTCCGTTTCGACGTCGGCCGCGACCCCAACAAGCACGTGGCGTTCGGATCCGGCGTACATTTCTGCCTCGGCGCCGCGTTGGCGCGGATGGAGATGAACAGCCTCTACTCCGAACTGATCCCCCGATTGGAGTCGATCGAGCTGGCCGGTCAGCCGGAATTGGCCGCCACCACCTTCGTCGGCGGGCTCAAGCACTTGCCGATTCGGTACTCGCTGCGCTGATCGGCTTCGTCCTGGCGTGCGTGGCCAGGAAGCCATCGACGGCTGCCTCGGTGCACGTGTGGTAGTCGAAATCGGCCAGCGTACTCAGCCTTCCGAGGATCAGCGGGCCGATGAGCAGCGCGATCGCCTGAATACGGTCGGGGACATCGATTTCGGCCGCTGCCGCCGGGCTGTCGAAAATGGTGTCGAACGGCACGGAGTAGAGCTGGATGATTCGCGCCCGCAAGGGGCTGGCAGCATCCGAATCCGTTTGGCGTACATCGGAATAGGATCCGGCGTCGGGCCCTGAGGCCAACCACGTCAATGCGGTGAGCATAGCGGGCACCTCGGCGATTGTCTCGGACCAACCTTCGACGACCGCGATCAGTTGATCCCGCAGGCCGCCTTCGGCCGGTGGCATCGGAGCGGGCTGCAGCAGGCTCATGAACGCCGCGCCCAACAGATCGTTGGCACTGGGGAAATGGCGATACAGCGTGGCCCGCGCGACGTTGGCGCTACGGGTGACGGCGTCGATGGTGACGGCACTTGGACCGCCCGAACGCAGGAGCGCCGTCGCAGCGTCGAGCAAGCGAGCCCGTGACCGGGCCGGCCGAGGGTCTGTACTCCCGTCGGTCATCGTTTGCGCCACCTCCTCGATGGGAACAAGACTATTGGTCTTGCTACAAGACTATTAGTCTCAAAACTACCTCCGCCGACAAGGAGCGACGACACATGGTCGACACACTCGCCGAGTCTGACCAGAATATCGACGCGAACTTAGCGACCCTTTCCAAGTTCGGGCGCAGCTGGTTACTCACGGTCGCCGCCCTCGATGTGCTGCTGGTCATCTCCTCGATGGTCGCGCTCAACGCGGCACTCCCCGACATCGCGCTTCAGACCTCGGCGTCACAGACGCAGCTGACGTGGATCGTCGACGGTTACACGGTTGTCCTCGCATGCCTGCTCCTGCCTGCGGGCGCAATGGGCGATCGGTACGGGCGCCGCGGCGCTTTGCTTTTCGGCCTCGCCATCTTCGCGATCGCGTCGATCTCGCCAACGATATTCGACAGTCCCATCCAGATCATCATCGCTCGCGCGGTGACCGGAATCGGCGCGGCGTTCATCATGCCCGCGACGTTGTCGCTGTTGACCGCTTCCTTTCCAAAGTCGGAGCGCAACAAGGCCGTTGGCATCTGGGCCGGCTTTGCGAGTTCCGGCGCGATCGTGGGGTTCATGGCGACTGGTCTCCTGCTGAACTTCTTTTCCTGGCAGTCCATCTTCTACGCCTTCACGGCGGCCGGAATCGGTCTGTTCATCTGCACGTGCACCATTGGGTCGTCACGCGACGAGACCGCCGCGCCGCTGGACTGGATCGGCGCTGTACTGATCGGCACTGCGGTGGCGGTGTTCGTTTTCGGAGTCGTGGAAGCACCGGTTCGTGGGTGGTCGCATCCGATCGTATGGGGATGCATGTCGGCTGGTGTCGTGTTCGCGACCGCGTTCGCGGTGGTGGAAATGTGGCGACGTCATCCGCTCCTCGACGTCCGACTGTTCGGCAAGCCCGAGTTCGCCATCGGGTCCATCGGCATCACCGTGCTGTTCTTCGCCAACTTCGGGTTCTTCTTCATCGTGATGCAGTACATGCAGCTGATCCTCGGCTACAGCCCGCTCCAAACGGCATTCGCCCTAACACCGGTGGCGGTACCGATCATGGTGCTCGGCGCGACAATAAATCTGTACCTTCCCAGGATCGGCCTTCGGTTTTCAGTCGCGCTCGGGCTGTTCCTCATCGCGGTGGGGCTGTTCTCGATGCGCTCTCTCGATATCGGGTCGACGTATATCGATCTCGTCTGGCCGTTCCTTATCACCAGCACCGGTATCGGCTTGTGCGTTGCACCAACCACCTCCGCCATCATGAACTCGGTTCCGGCCGAGAAACAAGGCGTCGCATCGGCGGTCAACGACACAACGCGGGAGCTGGGCGCCGCGTTAGGCATCGCAGTCGCCGGCTCCGTACTCGCCGCGCAATACCACAAGGCACTCGCTCCCCGGCTCGCCGGCTTCCCGGCGCAAGTTCGCGATTCGGCACTCGGCTCCCTGGCCCACGCCCTCGCGGTCGCCGACCGCATCGGCGACCAGGGCGCGCGACTGGCCGGTCTGGCCGAGTCCGCGTTCCTCGAGTCGATGGACCTGTCTGTGCTCGTCCTGGCAGCGTCGGTCGCCATCGCCTCCGTGTTCGTCGCGCTGTGGGCGCCCGGCCGTGACGGACAGCAGTACCGCTTTGTCCAACGGCTGACGCGATCCCGCTCAGACGATGAACTCGGCGGCCCGGTGGCCGATCATGACGATGGTGGCGTGCGGACCTCGACTCGTAATGGTGGGAAGCACCGAGCCGTCGACCACCCATAGCCCGTCGACACCGCGCACCCTGCACTGCGCATCCACCACCGCCGTCTCATCGTCGTCTCGTCCCATGGGCGCGGTACCGCACAGGTGCTGCGAGGTCGACCACGACGCCGTCGCCGATTTTGCGCGCGCGCCGACCAGTTCGAGAGCGAGGTCGGCACCGGCGCCGAGAGTGGCGACGTCCCCGGCCTCGCTGTCGTAACGATGCTCGATGACCGGTGGCGCCTCAGGGTCGGATGACGCCAGCCGGACCCGGCCCCGGGACTTCGGCTGCATCAGGGTGACGCCGATGTGTGGATGGTCGGCAGGATCGTCACGTCGGCCGCTGATCATAGCGCCGAAACCCGCTGTGTAGGGTCGGATTTCGAGGCCATCCTCTGTCGTCAGCACCGCCTCCAGCGGCGGCAGTCCGTGAGTCTCGGTCCAGTCGACCGGCAGAACCCACTCCGGATGGTCAGCCGACGCCGTGCCGACCGGCAGGTCGGCCACCACCGGTATCCCCAAGGGCCGCAACATCTCCTGAGGGCCGACGCCCGACAGCATCAACAAATGTGCAGATCCGATCGCACCGGCGGACAGCACGATACGGTCGGCGGTCAGGTCGGTGGGCCCGTCGGGTCCGACGCACTCCACGCCGACCGCCCGTCCGTCGACGATACGGACACGCCTCACCCGCGTGTCGGTGAGCACCGTGAGATTCGTACGATCCATCGCGGGCTTCAGGTACGCCCCGCCGGGGCCGACTCGGGTGCCGCCGTTGATGTTCAGCGGTACCGCGCCAACGCCTGACGGAACCGGTGAATTCGGTGTCGACCCGTTGAGGTCATCGATCCACCGGTAACCGGATTCGGTCACAGCCTCCACGAATGAGGCTGTGCAGCCGTCGAATTCGGCAATCCGCTGAACCAGGATGGGGCCGTCTGTCCCGTGCACCGGACCACTGAAATCCAGATCGGTCTCGATGTCGCGGAAGTGCGGTAGAACGTCGGCCCACGTCCACCCCTGCACCTTCCAGCCGTCGAAGTCCGACGGCAGGCCGCGGCAGAAGTAGCCGCCGTTCACCGCCCCGGATCCACCCACCACCGCGCCGCGCATGATCTGTGCGTGGCGTTCGGGATCATCGGTCAGCGTCGTCGGATAACGACGCACCACCGAACTCGCCGTCCCGATCGGCAGGCGCAGGCCGTCGCTGATCTGGGTCAACACCAGCGGGTCGGATGGGCCCGGCCCAGCCTCGACGACCGTGACCAGACAGCTCGAATCACTCGAAAGCCGCTGCGCTAAAACCGATCCGGCGCTTCCAGCTCCGATGATCAGCACATTGCTGTGCAAGGCGCGCTTCAGGTCCGGATCTGGGGCTTGAGCGCGCCGACATGTCGCTCGCGCACCACACCCGCCCACAGTCCCGTGCCGTAGGCGATGTCGTCCAGCCGCTTCAGGAGGATATAGCTGAGCAGCCCGACCGGTTTGGTGTCGTCGTCGCCGTTACCGTTGCGGGTGATCCAGTCCGCCACGCCATCGACGACGGCCGCCACCAGCACCACCTGTCGACAACGCCGCGACAACACTGCCGCGACGAACGCGACCGGCCAGTAGTGCCGACAGATGGCGGACGCCAGCTGCAAAGCCGCGGACCACAGTCCGTGCGCGGCCACCACGGCCACTTCCTTGGGTTCGGTCTCCACCGTGGACAGCGACTTGGCGATGCGACGGCCGGTGATCGCGGCGACCACCACCGACGCCAGGTAACCGATACCCGAGCCCATCGCCATCAGTATCCACGCCATCAGCGTCCATCCCGAGATGACCAGCGGAGCGGTCTTCCCGGGATGCCGAACGGAAAGGGGTGCAGCGGCTTCTCCGTAGAAAGACTTGCGCGAGAACCATTCTCGCAATTGCGTGCGGTGGTCGTGAGCGACCAGCGCGACCGGTTCGTAACGTAGCCGGGCGCCGGCCTCGATCAGCCGCCAGCACAAGTCGACGTCCTCGCCGGACTTGAGTGTCTCGTCGAAGCCGCCCAATTCCTTGAGCACTGTGCGCCGGCAGATGATCGCGGCACTGGGCACGTACGACACGGTTCCGTACGGCACGACCGGAGCCTCGCGCAGGCCGAGATCGAGCGACGAGCGCACCGCCTCGTAACGGGCGACCAGGTTCTCCGGCTGGCGTAAGCCGACAATGCGGGGCGCGACCAGCGCCACCGCGGGATCGCAGAAGTGGCCGAGCAGCGCCTCCAGCCACCCGCGGCGCGGTACGACGTCGGAATCCAGGAACGCGACGTAGTCGGTGTCGCATGCCGCCATGCCGGTGTTGCGGGCCGCTGCGGGACCCTTGCTGCGGTCGTGTCGCAGGATCTGCACGTCGGTGTACATCTGCGCGAAGTCGGCCTGCTGCACCGGGGTCGTGGATCCGTCGTCGACCACGACGACACGCATGCCGCGAAGTGCTGCTACCAGTCGACGCAGACCAGAAGTATTGTCCCGCACCGGAATAACCACGGTCACATCACGATGTGAAGGCCCCGTCGCGGGACGAGGATGCGCAACCGTCGCGTCGAGCAGCGTACGTGCCAATTGTGCGCTTACCGCGTCGTGCACCTCGAGCCGGCCACCGCTGAGCATGGTCTGCGCGGCAGGCGCCAGTCGCAGCAGTCGCGTCGGCGACCCGCCGAGCAACGCGGAACCCTCGCCGAGCACCTTCACCCGGCGATCCACCTGAACGGCGAACCCGTCGGGTAGCCGTGGTCCGGTCATGTCAACATCCCGTCCCGGTCAGGTGCCCACCGAGTCACGCGCTGCAAACATCCTCCGACCATCTCGGCAAAGATGCGCGCGCCCTCCTCGGCGGTAGCAGTGGTGGGATCACCGAGAATACCTACTTCGCTGACCGCGGCGACGCCTCCCCTGCGCATTGCGGGCATCAACTGGGCCAACGGGGCGCTGTTACCGGGGATCCGTTCGTCGATCCACACGTCTCCGGGTGAAATATGTAGCAATACAGAGGTTTCGGTATGGCCTGCGTGAGCATCGGCGTTCTCGGCGCTGCACGAGCACCAGCCCACCTCGCGGCCCTCGTATCGAAGCAAAGCGGCGGCCGCAGCCAGCGCCTCCACATTGCCGCCGTGCCCGTTGACGAAGACGATGCGTGACGTCCAGCGCGACGCTGACCGGCCGAATTCCACCAGCAACAGACGCAGGGCGGACGTGCCGATCGAGACGGTACCGCTGAAGTCTTCGTGTTCCCCGCTGGCGCCGTATCCGATAGCCGGAGCGACCAGCCATTTCGATTCATCTCCGACCGCGAGCTGGTCAGCAACGGCGTGCGACACCGCGGTCGCGATGCGCGTGTCGGTGTCCAGGGGCAGGTGAGGCCCATGCTGTTCGGTGGAGCCGACGGGGACGATCAATGCTGATGAAGTGCTCTGCAGCTGCCTCGACGTTGCGTTCGCGAGCTCGCTGGGAGAAGCCACCCGACGATGGTAGGCCGAATTCACCTGGCGTGCGCCAATTGTTGGCGCATGCGCAGCAATTGATTTTGCAACTTTTTTTCGGCAGGCGACAGCCGCTCATTCACGCCAGTCCCCTGCGCCACGCCTGTCCCAGGAGTGGCCCGTGGCCGGTTCAGGCGGTCGGATTGCCGGGCACGCCGAGCGCCCGGGTGAATCCCGGCGGGACGAGGACGTCGTCGGCAACCAAGTCATGCACCGACGCGCGACCAAGCCCCATCAATGCCGAGTCGATGCCGCCCCGTAGAACGTCGAGCACGTTCTCGACGCCCGCCTGCCCGTTGGCGGCCAAGCCCCACAGGTAGGCCCGGCCGATCATGACCGCCCGTGCGCCGAGAGCTACCGCCTTCACCACGTCGCTGCCGCGCCGGATGCCGCCGTCGAGCAACACGTCGATCTCGTCACCGACGGCGGCGGCGATGGCCGGCAGTGCCCGGATCGATGCGGGTGTCCCATCCAGGTTGTTTCCACCGTGGTTGGACACCGAAATGGCCGAAACACCTGCGTCCACAGCACGTTTGGCGTCGTCGACCCGCATCACACCCTTGAGCATGAACGGGCCGCCCCACAGCTCACGCAGCCAGGCGATGTCCTCCCACGTCGGCGGCGGTGTACCCATCCACTCGCCGTACGCTGCGAAGAACGGCGGACCGTCCTCGCCACGCGGGCCCTGATTGGGCACCCGCAGGTTGGGCGGACGCATGGTCTTGGCCCACTGCAGAAGCCAGGCTGGCCTCGTCAGGCCCTCGGGCAGCATTCGCACCGTGGTCCGCAGGTCCATCTGCTCCGGGATCTTCGGGCTGCCCCAGTCGCGGCCGTGCGAGAAGCTCCAGTCAGTGGTGACGATCAGGCCAACCGCGCCGGCCTCGCGCGCGCGCTCGACCCGTGCCGCGATCGCGTCGCGCCCGCCGAGCCAGTACAGCTGGAAGAAGAGCTTGGGGTTGGCCTCGATGACCTCTTCGATCGGCTTGCTGGCGAACGACGACAGACCCATCGCGGTGCCGCGCGCGGCGGCCGCGCGCGCGACGGCCACCTCGCCCTCGGGATGCACCGCCTGAACACCCGTCGGCGATATCACCACGGGCAACGAGATATCTTGCCCCATAACGGTTGTCGCGAGATCACGCTTTTCGGTCGCGCCGATGACGTGCGGGGCGAATCCAAGCTCGGCGAACGCGTCGACATTGTCGGCGACGGTCACGCCTTTCTCGCTCGCGCCGAGCAGCGCCGCGTACACCGACTTCGGGAGCCGCTTCTTCGCCATCTGCTGGGCGAATCCGACCGTCTCGAACCAGGTCTCTCGTGCCATGACTACACCGGGCTTTCGTTGCACAGCCGGACCGGAGCCGCTTTGGCGGCGACATCAGACCTGAGCCGGCTTGTCGATAACGTCAACATGACGGGCTGACTGCGCGAGTGGTCGACGCTCGACTTCGGCTTGACCCGCTCACGCTCCAGCGCGGGTGCGCCGTAGCCCTCAACGCACTCCGGGTCCGGACCGTCCATCGGCAGTCCGGTGAAGAACTTCGCGGCCATGCACCCGCCGCGACAGCTGTCGTAATGGTCGCAGCTGCTGCATGCGCCCGCCGACTGCGGTTCACGCAACTCGCGGAACAGCGGTGCGTTCTTCCATATGTTGTCAAACCCAGTCCCAAAGCCTGTGTCGGACAGGATGTTCCCGGCAAGAAAACGGTCGTGGATGGCGAACGGGCAGGCGTACACGTCGCCGACCGGGTCGATGAGGCAGACCACGCGGCCCGCTCCGCACAGATTCAGGCCGGCGAGCGCACCCGGCTCGCCCAGGCCGGACAGGTGGAAGAAGGAGTCACCGGTGAGAACGCCATCGCCCCTGGCCACCAACCAGTCGTAGAGCTGCACCTGCTGCTCGGCGGTGGGGTGCAGTTCGTCCCACACGTCGGCTCCGCGGCCGGACGGCCGCAGTCGGGTGATCCGCAGGGTGGCGCCGTAACGGGCAGCCAGCTCGGCGAAGTCATCGAGCTGATCGACGTTGGTGCGGGTCACCACAACGGAGATCTTGGCGTCCTTGAATCCCGCGTCGGCGAGATTCTCCAACGCCCTGATCGCCATCGCGAACGACCCCGCGCCCCGGACGGCGTCGTTGACTTCAGCTGTCGCGCCATCGAGCGAAATCTGGACGTCGACGTAGTCACTGGCCGCCAACCGCGCGGCCACCTCAGGTGTGATGCGCACGCCGTTGGTGGAGAACTTCACCCCGACGTGGTGAGCGGTGGCGTAGTCGACGAGTTCCCAGAAGTCCGACCGCACAGTCGGTTCGCCGCCACCGATGTTGACGTAGAACACCTGCATGCGCTCGAGCTCGTCGATGATGTCCTTGCACTGCTGCGTGGTCAGCTCGCGGGGGTCGCGCTTGCCCGACGAAGACAGGCAGTGCACGCACGCCAGGTTGCAGGCGTAGGTGAGTTCCCACGTCAGGCAGATCGGCGCGTCGAGACCGTGCTCGAACTGCTCGATAAGCCGCGGCACGGGTTGTGTGGCCGGCGCGGGCGCCGAATAACTTCCGGCGCGGGCGCCGAATCAACTTCCGGCGCGGGCGCCGAATAGACAGATGTCATTGCAGCACCAGCATTTTCGATTGTGCAAGCACACGGAGCGCGTGCAGGTAGGGCGCCTGCTGTGCGTCGTCGATTCCGGCGGCGCGGCAGGCGGACCGGGCGTCGGGGTGGTCAGCCAACGACTTGACCACCGCGACGATCGTCCGGTTCTTCAGGAACGACAGCTTGCGCGTGCCGAAGTGATACAGCAGCGCACCGAACGGCTCGGGTCGCACGGCCACCTGGTGGTGGAGCCGCCAGCTGAGGTCCGGGTCGAACGACGCAACCTCAGCGGCAGAGGTGGTCACGTTCAGTAGACCCCGCACATCCCGTCGATGGACACCTCTTCGACGAGGGTCTCGGTGACGAGCTCATGGTCTGATGTCGCCGCCGGAGCGGCTCCGGCGTCTGTCTCTACCTGCTGATTCGGCTCCATTGTCCGCACCTTTCCTTTAACAGGGTCTCGACAACTGTGATCGAGATCGCCATAATATGGCATCGAGTGCCGAAATGAAAGGGCGGGTCACGTGCAGTCGGATTCCCAGCACCGCGTCGGCCGTCGGCGCTCGACAAGCTGGGACCACATCAGCAACGTCGCGATCGAGCTGTTTGCTGCCCGCGGGTTCGATGACGTCAGCGTCGACGACGTCGCAGAGGCCGCAGGCATCGCGCGGCGCACGCTGTTCCGCTACTACCCGTCCAAGAACGCATTGCCCTGGGGCGATTTCGAGGCGCACCTGACCCACATGCGCGACCTGCTCGCCGATCTGGACCCGGATGTGCCTATCGGCGATGCGTTGCGTACGGCGCTGTTGGCGTTCAACACCTTTGACGACGCCGAGACGGCCCGCCACCGGCAGCGGATGCGGGTCATTCTTCAAACCGCCGCGCTGCAGGCCTACTCCATGACGATGTACGCCGGCTGGCGTGCCGTTGTCGCCGCCTTCGTCGCACGTCGGCTGGGCGCCAAGGACGATGACGTCGTGCCCCAGACGGTGGCCTGGACGATGCTCGGCGTCGCACTGTCGGCCTACGAGCATTGGCTGGCCGACGAGTCGGTTTCGCTCATGCGGGCGCTCGGCGATGCCTTCGACACCGTCAGCGACGGGCTGAAGACCCTGGATGACCGGGCTCACCGAAAAAATTCTTGATTAGGGCGTCGGAGTTCGGGCCGCGGCGGCGACGATACGGGTGTGAGCGCCGAACCGGATGGCAACGACGCTCCGCGGACCCTGCTGGCGATGTACGACGATGCGCTGCCGGTCGTGTACGGGTATTTCGTCCGGCGCTGCAGTGACCGCGGAACAGCCGAGGATCTGACCTCGGACACCTTTCTGGCGGCGATGGACGCCGCCCGCAAGGATTCGCCGCCGCCGATGACGTTGCCGTGGCTGCTCGGTGTGGCGCGCCACAAGCTGGCCGACCACTACCGCCGTCGCCACGACCGGTTCAGCGTCCCGGTCGCCGAGTTGCCCGAGCCCCTCGACGCGGCTGACGTCTGGGACGCCGAGCTCGACCGCATCGTCGCGGAGAGCGTGCTGGCCAAGCTTCCCGAGCAGCATCGCACCGTGCTGGCGCTGCGCTACATGGACGACTGTTCCGTGCCGGAGTGTGCGGAGCTGATCGGACGCACCGTGCACGCCACCGAAGCACTGCTCGTGCGGGCACGGCGAGCGTTCAGATCTCACTATCCGGCACCGGAAGGAGGCAGGTCGTGAACAACAGCCACGATCCGCTGGCCGTGCTGCACGGCGATGACCTTCCGGTCCAACCCGATCCGGCGTTCGCGGCTCGGCTGCGCTCACGTCTGGAATCGGCTGTGTCGTTCTTTGCGGCCATGCCCAGCCAAACCCAAGGAGTCGTCATGAGTGGCACCGATACCGCCATCGCCGAACTGTCCGCTCCCGCAGCGGAGTCCACGTCCGCACCCACCGTCCCGCGCAGCGCGGCCGTGCCGTACCTCACGGTGAGCCCAGCCGCCGACGCCATCGACTGGTACGTCGACGCGCTGGGCGCGGTCGTGGTGGGCGAACCGTTCATGATGGACGACGGCCGGGTCGGGCACGCCGAGTTGGCGCTGGCCGGGGGCGTCTTCTACCTCGCCGACGAGTATCCCGAGATCGGCCTGAAAGCGCCTGAACCGCAATCGGTCTCGGTGAGCCTGATGATCGAGGTCACCGACACCGATGCCGCGCTCGCCCGTGCCGTCGGAAAGGGTGCGACCGTGAATCAGGACACCCGGGAGGCCCATGGCTCACGAAACGCCACCATCGTCGACCCGTTCGGCCACCGTTGGATGCTGAGCGGGCCCGTGACCGGGGCGACCGTTGGAATTCAGCACGGCGACGTGGGCTATGTGTCGGTCTGGACCCCGGACGCGGACCGCGCCGCGGCGTTCTACGGCCATGTCCTCGGGTGGACGTACGACCCGATCACCCATCAGGTGACGAACACCGAGCAGCACATCGGGATCTTCAGCGTCGACATCCGCCAGGGAATGCTGTGCTGCTATGCGGTGACCGACCTTGCAGGAGCGCGGCAGTCGATAGTCGAGGGTGGCGGGACCCCAGGTGACTTGCAGGAGTTCGACTTCGGCACGGTGCTGGACGCCACCGACCCTGCCGGTACGGCGTTCGCGGTGTTCCAACCCGCGCAGGGCACGCCTCGACCGAAACTCAATGGTGCTGGGCCAGGCGAGCTTTCGTACATCACCTATGAAGTCGCGGACTCCGCGGCGTTCAAGGCGTTCTACAGCCGGTTCCTGTTCTGGTCGTTCGAACCCGGCCGGGTGAACGACGGGTGGCAGATTCAGCAGACACACCCGATGGCGGGCGTCGCGGGCGGCGCTTCCGGCCACGTCACGGTGCCGATGTGGACGGTCGCCGACATCGACGCCGCGGCGGCGCGGGTGCGCGAGGCCGGCGGCACCGTGATCGACGAGCCGTCGCAACAGTCTTACGGAAAGTCGGCCCTGTGCACCGACGATCAGGGCACGCGGTTCTACCTCGGTGAGCACTGACTGCGATTGCGACGGCGTCTCTCATTGCGAGATCAGCTGCGAGCCTTGCTGTTCGACGAACACGGAGTCGCGCAATAGTGCGCGGACGGCGCTCTGCGCCTGCCGGACCGCTCCGCCGACGGCGGCGGAGGAGCCGATCCACGCGTTCAACGTCACTTCCGGCGCGCAGCCCGGGTCTTCGGACAGCTCGGCGGCTGGCAACCACATCACGGCGTCCGGTGACGTACCGCCGGCAAGGGTCGGCCCGCGGCCGGTTCCCCCGATGAGAGCGCCCTCGCGGATCCGACGCCACGCCACAGAAACGTGCTCGAACCAGCCAGGCCCATGCCCCGTCAGATCGAGCACGGTCCCGACGGCCAGCCGGCGCTGTCCTGTCCGTGAGGATTCCCACACGAAAGTCCGCCGCCTGCTCCCGGCGGAAAAATGCCGCCCTCGGTCGGCCACTCTGAGGTGAGGAACCGCCACGGTCCAGCTCACCACCACCGGCAATCCCCGGCCGGCCGCGATGGTGGCCCCTCTCGTACACAGCGCGGCGAAGTCGTCGAACTCTGCTGAGGAAATGCCGGTCGGTGGTGCGTTGGTCACGACCTCAGCGTCGGCCGGGATGGCCTGGGGCAATAGCGTAGTTCGCTACCTCAATGCCTCAGCGCTAGCCGAGGACGTCGGCGATCGGAGCGCCCGCGGCGATCTTGGCGCGGGCCTTCATGACCTTGCCGGGCATGCCGCCGCCGACGACGCCTGCCACCACGCCATCGCGCTCGTAATAGGCCAGGAATTTGCGGCCGTCGTCCTTCACGACGTGGACGATATCGTCGGCCTCGGGCTCGCCGAGGCACTGGATCTTGACGTCGTACTGGTCGCTCCAGAAGTAGGGCACCGTGACGGTGGCCGGCAAGTCCTTGCCGAGTATGGCGGCGACCATTCCTCTGGCCTGGTCGGCGACGTTGCTCCAATGTTCCACGCGCACTTGGTGTCCAAGGCTGTGGCGCCACGACGCGACGTCTCCGATCGCCCACACGTGGGGCGCGCTGGCCCGTCCGCGGTCATCGCAGACCACGCCGTTGTCGATCTCGATGCCGCTGCCGTCCAGCCATTCGGTGGACGGACGCGACCCGATGCCGACGACCACGAGATCCGCGTCGAGTTCGGTGCCGTCACCGAGGACGACCTTCTCGACCCGCTGGGCTCCGGCGACTTCCGACACCCCGACGCCGCACCGCACGTCGACCCCCTCAGCGCGATGCAGCCGGGCCACCAGCTCCCCGATCTGCCCGCCGAGCACCGACGCCAGAGGCGACGGCTGCGGTTCCACCAGAACGACTTCCACGCCCATGCCGCGCAGGCTCGCCGCCACCTCGCAGCCGATGAAACCGGCTCCGATGACGACCGCGCGCCGCGCCGACCCGGCCTCCTTGCGCAATGCGAGGCTCTCGTCGAAGTTCCGCAGCACGTGGATTCCGTCGAGGTCCGGGAACGACGAGATGCGCTTGGGCACCAGGCCCGTAGCGATGATCAACTCGTCGTAGGGCAACTCGTGTCCGTCGGCGAGCGTCAGCGTCTGCGCAGCGGTGTCGACCGACCTGGCGCCGTTGCCGAGCAGCACGGTGATGTCGTTCTCGTCGTAGAACTCGGCCGGCTTGAGCGTCACGTCGTCGGTCTCGGCGCGCAGTACTTCCTTGGACAAGGGCGGCCGGTCGTACGGCAGGTGGTCCTCGTTGCTGACGATCGTGACCGGCCCGGTGTACTCCGACCGCCGCAGTTGTTCCGCCGTGCGGGTGGCCGCCAGGCCGCCCCCGACAATCACGATTCCCCCACTGGTGGTCATGGGCAGATTTTGCACGATGCCCCGGGCGTTGTGTCCGGCACCCCGTCAGCCGCGGTCCCGGTCGATGATGTTGGTCAGCACCACGATGCTTTCGCTGCGTTCGACGTCGGCCGCCGACCGGATCCGCTCGAGCGCCTCTTCCAGATGCCGCATATCGCGAGCGATCACGTGCAGGATCGCGTCGGCGGTGCCGGTGACGGTGGCCGCGCTGATCACCTCGGGGATGCCGATCCACGCCGCGCGCAGCTGTTCCGGCGCGATGGTGCCGTGGCGGAAGACCTGCACGTACGCCTCGGTGTTCCAGCCCAGTGCGCTGCGGTCGACGACGGTGGTGAAACCCCGGATGACGCCGTTGTCGAGCAGCCGGTCCACCCTGCGCTTGACGGCGGGCGCCGACAGGTTCACACGCGCACCGATGTCGGCGTACGTGGCGCGGGCGTCGTTGGCGAGCTCGGCCAGAATCCGCTCATCCGTCTCGTCCAGACGGTCCATGATCACCTCCACGCAATGAATCACTGCGATTCTATGTCTCGTGCAATGAAACGTTTGCCAATACGCAATAAACGGTGATTGATTGCAAAATCAGTCAGCCATATCGTTTGTTTATGACGATTTCAGATGCAGCCGCACCCGCGGCTCAGGTATCCGATGTCGCCGCACGGAGGCGCCCCGGCGCCGACAGACCACCTGCGCGCGTGTCCTCACCTCGCCACTACGCCATGACCGCGCCGACCTTCTTCGCCGTCGAGTACGCGATCAACCCCTGGATGGACCCTTCGACATCCGTGGACACCCACGTCGCGATGGACCAGTGGGAGACCCTGCGACAGACGTACAAGGAACTCGGCCACACCGTCGAGATGATCGAGCCCGTCGCGGGCCTGCCCGACATGGTGTACGCCGCCAACGGCGGCCTGTTGGTGAACGGCAACGCCGTCGTCGCCCGGTTCGCCTATCCGCAGCGCACGGGAGAGTCGGCCGCCTACGCCGAGTGGATGTCTCGGCACGGCTATCACCCCGCCGAAACCCGCCACGTCAACGAGGGTCAGGGCGATCTGCTCGTCGTCGGCTCAATCATCTTGGCGGGATACGGTTTTCGCACTCAGCGGGCGGCCCACGACGAGATCGCCGGTCTGACGCAGATGCCGGTCGTCAGCCTCGAACTCGTCGACCCGCGGTTCTACCATCTCGACACCGCGCTGGCTGTGCTCGATGACACCACCATCGCCTACTACCCGCCCGCTTTCAGCGACGAATCACGGGCGACATTGCTCGAGCTATACCCCGACGCCATCGAGGTGTCCGGTGACGACGCCGACGTGCTCGGCCTCAACGTCGTGTCCGACGGTCTCAACGTGGTGATGCCCGCCGCCGCGGCCGGCTTCGCGCATCGGCTTCGGGAAGCCGGATTCCGGCCGATCGGTGTCGATCTGTCCGAGCTGCTCAAGGGCGGCGGTTCCGTCAAATGCTGCACTCTGGAGGTACACCCGTGACACTGGTGGACACCGTCGCCGTAGGCGACAATATGGGCACTGTGACCGCAACCGACGGCGCCATCGCCGTCGACCACCGCTACGTCGCGCACAACTACTCCCCGCTGCCCGTGGTCGCGGCCAGCGCGGACGGCGCCTGGATCACCGACATCGAGGGCCATCGTTACCTGGACTGCCTGGCGGCCTACTCGGCGGTCAACTTCGGGCACCGCAACCCGGAGATCACCGCGGTCGCTCACGCGCAGCTGGACAGCGTGACGCTGGTCAGTCGGGCGTTTCACTCCGACCGGCTGGGCCCGTTCTGCGAGGCGTTGGCCGAACTCTGCGGCAAGGACATGGTGCTGCCGATGAACAGCGGCGCCGAGGCGGTGGAAAGCGGCATCAAGGTTGCCCGCAAGTGGGGCACCGACGTCAAGCGAGTCCCCGCGGGCGAGGGAAATATCGTCGTGGCACACAACAACTTCCACGGCCGCACGACCACCATCATCAGCTTCTCCGACGACGAGACCGCGCGTCGCGGCTTCGGGCCGTACACGCCCGGGTTCCGCTCGGTGCCCTTCGGCGACGCGGAGGCGGTTGCGGCCGCGGTCGACGACAACACCGTCGCGGTGTTGCTCGAACCGATCCAGGGCGAGGCAGGCATCATCGTGCCGCCCGACGACTTCCTGCCGCGCGTGCGCGCGCTGTGCACCGAGCGCAACGTGCTGATGGTCGCCGACGAGATCCAGTCCGGACTGGCCCGCACCGGGCGCACGTTCGCCTGCGAACACTGGGGCGTGGTGCCCGATATCTATCTGCTGGGCAAAGCGCTTGGCGGCGGAGTGGTTCCGTTGTCGGCCGTGGTCGCAAACCGCGACATCCTCGGGGTGCTGCACCCGGGCGAACACGGCTCCACGTTCGGTGGCAACCCGTTGGCGGCGGCGATCGGCACGACGGTGGTGGCGATGCTTCAGCGCGGCGAATTTCAGTCGCGCTCAGCCGAACTCGGCGCCCACATGCACGCGCGTCTGCGTTCCCTCATCGGCTCCGGCGTCGTCACTGTGCGTGGCATGGGGCTGTGGGCAGGCGTGGACATCGACCCAGCGCTTGCGACCGGCAAGCAGATCAGCCTGAAAATGGCCGAACGCGGTGTGCTGGTTAAGGACACCCAGGGTTCGACGCTGCGTTTCGCTCCACCCCTGGTGATCACCGCAGAGGAGATCGACTGGGCGATTGGCCAGTTCGCCGACGCTCTGGCGGATGCGGGTTCAGACTTGTTCGATACGGAGATCTAGCCCGACAACCAGTTGGCGGTGTCTCAATGTCTGCCTTAGAAATAAGTGTCTCGATACCAGCTCGTCGACGGACCGGACAAGTAGCAGATCGCGGTGCTCACGACCCCTGGCATGAGCGCCGTGGTGATGCTTTGAGCTCGATCGTGAGAAAGTGCTCGTCAACGGAGCTGTGGCCAGCAAGATGGTCCCAGTTGAAACACAACATCTTGTGCAATACCACCGGGCCGGTCGTGGACGGCGGGCAGCCGCGGGTGGAGGATTGTGGAATGGAGCGAGTGCCCACAGGATAGGGAGGAGATGGGTAAGGATGACCACCTTCAAGCCGTGGGAGTACCGGGCCGACGCCGGGTTCGTTAAGGGGACTGATCTAACCGGCTACACGGTTGTCGCAGTCGACGGCGATCTCGGTCACGTCGAGGCAGAGTATGACGGCCGGCCGGCGTACCTCGACGTAGACGTCGGGTCGTGGCTTCTCGGCCACCACGTCACGTTGCCGGTAGGTCTCGTGGAGCGGATCGACGCACCGGAGAGGAAGGTGTACGTCGACCGTACAAAGGACCAGATCGAGCACGCGCCCAGGCCCGACCAGGCGCTCACCGAGCACGTCGACTATTACGAGGACCTGGGTAGTTACTACTCCGACACGTACATGCCGCCGGGTGGTCAGACGTGATCTAGCTTCGGACGGGCGGCGAAGACTGGAGCGCGCGCCAGCAATGCCGCTGCTTCGGTGGCAATGATCTCGCGGCCCAGACGGCTTTCCCATGCCAGCCGACGTCCGGGCGTGTCAAACAGGCAGCAGCCGCAAAAAGTGCGTTGGACATTCCGACACATGCACATCATGGCCAGTCGCCTGCCCGGTCGCAGCTGATACCGGGCCCGCGCATGGGGGAAGCACAAATATGTGTCCCCTTAAGTCCATGGTTCTTGAGCTGATGGCAACGGATTTCATCTCGCGATGGAACAAGTCCCGCACGTCGTTTACCTCCAACGACTAGCTCGTCCGGCCAGCGCCGCGGCCATGGCGAAAGCTCACCGCCGTTTGGGCTCTCACTCGTCGTATAGGGGAGTTGGAGTCGACAATGCCGCGTAGAGCTGCGGGCGACGGTCGGCCAGATAGGTGGCGGTTCGGCGTGATGTGGTCAGCAGCCCGTGATCGAGCTCGCAGATGATCAGCTCCTCCTTACGTCCAGCTCGCGCCGCATCGGAACCGTCTGGTGCTGCCACGCAGCTCAGTCCGCAGTACTCGAGCCCATTCTCGTGGCCGCAGTAATTGGCGTATGCCACATACACCTGGTTCTCATATGCTCGAGCCGGCACGATCGTGTTGGCGACGACATCGAACTGCACCATATTCGCCGTGGGCGCGACGATGAGATCGGTGCCGCGGAGCGCAAGTTTTCGCGTATTCTCCGGAAATTCCACGTCATAGCAGATCAGCATCCCAACCCGCCATCCGCCCAACTCCACTACCGCAGAGTCGGCATCCGACGCGCAGAACATCGAGTTGTCGAGGTCACCAAATAGGTGGGTTTTACGGTAATTAGCGAGGGGAGTTCCCGTGGGACTAAACAGCTGCGCCGAGTTGAAGATGACGTCGTCGGCACCACGCTCCGGGTACCCGTAGACAATCACGACGCTGTTCTCGCGGGTCATCTCGGCCACGGCGTGGGCCGACGTGCCATCGCTGGACTCCGCCAGCTCACGCACCGCGTCGATCCCAATGTTGTACCCGGTCAAGTACATTTCGGGGCAAACCAACAGGTCGACGCCCTCCGTCGATGCGCGTTTCGCGATGCGCGCCAGCCGCTCGAGATTCCGATCGACCTGCGCTGGTCTCGGCTCGCATTGATAGATTGCGATTCGCATAACAATGACACCGCTGTACGTCAGTCGGGCAGTTCCATTGGCCCGATCTCAGCAAAGACGTCGCCAGGACCCGGGTTGTCCGGATGGGTGCGACCACCGAAATGCCGCTCGATACCCCAGACCGCGTTCAACGCGGTTTGTACCGCGCCCTCGACCCACGCGGGAGTCCACGAGATGTCGTCGCCCGCCAGGAAAATGCCGCGCTGATGCGCGGGCAAATCGTCCTGCATGAAGTGCGAGTACATCCGGAGGTTGTATCGGTAGTGGCCAGGTAGCGCACCCTTGAACGCGCCCAAGGAGTGTTCATCGGCCTCCCAGGACACCGTGATCGGGTCACCGACGATGTGGCTGGCGATGTCGACATCGGGATAGATCCCCTTGAGCGCCGAAAGCGCCAGCCGAACCCGATGCTCGACCGTATGCGGCAGCATCTTCAAGGCGTCGCTCATCCAGGAGTAGGTGAGGCAGATGACGGCCGGTTTGTCCGCGCCGTTGTCAAAGAGGTACGTCCCGCGGGTCAGCCGGTCGGTCAGCGTCGTGCTCATGACGTCGCGGCCGGTCTTGGGGTCCTTGTCCTTCCAGAACGGCCGGTCGACCATCACGAATGTCTTCGACGACTGCATGTACCGCGTTCTGTCCAGTGCCGTCCACAGCTTGTACGAAAACAGGCTTTCGTCGCATCTGATCTGGGTGGTCAGTAGCCAGCCCTGGCAGGTGACGAGCACCGCTGGATAACGCCGGGCCACTCCCCACACGTCGGTGATTTCAAACCCGTTGTCGGCGTGAGCTATTTGCGCTACACCCGGCCTCGTGCCGCCAGAATGCAGCGATGCCAGGCTGGTGCCAGCTGGCCAGTGGGTTCGGCTCGACGGAGAGTGCTCCCACAGGCCACGCGGCACCTGCTCGGCGCCGCCGACTATGAGGCGCTGATCTTCGTCGCAGTTGGTCATCACGACACGGAAGATCTCCAGCATCGAGTTCGGGAAATCGGAGTCCCAACCACCGGTTCCGAACCCGACCTGACCAAACACCTCGCGGTGATGGAAGGACAACTTCGAGAACGATTCCGAACTCGCGATAAAGTCGTAGAACGTGCGGTCGTCCCAGATCGGCACCAGGTTGTTCCACAGGGACTTCAAGCTTGCAACATCACGGGCTCGGATCGCGTCCTGAATCTTGCTGAACCCCACGGCTTCCAGCGCATCGGCCCACGCCTTGGCCACCTCCTGGAATAGCGTCGGCAGGGTGTCGGGCTGCTCGGCGTAATGCGTCGTGCCTTCGATGTGAATGACCGTGCTGTCAGAACCCGGTGCAAGCGGATTGGGAAACGGCGCACTGTCCAGCCCCAGGAGATCGACGTAGTGATAGAACGAGGTCGACGAGACCGGGAAACGCATCCCGCCCAGCTCGGCGACCACGCCGGCGGGCGCACCTTCGAACTGCTGTGAACGCAGCCGGCCACCCATGTGAGAAGCCTCGTACACAACGGGCCGTAGGCCCATTTTCATGAGTTCGTACGCCGCGACCATGCCGGACATGCCGGCTCCCACGACGGCAACCTCCTCGCCGAGGCGCTCCTGGGGGATCGAACCCAGGCCGGCCGGGTGGGTGATCCACTCGTCGAAGGCAAAGGGAAAATCGGGGCCGAATATCGTGACCGGCCGCTGCGCAACATCTGTCGCAGAAGTGAATTCATTCGCCATGTCCACGGCCCTCCATCGCTTAGCGCAAAGGAAACGGAGAGTCCTACAGCCAACTCCCACGTGAACCACATGTTACGCACCACTACTCACCCGGCGACCTCCGCGCACTAGGAGAGGTTCCTTCCTGACGTCGGAAAGCGTGACGTTTGCATTGGGCGCGCGAGCCGGCGTTCGAGTCGATCGGGTTCCGAGCGTTTTCATTGGCATCGACGCGCCGCCGGTGGGTGTCAAAGACATGTTGTTGTACTCCTTGAAGATTCATCAGGCGTGAGAATTCGCGCATGCGGGTGCCGCGCGCCGGGCTCGACACTGTCCCAAGGCCATCCGTGCACTGGGCGCTTGCCGCAGGCCGGGCACCACACCGTCACAACGCAATCCCCGCGGCGGATGACGCCACGCGACAACATCGGCGACGCGGTCGGGGCGCGCAGCGCGGCTAGGCGCAGACAGCCGTTGCCGGGCCGCCGCCGTAGGTGCAGGTCGAACGAGCCAGCGTCCAGCATCGCGAGCGTGTGCTCGGCGTCGTAGGCGGTCATGTCAGCGTCGCCCATGCGTGCCGCCGGGTGCAGCTGACTAGTGCAGGGCACGTGTCGTCATGGAACACCGTGAGCAGGTAGGTCCCCGTCGCTCAGCAGCTCGGTGCCGGCGCAGCAGTCACGCCTCGTCGGCGCCGTGCTCGCTGAACAACACGAAGAATGGGCCTAACCATGCCGCCACCTCGGCTTCGACGTCCTCGGCAAATCCCGCAATGACCAGCACCCACCATCAGTACGGTGGCCCACCCAGCGGCACTGATCGCCGAAATCACCCCCATCGAAGAATCACGCGACTACGTCGTACACGACGCCCCTCGACCTGACCGCCGACATGACTGAATTGGGTTGCGCTCAAGGCTGTGCGCCACCGCCGGGGAAGGCACTGACGAATGGGAAGATACGACGTCGGATCCGGCGAAAACACTGTTTAAGTATCAGAACGTCCGACTCGCTGACACTCACTCGTCTTCGGTGTCAAACTTCATGAGTGGAGACGCTTCTGAGCGCCTTTTGGTAGGAGGAATCATGCCGACGCTCCAGCAATTATTCCGCCGCAAGCCCGTTACGGAAATGTCCGAGGAGACAGGCGCCGACACCGGCCGCAGTGAGCTGGCCCGCACGATCGGCGTGTTCCAGCTGTCGATGTTCGGCGTCGGCGCCACCATCGGCACCGGCATCTTCTTCGTGCTCTCGGTGGCCGTCCCGGTCGGCGGTCCCGCGGTGATCGTGTCGTTCGTGATCGCCGGCGTGGTCGCCGGGCTCACCGCGGTCTGCTACGCCGAGCTGGCCAGTGCCGTACCGGTGTCGGGGTCGTCGTATTCCTATGCATACGCGACGCTCGGCGAGGTGACGGCCGTCGGTGTCGCCGCCTGCCTGCTGCTGGAGTACGGCGTGTCCACCGCGGCCGTCGCCGTCGGCTGGTCGCAATACCTGAACCAGCTTTTCGACAACCTGTTCGGCTTCAGGATTCCGGAAAGCCTGTCGCAGGCGCCCGAGCAGGGCGGGGTGTTCAACCTGCCCGCGGTCATCCTGGTGTTCTTGTGCGCGCTGCTGCTGATCAGGGGCGTGAGCGAGTCCGCCAAGACAAACGCCGTGATGGTGATGATCAAGATCGCCGTGCTGGTGCTCTTCATCGTCATCGGCGTGATGGGCTGGAACGCCGACAACCTTTCTCCCTTTGCGCCGTTCGGCTTCGCCGGCATCACCGCGGCTTCCGGCATCATCTTCTTCTCCTACATCGGTCTGGACGCCGTCTCGACCGCGGGCGAGGAGGTGAAGAACCCGCGCCGGACAATGCCGCTCGCGATCTTGATCGCTCTCATTACGGTCACCACCCTGTACATCCTGGTCGCCGTCGTCGCGGTGGCCGCCCAGCCGTACGACCAGTTCGAGGGCCAGGAGGCCGGGCTGGCGGCAATCCTGGAGAAGGTCGTCGGCGCGTCGTGGCCAGGCACCGTACTCGCCGCGGGCGCGGTGATCTCGATCTTCAGCGTGACCCTGGTGACGCTGTACGGCCAGACCCGCATCCTCTTCGCGATGTCGCGCGACGGCATGCTGCCCGAGTTGTTCCACAGGGTGAACCGGCGCACCCTCACCCCGGTGCCGAACACGATCATCGTCGCGATCGTGATCTCGCTGCTGGCCGGCCTAATTCCGATCAACTTCCTCGCCGAAATGACGAGCATCGGCACGCTGGTCGCGTTCCTCGTGGTGTCGATCGGCGTGATGGTGCTGCGGCGTACTCATCCCGAGCTGCCGCGCGGGTTCAAGGTGCCGGGGTATCCGGTCACGCCGATCCTTGCCATCCTCGGCTGCATCTGGATCATCAAGGACCTTCGTCCCGTGACCATCTACGTGTTCCTGATCTGGGTTGCGGTGGCGATGGTCTGGTATGCCGTGTACGGCTTCAGGCACTCTCATCTCGGCCGGCACGAACATGTCGGCCTGATTCACGACTAGGCGCGGCACAATGACGCTGATCGTGGCTTACGCACCCGACGAACGTGGCAAGACGGCACTTCACCTGGCCAGCATGCTGGCGCGGTCCATCGGCGACGAACTGGTGATCTGCTCGGTCATTCCGGCGCCGTGGGTACCCGGCATGGCCCGGATTGACGCGGAGTACCGCAAGGAGCTCGACGAGATCGCCGACCAGGCACTGGCATTAGCCCGCAAGAACCTGCCGGGTGACGTATCGGCGAGGTTCGAACGGCACAGCGCGCGGTCCGCGCCCGCCGGCCTGCTCGAGCTGGCCAAGCAGTACGACGGTTACATGATCGTGGTCGGTACGTCGTCGGCCGGCGTGTTCGGGCATATCTCGCTCGGCAGTGTCACCAACCGGCTGCTGCACAGCTCGCCGGTCGCCATCGCCATGGCGCCGCGCGGGTTCCGGAGCCAGCCGGGGGCGAAGGTGAAGCGGGTGACCGCGGCGTACGACGGGTCGGCGAGCGCGGGGAGCCTGCTGCTTGCCGCGGCCCGGGTGGCGGCACGGGTCGGCGCTTCGCTACGGATCGCGTCGTTCGCGGTGTGGTCGCGCCCCGCATATACGACGAGGCTCGGCACCGACTCCGAGGACCTGGTGCTGCAGGAGTGGATCACTGACCTCGAGAAGAGCGCGAACGCCGCACTCGAGCAGGTCGAGGAGCTGGCGAAGGTGCCACGGCAAGTGGAGACCGTGGTCGGACACGGCGAGAGCTGGGAGGAGGCGATCGACGACGTCGGCTGGGACGATGACGACGTGCTGGTGGTCGGCTCGAGCGCAGTCGGCCCGATCGCGCAGGTGTTTCTCGGGTCCAGGGGGGCCAAAATCCTGCGCAACTCACCCGTTCCGGTCGTGGTAGTGCCGCACGGGCAGGCGGAAGAATTCGCTAACGGGTGAACCGAGGCCGATCCCTTCGCGACCGCGCGAAACGCTTTATCTTGGCTACAACTCAGGCATCGTTCGCACTATGCCTGCCCGACCTCTTGGGGTCGATAGCTCTCGCACCGAGTTGGACGGTACTAGCTTTTTCGTCGCCCCTTGGGATAGAAACTCGCGACCAATGCATCCGCTCGATCACTTCAAAAGCACTCGCATGCGGCTCAGGTCGGACTTGGCCGCGCCTCGGACATGTCCGAACGGCGAACGCGCCGTGCGGAGCAGGAAGTCGATGACCTGCTCGGTGATGATCTCGCCAGGTAACAAGTTGGGGATACCCGGTGGGTAGGCGGCGAGCGACTCGGCGGACACTCGGCCGATGCACTCCGAGGTGGGCACCAGCTGAGAGGGCGAGAAGTATGCCTCGCGCAGCGACATCACCGTCTCGCCGGGCATAGGAAGCGTGATGGGCGGAATACCGGCCGCGCCGGCATCGGGTAGCGCATCGAGCGCCTGGAGCATCCTGTCCATGTCGGGCGCCGATCCCGCACCGATCACGGCGACGATAGCGCTGTCGGTGGCCATCTCGACGTGGATGCGGTGCTCGTCGAATAGGATCTTGCGGGCCTCATGACCGCTGATTCCCCCGCGGCGGGTATCGATCACCACGCGAAGCGGGTCGACCTCGACGATTCCGGGAGAGGCCAGGAATCGGTCCGAGAGTTCCTCGAAACGGCCCGCGTCCCGCACACCCTGCCGCAGCTTGTTTGCGGCTTCGATCGACAGGCTTATCCGCTCCTTGCCGTGCACAGCCAGATTCCTGCGTGCCACGTCTAGTGACATCATCAGGATGGAGCTCGCGCTGGTGGACTGCATCGAGCGGAAGGCCCGATTCACAAGGGGCTCAAACAGATCCACGAATGGGCCCTTGCCCAGGTGAAGCATTGCCGACTGGGTGAGGCTCCCCCCCAGCTTGTGGGTACTCGAGATCATCACGTCGGCACCCTTGGCCAGTGCATTCTGCGGTAGGTCGGGGTGGAAACCGAAGTGCGACCCCCAGGCCCCGTCCACGATCAGGGCGCAGGCTCGTGAGTGGGCGACATCGGCCAGCGCCTGAAGGTCCGATTCCGCGCCGAAGTAGCTCGGCGAGACAACGTACACCGCTACTGCGCCGGGAAAGGTGTCCAGTGCCTCTGCCAGCGATTCGGGCGTGATCCCGTGCGCGGCCCCTAGTTCGACATCGATTACCGGCTGGACGAAATGGCACTGAAGACCGCCAAGCACCATGCCATCCATAACGCTCGAATGCATGCTCCGCTGGGCCACGATCAGCTCCCCGACATGACGCAGCGCCAGGCAGGTGACCAGGTTGCCCTTCGACGCGCCGTTCGTGAGCAGCCAGGTGCGGTGGGCGCCCCAAGCCTCCGCCGCCAGTTGGGCCGACTGTTGCATAGGGGTGGGAACGGGCCCCTGATCAATGCCGTCCACCAGCGGCGGTACGTCGAGCGCCAATACCGCCTCGCCAAACACGTTGGCTAGCTCCGGTTGAGTGGCTGCCGAACCTGTGTGGCCTGGGACGTCGAGCCGTAGAAAGTCCTTTGATGCATAAGCACGCACGGCGTTGACATACGGCAGGTCCTCCTGCGAAAGGGAAGGCAAGGAGGCGGTGCTGGGCTGCGTATCGCTCATCTGGGAGTGCCTCCGATCTCACAAGCCACACATAGGGGACAGGCCGCAAACTGGGTGTCGATGAGCACAATGATTGCGGCCTTCCGACCCCAGCACAGCGGAATGACTCGGGTTGCCAGTGGTCGAGATTGACGTGCTCTAAGTCAGTGCGCCATACGCCCATGCGATAAGGCTTGACCACGGGCCGGCGACCATTGCCTGGCATCTGCAGCATTACGACAGCCTGAGGTGACGCCGGTGTCGATCCACCGGTACCTGCGCGCGGCCGCATACCAGCGGGTCTTGTCACGGTCTTTGGGGAAACCCGGCCATCAGCCCCTCGGCAATCGCCTGGAACTCCGTCCGTGGCCACGCTCGGCGATGGTGCGGCGGGTGATCTGTATCGGTAGGGCCGGCGCTGGCCCAGTCGCTCTCCCCGGGCGCGCTTGGCCGCCAAGGCATCACGGTGCGTTGGCTGATGGCCGCACGATGTATCCGCCCGAGGTCGGGCAGCGTGCCGCTGGACTACATCCTCGAGCAGTTGGCGTCGCAAGCACGAGAGATGTTGGCGCTGTGGAAGACCGGCGGAGTCGTCGGTGACGACGTGGAGCTCCAGGTCGTCACGGGTAGCGGCTGGGACGAGCTATCGACGCCGCCGACTGGCAGGAAGGCGACCTGCAGGCCATCGGCACCTCGCCGGCGGGCGGAGTCACCCAGGTGTTCCTGGGCTCGCGCGGATCAAAGATCCTGCGGCACAGTCCCATTCCGGTTCTGGTGCCGCCCGGCTAATCCTGCGCGAGCAGACGCAAAAGTCCCCAACACGCCGACGTTTTGGGAACTTTTGCGACTGCTCGCGGGAAAGAGTTAGTACTTCGCGGTTCCGCGGTCGACGGCGATCTGTGAGCCTGAAATCGTCGCAGACCCGTCGCTGGCCAACCAGGCGACGACGTCCGAAACCTCTTCGGCTGTCATGAAATCCTGCAGACTCGTCTTGCCCTGTTTATCCACGGAGCGGTATGCGAACGGTGAGAAGCTGTGGATGAAGCTCGGAAACTTTCCGAAGAGCTCCATCATCGCCTCCTTCTCCACCATCGGCGTGTCGATCGAGTAGGGATGGATCGAGTTGACCCGGATGCCGAACTCCCCGGCCTCGATCGCCAACGCGTTCGTCAGCGCAACGAGGCCGTGTTTCGACGCCGAGTAATGCCCGTTGCCCGGAGTGGCTTTTGTACCCGCCGACGAGCTGACGATGATGATCGAACCGCCGTTGCCGGCCTCGATCATCGCGGGCACCGCAGCGCGGATGGTGCGCCAGGTGCCGTTCAGATTGACGTCGATGACCGTGTCCCACTGCTCTTCCGACATCTCGAAGAGCCGACCCCAGCTCAGCACGCCCGCATTGGCCACGAGGATGTCCAGTCGGCCGAACTGTTCGATGCCGTCGGCCACCACTTGCTTCTGAGCGGCCAGGTCGCGGATGTCCACCTCGCGGGCCAGTACCTTGCGGCCGGTGGCCTCCACCGCGCGCACGGTTTCGGCAAGCTCCTCGGACGTGCCGAGCGGATAGGTGATGGTGTCCGAGATCGGCGCGCAGACATCGATGGCGATGATGTCGGCGCCGTCGTTGGCCAGCCGCACCGCATGCGCGCGACCCTGGCCGCGCGCGGCCCCCGTGATGAATGCCACTCGCCCTTCCAGGGGCCCGCCTGTCGCCGTCACCGCTGCTCCTCTCACTTGGCGCGAGCGACCGTGTCTGTACAGCAACACGCCGCTGAACCACGTACAACCACGGTCGCTCGCGCGGGACGACCGCCACGTTCACGCTAACAGCCGAACTGAAACGTGTTCTAGTGACGGGGTCAGACCGGGTCAGTCCAGGGGGTCGCGGATCAGTGGGCAGGTCATGCAGTGCCCGCCGCCCCGTCCCCGACCGAGCTCGGCGCCGACGATCGTGATCACCTCGATGCCGGCCCGGCGCAGCAGCGTGTTGGTGTGGGTGTTGCGGTCATAGGCGAACACAACGCCCGGTTCGACCGCCACGAGGTTGTTGCCGCTGTCCCACTGCTGGCGTTCGGAGTCGTACTTCGTGCCACCGGTCTCCACCACCCGAAGCTCGTCCAGTCCCAGAG
This sequence comes from uncultured Actinomycetota bacterium, assembly GCA_963721495.1. GTDB lineage: Bacteria > Actinomycetota > Actinomycetes > Mycobacteriales > Mycobacteriaceae > Mycobacterium. The sequence goes on along the minus strand of CAVRMG010000026.1, from coordinate 72,243 downwards.
CGTCGGCAACCACTTCGACGAAAGGCTTGCTCGCTTCCTCGACCTCGACACCCGGGTCGCGATCGCTGGGATGCAGAACGAAGGTCTGTACCGAATCGACGATGTCCGGATAGAGCGTCACCACGTCGCGGTCGGCGAAGGTGAACACGGTGTCCAGGTGCATGGCCGCGCGCAGTTTCGGCATGCCGGCGACGATGACCTTGGTGGCCGCGTTCTCGGCGAACAGCTTGGCCGCGACCTGGGTGATGGCCTGACGCGAGGTGCGCTCGCTCATCCCGATGATGACGACGCCGTTTCCGGGCACGAGCACGTCGCCGCCCTCGATCGTCGACATGCCCCATGACTCTTCCGGGTCGCCCCACCACACCGTCGATCCGACGAAGTCGGGGTGGAACTCGTAGATGGCCTTCATCAACAGCGTCTCGTCGTGGCGCGCCGGCCAGAACAGCGGATTGAGCGTCACGCCTTCATAAATCCAGCAGGTCGTGTCGCGGGTGTACAGCGTGTTGGGCAGTGGCGGCATCAAGTATTCCGTGACGCCGGTCGCTTCACGGGCCAGGGCGCGGTAACCGGACTGGATCTCCGAGGGCAGGTCCCGAGTCGACATGCCGCCCAGGAGCAGCTCGGCCAGCCGCCGCGGCTGCAACGAGTCCAGGTAGCCGCGGGTGTCGTCGACGAGGCCGAGACCCACTTCGTTGGGCACGATCTTGCGGTCCAGCAGCCAAGTCTTGGCCTGCGGGTCGGTCATCGTCTGCGTGAGCACCTCGTGCAGCTCGACCACCTCGACGTCGCGGTCGCGCATCTTGTCGATGAAGTCGAAGTGGTCGCGGCGCGCGTTCTGCACCCACAGCACATCGTCGAAAAGCAGCTCGTCGCAATTAGTCGGGGTGAGGCGCTCATGCGCCAGCCCGGGCGAGCACACCAGCACCTTGCGCAGCTTGCCTACCTCGGAGTGAACGCCGAATGTAGCGGACGGACTCGTCACTTCAATTCCTCTCAGGCCGTGGGCCGTTTAGATTTCGATGGCCCCGGTTGCCAAGGACACCACACCCGCGACGGCGCCGAGGAGGATCACCCCGAACAACACCGCCTCGGCGGGCCGGAACACACGAAGACCCCGCTCGCGCCGAGCCTTGAAGTAGAGCGCGGCGGCCGGCGCGTACAGGACACACGACAGCAGGAGCTTGTCCGGGCCGGCGGCGTAGATCAGGAACAAGGTGTAGACGGTCGCCAGCCCTGCGATGAGCATGTCTGTAGCAAGCGATTTGCCGTTTTCGTAGGTTTCGCGGGTGGCAGTCAGCTTCACCGCGTACGCCGCCGCGAGTAGGTAGGGGATCAGGGACAGCGCCGCCGTCAGATCGAGCATGAAATCCAGTGCGTCCGCGGCGAACAGCAATGCCACGAGCAACAGTGAAGTCAGCCCGGCGGCCATGACCAGTGCGGTGACCGGCGCGCCGTGGCTGTTGGTGCGGGCCAGGAACCGCGGCATGTCCTCGGACTTGGCCGGTATGTAGAGCACCTCGGCCGCCATCAGCGTCCACGCGAGATAGGCGCCCAGCACCGACACGATCACGCCGACGCGGATGAAGATCGATCCCCAGGGACCGACGACCGACTCCAGGACCGCCGCCATGGACGGCTGGCTGACACCCGCCAGTTCCCCCTGGGGCATGACGCCGTAGGACACCATCGTCACGAGCGCGAAAACGCTGAGCACACTGAGGAATCCGATGATGGTGGCTCGTCCGACGTCTTCGCGCTTACGCGCCATCCGCGAGTAGACGCTCGCGCCCTCGATGCCCAGGAAGACGAACACGGTGATCAGCATCGTGCCGGTGGCCTGGTCCCAGATCGCCGACAACGAATAACCTTCTTCGCCACCCCAGAAGTTGTCGGCAAACACATCGGCCTTGAACGCGATAGCCGCGATCACGATGAATGTCAGGATCGGCAGCACCTTGGCCACCGTGACGATGTAATTGATGACCGCCGCATCCTTGACTCCGCGCATCACCAGGGACGCGAACAGCCATACACCGATCGCGGACACCACCACCGCGAGCACGGTGTCGCCCGCGCCGAACGCTGGCACCACCGCACTCATCGTCGCCGTGATCAGCACCCAGTACGAGGTATTGCCCGCGCAGGCCGACGCCCAGTATCCGATCGCAGAATTGAAGCCGACGTAGTCTCCGAAACCGGCCTTGGCGTAAGCGAATATACCGGCGTCGAGGTCCGGCTTGCGTGTCGCGAGGCGCTGAAATACAAATGCCAGCATCAGCATTCCCAAGCCTGCGATCGTCCACGCGATGATCGCTCCGAGCACACCCGTCTCGGTCCCGAATCTGCGCGGCAGGAGAAAGACGCCAGACCCGATCATCGACCCGACGACCATCGCGGTCAGCGTCGGGAGACTGACCTTCTGGTCGGCCTTCTCCGTGGACGTCTCAGTGCCTGTCATGACGGCGCGGGCCGACTAGAGATCCGCCAGTATCTGTTGTCGCTTGGCCGCGTATTCGTCGTCGGAGATCGCACCGGTCGCGCGCAGGGTCTCCAACTCCTGTAAGCGTTGTGCCGTAGACGGTTCCGCGGGGGCCGCGGGGTAGGACGCCCCCGAGGGCGCCGCCGCCGGGGCGGCCTGCGCGGGAGCCTGCGCCGGTGCGGCACGCCGCACCACGGCCTGCACCTGTTGGCGGGCCGCCGGGTTCGAGCGCAGATCGATCATGTTGTTGAGGCCGATGTTGTTGGCCTTGAGGATCTGCAGGATCTCCATCAGCGGTACGACCTGACCCGTGAGGTCGTAGGTCTTGTTGTCCTCGGCGATGGTGAAGGTCGCCGGCATCATGCCACTCACAAAACCGCTTCGCTCCCAATCGATTTGGTACTGGCTCGTGGTCGGATCCACGAGAGCGACCAGTTTGCGGCTGGTGATCATCGGCAGCCGGGTGAGCGAGGCGATCACCCGGTCCTGGCTGGCGAACGGGGCGATACCGGGTCCCGAGATCTGGAGATCGATCTTTACCAGCGGCTGCTCGTTGATCCGCGTCCCCGTCTCGTGGATGCCGGTGACCTGCGCCAGTGCCAGCACACCGCTCTGTTCGAGTGCCTGTGTCTTGGCCGCAGAACGCGTACCCATGCTGGTGATTCCCAGCGCGATCAGGACGTCGAGGGCGGTGATGGCCAGACCCGCCCAGAACATCCACTTCATGATCGGCTGCGCACCGGAAGCGAAGTAGATGGCCAGGAAGATCGGCCCAACGATCCCGCACAGCAGAACGAAGGACTGGATCTTGACGTACCGCCAGACAGTGGACATATCGCCAAGCTCCTAGGAAAGTCGTCGTCGCGCGCGCCTCGCGTGTCAGATTAGCGCCAAATTTGCGGTTGTGAGTCCTATCGTCGTGCGGCGGCTGCAGCAACGGGACCTGTGAAATCACGGTGGGTCCTGGCGGCGGTTTCGATGGCGCTGTTCTGCGTGCAGATCGATTACTTCGCGGTCAATCTCGCGTTGCCCAGGATGGCTTCGGAACTCGACAGCACAGCCTCGGACCTGCGGTCGGTGACGCTGCTGATCGGCTTCCGCGCGCTGCAGGGACTCGGGGCCGCGCCGATCTTTCCGGTGTCGGTGAGAATCCAACGCCTTGCCCCGGGTCAAGTCAAATCATGCGATCGGGTTGGCTTATGGCATAGCGGGATTGGGCAACGCGGCGGGTCCGCTCATCGGTGGCCTGCTCACCGATACGGTCGGCTGGCGGTGGATCTTCTGGCTCAACGTGCCGCTGACTCTCGTGTCGCTGGCGATCGGTGAGTGGAGCGTCGACGAGTCTTCCGATCAGACCGGGCCGCGTCGCATCGACATCGCCGGGCTCGCGCTCGTCACCGCCGGAATCGGCTTGTTCACCTTGACATTTGACCGTGCTCCGCACTGGGGTTGGCTATCAGCGTCGACGGTGGTCGCGTTCGCCGGGTCGCTGGCCGCACTTGCGCTCTTCGTCATCGTGGAAAACCGCGTGCAGTGGCCGCTGGTCGAGCTGTCACTGGTTCGCAAAGCCCGGTTCACGGTGCTGGTCGTCGCGGGCGCCGTCGCGAACATCTACTGCTGGCGGCCAGTGCGGTCGTGCTCGTGATCGCCCGCAGACCTACTGAATCGCGCTCGCATTCAACGGGATCATCGGGTTCGCCTCGGGCGACGTAGGCGCCGGACCGAGCAGGAAGTACAGCGGCGCCGTCCAGTCCAGTCCCGCGGTCCTGGCGTAGCTGGTGTGGATGGCAACCGCCCGGGACGTCACGTCTTCTTCATCGTCGGAGTTGTAGTCGCAGACCGCATCGCCGAGGTCGCAGACGCTGATCGTGCGGGCGCCGATGGCGGGCGGCAGCACGGCGGGCGCATGCGCCAGGATCGGCCAATCCTGTGCTGCGCCCTTCCCGCGCTCCGGAATGCCATCGGCCGTCCCCAGATTGAGAGTCGGGTCCTCGGGCAGCCGGTCGCCGTCGGCGACGAGCAGCGCCGCGGCCAGGTTGGGGCTTGCGGCGAGTGCGTGCAGATTGCGGTGCACCACCATGGCGCCCTGCGAATAGCCGGCCAGCACCACCTTGGAGCTCGGGCACTGCTGGACGAACGCCTCGTACTGTTTGCCCAGCGCCGCGGCACCCGCGTCGACGCTGCCGATGAAGCCGAGCCACTCGCCCACACCGCCGTCGTCATCGGGGGCGGGCACGGCGGGGTAGTCGACCGCCTCGGCGGTCATGGTGCGACCGTCCTTCTGGACCTCCGCCGACAGCTCGCGCAGCGACTGGTAGACCACCCGGCCCATCCCGCTGTATGCGGTCAGGTCGGTGCTGACGCGCTCGCCCGAGCCTGCGGCCCCGATCCAATGGACATCCGGGCACGTGGCCTGCGCATTTGCAGTGCCTGCGGACAGACCGAGAAAAGTGGCACCGGCGAGAGCAGCACACGCGAGCGTGGTGATGCGACGGAACATGAAACCCCAACCCTTCGTTACCCCGAGCAGGGGATACGCGAGATTTATCGGCACGGCCGTCTGATGCGTTACAGCCGTCGTAGGCAAGATTCGCCGATTTCTGCGGCAGGGCTGCGATTTGCGGCGGCCCACAACCCTCATGCAGAACTCGACGCTCCTGAGTAAACGAAAACGCCGCCCACCCTTGCAGGTGAGCGCCAATAGCGCGCGGCTGACAAGACGCAAAAGTCCCCGAAATCTCTCGATTTCGGGGACTTTTCCGTCTGCTCGCGCAGAGAACTACTTGACGATCTTGGTGACCCGGCCTGCGCCGACGGTACGGCCACCCTCGCGGATCGCGAAGCGAAGGCCCTCGTCCATGGCGACGGGCTGGATCAGCTTGACGGAGATGTCGGTGTTGTCACCTGGCATCACCATCTCGGTGCCCTCCGGCAACGTCACCACGCCGGTCACGTCCGTGGTCCGGAAGTAGAACTGCGGACGGTAGTTGTTGAAGAACGGCGTGTGCCGGCCACCCTCGTCCTTGGACAGGATGTAGACGCTGCCCTCGAATTCGGTGTGCGGCGTGGTGGTGCCGGGCTTCACGACGACCTGGCCGCGCTCGACGTCCTCACGCTTGATACCACGGACCAGCAGACCGACGTTGTCGCCTGCCATGCCCTGATCGAGCAGCTTGCGGAACATCTCGACACCGGTGACGGTGGTCTTGGTGACGGTCGGCTTGATGCCGACGATCTCGACCTCTTCGTTGACGTTGATCACGCCACGCTCGACACGACCGGTGACGACGGTGCCACGACCGGTGATCGTGAAGACGTCCTCGACGGGCATCAGGAACGGCTTGTCGGTCTCGCGAACCGGATCCGGGATCGACTCGTCGACGGCGGCCATCAGGTCCTCGACGGACTTGACCCACTTCTCGTCGCCCTCGAGTGCCTTGAGCGCCGACACCTGGATGACCGGGGCGTCCTCGTCGAACTCCTGGGCGGCCAGCAGCTCACGGACCTCCAGCTCGACGAGTTCGAGGAGCTCCTCGTCGTCGACCATGTCGGCCTTGTTCAGGGCGACCAGGATGTAGGGCACACCGACCTGACGGGCCAGCAGCACGTGCTCGCGGGTCTGCGGCATGGGGCCATCGGTGGCCGCGACCACCAGGATCGCGCCATCCATCTGGGCCGCGCCGGTGATCATGTTCTTGATGTAGTCGGCGTGGCCGGGAGCGTCGACGTGCGCGTAGTGACGCTTCTCGGTCTGGTACTCCACGTGGGAGATGTTGATCGTGATGCCACGCGCCTTCTCTTCCGGCGCATTGTCGATCTGTTCGAAGGCCGATGCCTCGTTCAAGTCGGGAAACTTGTCGTGCAGAACCTTCGTGATTGCCGCAGTCAGCGTGGTCTTGCCGTGGTCAACGTGACCAATGGTCCCGATGTTGACGTGCGGCTTCGTCCGCTCGAACTTCGCCTTCGCCACTGTTGTGTCCTCCTGGACTGTGTTGGTGCTTGTTTAAAGCAGTGTTGATCTTTGCAGGTTGTGTGGTCCCGCGAAACCAACGGGTCAGATTACTGACCCGTCGCCTTCGCTGAATACATTGCTCGACTCCGGGTCAGCTCCGAGCTCCCACCTTGGCCGGGCCTCCGGCCGCCGCAGATTCTCACTGACCCGTCGCCTTCGCGATGATCTCCTTCGACACGTTCGCCGGAACCTCGGCGTACGAGTCGAAAACCATGGAGTAGTTCGCCCGGCCCTGTGTCTTCGACCGCAGGTCTCCGACGTAACCGAACATTTCCGACAGCGGCACGTGCGCCTTGACGACGCGTGCACCGGCCCGCTCCTCCATGGCCTGGATCTGACCACGGCGGGAGTTCAGGTCGCCGATCACGTCACCCATGTACTCCTCGGGTGTGGTGACCTCGACGGCCATGATCGGCTCCAGAATCGCCGGTTGTGCTTGTGCCGCAGCCTTTTTCAGCACTTGCGAGCCGGCAACCTTGAATGCCATTTCCGAGGAGTCCACCTCGTGGTAGCCACCGTCGAGCAGCGTGACCTTCAGGTTCACCAGCGGGTAGCCGGCCAGAATGCCGTACTGCATGGCATCCTGCGCACCCGCATCCACCGACGGGATGAACTCGCGCGGGATGCGGCCACCGGTGACCTTGTTCTCGAACTCGTAGGTCGCACCGTCCTCGCCGGTGAACGGTTCGATGGAGATGAGCACCTTCGCGAACTGGCCCGAGCCACCCGTCTGCTTCTTGTGGGTGAACTCGACCTTGTCGACCTTGCGCTTGATGGTCTCCTTGTAGGCGACCTGCGGCTTGCCGACGTTGGCCTCAACCTTGAACTCGCGCTTCATGCGGTCGACCAGGATGTCCAGGTGAAGCTCGCCCATGCCGCCGATGACGGTCTGGCCGGTCTCCTGATCCAGGTGCACCTTGAAGGTCGGATCCTCTTCGGCCAGCTTCTGGATCGCCGTGCCGAGCTTCTCCTGGTCGCTCTTCGTCTTGGGCTCGATGGCCACCTCGATCACCGGATCGGGGAACGTCATCGACTCCAGCACGACCTGCTGGTTCGGATCCGACAACGTGTCACCGGTGGTGGTGTCCTTGAGACCGATCACCGCATAGATGTGCCCCGCGGAGGCCCGCTCAACCGGGTTCTCCTTGTTGGAGTGCATCTGGAACAGCTTGCCCAGCCGCTCCTTCTTGCCCTTGGTGGCGTTGATGACCTGCGAGCCGGACTCGACGGTGCCCGAGTACACGCGGACGTAGGTGAGCTTGCCGAAGAACGGGTGCGTGGCCACCTTGAAGGCCAGCCCCGAGAACGGCTCTTCGGTCGACGGCTTGCGGACGATCTCCTCGTCCTCCTTGCCCGGCGCGTGGCCGATGGCCGCCGGCACGTCCAGCGGCGACGGCAGGTAGTCGATCACCGCGTCGAGCATGGGCTGAACGCCCTTGTTCTTGAACGCGCTGCCGCACAGCACCAGATAGGCGTCGGAGTTGATGGTGAGCTTGCGCAGCGCACCCTTGATCTCCTCGACCGACAGCGACTCGCCGCCGAAGTACTTCTCCAGCAGCGCCTCGTCGGTCTCGGCGACCGCCTCGAGCAGCTTGGTGCGGTACTCGTCGGCCTTGTCGGCAACATCGGCGGGGATGTCGATGGTCTCGTAGGTCTCGCCGAGCTTGGTCTCGCCGCGCCACACCTTGGCGTTCATCTCGACCAGGTCGACGATGCCCTCGAAGTCGCCCTCGGAGCCGATCGGCAGCTGGATCGGGATGACGTTCGCGCCGAGCCGGTCCTCCATGGTCTTCACCGAGAAGTAGAAGTCCGCGCCGACCTTGTCCATCTTGTTGACGAAGCAGATACGGGGGACGTCGTACTTGTCGGCCTGGCGCCAGACCTGCTCGGACTGCGGCTCGACACCTTCCTTGCCGTCGAACACGGCAACGGCACCGTCGAGCACCCGCAGGCTTCGCTCCACCTCGACGGTGAAGTCGACGTGGCCGGGGGTGTCGATGATGTTGATCTGGTTGTCGTTCCAGAAGCAGGTGGTCGCCGCGGAGGTGATGGTGATACCCCGCTCCTGCTCCTGCTCCATCCAGTCCATGGTGGCGGCGCCGTCGTGCACCTCGCCGATCTTGTAGCTGATACCGGTGTAGTAGAGGATGCGCTCGGTCGTCGTCGTCTTACCGGCGTCGATGTGCGCCATGATGCCGATGTTGCGGACCTTGGTCAGGTCGGTCAGCACGTCCTTCTGTGCCACGGCTAAATTCCCACTCTTTCGCTTGCTTCGGTTGCTGTCTTCAGAACGCCTGCGGCAGCACTACCAACAGGCGTGAAATCACCAGCGGTAGTGCGCGAAGGCGCGGTTGGCCTCGGCCATCTTGTGGGTGTCCTCGCGTCGTTTGACGGCGGCACCCAGGCCGTTGCTGGCGTCGAGGATCTCGTTCGCCAGGCGCTCGACCATGGTCTTTTCGCGGCGTGCCTTCGAGAAGCTGACCAGCCAGCGCAGTGCCAGTGTGGTCGACCTCTCCGGGCGCACCTCGACGGGAACCTGATACGTCGCGCCGCCGACGCGGCGGCTGCGCACCTCAAGGGCGGGCTTGACGTTGTCGAGGGCGCGCTTGAGGGTGACCACCGGATCGGTGCCGGTCTTGTCGCGGGCCTGTTCGAGCGCACCATAAACAATGCGTTCGGCCAGCGATTTCTTCCCGTCCAGCAGCACTTTGTTGACCAGCTGGGTGACCAGCTGCGACCCGTAGACCGGGTCGTTGACGAGTGGGCGCTTAGGTGCGGGTCCCTTGCGCGGCATCAGCTCTTCTCCTTCTTGGCGCCGTACTTGCTGCGCGCTTGCTTGCGAGCCTTCACGCCCTGCGTGTCCAGCGAGCCGCGGATGATCTTGTAGCGCACACCCGGGAGGTCCTTCACACGACCGCCACGCACCAGCACCATCGAGTGCTCCTGGAGGTTGTGGCCCTCACCGGGGATGTAGGCCGTGACCTCAACCTGGCTCGTCAGCTTGACGCGCGCCACCTTGCGAAGCGCCGAGTTCGGCTTCTTCGGGGTGGTGGTGTACACGCGAGTGCACACACCGCGACGCTGCGGGCTGCCCTTGAGGGCCGCGGTCTTGACCTTGGCGATCTTGTCGCGGCGACCCTTGCGGACCAGCTGCTGAATGGTTGGCATCTACCGGCTTTCTCGTTGCTAGTTCGTTCTTCAAGTCTCTGTACTGCGGTTATATCCCGTTCACGTACCCCGCGATCGGGTGTGTCGCATGCGCCCGCCGCGAAGATTTCCTCTAGGCTTCGTGGACACGCGAATTGGCCCGGCGTGCAGGCATGCTTGCGGGCTTTCCAGACGCAAACGCCTTATCTGCCAGGCACGATCGTCCACAATACCAGCACGGCCCGCGCCGACCAAACCCGTCGATGAGGCGCTTACTGCAGGTCAAAGCGTCGATATCGCGTTCATCGAACACACCGCACCCGACTGGGTCCTACCGCCGTTCCATTCCGGCCGCCAACCGCACCACCATGTCGGTGAAGACCGCGTCGGTGTCGATCCCGTTCATCGCCCCGGTCATCTCCAACAGCACGAAACCGTGCATGGCCGACCAGAACTCCAGCGCCGCGTAGAAGGCGTTGTCGCCCGCGAGCCCGTAGGACGCCAGGACGTCGATCACCGGAGCCGCCGCTGCCCGGGTGGCCTCGGTGAACTCAGGGTCGTCGCCGCCCAGCGGCATCCGGGTGAACGCCGAGTAGCGGCCCGGATGGTGATGGGCGTAGCTGCGGTACGCCGCGGCCATCGCTGTTACCGCGTCGTCCCGGGTGCGGCCCTGCCCGACGGTGTTGAGCATGTCGATGATGTCGCCGACCACGTGCATCCGCACGGTGCGCCGCAGGTCCTCGAGGCTGTGTACGTGGTTGTACAGCGACGGGCCCTTGGTGCCGAGTTGGGTCGCCAGCGCGTTGATGGTGAGCGCGTCCCAGCCTTCGCGGTCAAGGAACGTCAGGGCCGCGTTGACGATGGAGTCGCGGCTCAGCCTCGCGGGACGTCGGCCTGGGGTGCTGGACGGCTGAGCTGCCATGTGCGCGTCGCCCCTCTCCGGCTCGTCGGTATCCCGCGGAATCGGGTAGGGCAAAACTAACACCTCTAGTTTTGGCTGCTCAGTCTCTGTCTGTTGAAATCAGTTGACACGCTCTTGACTGAGTTGCGCGAGTTGCTCGGTGATCGTGCACAGGTCGCGCAACGTCGCCGGGTTCAGTGTCTGGATCGACCACGTGATGACGTCACCGCCCTTGGCCACATAAATACTGCAGGCGTTGCCGTCGTAGGCCTTGAAGCCTTTGTTGCCGTCCAGTGACAGCTCGGTGAGCTTGCGGCCGGCCTTCTGTTCCAGCGACCGCTCGGTGTCCATATCGCTGCCGCGGTACCACCACGTCGAGATCCCCATGCCGGCGCCGACGGTGCCGAACATGGAATTCTCCTGCCAGAAGCAGCCGGCGTCGCTGACGACAGCCTTGGTGAACACCGCGGCCCCGGCCGCGGCGGTGATGTCCGCGTCGGTGATGCCGTTGCAGTCGCCGCTGCGGAAGCCGGTTCCCGGGGCGGGCACGGACGTCGTCGGCGCGGCTGACTCCCCTGAGGAACCGCATGCGGCGAGGATCGTCGACGCGGCCGCTGCCGCCAGCAGCGAGGACAGACATGTGCGCGCAGCCATGATCACAAGTCCGACCGCAAGGTGGCGGAGAGCAGCTTCTCGGCGTCCTGGCACGGGTCGCCACCGCCGGACGACCCCCGGAACTGCACCCACCAACTCAACACCCCGGTGCCGGCGGCGGCGGTGGCCGAGCACGCCGCGCCGGTGGTGTCACGCCGCGCCAGGAACGCCTTATGCCGTTCGACGTCCGTCTCGGTGATGGTCGCACCGCGCTCGGTGGCCAGTGCCCGCTCGCGGTCGAGACTGCCGGTCTCGAACCAGGAGAAGGTCACGTCGATCACCTGAGGCGCTCCGGCGCCGACATCGGGCGTGGTCTCGCCCCGCGTCAGGACGTACTGGCAGACGGCGCCGCTGTACGGGCGAACGACGTGCTCGGCGCTCAGCGTTTCCTGGATGGAGGCGTCGAGCAACAGCCCGCAGCGATCGTCGACGTAGCCATAGCTGCGGTTCGGATCGGGAACGCCGAGTTGCGCCCGTCGCGCGGTACCGCTGACGGTCGAAGAGCATCCTGCGACGATCACCACCGCTGTGACCGCCGCGGCAGCAACCTGATTGACACGCCAACGCATCGAACATCACGCTACCCAGCACCGACGCGAATAGCGACTCGGGCGAACCCTGCCATCACCCCGCACGCCCGACGTACGCTCTCCCCCATGAACTTGAGTTTTGTCGCCCGGCTTCTGGCGGCATTTCTGATGGCCCTGCCGGTGGCGATGGCTGTCGGAGTTCCTGGCGCAGATGCGCAACCGCCCGGTGTCTGCAACCCGTTGTTGCGTCAATGCGCCGACAACAGTGTCGTCGGTGCCCACCCCCCAGGCGATACCCACTTCACCGGTAACGGCATCGTCCAGACGATCGACTGCAACAACGGCACACTGCTGGTGAACGGCGGCGGCAACCAGATCACCGCGCTGGGAACCTGCTGGGCGGTGACCGTCCAGGGCAACGGGAACATCGTCGTCGCCGACAACGTGATCAACGACGTGACGGTGTACGGCTGGGATCAGACCGTCCTCTACAAGAACGGTGCGCCGGCCATCTGGGATCGCGGCCGCGAACTGGGTATGACGAACAACATCCAGCGGGCGGCCGCCTGATGCGTGCCTCCGCCTTGACCATTGCCATCGCTGCCGCCGCCCTTGCGCTCGCCGGCTGCGGTTCGGAGAGTTCGGACACCAAGACACCGACCGCGACAGCCGGCACCTCCGGCGCGCAGGTCGAGGTCGGCAACACCATCAACTACGGGTCGTTCGGCACCACCGCCGACATCGATTGCGCCGACGGGAAGTCGCTCAACATCGGTGGGTCCAACAACACCCTGACGGTCGAGGGCACCTGCGCCAACGTCAACATCGGCGGCGCGGACAACAAGGTCGACTTCGACAAGATCGACAAAGAGATCAGTGTCGTCGGCCTGAACAACACCGTGACCTACAAGGACGGCGACCCGAAGATCACCGACACCGGCTCGAACAACAAGATCAGCAAGGGCTGACTCCCTCTTTTCGGCGCGAGCGTGCGTGTCTGCGGCCGACACGCCGTGGCTAAGCCGAAGTCTGCGCACGCTTGCGAGGTTAAGCGCTCGTTCCGTGCCTGCCTGCGCCTGCCGCGAAGCGCGCAGCGCCTTCCAATGATTCGGCGGCCACGCGAGACATGCTGCCGAATTCGAAGTCCATCGCCTCGGCTTCGGCCATGCCCCACTGGCTGAGCAATGACATGCGGTCCGCGCGCATACACTGCTGCGGCAGCGCTGCGAGCTCGGCCGCGAGTTCCTCGGCCCGTTGGCGCGCTTCACCTTTGGCCACGACCCGGTTGGCCAGGCCCATCGCGTATGCCTCGGTGGCGTCGACGCCGCGGCCGGTGAGAATCATGTCCATCGCGCGGCTGTGCCCGATCAGCCGCGGCAATCGCACGGTGCCGCCGTCGATGAGCGGTACCCCCCACCGGCGGCAGTACACGCCCATGATCGCGTCCTCCTCGACGACCCGCATGTCACACCAGAGCGCCAACTCGAGACCACCCGCCACGGCGAATCCGCTGACCGCGGCGATCACCGGCTTGGACAACACCATCCGGCTCGGACCCATGGGACCGGGACCGGAGCGGTGCACGGGATTCGCGTCCTGGGTGCCGAACGCCTTGAGATCGGCTCCCGCACAGAATGTTCCGTTGTCGCCCCACAGCACCGCGACGGCTGCGGAATCGTCCCTGTCGAATTCGTCGAACGCGGCGTACAGGCCTGCGGCCGCGGGTCCGTTCACCGCGTTACGCGCGTCGGGCCGGTTCATGATCACCGTCGTCACCGGGCCGCTCTTCTCGACCCTCACCCCGCCAGTCATGTCGCCTCCATAAGTCGGTCGTCGTCACGTCGCGAAATCAGTTCCACGGCGAAGTCGTTGTACGCCTCACGCAGTGCTGCGCCCGGCCAGTCGTCCGGCAGCAGTTCGCCGGGCAGCACCGGGTCGGTGAGCAGATGGCGAACCATGGCCGCGGCCGTGCCGAAACGCGCGGGAACATCTGCGGCCGAGGTCATTTCGTCGAGCAGCTGATAGCCGACGCGCACCCAACTCGACAGGTCCCAGAGCTTCAAGGCAAGGTCGACGGGGTCGTCGTCGCGCGTGTGCAGCACCCGCACTCGTTCGGCCACATCCTCACCCAACGCGGTGTCCAGGTTGTCGGGCCGCAGCCACACACCTTCGCGAAGTTCACCGAACCGGTACTCGTGCAACGTGGTCCGCAAGTTGGCACGGGTGCGGGCATCGGTGCCTACGCTGGTGATCACCAACGTCGTCCATGTGCCGTCCCACTCGCGTAGCCGAGGGTTGATCGCGTCGTCCTGGCGCCGCTGCCTGAGAAGCAGTCGGTCGGACAACCGATAGCCGTCCTCGGAACGCACCAGGTCGCCGGCGCTCACCATCCTGGTCAACGCCACGCGCACGGTCGGCTCCCTGATATCGAAATCCGCTGTGAGCCTTATGAGTTCACTCGCGGTGGCCCACGCGGGGTGTGCGCCGAGCAGCACGCTCAGCACCACCGAGCGGGCCGTCATCCGCCTCAGTGCAATCCCCGGGTCGCTTCGCTCCTGCCCGCCGGATGTCCTGGGCACGGCCTAAACCCCGGAAGCCTTTCGGCCATGGTCGCCGAACGGCTCGTCACGCTGGCGGACAGCCTCCCGGAATCCGTGCTCGCGGGATTGCGCGACGAACGCGTGGCCCTCGGGCGTATGCCGGGCGATGCCGTCGAAGATCGTCGACACCATCGCGCTGTTGGCCACCCCCTGGTTGATCAGCGCGGAGTTCATCGCCAGCTTCACCATGATCAGCTGGTTGATCGGCACAGCGGCGATCCGCTCGACCAGGCGCTCGGTGCGCTCGTCGAGGTCCTTGGGGTCGGGCGCCTCGACCGCGAGCCCCCATTCGGCGGCCTGCGCACCGGTGATGGAATCCCCGGTCAGCAGAAGGCGTTTCGCGCGCTGGTCGCCGATCCGGTGCGCCCACATGCCCGCCGCGGGCACACCCCACACCCGGGTGGGCGGATAGCCGATCTTGGCGTCCGCCGCGGCGATCACCTGATCGGCGTGCAACGCGATGTCGGTGCCGCCGGCGACGCAGTAGCCGTGAATCTTCACCACGGTCGGCTTGTCCGCGTGCAACAGGCTGGAGAAGCCGCGCACGAACCGGCTCATCATCTGGTAGTCGACCATCGGATCCCACGGCTGGTCGGGCAGATGGTTGATGGCCTGCGTCTTGCCGGACAGCACGGTGTCCTTGTAGGGGCTGCCGCCGCCGGCGGACGAGGAGCCCTCCGCATACGCGGAGAGGTCGAAGCCCGCGCAGAACCCCGCACCGCGACCGGAGACCAGCATCACGTGCACGTTGGGGTCGAGGTCGGCGCGCTCGACGAGCGCGGACAACTCCAGCGGAGTGTCGGCGACGATCGCGTTGCCCTTCTCCGGGCGATTGAAGGTGATGCGCGCAACCCGATCCGTGACCTCGTAGGTCATCGTCTTCAGGTTGTCGAAGTCGACGGGCCTGATCGCGTGCGTCATCGGCGACCCTTGGGCGAGCTGGGCCCACGCGTCAGCTGGGGAACGCAAATTGCGCCGACACGCCGAGATTTCGGAACACTTTGCGTCTGCTCGCGCATGGAAGTCACCCCTTCACCAACGCACGTTCGAGGATCGGCGCGAGATCCAGTCCGGTGGGCAGTGTTCCGAAGGCTCCGCCCCACTGACCGTCCATCCTGGTGGCGAGGAAGGCCTCGGCGACGGCGGGGTGGCCGTGGCGCACCAACAATGAACCCTGCAGCGCCAGGCTGATGTCCTCGGCGACCTGGCGCGCGCGGTACTGGATGGTCTCCAGGTCACCCAGCGCGGGCCTGAGCGCGTCGACGTGGGCGTCCAGGCGTGGATCCTGGCCCGCTGTTCGAGCCAGTTCGTCGAACAGCACGTCGACGCATTCGGGCCGGGTTGCCATGGCGCGCAACGTGTCCAGCGCACTGACGTTGCCGGAGCCTTCCCAGATGCCCATCAATGGGGCTTCGCGGTAGAGCCTTGGCATACCGGATTCCTCGACGTAGCCGTTGCCGCCGAGGCATTCCATCGCTTCGGCGGCGTGCGGGGTGGCACGCTTACACACCCAGTACTTGCTGGCGGCCAGCCCGATGCGGCGCAACAGCGTCTCACGTTCGTCGCCGTGCACCGCGGCATCGGTAGCGCCGGCCATGCGCATCGCGACGATGGTCGCCGCCTCGGCTTCGACCGCGAGGTCGGCCAGCACGTTGCGCATCAGCGGCTGGTCAATCAGATACTCGCCGAACGCCTTTCGATGCTGTGCGTGGTGGATGGCGCGGGCCAGTCCGCTGCGCATGCTGGTGGCGCTGCCCAGCGTGCAGTCCAGGCGGGTGAGGTTGACCATCTCGATGATGGTGGGCACTCCGCGCCCCTCCTCGCCGACGAGCCACGCGGTGGCGCCGTCGTACTCGACCTCGCTGGAGGCGTTGGCGTGGTTGCCGAGCTTGTCCTTGAGGCGCTGCAGGAACATTCGGTTGCGGGTGCCGTCGGGCAGGATCCGCGGCAGGAAGAAACAGCTGAGGCCCGCGGGCGCCTGCGCGAGGACGAGGAAGACATCGCACATCGGCGCCGAGGTGAACCACTTGTGGCCGGTCAGGCTGTAGCTGCCGTCGCCGTTCGGGACAGCCTGCGTGGTGCCCGCGCGCACATCGGAGCCGCCCTGCTTCTCGGTCATCGACATGCCCGCAGTGATGCCGGCCTTGGTGGCGGGCACTTTCAGCTCGGGATCGTACTGACGGCTGGCCAACAGCGGCTCGTAGACCTTGGCGAGCTCGGCGTTGTGGCGCAGGGCGGGGACGACGGCGTAGGTCATCGAGATCGGGCACACGTGGCCGGGTTCGGGCGTCCAGACCGACATCTTGGCGGCGCGTACGACGTGGGCGCCGGGCCGGTCGTCGGCCCAGGGCGCGCCGTGCAGGCCGTGGCCGATCGCGGTCGTCATCAGCTCGTGGTAGGCGGGGTCGTACTCGACTTCGTCCACGCGGTGGCCGTACCGGTCGTGGGTGCGCAGGATCGGCTGGTTGCGGTCGGCGAGCTCACCCCACCGCTGTGCCTGTCTCGAGCCCGAGATCGCACCGAGGTCGGCGACCTCGTCCACGCCCCATTCGCCGCCCTCGCGGATCAGCGCCTCGGTGAGCGCCGGGGACGTGGCCGGGTTGTAGTCCTCCAGCAGCGGGACCTGATTGGTGACGACGTGCGTGTCTGGCATGCCGCCGATATTACACTTTGTCGACAGCCGCACAACGCATGTAACACGATGCGACGAAGCTGCTCGGCTTCGTCGTGGACAGGCCAATCGGTGGCGCAAGAGGAATCGAAGGCAGCACGGGCGACTAGGTCGATGCGGTCGAAGTCAGCATCCCTCGAGTCTTGCCGCGACCGCCGGCAACACCTGCTCGGCCGACGCAAAGAACGACCCGATGTGATCCCGGCCCGCGATGACGTCGAGCGTCGCACCGAGAGCCTCGACATCGGCGCGTACATGCGGCACGATCCAATCCTCGGACCCCACGTAGTACGTGGCCGGGCAGCGAACCGACGTCGGATCAACGAATCGCGTCGGCCGCAACGAGCCGTCGATCGCGGCGGCCACGGCAAGTGGGTCGTTACTGTCCTCCATCATCTGCTGGAGGCCACGGTCGGTGACACCGAGCGCCTGCCAGAGCCCAGCCCAACCGTCGTGCCGCAGAAAATGAGCCAACGGCGCCAGGAGTCGCCCTCGTTCCTCTTCGTGCGCGTTCATCGCGTAGGCGCCGACGACGATGCGGTCCACACGATCCGGATAGCGGCTCGCCAGATTGCACGCCAGCCATCCGCCGCGCGAATAGCCCCACGCCGTCACACGATCCACACCCTCGGCATCCAGGACAGCGACGAGATCGGCCGTCACTCCCGCGACGACGTATGCGTCGGCGTCATGAGGGGTGTCGCTGGCCCCATGCCCGAGAGGATCGACGTTGATGACGCGCCAGTTCTTGGCGAGTGTTGCGGCGTACCCGAAGTCGCGCCAGTGCTTTGCCGCGCACAACGTCCCTGCGATCAGCAACAGCGGAGGCCCGTCGCCGTCCACGGTGTAGTCGATCATGTGACCGCGGGAGGTTGTCGGCATGCCCGATCAGATCACGTATCAGGCACGGCGCTGGGCGGATCCTGCGCCGCCGCCCGTTGTCGTCTCGACTCGTAGCGGCTGATCGCTGCGATCACGACCGCGGCGAGCACCCACCCGAGCAAGATGTCGATGACGTAGTGCTCGGCGGTGTAGACGAGCGTGAACGCCATGACGAGCACGTAGGCCACGAGAAGTGGTCGCCAACCGCGGTGGATGCGGTTCCACAGGAACACTGCGATCGCGAGAGACAGACCTGCGTGCAGCGACGGGATAGCTGCCACCAGGTTGACGCTGGCCTGACCCTGGTCGAGAAGCGCAGTCGCCGAGTGCAGGTTGAGCTTGCCCCACCCGCGCCCGACGATCCTTTCGATCCACCCGTTGGCGCCGTCCTGGGTGTTC
This sequence comes from uncultured Actinomycetota bacterium, assembly GCA_963721495.1. GTDB lineage: Bacteria > Actinomycetota > Actinomycetes > Mycobacteriales > Mycobacteriaceae > Mycobacterium. The sequence continues at coordinate 53,965 of CAVRMG010000026.1, read as the reverse complement.
TGCAACGCGCCGAGAAGGCCACCGTCGGGCACGCCGCGGGCCGGACGGAACATGCACCGGGGTCCCGCCGGGCCGCCTTCGACATCGCCGGGGGTGCACCGCGCAGCGGCCCACGGCGGTGCAGCGGGCAGCAGCGCGTAGATGACCAGGGCCGTGAACGACAGGACGACGAACAGTTTGACGAACGACTTCCATTCGTCGCGGTTGCGCAGCCACAGCACGGCGGCGACGACGTACGGGAGGATGAAGAACGACATGTAGACCGAGCTGATGACGATCTCCCACCACGGCGGGTGGGGCAGCTTGAGGCGTTCCTGCAGCCACACTGTGGGCACGGTTCCGAAGAACAGCCACCGGTCCGCGTCGATCTGCCAGTACCACAGGGTCGGTCGCCCGATCAGGTCGGCCGCTCCCCTGCTCAGGTCGTAGGCGATGAGATACAGCGCAAACGGCAGCCAGTCGCGAATGACGAACAGCATGCGGCGGCCCTGACCGATGCTGGCGGCGAGCAGGCCGGCCGCGATGTAGAGCAACAACAGCTCGCGATTGAACGCGAACCCCGCCGTGACCGTCCGGTACACCACCACCACAGCCCAGGTCGTGACGGCGATGCGTCGCGCGATGGTGAGCCGGCGTTCGCGGGTGTCTGCCGTGACGAGGGCGCGCGGGGGCGCAATTGACGACTCGTCAACTGCGGACACCCCGATGAATTTAGTTCACCCTGGCGTTGCCGCCAGTTGGTGGGATGTTCGGTTAGCAGATCGTGATGCGCGCGCCGGTCAGTCCAGGTGGTCGCGCAGGAACGCGATGTCGTCCTTGCGGCCCTCGTCGGCCGTCTCGCAGATGACCGGGGCGTCGGCGGCCTTGACCACGGCGACGAGCAGCTGCGGGTCGATCTGACCGGACCCGAAGTTGGCATGCCGGTCGGCGCCCGACCCCGCGGCATCGCGCGAGTCGTTGCAGTGCACCAGATCGATGCGGCCGGTCAACGCCTTGATGCGCTCCACCGAGTCGATCAGCTCTTCGCCGGCGGCCCAGGCGTGGCAGGTGTCCAGGCAGAACCCGATGCCGGTGTCGCCGATGCGGTCCCACAGCCTGCCGATGACATCGAAGTGCCGGGCCATCGCGTGATCACCGCCCGCGGTGTTCTCCAGGTACACCTGCATGTCGGTCTCGAGGAAGTCCAGCGCCTTGACCCAGCGCTCGAAACCGGCCTCCATATCGCTGTCGTCGGCATGCCCGCCGTGCACGATGACCGCGGTCGCGTTGATCTCGGACGCCGCGTCACACGTGTCCTGCAGGATCTTGCGCGACGGGATGCGCACCCGGTTGTTCGCCGACGCGACGTTGATCAGATACGGCGCGTGGACGTAGAGCGGCATGCTGGACGCCTTGAGAACGTCGGCGTCCTCGCGCGGCTTGGGTTTCTTCCAGCTCTGTGGGTTACCGAGGAAGAACTGCACCACGTCGGCGCCGTCGGCATCCGCGGCGGCCAGGGGATCGTCCTGGTGGACGTGCGAACCAATGAGCACGCGGCCAGTCTAGGCGGGCCGCCCGACACCGGATGACGGCAACCGACGCCGAACTCGCGACGGTCCGGAGGTACGCGGAACCGCGCTCGCGCTCCTGCTGGTGGCGTCCGGGCGACGGGTGGCGCTAAATGAAGTCACCGGGCCGGGAGTCACCACCCTGGTGGCAGCGACCCCGGCCTACGAGGAGCCGTAGAACACGTCCGATTTCACGTCGATCGATGCCGCCCAGCGAAAGTGTGCATCAACCCGACATTCGAGCCGCCGAGTGTGGGCTTGTGTCACGCGAAATGGACTCGAACCGTGCGGGTAACCCACGTTCGCGTATATGTGCACGTCAGCGACTTATCAGCAACGCTGTCGAAGCGAGATGGCGACGCGATTGATGCTCAATTTAGTGCAACCGCCGACGCCTTTCGGAAGGCTATGCGTGCACTGAAGTGAACTAACCGACGCCGTCGCACGGCTCACGTCGATTACGTGATCGTCCGTAGGTTACGGAGCAATCAGCGACGCCTGCCGGGAGCTTCATTGAACCCTGGCGCAGCCACCTCCGGTTCGGTGAGCTGGAACGGGGGCGGCGCGATGGGGACGGCCTCGTTGCCCCCTGCTGGAGCGCCTTCAGCAGGTAGCGCACCGCCTTCAGCAGGTGCCCCACCGATGATCTCGGTGGACTCTCCAGGCGCTTCCGGGCCAATTCCCTCGTTTACACCGCTCGTTGAGACCCACACCATCAAGTCCTGGACACCGTCGTTGTAGACGACGCTGTTGGGAGTGTCGCCAACGACGTCGAAGTAGATCTTGCCCGGGATTCCGCCGCCAATGATCCGATAGTTCTGCCCGCTCTCAGCGCGGGCGTTGAACAGCGCAGCTATGGGAACGCCCCCGTCGTTGGTCACGTTTGCTTCATACAACCGGCCGTTGTGGAACACCGCGTCCGAACTCGGTCTCAGCCCTTGCACCGTGTAAGTGATCATTGGGTTGCCGTAGACATCCTTGAGTGACTCCTGCGTACCGAACGGCTTGATGTTGTTGGCCGCTGATGCCGGGACCGCCGTACCGGCGGCCATGCCGACCGCGACCGCAGCGATGCCGACAGGTGCCACAAGTTTCCGAATCTTCACTCTTACCCCTCCTGTGTCAGACGCTTCGGGGCCGAACGTTACCTCGCCGTTTCAGTGTGAAAGGGCAATTTGGCGCAGGCAGGCCTCACGGTCCGCGCTTGGCAAGCGCGACCCCGGTGACCGCCAACACGGCGATCATCAGCTTCTTCATGGTTCGATCGCCGTCGAGATCTTTCAACAAGCCGAGTGCAGCGGCCAGCCGGTCACGATGAGCATGATCCACCGGGCGCTCGAACAGCTGCGAGACTCATCGCGCGTCGTGTCGCTGCGGTCTGTGCGGCGAGACTGTCACGAAAGCGCGCGCTGATCGGGTGTATCGCACGGCGTCGATCTGGCAGCGGTCGGTGACTGCGACTCGCGCGCGAGCAGTGCGCTGACGCGCGTGACGCCTGCTCACTTCTTCTTGCCGAGCCAGCGACGAATAGTCATCCGATCGACGCCGAGCGCGTCATCCGATCGTCGACTCGTAGGCGCCTTCCGCGTGCGCGGCGACGCGAGCTGCTTTGGCACGAGCCTTCGCGTTGTTGAGCATCTCGCGCGCTTGCACCGAGCCGAGCGTGTCTCTCATGAACGACGCGTACATGCGCCGGTACTCGCGCCGCGACGACTCTTTGAGTGGGCGTTCTTCGATCCAGCGGGTCGCGTACTCGCCGAACGTTTGCGCGCGCATCACTTCGCGATGCACACGCGTCTTCGGTGGCGACCACTGCCCGATTTCGATGATCCGGCGCTCGTCGCTGAGCCACCGTTCGGCGAGCGCGCGAGTGCTGAACGTCGTCGGCGCGTTGTGCCGGTGAGTCGTCATCGGCGGCCACATGTAGTTCGCCTGGTAACGCTTGCCCTTGTTCGGCAGCTGACGGATGTGCCCCCAGCCGCGTCGGTTCTTACGTCCAGGCATGGTGTCCCGTCCTTTCTGTGCGATCTGCGCGCAATCTCATGTGTCGCAGCAAGTCACTGTGTGACACTGTCTGGCGTGCTGAAAACACGCTATCAGAGCAGGTCAAAGCCGTATTCGCACAGGTAAACAGTACACTGCATTTCCCCTGCGCAGCGAACCCACGTTCGCGCAACGAAAAAGCCCCCGCACGTGGCGGGGGCTTTTCCGTGACTCTGACTTAGCGGTAGTCGCTGTAGCCGTAATCGTCCAACGGCACCGCGGCACCGGTGGCCTGGCCGAAGTCCGGGCTGTAGTACTGATCCTCGTAGGACGGGATCGTGTACGCGGCAGCGCGTGCCTCTTCGGTCGGCTGCACCTGGATGTTGCGGTACCGGTTGATGCCGGTGCCTGCCGGGATCAGCTTGCCGATGATCACGTTCTCCTTCAGACCCTGCAGCTTGTCGCTGCGGCAGTTGATCGCCGCATCGGTCAGCACGCGAGTGGTCTCCTGGAACGACGCCGCCGACAGCCACGAGTCCGTGGCCAGCGACGCCTTCGTGATGCCCATCAGCACCGGGCGACCCGCCGCGGGCTCGCCACCCTCGGCGACAACCCGACGGTTCTCGGTCTCGAACTCGCCACGCTCGGTCAGCGAGCCGGGCAGGAACTCCGTCGCACCCGAATCGATGATCGTGACGCGACGCAGCATCTGCCGGACGATGACCTCGATGTGCTTGTCGTGGATCGACACGCCCTGAGCGCGGTAGACCTCCTGGACCTCCTTGACGAGGTGGATCTGCACCTCGCGGGGGCCCTGGACACGCAGCACCTCGTGCGGATCGGCCGAGCCTTCCATCAGCTGTTGGCCGACCTCGACGTGGTCGCCGTCGGAGAGCAGTCGCTCGGTGCCGTCGTCGTGCTTGAACACCTTCAGGCGCTGACGACGGGAGAGCTTGTCGTAGACCACTTCCTCGCCACCATCGTCGGGAACGATGGTCATCTTGTAGAAGCGCTCGCCCTCCTCGAGCTGCACGCGGCCGGTGACGTCGGCGATCGGCGCCTTGTCACGCGGGACACGGGCCTCGAACAGCTCCTGCACGCGCGGCAGACCACCGGTGATGTCGCCACCGCCGGTGACGCCACCCTGGTGGAACGTACGCATGGTCAGCTGCGTGCCGGGCTCGCCGATGGACTGCGCAGCGACGATGCCGACTGCCTCGCCGATGTCGACGAGCTTGCCCGTCGCCATCGAGCGGCCGTAGCACATCGCGCACACGCCGGTGCCGGTCGCACAGGTCAGCACGGAGCGGACCTTGACCTCGGTGATGCCCGCGCCCAGCAGCGCATCGATCGCCGGATCGCCGAGGTCGTGACCGCGCTCGACGACCACGTTGCCCTTGGCGTCGACCGCATCGGTGGCCAGCGTCCGCGCGTATGCCGACGTCTCGATGTGCTGATCGCGGATCAGTGCATCGTTCTGCAGCTCGGCCAGCGTGACATTGATGCCGCGCTCGGTCTCGCAGTCGGTCTCGCGAACGATGACGTCCTGGCTCACGTCCACCAGACGACGGGTCAGGTAACCCGAGTCGGCGGTACGAAGAGCCGTGTCCGCCAGTCCCTTTCGGGCGCCGTGGGTGTTGATGAAGTACTCCAGCACCGTCAGACCCTCGCGGAACGAGGACTTGATCGGACGCGGGATGAATTCACCCTTCGGGTTCGTCACCAAGCCCTTCATGCCCGCAAGCGTGCGGGTCTGGGTCAGGTTGCCCGTGGCGCCGGACTTCACGATCGTGATGATCGGGTTGTCCGCCGGGTAGTGCGCCTCCAGGGCGTCACCAACCTCTTCGGTGGCGTTCTGCCAGATCTTCACCAACGCCTCGTTGCGCTCGTCGTGGTTGAGCGCGCCGCGCTGGTACTGCTTCTCGATCCGGTCCGCCTCCTGCTCATGGCGTTCCAGGATCTCCGCCTTCTCCGGCGGCACCAGCACATCGGCCATCGCCACCGTGACACCCGAACGGGTGGCCCAGTGGAAGCCCGCGTCCTTGAGCTTGTCCACCGTCTGCGCGACGACGATCATCGGGTAGCGCTCGGCCAGATCGTTGACGATCCGCGCCTGCACCTTCTTGTGCATCTGCTCGTTGACGAACGCGTATGCGGTCGGGAGCAGCTCGTTGAACATCACCCGGCCCAACGTGGTGTCGGCAGTCCATGCGTCGCCCGGCTTCCAGCCCTCGTCGCCGAACAGCTCGGCTTCGATGTCGGCAGGCGGGCGCAGCTGGGTCAGCCGCACCTTGATACGGGCGCGCACCGACAGCGAGCCGCGGTCGTACGCCATGATCGCCTCGGCAGGTGAGCTGTACACACCCGACTCCGGCTTGTCCTTGGCGGCGGCCACGTACTCGCCTGTGTCGCCCTCGATCTCGGTGGTCAGGAAGTACAGACCCGTCACCATGTCCAGACGCGGCATGGCCAGCGGACGGCCCGACGCAGGCGACAGGATGTTGTTCGACGACAGCATCAGGATGCGCGCCTCGGCCTGCGCCTCCGCGGACAGCGGAAGGTGCACGGCCATCTGGTCGCCGTCGAAGTCGGCGTTGAACGCCTCACACACCAGCGGGTGCAACTGAATTGCCTTGCCCTCCACCAGCTGTGGCTCGAAGGCCTGGATGCCGAGGCGGTGCAGCGTCGGTGCGCGGTTGAGCAGCACAGGATGCTCGCCGATGACCTCTTCGAGGACATCCCACACCTGCGGGCGCTGACGCTCGACCATCCGCTTGGCGCTCTTGATGTTCTGCGCGTGGTTCAGGTCGACCAGACGCTTCATCACGAACGGCTTGAACAGCTCGAGAGCCATCAGCTTGGGCAGACCGCACTGGTGCAGCTTGAGCTGCGGGCCGACCACGATGACCGAACGGCCCGAGTAGTCGACGCGCTTGCCGAGCAGGTTCTGACGGAACCGACCCTGCTTGCCCTTGAGCAGATCGGACAGCGACTTCAGCGGACGGTTGCCCGGCCCGGTGACGGGCCGGCCGCGACGGCCGTTGTCGAACAGCGCGTCCACCGACTCCTGAAGCATGCGCTTCTCGTTGTTCACGATGATCTCGGGCGCACCGAGGTCGATGAGTCGCTTCAACCGGTTGTTGCGGTTGATGACGCGGCGGTACAGATCGTTGAGGTCCGAGGTGGCGAAACGGCCACCGTCGAGCTGCACCATCGGGCGCAGCTCCGGCGGGATCACCGGAACCGCGTCGAGCACCATGCCCAACGGCGAGTTGCTGTTGGACTGGAACGCCGCGACGACCTTCAGCCGCTTCAACGCGCGAAGCTTCTTCTGGCCCTTGCCACTACGGATGACCTCGCGCAGCTCCTCGGCCTCGGCGTCGATGTCGAAGGTCTCGATGAGCTTCTTGATGGCCTCCGCGCCCATGGCGCCGGTGAAGTACTCGCCGTAGCGATCGATGAGCTCGCGGTAGAGCACCTCGTCGACGATCAGCTGCTTGGGAGCCAGCTTGGTGAAGGTGGTCCAGATCTCGTCGAGCCGGTCCAGCTCGCGCTGGGCGCGGTCACGGAGCTGACGCATCTCGCGCTCGCCGCCGTCGCGCACCTTGCGCTTGACGTCGGACTTGGCGCCCTCGTCCTCGAGCTCCTTCATGTCGGCTTCGAGCTTCTGCGCCCGGGCCTCCAGGTCGGCGTCGCGCTGATCCTCGACGGCCTTCTTCTCGACGACCATCTCGGCCTCGAGCGTGGACAGCTCGTTGTGCCGCATCTCGTCGTCGACGGCCGTGATGACGTAGGCCGCGAAGTAGATGATCTTCTCGAGATCCTTCGGCGCCAGGTCCAGCAGGTAGCCGAGCCGCGACGGCACACCCTTGAAGTACCAGATGTGCGTGACGGGCGCGGCCAGCTCGATGTGGCCCATCCGCTCACGACGCACCTTGGCGCGAGTGACCTCGACGCCGCAGCGCTCGCAGATGATGCCCTTGAAGCGGACGCGCTTGTACTTGCCGCAGTAGCACTCCCAGTCGCGAGTCGGTCCGAAGATCTTCTCGCAGAACAGGCCGTCCTTCTCTGGCTTGAGCGTGCGGTAGTTGATGGTCTCCGGCTTCTTGACCTCGCCGAAGGACCAGTTGCGGATGTCGTCCGCGGTGGCAAGACCGATGCGGAGTTCATCGAAGAAGTTGACGTCTAGCACGTAACTCCCTTTCCCCTTTCGGGACTAGAAACCAAATAACTACTTAAGCGAGATCCTCGACGGACGCGGATTCGTTGCGGGACAGGTTGATTCCCAGGTTCGCCGCAGCGCGCTCCAGGTCCTCGTCGTCGCCGTCGCGCATCTCGATCGCGGCGCCGTCGCTAGACAGCACCTCGACGTTGAGGCACAGCGACTGCAGTTCCTTGAGAAGCACCTTGAACGACTCCGGAATGCCCGGCTCGGGGATGTTCTCGCCCTTGACGATCGCCTCGTACACCTTGACCCGGCCGACGGTGTCGTCGGACTTGATGGTCAACAGCTCCTGCAGCGTGTACGCCGCGCCGTAGGCCTGCATGGCCCAGCACTCCATCTCGCCGAACCGCTGGCCACCGAACTGCGCCTTACCGCCCAGCGGCTGCTGGGTGATCATCGAGTACGGGCCGGTGGAACGGGCGTGGATCTTGTCGTCCACCAAGTGGTGCAACTTCAGGATGTACATGTAGCCGACCGTCACCGGGTACGGGAACGGTTCGCCACTGCGGCCGTCGAACAGCATCGCCTTGCCGTCGGCGTCGACGAGCGTGTCGCCATCGCGGTTGGGCAGTGTCGAGGACAGCAGACCCTGCAACTCGCCTTCCTGGGCGCCGTCGAACACCGGTGTCGAGACGATGCTCCCCGGCTCGGACTCCAGCAGTTCGGCCGGCAGGTTGGCAGCCCAGTCCGGTGACCCGTTGATCTTCCAGCCGGCCTTGGCCACCCACCCGAGGTGGGTTTCCAGGATCTGGCCGATGTTCATCCGTCGCGGCACACCGTGCGTGTTCAGGATGATGTCGACGGCCGTGCCGTCAGGCAGGAAGGGCATGTCCTCGACGGGCAGGATCTTGCCGATGACGCCCTTGTTGCCGTGGCGTCCGGCCAGCTTGTCGCCGTCGGAGATCTTGCGCTTCTGGGCCACGTACACGCGGACCAACTCGTTGACACCGGCGGGCAGTTCGTCGTCGTCCTCGCGCGAGAACACGCGGATACCGATGACCTTGCCCGACTCGCCGTGCGGAACCTTCAGCGATGTGTCGCGGACCTCGCGGGCCTTCTCACCGAAGATCGCGCGCAGCAGTCGCTCCTCCGGAGTCAGCTCGGTCTCGCCCTTCGGAGTGACCTTGCCGACCAGGATGTCGCCGTCGCGGACCTCGGCGCCGATGCGGACGATGCCGCGCTCGTCGAGGTCGGCCAGCACCTCATCGGAGACGTTCGGGATGTCCCGGGTGATCTCCTCGGCGCCCAGCTTGGTGTCGCGGGCGTCGATCTCGTGCTCCTCGATGTGAATCGAGGTGAGCACGTCCTCTTCGACCAGGCGGTTGGAAAGGATGATCGCGTCTTCGTAGTTGTGGCCTTCCCACGGCATGATCGCCACGAGCAGGTTCTTGCCGAGCGCCATCTCGCCGTTCTCGGTGCAGGGACCGTCGGCGATCACCTGGCCGGCCTCCACCCGGTCGCCGGCGTCGACGATCGGGCGCTGGTTGGCGCAGGTGCCGTGGTTGGACCGCGCGAACTTACGCATCCGGTAGGTGTGCCGGGTGCCGTCGTCGGCCATCACGGTGATGTAGTCGGCGGAGACCTCCTCGATCGCGCCGGCCTTGTCGGCGACGACCACGTCACCGGCGTCGATCGCGGCACGAAGCTCCATGCCGGTGCCGACCAACGGCGCCTCGCTGCGGACCAGCGGAACCGCCTGGCGCTGCATGTTCGCACCCATCAGGGCGCGGTTGGCGTCGTCGTGCTCGAGGAACGGGATCATGGCCGTGGCCACCGACACCATCTGGCGCGGTGAGACGTCCATGTAGTCGACCTCGGTCGGCGTGACGTTCTCGACCTCCCCACCCTTACGACGGACGAGGATGCGCGCCTCGGTGAAGCGGTTCTTGTCGTCGATCGGCGAGTTGGCCTGCGCCACGACGTGGCGGTCCTCCTCGTCGGCGGTGAGGTAGTTGATCTCGTCGGTGACCACGCCGTCGACGACCTTGCGGTACGGCGTCTCGATGAAGCCGAACGGGTTGACCCGCGCGTACACCGACAGCGAGCCGATCAGACCGATGTTGGGGCCTTCCGGCGTCTCGATCGGACACATGCGGCCGTAGTGGCTCGAGTGCACGTCGCGGACCTCGAGGCCGGCGCGCTCACGGGACAGACCACCCGGGCCCAGCGCCGACAGGCGGCGCTTGTGGGTCAGACCCGACAGCGGGTTGTTCTGGTCCATGAACTGGGAGAGCTGGCTGGTGCCGAAGAACTCCTTGATGGCCGCCACGACGGGGCGGATGTTGATCAGGGTCTGCGGCGTGATGGCCTCGACGTCCTGAGTCGTCATGCGCTCGCGAACGACGCGCTCCATGCGGGACAGGCCGACCCGGATCTGGTTCTGGATCAGCTCGCCGACAGTGCGCAGGCGACGGTTGCCGAAGTGGTCGATGTCGTCGACCTCGACCGGCACCTCGACACCGCCCGGAGCGGTCATCGTCTGATCGTTCTGATGCAGCCGCACCAGATACTCGATGGTGGCGACGACGTCCTCTTCGGTCAGCGTCGAGCTGGTGATCGGCTGGCCTGCGTTCAGGCCGAGCTTCTTGTTCACCTTGTAGCGGCCGACGCGGGCCAGGTCGTAGCGCTTCTCCTTGAAGAACAGGTTCTCCAGCAGGGTCTGCGCGGACTCCTTGGTCGGCGGCTCGCCCGGGCGCAGCTTGCGGTAGATGTCCAACAGCGCCTCGTCGGTACCTGCGGTGTTGTCCTTCTCCAGCGTGCCCATCATGATCTCGGAGAAGCCGAAACGCTCCACGATCTGCTCGTTGGACCAGCCCAGCGCCTTCAGCAACACGGTGACCGGCTGACGACGCTTGCGGTCGATACGCACGCCGACGGTGTCGCGCTTGTCGACGTCGAACTCCAGCCACGCGCCGCGGCCGGGGATCACCTTGACGCTGTGCAGCGTCTTCTCGGTGGACTTGTCGATGTTCTCGTCGAAGTACACGCCCGGCGAACGGACCAGCTGGGACACCACGACACGCTCGGTGCCGTTGATGATGAAGGTGCCCTTCTCGGTCATCATCGGGAAGTCACCCATGAAGACCGTCTGGCTCTTGATCTCACCGGTGTTGTTGTTGATGAACTCGGCGGTGACGAACAGCGGCGCCGCGTACGTCATGTCCTTGTCTTTGCACTCGTCGACCGGGGCCTTGACCTCGTCGAAGCGCGGATCGGAGAAGGACAGCGACATGGAGCCCGAGAAGTCCTCGATCGGCGAGAGCTCGGTGAGCACCTCTTCAAGGCCGCCGACGGGATCGACGGCGTCGCCGCGAGCCTTGGCGTTCGCACGCCAGCGCTCGGAGCCGATCAGCCATTCGAAGGACTCGGTCTGTACGTCGAGTAGCCCCGGAACCTCTAGCGGCTCACGGAGCTTTGCAAAGGAAATTCGGTTTGGTGCTCCTGGTACGGAGTTATTGGTTGCTACTGCTGACTTGGATTGGCGGGACCCTGCCAAGATGCATCCTTCCAGCACCTCATGCGACTTATTCGGTGCCGGGCTGTGCCCTTGCCGATCTGCCGCGGTATCTGCTTCGGTTCGGCTGGCTTTATCAGCCCAAACGCCCCCGAACGCAGGACACACGACTAGATCACTGAGCGGACTCAGGCTAGGAGGTGTCAGGTTGCCGGGTTAAGGAGGGCAGGATGCAGCCAGCGCAACGTCCAACAGTACCGCAGGACGGCGTATTCCTCAACCACCGCATGCAAAAGCCCTCGGGCGCTGGCTGGCGTCCTCAAACCTCACACACATGCTGCCCAACAGACTGGCGTGTGGAAGCCCTTCCGTCAAGAGATAACGCCGTCTTTGGGGCGGGAGTTTTCGTTAATTGTCGGTTTGCGCGCCCGCCGAGCACGATGCGCCAGCGGCCATGGCCGACGGGTCCGGCACGCAGGTCAGGAATCGTTGGCGGTGATCGATCCCAGAAAACGCGTTGATGAGGACGTCGTTCAGCGACACCTGCGGCGCCGAACCGCGCCGGTGTCAGGCGGCGATTGCTGCCGAGCAGCTGCCGACGGACTCCTGAACGCAGGCCGGTTCGAACACGAAGAAACCGTTGCCCAGCGAGACAAAGTCCTGCAGGAAGTTCAACCAGAAGTCCTTGGTGAGCGAGTTGGGCAGCGGCACTGCAGTCGCCTGACCTGACGGAGTGTCGATGGTGAACTCGTCGGTGATCGGGTCGTGTGGTACACCAGCGAACATATCGTTGGCCCAGTCGATCATCAGGATCTGCGCGGCGTCGCCGTTTTCCGGCCGGACGAACCCAGCGACGAGTTCCTGACCGAACTGGATCAGCGGGTTGCCGCCGCGCATCGAGTCCACGTGCGAACCGTTGGCCAGTGTGACGCCGATGAACTCACCGGGCCGCGCCTCGAGCAATGCGTCGGTGCCCACACCGAACTGGTTCCAGAAATAGCGCGGTGACGCGAGGTTGTAGATCGGGATCGCGGGATCGACCTTCTCAATCGACTCGACAGCCTTGGGGTCGAACGGCACGCCGTCGAGCATGATGACCCCGGCGAGCCTGTCTTCCGTGTGGTTGTCGGCCATCGCGCCCGCGATACCTATCACCGCGCCGCCGCCGAGGGAGTGCCCGATGAGCACCACACGGTCCGGGATCGGGCCGAGATATCCGGCGTTCTTGGCGCTGTCGGCGAGCGCGGTGTTGTTGTCGTTGAACAGCCTCGCCATCGCTTCATGCATCGGCGGAGCACCGAGCCAGCACGCATCGGCGGCGAGGAAGTTCGACGTGATCGACGGCGCGACGACGATGCTGTTCGTCTGCTTGGCGAGCGCCGCCGCGGTGTGGCTGTACCAGGGCCCGCGGGCCAGGAAGCCGTGCTGGAGATAGATCAGCTGGTCCGGCGCGGCCTGCCCTTCTTCGGCCTCGGGGACGTACCAGTCCGCCTGGACGTTGACTCCCCGCCCGCCGTTGCAGCCGCAGTCGAGGTGCAGTGTCGAGCTACGCACGGTGACGCCGCTGTTCGCAGGCAGGATCGGTGGTCCTCCGATGATCGCCGTCGCCAGGTTGTACAGGGTGAAGACGACGGTCCCGATCACGTTGAGCAGGCCGGAGAACGGTGGTGCGGCCGCCGTTGCATCGACAGCCACCTCTGCGGCTGATGCGAACGCCACCGCTGCCACCTCGGGGGCTTCCGCGTCCTCTGCCGGTTTCGCGACTGCGCCGTGTACATCCACCACCTCTTGCTGGACGGCGGCTTTCGGATCGGTGATTGTCGCGGCGGTCTTCTTCTCGACGTTCTGGGCCGCAGGTTTCGTCTCAGTCTCAGGATCGTCGACCGTGGCTGCGGGCATCACGCGCGCCGTCTGCGAATGGTCCGTTTCGGCCTTGCGCAAGTTCGAACCGGTGCCACCCTCCGTCACATCATCCGAGTCGTTGGCCTCGCCCACCTCCTCGTCGGTGCCGGACTCCTCGTCGTCAGCGGCATCCTCGTCGGTGGCGTCCCCGTCTGTGGCGGCGTCCTCGTCGGTGGCGTCCCGGTCGGCCGCCTTGTCCTCGGTATCCCCCGCAGGATCCTCGGCATCCGGCTCGTCGTGAGCGGCATCCTCGCCCTGATTGTCGTCGCCCTTGGCGTCAGGGCTGTTCGGCGACGGCTTGCCGGCTCCCGAATCATCCTTGCTGTCAGTGGAATTCGACGACTCCGAGGTCCTCGCGCCACCACCGTCCGAGGAGGCGCCGTCGGTCGCTGTCGCGACACCTGCACCGGCCAACATCGCCGCGGTGACACCCGCGGTGACGACACCCGTGCCCATCCACACCAAGAACCGGTCGACCATGACCCCTCCTGTCCGACAATCGCGTGAAAGATAGCGCGCGAATGGCGATTTACAGAAATTGGCCCAGGTGTTAGGACGAAACCCGCTCGACCCGGATCGGCACGCCGGTCAGCCGCGCCATGCCGGCCAGTCGCTCGATGTCGTCGGGATCGCTGGACATCAGCCGATTGACGTTCGCACCGCCCGCGCCGTTGGCCAGTCGCCAGCCGGCCGTGCCCTTGTGGCCCCAGCCGTGCGGGACGGCCACCACGCCCGCAACGATGTCCTTGGTGACGATCACCGGTACCTCGATCTCGCCGTGCTCCGATGCGATGCGCACGACGTCTCCGTCGACGATGTTCGCCGCGGCCGCATCGTCGACGTGCATGCGGGCATGTTGGGTGCGTTCGCCGCGCATCAGCAGCGGCGCGTTGTGCATCCACGAGTTCTCGGACCTTGCCTCACGCATGCCGATCAGCCGCATCGGATAGCCGTCGGGTGCGCGGCGGCGCGACAGCGCATCGACCTCGGCGGCGATCTCGTCATGCCGCAGCCGCACCCGACCGCCGCGGTAGACGACGGTGTCACGCAACACGCCGTCGCGGAGGTGCGGCGACAGCACGGTGCCGTGCGGGTGGTCTGTGGTCAGCCGTTCGAACGTCAGCCCGCCACGCCGCAGCCCGTACCGGTCACCGGCCTCCCCCAGCCGGATGACGGCGTCGACGAGTAGCCGCGGCGTCAACCGAACGCCGAACACCGACAACGCCTTTCGCGTCGCAGCCAACATCGCCAGCCCCGGTGTCCGACGCCATAGCCGCGTGGTGAGGTCGTCGATGATCTGCCACTCGGGCCGCGCCTGTCCGACCGGGGCGATGACCGGTTCGGTGGCCTGCCGGAACGGGGTCGGCTGCAGCGTCTGAAACGGCAGCGGGAAGTCGTCGCGTTCGTACATCGACGCGGCAGGCAGCACGTAATCGCAGTGAGCCAGGGTCTCGTTGACATACAGGTCGATGCCGACCATGAGCTCCAGTCCGCGCAGCGCATCCTCGAGTTCGTCGCCGTTTGGCACCGACAGCACCGGATTGCCTGCGGCTACGAACAGCGCCCGGACCTGACCGGGACCCGGTGTGGCGATCTCCTTGGCCATCACGCCTGCAGGCTCGGACGCGAGCACGGACGGGAAGCCGCCGATGCGCGAGCGCCGTCGTCGGTAGATGGTGCGCAGCAGCGCGCCGCCGGCCTTGTTCAGCCAGCGCTCGCCGGGAAGCCCCAAACGGCCGAACATGCTGCCGCCGGGCACGTCGAGGTTACCTGCGACCAGGTTGACCGCATCGAGCAAATATGTTGTGAGCGTGCCGTTTTCGCCGATACTGGTGCCGACGCGGCCGTACACGGCGGCCCGCTCGGTGCTGGCCAGGTCTCGAGCCAGCGACCGTACCGTGTCCGGATCGATTCCGGTGCGCGACGCTGTGGCCTCGGGGCCGAACGGGCGGGCGAGCTGCTCGAGCCAGACGACGCCGTCGGCCTGGCGTGCCAGCCGTGGGCGGTCGACGAGGTTCTCGGCGAACATCACGTGCAGAAGCGACAACAGCAGATAGGCGTCGCCGTCGGGAACGATGCCGAGCCATTCGAACTGCGCGGCGGTTTCTGTCTTGCGGGGGTCGATGACCAGCACCCGTCCGCCGCGCTTGACGATGTCATGCATGCGGTCCTTGATCCGCGGCACGGTGAGCACGCTGCCATGCGAGACGACAGGGTTCGCGCCGATGACCACGAACAGGTCGGTGCGGGGAACGTCGGGCACCGGCAGGGCGAGCGGCGACCCGTACAGCAGCTGGCTGGCGACGAAGCGGTTGTTGACGTCCTGCGAGCCAGCGGTGAACACGTGCATCCGCGGGCCGAATCCGAGCATGATCGCGGTCAGGCTCAGGGTGTGGGAGTAACTGAAGGCACCGGGGTTGCCGTAGTACCAGCCGATCGCACCGGAGCCGTGCCGGCGGTGGATGTCGGCCAGCCGGTCGGCGATGTCGGACATCGCCTCGTCCCAGCCGACCGGTTCGAACGCGCCTTCGGATGAGCCGCTTGCGCGAAGACCCTTTGAGCGCCTCCGCCGCAGCGGTGTGGTCACCCGGTCGGGATCGTTGACGATCTCGGTGAACGCGACGCCCTTCTGGCAGGCGAACCCCGCGGACAGCGGATGGTCCTTGTCGGGGCGAAGCGCCGTGAGGCGGCCTTCCTCGACGGTCGCGATCATGCCGCACAGCGGTTCGCAGATCCGGCAGAACGTCGGCTTGTGCTCTTGCGTCATCTGTCCCCCTGGCCTTCGGGCGGGGGCGCCCCCATTTCGCGGGAGCGCTCATCGCCGCTCCCGGGGGTTACCTCTCGACGGTCCTGGTCTCGACAGTCGGGCTGTCGACGGTCGGGATGACGCCGGTGGGTTCCTCGTCCTCGTTATGGCGATGCCGGGCTTCGGTGTCCCCGGCGAACTCGCTCGCATGGTACTTGTGGGTGCCCTCGAGGTCGTCGCGGATGGCTTCCTGGGCGGCCGGCGGCAGCGTGTGCAGGATCTCGCGGACCCTCGCCTGGCGACGGCCCACGGCCTGGCGTTCCGGCATACCCGGGGTGGCCTGGATCTGCGGCGGCACACCCTCGATCTCCTCGACACCGCCGTCGTGGTGGCCGGCGTCGAACATGGCCTGTTCCTCGGCCATCGTCGACTCGTCCTTCTCCTCGGACATGCCGATCGGACCGATACGACGGCCGTTGAGGAACTGCTTGACGACGGGCTCCTCGCTGGTCAGCAACACCTCGCGCGGACCGAACATCACCAGGTGCTTGCGGAACAGCATGCCCATGTTGTCCGGCACGGTCCGGGCGATGTTGATGTTGTGCGTCACGATCAGGATCGTGCAGTCGATCTGCGCGTTGATGTCGATGAGCAGCTGGCTCAGGTACGCGGTACGCACCGGGTCAAGACCCGAGTCGGGCTCGTCGCAAAGGATGATCTGCGGGTCCAGCACCAGCGAGCGGGCCAGGCCGGCACGCTTGCGCATACCGCCGGAGATCTCGCCGGGGAACTTGTTCTCGTCACCGCCCAGACCGACAAGGTCGAGCTTCTCCATGACGACGTTGCGAATCTCGCTTTCCTTCTTCTTCGTGTGCTCACGCAGAGGGAAAGCGGTGTTGTCATACAGGCTCATCGAGCCGAACAGGGCGCCGTCCTGGAACATCACACCGAACAGCGTGCGGATCTCGTAGAGCTCCTTGGCCGTGCACTCGATGATGTTGGTGCCGTCGACGATGATCTTGCCGCGCTCCGGGCGCAGCAGCCCGATCAGGGACTTCAGGAACACCGACTTACCGGTACCGGAGGGGCCGAGCAGAACGCTGACCTCACCTGCCGGGACCTCAAGTGTGACGTCTTCCCAAATACGCTGGGCCCCGAAGGACTTGGTCAGCCCCTCAACTTCAATTCCGATGCCCACGCGCGATCCTTCCGCCAATGTTTGCAGGCCACACGCCTCCCGCCTGTGGCTTGAGTCACTGTAGCGCACGCCGAACGCCGTTACCGGAGTTGTGTCGCTACATTTATTGACGCATACGTAAGACGACGCTTACGTCGCCGTAACCGCCGGGCACCAGTTGCCGTGAAATCCCATCGGCACCCGCTGCGGGAGGTGTACCAGGGCGACGGTTTGGGGGTGATCGCCAGAACGGTCGACGGGTTCGCTGGCACCGAGCGGCTTGGCGTAGACACGAAGACGCCCCCGGACGGTATCCGGGGGCGTCTTACGTAATGCCGAACTACTTGACGGTGACCGACGCGCCTGCGGCCTCGAGCTTGGCCTTGGCCTCCTCGGCAGCCTCCTTGGCGACCTTCTCGAGCAGCGGCTTGGGAGCGCCGTCGACGAGGTCCTTGGCCTCCTTGAGGCCGAGGCCGGAGACGATCTCGCGGACGACCTTGATGACGCCGATCTTCTTCTCGCCGGCACCCTCGAGGATGACGTCGAACTCCGACTGCTCCTCGGCGGCCTCGGCGGGGGCGCCACCTGCGGCGGGGCCGGCGGCCGCGACGGCGACCGGAGCGGCGGCGGTGACCTCGAAGGTCTCCTCGAACTTCTTGACGAACTCAGAGAGCTCGAGCAGCGTCAGTTCCTTGAACGCATCGAGCAGGTCGTCGGTGGACAGCTTGGCCATGATTGGTCCTTCCTGATTTTTCTTCTGGGCTATCGGGGATGTGTGGTTGGGCTACTCGGCCGCGTCGGCCGGTGCCTGGTCTTCGGATGACGCCTCGGCGGGGGCTTCGGCGGCGGTTGCCTCGGCGGGAGCTTCGGCGACGGGTGCTTCGGCGGGAGCTTCGGCGGCAGGTGCCTCGGCGGGAGCTTCGGCGGCCTTCTTCTCTTGTAGTGCAGCGAACAGCCGTGCGGCCTGCGACGCCGGAGCGTTGAACAGACCGGCGGCCTTGGACAGATTGGCCTTCATCGCGCCGGCCAGCTTGGCGAGCAGCACCTCACGCGATTCCAGGTCGGCGATCTGCTCGACCTCGGAAACGCTCAGCGGGCGGCCGTCCATGTAGCCGCCCTTGATGACGAGCGCCTTGTTGTCCTTGGCGAACTTCTTGATCGCCTTGGCAGCGTCGACGGCCTCACCCTTGACGAACGCGATCGCGGTCGGTCCGACGAACAGCTCGTCGAGCCCCTCGATGCCCGCCTCCGCCGCGGCACGCTTGACCAGCGTGTTCTTGGCGACCGTGTAAGTGGCGGATTCACCGAGCGAACGGCGCAGGTCTTTGAGGTTGGCTACCGTCAGCCCGCGGTACTCGGTGACGAGCGTCGCCGTCGAGTCCTTGAACTGTTCGGCGATGTCGGCAACCGCGGTGGCCTTGTCAGCCTTGGCCATGCATGCCTCCTCGTAAATGGGGACCGCGGGCAGCCGAGGAGGTTGATGTCCGGAAAAGACGAACGCCCCGACACAGTCAGGTCGGGGCGCGCACATAAGCAGTAGCCTCGTCCTCCTGCGTGGGCCGCCCGGGTGATCCCGGACCTTCAACCGATTTCTCGGTGACCGACGGTCTTCGGTGGAACGTCGCCAAGAATAGCCTGCCGCCCGTCGATCAGCCAAAACGCCGGTCACCACTTCCCGCGAGGAGACGCAAAAGCACCCTATTTCGCGGCGGTGTCGGGGACCTTTACGTCTGCCGCGCAACAGGGCGGCGGCGCCGACCAGGCCGGCGTCGCCACCCAGCTCGGCTGGCACGACCCGCAAGCCACGGATGAAGTCGAGGCCCGCGTAGGTGTCCAGCGCCTCGCGGATGGGGTCGAACAGCAGACCTCCGGAATTGGCCACACCGCCGCCGATGACGACGAGGTCGAGGTCGCAGACCGCGCCGACGGACGCGATCATCGCGGCCACGGCCGTCGCGCCCCGCTTGAAAGCCCGCAACGCGACCACGTCTCCCGCATTCGCGGCGTCGGCCAACTCCTTGGCATCGGCCTCGGCAGGCGCATCCCACCCGTGCTCGCGGGCCCACTGCGCCATCCGCGGACCACCGGCGATCGTCTCGACGCAGCCGCGGCCGCCGCATGTGCACGGTCCGCCGTCCGGGTCGACAACAACGTGGCCAACGTGTCCGGCATTGCCGGTGCGACCGGCGTAGGGCACGCCGTCGAGCACCAGCCCGCCGCCGACGCCGGTGGAGACGACCATGCCGAGCATGAATTTCGCTTGCCGGCCCGCCCCGCGCCACTTTTCACCCAGCGCCATGCACAACCCGTCGCCGGAAAGCCGTACCGGGGCGCCCACCACTGCCGACACGCGATCAACGATCGGAAACCGTTGCCACTCAGTAATATTGATCGGGCTCACGGTTCCCGAAGGCAGATCTATCGGGCCTCCACAGGAGATTCCTGTGCCGCGCACTCGACCGCCGGCCGTCGCGAGGGCCTCGGTGATCAACGAGTCGACGACCGCCCACACCGTCTCGGAGTCCCCGTCCGGTGTCGGCAGTTTGGCGTGATGTGTGAGCGTGCCGTGATCGTCGACCAGGCCAACGGCGATCTTGGTGCCGCCGATGTCGATTGCAAGAGTCGGATCGGTCATCAATGCCTATGCGTGTTGTCGGGCTGGCGGGGATCGCCGGGGTGCTCGTATCCCGGAGCGAGTTCGACGACGGCGGCGCTCCTGGCGTCCAGCCACAGCCGGAACGCGCGGCGCCGTGCCGCAGCGCGCAGGTGTCGGGCGATGCCCACAGAGTCGGCGAAGCGCGACGGATTCCGCGCACGGTAGGAGGCGACCTCGTCATCGGTCACCTCGACGCCGGCGGTGACGCTCGAGAAGAGCGCTCGGGCCAGCGGTTGGGACAGCACCGACGCCGCCACGCTGCCGATCTCGAGCCGGACCGCCATGTCCGGCAGCAGGTCGTTCTCGGATGGCGCACCGTCGGCGCTCAGTCCGCGTGCCGCGGCCTCGGCGGCCACCACGCGTTCGGTCACGAGGACCTGGGTCAGCCAACGGCGCAGCTGCCTCCCCTCGCTGGTGTCGGGGCGCGGCAACGACGATGCGACCCGCGATGCCCGCAGTTGCGCCTCTCGCGCGTCGACCTCGTCCACTGAGACCGGCACGCCGCCGACCATCGCCGCGACGTTGCGCGATCCGTCCCCCTGCCCTTCGGGCGGGTGGGCCCACCGCTTGCGAGGGGAGTACCCCCAGGCGCTTCTCGCTTGGGTCATCGCACCGTCACCTTGACCGCAGGCGAGTACACCAGCTGCCCGGCGCCCGCGACCCGGATCAGCGCCCACCATTCGCCGGGTTCCACCCATACCGGCGGCGCGACATCGAAGCTGAGTTCGGCCGTGCCGCGTGCCGCCAAGTCGGCTCCCGACGCCGCGGGCCCGATCCACCCCCATGTCCCCCACGGGCTGATCAGGTGGGCTTCGACGGCGATGTCCGCGTGGGCGTCGGTGGCGACGGTGACCGTCAGGCGGGCCCGGTCGCCGGCTTTGACGTCGACGGGCTCCGGCTCACTGACCAACCGCAGCAGACTGTCGGTGGGCGCGGCGTCCACCGATACGACGCACACGTCCTCGACAACCTGGCGCCATGCGGGCGGCATTGACACGTGGTGGCCGGTCAAGGCGAGTTCCGCGCGCACCGGATACAAGCCCGGCGACGCAGCGGACGGCGCGGTCAACAGCACATCGGTCTCCAGGTGCTCGCCCGGCGGCAGCATGAACGGGAGCTCCGCGGGATCAACCGCCCAGCCCTGCGGGCACAGCAGCCGCACCCTGCCGTGCAGCACGGTGTCGCTGCAGTCGCTTGCCGCCGTAAGCCGCAGCTGCACTTGGGAATTCGGTTCGGCGTCGACGTGCTGCGGGTGCAGGTGGGCGACCGCGGGCAGCCCGCCGAGCGGTGCCGGGCCACGGTTGTGCAGCCAGTACCGCGCGTACAGCGGTTGTGCGGCTTCGGCGTCGGGCGCCAGTTCGGTGTGGTCGGCGTCGAGGACCTGCGGCAGGTTCAGCCGGGTCAGCACCGTGGCGATCTCGAACCCGTGCAGCGTGAGCCCTTCTGACGAAAGATTCTGCACGCGAGGCTGTTCAAGGAGGTCGACGCGTGCGGACGCCGACACCCGGCGCAGTCCCGAGCGGACCACGACATCGGCGGTGGCACCTGATGTTTCGACGAGCCGCACCGCGACACCGTCCGATGGATGCACAAGTTGGGCGCTGCCGGCGGCCAGCGGGTTGCCCGCCGCCTTCAGCGCCCCGAGTTGCACGGTGCCCGCGGGCTCGATCTCCAGCAGCGACCCTGACGCCGGCAACCCGCCTGCAGCACTGCTGCTTTCGGTGACGACCCGTGGCGGGCGCGAGAACTCCGCGCTGTGCGCCGGTATGCCCGCCTGGCGCCAGTCGCCGTCGCCGGAGACGACCGCGTACTCGAAGGTGTGCGTCCAGTGCTGCAGCTGGAAGTTGGACCCGTCGGGTGCGGTGCGCCGCGGCGGGTCGATCCAGGTGCCCGACGGCCAACCGGTGCACGAGCGCATCAGCGAGGTGTGCAGGGTGCCGTCGGAATCGACGGCGAATCCGGGCATTCCGCGGTTGAGCACCGCGACGGTGTACGACTCGAAGGCCTCGAGCTGAGATGGCGCCTCCTGGTCGACGACGATCTCGAAGTCGGCGAGGTCCTCGACGGCGGAATGCACCGCGGCCCCCAGGTCCGATCCGGCGATGACGAGCACCGGCAGCGCACGCACCCGGCGCAGATCTGCGCCCGGGACCCACTCGTCGGCCAACGGCGCACTGGGCGGCACCCAGACCCTGGCGTGGCCGGTTGACGAGAGCTGGCGCTCTAGCTCCTCGGCATAGGCGGGATCGGCCTGCGCCAAAACCGCTGCGGTAAAGGCATTCTGGTCAGGTCCGCCCAGGGCGATCCGTGCGTCGGGCAGGTTGGAGTCGACGGCGAGATCACCGTAGCGCGGGTGGTCGGCGCCGCTGCAGGTCGCGGTGACCCCGGCCCGCGCGAGCGCGACCATCAACGAACGCGCCAGCGGAGCCGACACCGACTCCGACGGCGACACCACCTCGGCCACCGACACCGCGCGTACCGCATCACCGACGCGCACCCGCACCGCCGAGGACAGTCCGAACCAGCCGTACGCCGGGTTGTCGAGCGTCCACGGGTGGATCGCCGAATCGACGGCGGATTCGCCACCCTCGTGCATCAACCCGAACCCACGCCCGATCACCGCGTCCCCGACCTCGCTGACCGGCATTGCCCCCGGCACCGGGCAGGGCCAGCGCAGCCGCAACAGGCGGTCGGCGCCGGTGAACTCGTCGACGGTGGTCCGGCATTCCACCCGGGCCACATCATGCCAGAGCGTCAGAGTCTGCTTGTAACGCAACACATCCCCGATGCGGCCGGTGACGACCAACCGCTCACCCAACGGTCCGCGGTAGGCCTGCACCCGTGCCTGATCCGCCGACGAGCAGACGACGGGTCCCCTCGGAAGCAGGTGCCACGGCCCCTCGCCGGCCTGCGGATGGGCGGGGTACTCGTCGTACACGGCAAGCTCGTTGCCGACCTTCCCGTCGGCGATCAACTCGCGACCCGACGCGGCCTCGACCAACGAGACCACCCCGCCACCGCGCGCCGGATCCACCCGAAGGCGATAGTGCGTGTTGCCGATTTCCGGAAAAGCACCGCCGCCCAGGGATTCCCAGCCGTCAGCGGTGTCGGCGGGCGCCAGCCGGTAGGACTGCCAGCCCAGCGACGGCACATCGCGGGCCAACCAACTGACCAGCCGTCCGCCGTGTTCGACGTGGGTGGGGACCTCGGTGCCGTCGGAGTCGAGAACCCGAACTCCTGTGCCGACCGGCTCGTCGAGCATCGCTGTCACGACGTCAGTGCGTTTGTGCGCCAACGCGTTCCAGACGACGACGGGTCCGTCCACCGCACGCGACAGTAGGGCCAGCGCATTGTCGCGCGCTGTCCTGCCCAGCTCCCAGGCGTCGCGCCAGCCTGTGAGCAGGTCGAGGTAGACCTGATCCGACTCCGATCCGGTGATCGCGTCATGGTGCGCGCCGTAGGCCAGTTGCACCCACGCCTTGGCGAACGCGGTCTGCGGATAGGTCGCGCCGCCGAGTAGACCCGCGAACACCGCGAACTTCTCGGCGTCGAGCACCGTGTCCTCGGCGGCCCGGTTGGCCTGTTTGGTGTCGATGTAGGACACGTGACAGCCGGTGTAGATCGGGTTCATGTCGCGCGTCTGCGGCGAGGCCTCGATACCGCGCTCACGAAGTTCTTCGCGCACCGCCGCGAAGAACTCCTTGGGCAATGCGCACACGAACCTGGGCCACGTATAGCGCGCGTTCCAATCCCGGTGAATCTCGGTGACCCACTTGTTCGGCGGCGTGTAGTCGGTGCCCACCGGCAGCAGCACATTGCGCGTCAGCGCCACCTTCTTCAGCGATGCGAAGAGTTTGTACGTCGCGGTCTCGGCCTCCTCGAGCGTCGCCGCCGAATCCATCCACCACCCCGCCGAGTAGTGCCCAGGCATGTAATGGGTCAGCAGGCCGCGTCCCGACGGGGCGATCCATTCGAACTCGCTGCTGAACTGCATCCGCCGCGGGTCGCCCTCGTTCTGCATGGGACCCCACTGGTGATGCGGGCCACGTGCCCACGAACTGGAGGTCAACCCCGCGTCGGCCGCCATGCCGGGAAACTGGGGGTCGTGGCCGAAGACGTCGAGCTGCCACGCGGTGGCCGGCTCGGCGCCGAGGATGTCACGCTGAAAACCGATGCCGTGCACGAAGTTTCGGATCGTGGTTTCGGGACTCGTGAGGTTTGTGTTGGGCTCGTTGTAGGCGCCGCCCATCACCTCGACGCGGTCGTCGGCGATGAACCGGCGCAGGTCGGCGCGATCCTCGGGATGGGTGTCCCAGAACGGTTTGAGGTAGTCGACCTCTGCCAGCACGAACTTGTACTCCGGTTCGCGCCGCGCCGTCTCGAGATGGGCCCGCACCAGGTCGAAACCATTGGTCTGGCGGCAGCGCCCTTGCGGCTCCTCGGTCCACAGGCTGGTATAGGCCGCCTGGGTGTTCCACCAGACGGGGTCGTAGTGGAAGTGGCTGATCATGTGGAGCGTCCAGCCGGGTTCGGCGACGGTGAACATGAACGGCGTGATCGTGTCTGCGGCGACGACGCGCGCGTCGCGCTGCTCGCCGGCCACCGGATCGGTCACCGTCACCGGCACCTCGATGCTGCCGTCGCCGGGTTCAGCCGGGGCACGCCCCGTCAGACCGTCGCCTTCGATACGCACGGTCCCGGCACCGCCGGTGTAGCTGACCCGCACCAACTGCTGCGGCGCGTCCGGCGGCCCTGTGAAAAGCTCCGTCGACTCCGCGGAGATGACGTGCACGCCAAAACACTACGGCGTCATGGCCGTGAAATGTCGACGACCAGCGCACGATGATCCGAGATCGGCAGCCTGGGCGCGCAGCACCGCTCCACGCGCAGACCGTCGTCGTCGGTGAGGATGTGGTCGAGTTGGGCCTCGGGCTCGTGGGCCGGGAACGTGGGCGCTGCCCCCAGTGGTCGCAGCCCGCTCCAGCGGACGACTTTGACCGGCGACATGTTCAGGTCACCCATCAGTACGTGCGGGCCGCGGAAGCCCCGCATGTCCCGGACAAGCAGCCGAAGTTGCCTGCGATTCCACCCCGGCACGAACGACAGGTGGGTGTTGGCCACGGTCAGCGGGCCCACCGGGGTGTCGAGTCGCGCGAGCACGGCCGCCCGGGGCTCCTCGTTGACGACCAGCACGCGGTTCGGCCCTCGCAGGTACATCGGGAACTTCACCGGGACCCGCGGAAGGCGCACCACCTGCCAGTCCTCAGCCGGGTATCGCGACAACAGCGCGATCCCGTACGCGGCGGTGCCGGGTTGTTCGCGGCCGGTCGCGGCCATCCACGTCGCGCCGGGGGTGCCCGAGATCGCGGCGACGAACCGATGGCTGACCGCGTCCATCGCCGCGGCGGCAACCGCGGTCAGATCGGCCATCCCTGAGCGGGGTTGGTCGAGGTCGACCTCCTGCAGCGCGAGCACGTCGGGATCGAGTTGACGGATCGCGTCGACGAGTCGGTCCCGATGGACGACACCGTCATGGACGCTGCGTCCGTGCAGGATGTTGAAGGTGGCCATCCGCATGGGTAACCAGTACCCGCAATGGCCCTAGCCCGATCAGGAGACATGTGCCCGCACGAAACGACGATCTACGTGACGCGCTCAGACGCGCGGCGTCGGCCCTGCGCGCGCAAGGACCGGACTTCGCCCTGGGCGGCAGCTACGCGCTGTGGGTGTTCGGCGGACCCGAACCCGTACACGATGTCGACTTCGTGGTGGCCGAACCCGACACCGAGAAGGCGGCGGCCACATTGGAGGCGGCGGGCTTCACCATCGAGCGCACCCCCGAGGACTGGTTGTTCAAGGCGTGCGTGGGCAGCGACTTCGTGATCGATGTCCTGCACCGGCTCAACGGCGTGCCGGTCGACGCCGGAACCGTCCTGTCCGCTGAGGAACTCGAAGTGCTCGCGATCAGGATGCGGGTGCTCTCGCCGACATACGTCATTGACCGAGAAACTGAACTCGCTCAATGAGCACCACTGCGACTTCGCATCGCTGGTGCCCGCGGTGCGCGCGGTACGCGAACAACTCGACTGGCCCCGGCTTGCGGCCGCGACCGCGGACAACGACTTCGCGTCGGCGTTCCTGTTCCTCGCCGACCGCCTCGGCCTCACTACTTAATGGCGAGCAGCAGACGCAAAGTGTCCTGTTTTCGCGGTGTGCGGGCGCTTTTACGTCTTCTCGCGCGGGGAAGTGGCACGACGCAGCCGCTCCGCGACGACGTCCGCCGCCCGAACCACCTCGGGTGGCTCGAGGACTTCGAAGTCGTAACCGACCGTGGCGAAGAAGAACACCATGCGTTCCGGGTCGTCGGCGCCCGCGGTGACGATGCACGCGTCGGGTCCGTCTGCTTCGATGGTCACCGATGCCGGTGAGAAGTGTTGCGCCAGGACGGTTTCGGGTGCCTGGTAGCGGACGCGGGCCACGTAGCGGTACGGCGAGCTGCTGATCGACCGTCGCACATAGGCCGCCGCGTCCGGCGCGTCACGCGCGACGAACGTGCTGCCCAGCGCGCGGACGTCGGACATCCGATCCAGGCGCAGGCTGCGCCAGTCCTGCCGGTCGCGGTCGTAGGCCAGCAGGTACCAGCGCCTGCCGGTCGTCACCAGCTGATAGGGCTCCAGCCGCCGCTGGGTGGTGTTGCCTGCCCGGTCGACGTAGCCACTGCTGACGTGCTCGCGGTCGCGGCAGGCCCGGGCCAGCGTCATCAGGACATCGGGCTCGACGGGTGAGTCCGACGACGGCGAGGTGAGGGTGACAGTCGCGTCATGGAGCGCCGACACCTGCGACCGCAGCCGCGACGGCATCACCTGGTCGAGCTTGCTCAGCGCCCGCAGCGCCGATTCACCGACGCCGGCGATCGTGCCGCCCGCCGCGAGCCGCAGGCACACGGCCATCGCGACGGCCTCGTCGGGATCGAGCAGCAGCGGGGGCAGCGCGGCGCCCGCACCCAGCTGATAGCCGCCGCCGTGGCCCTTGCTGGCAAGCACGGGATAGCCGAGGTCGCGCAGTCGGTCCACGTCG
The DNA here is from genome assembly GCA_963721495.1 of uncultured Actinomycetota bacterium. Classification (GTDB taxonomy): domain Bacteria; phylum Actinomycetota; class Actinomycetes; order Mycobacteriales; family Mycobacteriaceae; genus Mycobacterium. The sequence goes on along the minus strand of CAVRMG010000026.1, from coordinate 27,198 downwards.
CGGCGCACGCTGCGCGTGGTCACGCCGAGCCGGTCGGCCAACTCCTCGCCGGTCCACACCCGCCGCGACTGGAGCAGTCCCAGCAGCTGCAGAACTCGGCTCGTCGTTTCCGCCACACGTACACCCTGTCGCAGTTATAGGACCGAAACTGTCCTATAAGCCTGTGAGGGTACTCGTATGACCATGACGACGAGCGTGACAACTCAGTTGGCCGAGCAACTCGAGTTCCACTGGACGCATGCACTGCGACCACGTCTGGACGGCCTGACCGACGACGAGTACTTCTGGCAGCCGGTGCCGGACTGCTGGACCGTCCACCCGAACGGCGGGATCGACTTCACGTATCCGGAGCCGGACCCGGCGCCGTTCACGACGATCGCGTGGCGGCTCGCGCACGTGATCGTCGGTGTGTTCGCGATGCGCAACCACTCACATTTCGGCGGGCCCGAGGCCGGCTACGAAACCTGGCCGTACGCGACGGACGCGGCGACGGCGCTGCGTCAGCTCGACGAGCAGTACCGGACATGGATCGACGGCGTGCGCGGCTTGTCCGATGATGACCTGAGTCGGCCCTGCGGACCGGCGGAAGGCCCGTATGCCGACTATCCGATGGCCGCCCTGGTCCTGCACATCAACCGGGAGGTCATCCACCACGGCGCCGAAATCGCTTGCATCCGAGATCTTTACGTCCACACCACGAAGAAGGAGAGCTGAACATGGCCGCGATGCCCCCGCCGATTGCCGACGAGCGAGCAGGACTGCGCGAGTACATCGCCGCGCAGCACCACGCATTCCACGCCGTCGCGTTCAAGTTGACCGACGAACAGGCCCGGGCCACGCCGACGGTCAGTGCGCTGTCGATCGGAGCCCTGATCAAACACGTCACCGGATGCCAGCACGGCTGGATGCAGCGGGTGGCCGCGGCACCCGAGATGACCGACGGCGACAAGCGGCCGATGGAGGAACAGGCGGCCGACTACCAGGACGAGTTCGTGATGCGCGAGGACGAGACGCTGGCGGACATCCTCGCCAAGTTCGACGAGCAGAACGCCGAGACGATCCGGCTCATCGAGACAGTCGACCTGGGCGCCGCGGTCCCGATCCCACAGCATGTGCCGTGGTTCCCGAAGGACGTGCCGGCCTGGTCGGTGCGGTGGGTCCTCTTCCACATGATCGAGGAACTGGCGCGGCATGCGGGGCAGGCGGACATCATCCGCGAAACCATCGACGGCGCAACGCTTTACGAGCTGCTGGCCGGCCTCGAGGACTGGGAGCCGACACCGTGGCTCACGCCGTGGGGCAAGGAGCCGGTAAACAGTTAGGTATGCAGACCCGAAGCGGGACGGCGACCTGCGGGGAAGTCGAGCTCTACTACGAGGACCTCGGCGACCCCGCAGATCCGCCTGTCCTGCTGATCATGGGCGTCGGCGCCCAGCTGCCGATGTGGCCGGACGGCTTCTGCGAGCAGTTGGTCAAACGGGGATATCGGGTGATCCGCTTCGATCACCGCGACATCGGCTTGTCGACGAAGATGGAGGGCCACCGCGCGGAAGGCTCGGTGTACCGGCGGGTGGCGCGCTACGCGGTGGGCCGCAGGAGTCCGGTGCCGTACACGCTGGTCGATCTCGCCGACGACGCCGGGGCCCTGCTGGACCATCTGCAGATCGACCGCGCGCACGTGGTCGGGGCGTCGATGGGCGGGATGATCGCGCAGGTGCTGGCGGCCAACCATCCGGATCGCGTGCAGTCGCTGGGCATCATCATGTCGAGTTCCGGTAAGGCGTTCTCGGCGCTTCCGCGGTGGCGGGTGATCAAGCTGGCGTTCGGCGGACCCGGCAAGGACGCGCCATGGGAGGACAGGCTGGCGTCGGAGGTGCGAAACATCTCGATCATCAACGGCCCGAATTTCCTTCCGCCCGTTGACCAACTGCGCCGACGCGTCGAGGACCTGCGCGCCCGCAGCGACTACCCGCAGGGCATGCTGCGCCAGTTCGACGCGATCCTCGGCACCGGCAGCCTGCTGCGCTACACCCGCGCCATCACCGCGCCCACGGTCGTCATCCACGGATCGGAGGATCCGATGGTGCGGCCGCGCAACGGCCGTGGCCTGGCCCGCGTCATCGAGGGCGCCCGCTACGTCGTCGTCGACGGCATGGGCCACGATCTGCCCGCGCCGGTGTGGCGTCCCGTCGTCGAAGCGCTGACGGAGAACTTCGCAGCCGCAGGGCCTGACGTGTGAGAGTCACGCGAGCAGAAATTCCCAGAAAGCGTCGTTATCGCGACCGGTACTTCGCAGGGCCTCTTCGCGGAGCGCCATGACGCGTTTGTGGATGTGCTGCTCGGTGGAGCGCGGCATCTGACCGGGACCGTAGAGTCCGCGTCGGAGCCGGCGGACTCGGCCGCGGCGCATTTCCCAGCGCAGCGCATCGGACACGGCCTTCGATGCGCGACCGACGACGGTGAACCCCTGGTATTGAATCAATTCGACCATCTCGACGACGGTGGCCGGGCCGTGGACAGCGAGGTTCGTCGTCAGCACGTAGCGGAGTTCAATGCCCCGCAGGACTTTGGGCTGAATAATCGTCGTGTTCGTCACGGCACGACCGTGGCAGGCCGCGGGGACATTCGGGAGCCTCCAGACAGCAGCGCGCCGCCGCCTGTGGATACCCACTGCGCCTGTGCATATAGCCTCACTGCCAGCCTCAGCGCGACTTTGTCGCTCAACTACTACCGCCACGCCCAACTTCGCCGACAACGTCGCTCATAGCTTGGCACTTCGACAACTGCTCCCAGACGAACCGGCCTCGACGCCCGCAAGGAAGCAGCGACCGAGAAACCGGCTACCGCAGCACCATCTGCACGGCGTAGTCGACCACCGCGTCCAGATCGCTGCCGAGGTTGCCCGCCAGCCACTGTTGCGCCAACTCGGCCATCGCACCGGTGTACATGGCGGCGCCCACCTGCGCGGCCACCGGATCCGAGCCGGGGTTCAACCGCCAACCTTCGGTCAGCACGCCCTCGCGCAGCAGGTCCTGGGTCGCCGTCCGACGGGCCGCGAGGACCGGATTGGCGCGGGCGTCGGTGAACAGAATCCGCCCGCGGCGAGGGTCGGCCGAACTGAACCCGAGCACCGCGGCGATGCCGGCACGCGTCCGGTCCCGCAGCGAATCGCCTGCGACGGAGATCGCGGCCTCCACCTGTGCCCCGAGCTCCGCGCTGACCCTGTCGTAGACGGCGCCGAGCAGATCGTCGGTATCGGCGAAGCTCTCGTAGAAGTAGCGCGTGTTCAGCCCGCACTCGCGGCACACCGAGCGGACCGCCACCGCGGCCTCACCGCCGTCACCGAAGAGGCCGAACGCAGCGTCGATCAGCTGCGCGCGCCGTTCGGCGCGGCGGTCGGTCAGCGGCACGCCGGCCCATCGGGTCGGACTGGACATCACCTCAGAGTAAGTCTGGTCACACTCGTATCCAAACTGTATTCTGGCTACAGCTGTGACCAGATCGGAGGAAGCTGCCGTGTACCTGCCGCACCAGATCGTCGGCCAGATGCTCAACGACCGTTTCGACAAGGACGTCCGGCGGAACTTCTTCAAGGGCATGGAGTTCGCGCGCGCCCGTCGCAGACCCTGGCTGGTTCGGACCCGGCAGCGCCGTCTGGCACGTGCACTCGCACATGCACGCGCTGATCTTCGGCCTGCAGTGCGCGGCGTACATCGAACGCCTCGACCCGTCGATCTACTGGATGGGCATGCACCATTCGCGGCTGGTTAAACGCGACGAAGACGGCACGGCCGTCCCGGAGATCGATCCCCGGGGCGCCGCGGTCCGACTAGGCCATTCGGTCGCGTTCTTCATCGGGACCGCATACGGTTCGACCGAGACCGCCGAGCGTCTCGCCCAGTCGGTGCGGGCGATGCACCACACCATCAAGGGCGTCCGGCCGGACGGCGCACGGTATGACGCCGACGATCCGGAGTGGCTGCGCTGGAACTACGCGACGGTCGTGTGGGGCATCGCCACCGCGCACGAGCTGTATCACCCGAACCCGCTGCGCGGCAAGGAGATCGACCGCTACTACGGCGAGTTCGTGCGAGTCGGACATGCGCTGGGCGGAACCGACCTACCGACCACCAAGGCCGAGACTCTCGAATGCCTGAAGTCGTATCTACCGCGGCTCGCCGTCACACACGGCACGGCGATGGCGACGGGCCCCAATCTCCCGATGCCACAGAGCGCGATCGACTGGGCCGTTCGCGACACGATGCCGAAGTGGGCCAAGCAACTGATTCAGCACCGCGATCCCAACATCGTCGAACGCACGGCCCGGCGCGCCGCGGTGTGGAGCGTCATCAACGGCCTGCACGTCGCGGCCGGTCCGGCGCCAGAGTTCCGGCAGGCCCGGGCCAGGGTGGAGTCGGGCACGAGCGTGCCGCATACCCTGCCGGCCTACGAGCTGGGCGACGATCCGGTCCGCAGCCGCGACGACGTCGAGCGCGCCTTCGTGTGAACCGCGCGGCCCCGATAAATGGAGTTATGTTCCGCTTTTTATAGAACAGGCTTCTACCTACACCTGTAATCTGCGTCACCATGAGTGACCGCGAGCGATCTGTGAAGCGCTGGCTCAGCCGGCTGACCGGTGTGCTCGGAGTGGCCGCTACTGGCGTCCGGCGTCATGGTGCCGGGCTCGGTGTCGGCCCCGCTGCATCTGTTGACCGACGCCTTGATCATGGGCGGGACGACCCAGTCGACTCCGGGCCAGGGCTTCGTGGACACGGTGATCAAGGACTTCATCAACCCCGTTCGGCCCGGCACCTACGTGGGCACGGCGCTGACGACGCCTGAGCAGATCGTCGGCATCAACAAATCCGTCTCCGATGGCGCCGACATCGCACTCGCCGCGATCGACCAACACGAAAAAGACCATCCCGGAGAACCATTCGTCGTCTTCGGCTACTCACAAAGCACGATGGTCATCACGGAAGTGAAGTCCCGGCTGGCGGCGAGAAAAGCAGCTGGCCAGTCCGTCCCCAATGTGACATTCGTCGGTATCGGCGGCGGCGACTGGGGCGGCAGCATCACGTCGCGGCTCAACGGGCTGGTGGTGCCGGTCATCGACTTCACGTTCCGCGGTGCCGAGCCCGGCGTGCAGCCGGTCGATTCAATCCAAATCGCCCGGCAGTACGACATATTCGCCGACACGGTGCAATACGTCACCAATCCTGTCGCGCTGGCCAACGCGCTACTCGGCATCTTCGTCCACCTCGATTACGCGAACGCGGTCAGCCTCGATCCAACGAGCCCGAACTATGTGCCCGGCACGAAGAAGGTCGTGGACGGCAAAACCACGTATTACTGGATTCCGACGCCGGACCTGCCGCTGTTCGCCCCGCTGCGTCTGGCCGGCGTGCCGGAGCCGGTGATCGACGTCTTCGAACCCTTCTTCAAGGTCCTCGTCGAAGCGGGATACGACCGTACCGTCCCGTTCAACAAACCGACTCCCCTGCAACTGATTCCGACGATCGCTCCGATCACGCTGGGCATCCAGCTCGTCGCCGCGATCTTGGAAGGTGCCAACAACGCGGCGAAAATCGTCGGGCATGTCGCTGCCGGGCTATGCGCATGCGAAGGCACAACTCGATGACGCCGCGATAGCGTCCGCCGCCGCACGGGCGCCCTACAGTGACGCGGTGAGGGCGATCAACAACTCGATCGATCCGATCGCGGCCATCGCTGCGGTCGAAGCGCCGATCGCCACACAGATCAACCAGGTCACGAATGCTGTGGGCATCCCGACGATCGCCAACCAGGTCATCGACAGCACCGTGTTCCCAGCCAGCGCGTGGACATTCGACAACGTCTTTGCGCCGAAGGATGGCGCTCAGTTGGGCCCGTTCAGCCGGATCGCACGTCGGTTTCTCGATCGTCTGACGCCGCCGCATGATGCGAACGACACGGCGAGCCCGGCCCGGGTGGCGTCCCTTTCCGCCACCGACGAGCAGGCGGCCAACAACGATCAGCAGACTGCCGCCAAGGACGGCAAGGGCGATACGGACGGCCGGGACTCGCCGAAGCCGCGCAAGCGAAACAGCGAGACGACGAAGAAAACGTCGCCAGCCGCAGACATACGGCCACCAAGCCGACCAGCAAGAGGCCGACCAGCAAGAAGCCGACCACCACGACGGCGGCCATCAACTCGGAGCCACCCAAGTCGGCAGACCAGCCAGACCACGACTCGCACGACGAAAGCCCTGGCGACAAGGCCTCCGACGGCGCGAGTGACGCGATGTGACCTGCTCACACGTTGTGACCCGATCCACACGTTTTCGCGGCTCATCGCCGATTTTGAGACACTGGCCCAATGAGTACGACTAAGCACCGCGAGGTGGCCAAGCTGGACCGAGTACCGCTGCCGGTCGAGGCTGCTCGCATCGGCGCGACGGGTTGGCAGATAACCCGCACCGGCGCGCGGGTCGTCACCAAGCTCGCAGGCAAGGGCTCGTTGCAGCAGAAGATCCTCAAGCAGATCCCGCAGACGTTCGCCGACCTCGGACCCACCTACGTCAAGTTCGGCCAGATCATCGCGTCGAGCCCGGGCGCGTTCGGCGAGCAGTTGAGCCGCGAGTTCCGCAGCCTGCTCGACTCCGTCCCGCCGGCCGACGCAGACGAAGTACATGAGCTGTTCAAGGAGGAGCTGGGCGACGACCCGGCCAACCTGTTCGCGACCTTCGACGACAAGCCGTTCGCGTCGGCCTCCATCGCCCAGGTGCACTATGCGACCCTGCACAGCGGCGAGGAGGTCGTCGTCAAGATCCAGCGGCCAGGCATCCGCCGCCGCGTCGCCGCCGACCTGCAGATCCTCAAGCGCGGCGCACGCCTCGTCGAGTTCGCCAAACTCGGCCAGCGGCTGTCGGCGCAGGACGTCGTCGCGGACTTCGCGGACAACCTCGCCGAGGAGCTCGACTTCCGGCTCGAGGCGCAGTCGATGGACGCGTGGGTGTCGCACATGCACGCCTCCCCGCTCGGCAAGAACATCCGGGTTCCGCAGGTCTATTGGGACCTGACGAGCGAGCGGGTGCTGACGATGGAGCGGGTCACCGGCGTCCGCATCGACAACGCCGCCGCGATCCGCAAGGCCGGCTTCGACGGCACCGAACTCGTCAAGGCCCTTTTGTTCAGCGTCTTCGAGGGCGGGCTGCGACACGGCCTGTTCCACGGCGACCTGCACGCGGGCAACCTGTATGTCGACGACGACGGCAAGATCGTGTTCTTCGACTTCGGCATCATGGGCCGCGTCGACCCGCGCACGCGCTGGCTGCTCCGCGAACTGGTGTACGCGCTGCTGGTCAAGAAGGACCACGCCGCGGCGGGCAAGATCGTCGTGCTGATGGGCGCCGTCGGCACCATGAAGCCCGAGGCGGAGGCCGCCAGGGATCTGGAGAAGTTCGCGACGCCGCTGACCATGTCGACGTTGGGCGACATGAGCTACGCCGAGATCGGCAAGCAGCTTTCGACGCTGGCCGACGCCTACGACGTCAAGCTGCCACGCGAACTGGTGCTGATCGGCAAGCAGTTCCTCTACGTGGAGCGCTACATGAAGCTTCTCGCGCCGAAGTGGCAGATGATGACCGACCCGCAGTTGACCGGATACTTCGCCAACTTCATGGTCGAGGTTTCCCGCGAACACACCGACGAGGGCTTGCCCGAGGAGCATCCAACCGAAGAAGTCGAGGCCTGACCGAGTCCCTCCGTCGGGCTACGATCCCGATCCTGTGGCTTCACAAACCACCGCTCTACCCATTGAGCTACGGAAGGTATGGCGCTGACGTCGCGCTTTACGCTTCGTCAACACGACGATACGAAAGCCGCTGCTCACGCTGCAACGGGTTTTCGGGGCGGCTATATCGTGGAGAAACGCGGCAGAGACCAGTAGGAGGTTGCCATGGAGGTGCGCACCGGCACCGCGCGCTCAGGTGATCTCGACATCTATTTCGAGGACATGGGCGACCCGAACGATCCGGCCGTCCTGCTCATCATGGGGCTCGGCGCGCAGATGTTGTTGTGGCGCAAGGAGTTCTGCGAGAAGCTCGTCGATCAGGGACTGCGGGTCATCCGCTACGACAACCGCGACGTCGGGCTGTCGTCGAAGGTGACGGGACAGCACGCGGGCGCTCCGCTGGTGCCGCGGATGGTGCGCTCGTTTCTCGGGCTGCGCAGCCCCGCGGTCTACACGCTCGAGGACGTGGCCGATGACGCCGCCGCGCTGCTCGACCACCTCGAGATCGACACGGCCCACATCGTCGGCGCATCGATGGGCGGCATGATCGCCCAGGTCTTCGCCGCGCGGCACAGCGCGCGCACCAAGACGCTGGCCGTGATCTTCTCCAGCAACAACCAGCCCGTGTTGCCGCCGCCCGCACCCAAACAACTGCTGGCCATCCTGCAGCGGCCGAAGGACGCCACCCGCGAAGCGATCATCGAGAACGCCATCCGGGTCAGCAGGATCATCGGCAGCCCCGGCTATCCCGCGCCCGAGGACCGGATCCGCGCCGAGGCCATCGAGGGATACGACCGCGCCTACTATCCCGCGGGCGTCGGCCGCCACTTCGCCGCGATCATGGGTTCGGGCAGCCTGCTGCACTACGACCGCGAGATCACCGCGCCCACGGTGGTCATCCACGGCAAGGCCGACAAGCTGATGCGGCCGTTCGGCGGACGGGCCATCGCCGCCGCGATCAAGGGCGCCCGCCTGGTGCTCTTCGACGGGATGGGCCACGAGTTGCCGCGCGAACTGTGGGACGACATCGTCGGCGAGCTGAAGACCAACTTCGCCGCCGCTGTTTAGGCGCTGTGAGCCTGCTCTCTCAATTAGTTGGCTAGATCGATACGCGTTAGCATGCGAAGTCGAGTGCTTCAGGGCTTTGCGAGCTGTCAACGGTGATGACGGTAAAGCTGCTGATCGCCCAGAAAGGCACCGACACAATGGCTGCTGCCCGCAATTTAAAACCACACTTCGAAGACGTCCAGGCGCATTACGACCTGTCCGACGAGTTCTTCCGGTTGTGGCTGGACCCGACCCAGACCTACAGCTGCGCCTACTTCGAGCGCGACGACATGACGCTGGAAGAGGCTCAGCTTGCCAAGATCGACCTCGCGTTGGGAAAGTTGGGACTGCAGCCCGGCATGACGCTGCTCGACGTCGGCTGCGGCTGGGGTTCGACCATGATGCGGGCGATCGAGCGCTACGACGTCAACGTCATCGGGCTGACGCTCAGCGAGAACCAAAAGGCCCATGTCGAAACGATTTTCGCGAAATCAGACAGCCCGCGCGACAAGCGCGTGCTGCTGCAGGGCTGGGAGCAGTTCCACGAGCCCGTGGATCGCATCGTGTCGATCGGGGCCTTCGAGCACTTCGGCTTCGACCGCTATGACGACTTCTTCAAGATGGCCTACTCGGTGCTTCCCGACGACGGGGTGATGCTGCTGCACACGATCACCGCGCTGACGCTGCCGCAGATGGCCGACCGCAAGATTCCGCTGACCTTCGAGGTCGCGCGCTTCGTGAAGTTCATCCTCACCGAGATCTTCCCGGGCGGTCGTCTGCCGTCGATCGAAAAGGTGGAGGAGCACGCGACGCCGGCCGGCTTCACGCTGACCCGCCGGCAGTCGCTGCAGTTGCACTACGCGCGCACATTGGACACCTGGGCAACCGCGCTCGTAGCGCACAGGGACGAGGCGATCGCCGTGCAGTCCGAAGAGGTCTACGACCGCTACATGCACTACCTCACCGGCTGCGCCCACGGCTTCCGCGTCGGATACATCGACGTCCACCAGTTCACGCTGGCCAAGTAGGCGCTTCGGATTCCGGAGCGTCCACGCGTAGCATGCCCCCGATGGCCGATCTGACTCCTCATTTTGAGGACGTCAATCAGTTCACACTCGCCGTGTCGCCACGGAATTAGGGACGCCACGCGCTAAACGTTAGGGTGTACGACCAGATCAACACGTGCCGAATTGCCATGGCACGTCACCAGGAAGGCCAAGCAGCGAATAATGTCTGACGACTCCACCGGCACGAAGGATATGACTCCGCATTTCGAGGACATCCAGCATCATTACGACCTGTCGGACGACTTCTTCGGCGTGTTCCAGGACCCGACGCGCAAGTACAGCTGTGCGTTCTTCACCGCCCCCGACGTCACGCTGTCGGAGGCGCAGATCGCCAACGTCGATCAGCACCTGGACAAGCTCGACCTGAAGCCCGGCATGACGCTGCTCGAGGTGGGCTGCGGCTGGGGCCTCACGCTGCAGCGGGCGATGGAGAAGTACGACGTCAACGTCATCGGCCTGACGCTCTCGAAGAACCAGAAGGCCTATTGCGACCAGCTGCTGGCCAAGCTCGACAGCAAGCGCACGTTCGATGTGCGCCTGGAGGGCTGGGAGCAGTTCCACTCGCCGGTCGACCGCATCGTCTCGATCGAGGCCTTTGAGCACTTCGGTTTCGAGCGGTACGACGACTTCTTCAAGACCTGCTTCGACATCCTGCCCGATGACGGCCGGATGACCATTCAGAGCAGTGTCGGCTACCACCCGTACGACCTGGCCGAGCGCGGCAAGAAGCTGACGTTCGAGCTGGCCCGGTTCATCAAGTTCATCATCACCGAGATCTTCCCCGGTGGCAGGCTCCCGACCACGCAGATGATGGTCGAGCACGGCGAGAAGGCCGGCTTCGTGGTGCCCGAGCCGAAGTCCCTGCGCAACCACTACATCAAGACGCTCGGCATCTGGGCCGACCGGCTGGAGCGCGACAAGGAGGCGGCCATCGCGGCCACCGACGAGGAGAACTACCACCGCTACATGCGGTATCTGCTGGGCGCCCAGTACTACTTCATCGACGAAGCCATCGACGTCAGCCTGGTCACGTATCTGAAGCCCGGCGCTGCAGCCGCATAGGTTCAGACGATCCTGTAGCAAACCCCCGGCACGCGCGCGGGGGTTTTGCTTTTGGATACAGGCAACCGCACGACCGAAGGTCGCTAGTTGCCGGATTCCGCGCTAGCGGCGAGATTGCACACAGGGTCGTGATTTGCATGCCGCGGAACTACAGCCGTACGTGCAATCAGGCGCCAACGCGCCGTCAGGCCGCGGCCTGACCGGCGCCGGCGTCGGTGCCGTTGTCCGACGCGGGTGCAGCCGTCGCCGGTTCCGTCTCAGTGTTCGCTGTACCCGGCTCAGCCTTCACGATCTCCGGCTCCGCCTTCGCCGACTCGCGCGCGGCCTGCCGCTCAGCCTTCGCCGCCTCCCGCGCAGCCTTCGCCGCCTCACGCGCGGCCTCCCGCTCGGCCTTCTTTGCCTCACGCGCGGCCTGTCGCTCAGCCTTCGCGGCCTCACGCTCAGCCTTGGCGGCGTCCGCAGGTTCGACTGCCGTTTCGTCCTGCGGCGTCTGCGTCGTCCCGGGCGTCGTGCCGTCGAGCGAATCGGCCGTCGACACCTCGTCGACGACATCGGCATCCTGGCCGTCGACCGCGTTCTTGTCCTCGTTGACGGTCGTCGTCCCGGCGATGCGGGCGCTGAACGGCGACACGTCGCCTGGATCCGCGGGCGCGATCATCGTCGAACCGCCGCCGAAGACGTTCTGAATGCCCTCACCGACCGCCTTCACGAGGTCCACTCCGACCTGCAGCCAGTTGGTGGTCGGACTGAACGGAAGGATCGACAGGTACCGGGTCGTGCCGGGGTCCCCGCTCCAGTCGTAGCCCAGGTCGATGAGCACCTTCAGCACCGGTGAAGTGAGGTCGACGATCGGCTGCACCAACGGCTTCAGCGAGTCCGGCACCAACCCCATGATCGTGTTCATCAACGGCAGGCTCTTCGCCGGAATCATGTAGTACTTGTTGCCTTTGGTGTCGACGCGGCAGTGCGGACCCGGACAGTCCGTCGCCAGGATCGCCTCCAGTTCGGTGTCTGTGTATCCGTAAGGGAGCGTGTCGGTCGAGCCCACCGTCTCGGGCGCGAGGTAGTCGCCGTGCACGTTGTCGAACGCGGCGAGCGCGTTCAACAGCGCCAGCGGGTTTCCCCAATACAGCGGCGCGTACATGACGGGGTCGTACTCGAAACCGATGCCGGTCATCGGGACCCCGGTGTCGGTGGGTGTCGCCGGCCCGAACGTGATGCCGAGGAACGGGATCGTCGGCAGGAACCCCAAACGGGTGAAGAGCCCGCCGTCCGGGTTGTAGGCATTGCCGATGAGCACTATCGACGAGATCTTGCCCAGCAGGGCGGGGGTGTCGGCGATGGCGCGAAGTTCGTTGGAGACGACGGCCCCACCCTGGGAGTAGCCGAAGACGACGATCGGGTTCTCTGGACTTGAGGGCGTATTCACCAGCGCCGTGTGCAGGCCGTCGACGCCCGTTTGCACCGATGCATCCCAGGTTTTGCATCGCCCGGGTTCGCACCAGCCGGAAAAGATGACGAACGGGAAGAACGACGCCGAGTACGGGATGGGCGTCAGGTCGCAATCAGTGTCGTTCTCACAATCGCTGAACGGTGAGAGGTAGCGGAGCGTGTGTTGCGCGTAGAGAGAATCCGGCGCCGGGTCTGGGTCCCCTGTGCCGGGAACAATCAGCGCCGTGGCCGCCAGGCTGACCGCCGACATGACAGCTGTGAGGACGCCGAAAGCGGCGGCACTCATCAGGCTCAGAACACAGAGAACGACTACTCGACCGGCCTTGCGCATTTGCTAACGATGACATAGCGCACGCGTCCGGATCGCCGGAACCGAGAAGTTGCCGGGCAAACTTCGGCGAGGCTGTCGGATTCGGGCAGCGTCGTTCGTCGGGCAGGTAGAGAGTGGGACGCAGGGTTCCGCTCGCAACCGGAAGGTGACACCCATGCACTACTTCGCGCTCCTCCTCGGTCCGGAGGCCACCACCGCACCCGACCCCGAGGCAGCGGCCGCTGAGATGGCGGCATACCAGACGTTCCACGCCAAGGCCGGGCCGGCGATCCGGGGCGGCGACGCGCTCACCCCGTCGGCGACCGGCGTGCGCATCACCGGCGGTCCCGACGCGCCGACGGTCACGGACGGGCCATTCGCCGAGAGCGCCGAGGTGGCCGGTGGCTACTACGTGTTCGAGGCCGAGAACCTCGACGAGGCGCTCGCATTGGCCCGCGACATCCCCGCCGCGAAGTACGGGGCAGTTGAGGTCTGGCCGATCGTCGAGTACTTCCCGCCGAGCAGGCCCGTGGGCAACAGCTGGCTGGCACTGCTGCTCGAGCCCGCGGCGAATGCTCACGCCCCCGGCACGCCGGAGTGGGATGCCGGCATCGCCGAGCACCAGAAGTTTGGGGCGGCAGCGGGCGACCGCACCAACGGCGGCGCTCCCCTGCATCCACCGGCCACCGCGACGACGGTGCGCGTGCGCGACGGTGAGGTGCTGTTGACCGACGGCCCGTACATCGAGGGCGCCGAGGTCGCCAACGGCTACTACATCCTCGACGTGACCGACCGCGACGAGGCGGTCAAGATCGCGTCGATGATTCCGGCGACCACGGTCGAGGTGCGGCAACTCATGGGCATCTCTGGCCTGTAGCGGCCGCCTAATGCCCAACCTGGACAGCGTCTTTCGGCGCGAATGGGGCCCGGCCGTCGCGGCGCTCGCGCGCTGGTCCGGCGATCTCACCGTCGCCGAGGACGCCGTCCAGGAGGCCTTCGCCGACGCTTTGCGGACCTGGCCGCGCGACGGCGTGCCCGCCAACGCCGGCGCATGGATCGTGACGGCCGCGCGCAACCGTGCCCTGGACCGGCTGCGCCGCGAATCCGCGCGACCCGGAAAGGAACTCGCCGCGGTGCTCAGCAACATCGAAGCCTTAACCGCTCGCTCTAACGTGCCGCAGCAGATTCGTGACGACGAACTGCGGATGATGTTCACCTGCGCGCACCCGGCACTGGACCCGCAATCGCAGCTGGCCCTGACGCTGCGGCTGATCTCCGGCCTCACGGTCTCCGAGATCGCCCGGGCCCTGCTGCAGTCCGACGCGGCGGTCGGACAGCGAATAACCCGGGCCAAGAACAAGATTCGTCATGCCAACATACCGCTGCGGGTGCCACCGCCCGAATTGCTGCCCGAGCGCACACCGCACGTGCTCGCCTGCATCTATTCCGTCTTCACCGAAGGCTACTGGTCGACGGCCGGCCCGTCGGCGATCCGCGACGAGCTCTGCGACGAAGGCGTGCGCCTCGCGGGCGAGGTCTGTTCGTTGATGCCCGACGAGCGCGACGCGCACGCGTTGGCGGCGCTCATGCTGTTGCACGACTCCCGGCGGCAGACCCGCGTCGACGCTGCCGGTGCACTGGTACCCCTTGACGAGCAGGACCGGCGTCGGTGGGACCGCTCCCGCATCACCCGCGGGCTGGACCGGTTACAGAACGCCGCGGGTGCGACCGGCCCCTACCTGCCGCAGGCGGTGATCGCGGCGGTGCACGCGACGGCCCCGCGATGGCAGGACACCGACTGGGCCGCGATCTGTGTCGCGTACGACCGGTTGATCGCCATCACCGACTCACCCGTCGCGCAGGCGAACCGCGCGCTCGCGGTCGGATTCCGCGACGGATTCGAGGCCGGCCTGGCAGCGCTGGACAAGGTGGCCGACGACCCGAGAATGGCCCGATCGAACACGGTCGCGTCGATCCGCGCCGATCTGCTTCGGCGCGCGGGCCGCCGCGATGAGGCACGGGAGTCGTACCTACAGGCCTTGGAGCGCGCCGGGTCGGACCCGGCCCGGGAATTCCTGCGCCGACGACTCGCCGAGTGCGGGCCCTCGCCGAAGTGCGAGTGACCCGCACAACAGTTAGCCTCGGTGCGGTTGGCTATCAACACAAACGGGTATCGATATCAATACTGTTGGTCTAACTGCAAAGTACTGGGGGATAGCAAGGGGCGACGTCGTAATTGACAGCGACGTAGATCTTGTTTGCTTTGAAATGGTTGGTGTCGAATCTTCGGGATTGATTTGCCGCTCGGTCGAGTTCCGGGCGATCACCGATTTCCTGCTGTCCGCCGAACGGCAGCCGAGCGCACTGGTCATCGAGGGCGAAACCGGAATCGGCAAGACCACCATTTGGCTTGAGTCCGTCGAGCAAGCGCGTCAGCGCGGATTCAGGGTGCTTTCCGCGCGGGTCGGGCAGGCCGAGTCCGTGCTGGCCTATGCGGCGTTGGCCGACCTACTCAGTGGGGTGGAGCACGAGGTGATCGCGGGGTTGCCGGAGGTGCAACGTCTCGCCGTCGACCGGGTGCTGTTGCGGGCGAGCGACGGTGGCCCCCCCACAGATCAGCACACGGTCGCCGCCGCATTCGCCTCCGTTGTCGACCGAATCGCCGTCGACGTGCCGTTGTTGGTCGCCATCGACGACGTTCAGTGGCTCGATCCGTCCAGTCAGATGGTCTTGGCGTTCGCGACCCGGCGACTCAACGGCCGCATCGGCGTGCTGGCGACCGAGCGGTGTGATCCCGACTGTGGCGACGCGATGACATGGCTGCATCTCGCCCTCTCCAGACCTGGCTGCATCGAGCGAATTCGTGTCGGGCCCATGAGCCTCGGCGGAATGCATGCCTTGATCTCCGCGCGCCTCGGCCGAACATTTCCGCGTCCGACGATGGTGCGAATCTTTGAGATCTCGGGGGGCAACCCGTTTTACGCGCTCGAACTGGCCCACGCGATGCACGTCGGGTCCAGTCGGGCTCAGCCCTCCTTGCCCGCCACTCTCGCCGAACTGATGCGCATGCGAATCGGCAGCCTCGAAGGGGAGGCAGGCGACGCGCTGTTGGCCGCCGCCGCCGTGGCCAACCCGACGGTCGAGCTGCTGGCCCAGGTGCTCGACACCACTGTCGAACGCACAGTGGAGCTGCTCGAAGAGTCGGAGAATAAGGGCATTGTCGCGATCGACGGCAACGTGGTGCGGTTCTCCCACCCGTTGTTGGCTCAAAGTGTCTACACCGACGCAAGGCCGGCGCGGCGCCGAGCGACGCACCGGTCGCTGGCAGAGGTGACCGTGTTACCCGAGCTCAAGGCGCGGCACATGGCGTTGGCCGCTTCGAGTGCGGATGCTGAGACACTCAAGGCGCTCGACAGTGCGGCCGACGTAGCGCGTGGTCGCGGCGCCCCCGCGGCCGCAGCCGAATTAATCGAGTTGGCGATTGCGCTGGGCGGCAATACGGCCTCACGCCGCGTTCGGGCAGCCGAGCATCATTTCAAGGCCGGCGATGCTCAACGGGCCCGCGCCTTGCTGGAACCGACCATCGGCGAGCTGCAGCCGGGACTGCTCCGGGGAATTGCGCTGAACCTGATGGCCGGAATCCACATGTTCGACGATCGGTTCGGCGAAGCTGCGACGCTGCTGAAGCGTGCCCTCGGCGATACCGAGAACAATCCCGCCGTACAGATCCAGACGCTGATGTGGTTGGCATTTGCGCAAAGCATGTCCGGCGACTTCGACGAATCGCTGCGCAACGCGAGCCAAGCTGTGACGCATGCTGAGGAACTTGGTATCCCGCGGCTGATCAGCTCTGCACTCGCGATGTTCGTAAACGCGCAATTCCACACCGGGCACGGAGTCGACGAACCCAGCCTGCGCCGGGCGTTGGAGCTCGAGGACCCCACCATCGACGTCCCTATTCCGTTCTGTGCGAGTGCCGTCAACGCCTTGACCAATGCATGGACGGGACAGCTGAATGTCGCTCGCAGGCAGATGGCGGCGGTGCGAGACCGGTGTGTCGAATGGGGCGCCGAGACCGACTTGATGGTTGTCACCGGCTACTGCACACTCATCGAGATCTGGCGCGGCGACTTCGCCGAAGCCGCGCTACTGGCCGAGGAGTCCTTCGAACGAGCAGAGCAGGTCGGCGGTTCGCGCGCGATCGCGCTGACTGTGCGCGCCGCAGTCGCCGCATACGCAGGGCGCGAGCAAGAAGCACGTGCCGATGCCGCTGCGGCCCTGAGAATCGCCGAGATATGCCACTCGCCACGGTTGGCCGAGTGGCCCACGATGAGCCTTGGCTTCCTCGAGGTTTCGCTCGGCCGGTACGCCGAGGCGCTGACGACACTGCAGCCGATGCTTGACGCCTTCGACAGCCTGCCCAAAACCTTCATGACTGCCACATTCATCCCCGACGCCGTGGAGGCGATGATTGCGTTGGGCCGTCACGCCGATGCCGAACCGCTCATTGAGGCTTTGGAGCGCAACGGCAATCGTCTATCCCGCCACTGGATGATCGCCGTGGGGGCGCGGTGCCGCAGCATGTTGCTGGCCGCGCGCGGCGATGTCACCGCGGCCGCCTGCTTGATTCGAGACGCTTTGGCCGAGCACCAGAAGGTGCCGATGCCCTTCGAACGCGCCCGGACACAATTGCTGTTCGGCCAGCTTGAGCGACGTCAACGCAAGAAAGAAACCGCCACCGCTGCTCTGCGGGAGGCACTGCAGTCCTTCGAAGACATGGGTGCGCCCCTATGGGCAGACCGCGCACGCGCCGAACTCGCCCGCATCAAAGTCGCGCCATCGCGCGAGACGTCGCTCACCCACGCCGAGCGGCGGGTCGCCGAACTGGCGGCCGCCGGTCAGCGGAACCGTGACATCGCGGCCGCACTTTTCGTCAGCCCGAAGACGGTCGAAGCGCACCTGGCCCGCATCTACCGCAAGCTCGGCATCACCTCGCGCGCGGAACTCGGCCGCATCATCGGCGGCCGATAGTCGTTGCTCCTGTGATGTCGCAGTACATAGACCGCGTTTCGACAAATCCATAGGGAAACACCCGATTCCCTCGGCGACATTCGCAGCTAACGTTCCTGACATGGAAGCCGTTGACGAAGCGGCGTGCTACCTCGCTGAGTGGTACCTGCCGGAGCTGACCGAACAATCGGTCGACGATATCGTTGCGCGGCTTGACGCTGCCGCCGCCACCGTGACCGACGAGGGCACACCAGTACGCCTGCTCGTCACACTCTCGGTGCCGACAGACGAGGTCCTCTACGGCGTGTTCGGAGCCCGCTCACGAGACATCGTGTCGAGGACGTGCATACAGGCCGGCGCCCCGCACCAGCGACTGTCCGACGACATCGGGACGCGAATTCGACCCTGTCACATTAATTTTGCCAGCTATTAACGGTGGCAAACAATTTTTCCGAGGATGTCCCGAGTTCCGTGGAACTTCGGTGATAAGGGGACGCAGCGCAATGGTTGGCGAGGCGTGCACCCGAAACTGGCGGCGCCGTAACCCACACCACAATGTTTACCCGATTGTCAATTAGCGAAATCGGGTATTGATCACAAACATGTCGCCTAGCTGCATATTCTCGGGCGCAGCAATGTCGCTACTTTCCGGTAACGAGACACTTGGATACGCAGGATGAGGCAGCAAACACTTGACTACCCAGCGTGGGCTCGTTCAATGCGCCGACCAGAGGAGGCCGGTGCGATCTCCGGCTTCCTAACCGCGGCGTCCACGGAGCCTGCCGCTCTGGTGGTCGAGGGAGAGCCGGGGATCGGCAAGACCACGCTGTGGTTGGAGGCCGTCGAGCCGTGGAGCGTGGGTTCCACGTGTTGTCTGCGTGTCCGGGCGAGGCGGAATCTGTCTCTGGCTATGCGTCGCTGGCCGATCTGCTGACCGGAGTGGACGCGCGCGTGTTCGACGACCTCCCGGGGCCGCAGCGAGTCGCGCTTGACAGGTTCCTGCTACGAGCGCAACCCGACGAACAAGCCGTTGATCAGCGCGCGATAGGGGCGGCGCTTCTAACCGTCGTCGAAACACTGGTGGAAACGGGCCCGGTGCTGATCGCGATTGATGACCTGCAATGCGTCGATCCGTCGAGCGCGCAAGCGATCGCATTCGCCGCACGGCGTCTCTCGGCACCCGTGGGCGTGCTCGGCACCGCTCGGACCGAGCTGAGCAGCGGCGGCTCCCCGTCCTGGCTGCAGATGCCAGAGCCCGACGCAGTCGGCCGAATCCGGTTGCGGCCGCTGAGCCTTGGCCGCCTGCATGCGGTGCTTTTTGAACGGCTTGGCAGGCGGTTCCCCCGGCCGACCGTGGTGAAGATTCATGAGATCTCGGGCGGGAATCCGTTTTACGCCCTCGAGTTGGCCCGGGCGATGGATCCGCGGGCGCGAAGCTCCGACGTACCAATGCCCCGCAGCTTGACCGAGTTTGTACCCGCGAGGACCAACAACCTCGACACGGAGGCTCAGCAACTCTTATTGACGACTGCGTGCCTCGCAGCGCCCACCGTGGAGCTTGTGGCGCGCACCGCACGCACCGACCCTCAGGACGTCGTCGAGCGACTTGCCGATGCTGAGGAAAACGGCATCGTCGAACTCGAGCGCAACCGACTACGTTTCGCGCACCCGATCTTGGCGCAGGGGGTCTACTCCTCCGCCACGCCGGCGCGACGCCGGGAGACGCACAGGCGCCTCGCTGAGGTGGTGCGTGATCCCGAGCTGATCGCCCGGCATCGTGCGCTGGCAGCCACGCGCGCCGACCGGGAGACGCTGCAAGCACTCGACGAAGCCGCCGAACTGGCGCGTATTCGTCGCGCATCCGCGGCCGCCGCCGAGCTGGTCGAGCTGGCGATCGGGCTCGGCGGTGATAACACCAGAGAGGCGAATTCAGTTGGCGGACTATCACTTTGCTGCCGGTAACGCGGGACGAGCGCGGGCACTGCTGGAGGAGACCATCGACCAGCCGATTCCGCGGACGCTGCGAGCACACGCTCTTAGCCTGCTCGGCGTCATAGCGGTTCTCGACGGAGGCTTCGCCGAGGCGGAGGCGTTGTTGCAACGCGCACTGAGCGAGGCGCCAGCGGATCCCGCACGGCGGGTGCAGATCCTGGTCACATTGTCGTTCGCTCAGTCCGACGCTGGGCAGATCGACGCCGCCCTCGCGACCATCGAGGAAGCGGTGGCGGAAGCCACCGATCTTGGACAATCGCATCTGCTGGGCTCGGCGCTCGGTACCCGAGCCATGCTCAGATTCAAGAGCGGAGCGGGGGTGGACAAGCCCGGCCTGCAACGCGCACTCGAACTGGAAGACTGTGAAGCCAACACTCCCTTGATCTTCCGGCCCAGCTTGCTCAACGCATTGGTGCTGGCCTACTCGGGGGAGCTAGACCGGGCCCACAACGAAATGCTTGAGGTGCGGCGGCGCTGCAGCGAACGCGGCGAAGAGGGCGAGCTTGTGGTCATTGGTTTCAACAACGTGATGATCGAAATCTGGCGAGGCAATTTCGCAGAAGCAGCGCTGTCTATGGAGGACGATTGGGAACGCGCGCTGGCGCTCGACGGTGCACTTCCGAGGTTCATGGCGCATACCTGCCGGGCGGTGCTCGCGACGTACGCAGGTCGGGTCGACGAGGCACGGCGCAACGTCGGAGACGCGCTCGGGACGGCCCAGGGCGGCGACTATTTCGCCATGGCGTGGCCGGCCACGACGTTGGGATTTCTCGAGGTGTCGCTGGGCAACTACGACGCGGCATTGACCACACTGCGACCGTTGCTGTCGAAGTTCGAAGCCCTACCCCTCGGGATGGAGATCATCTCCGCATCATGCGTCCCGGACGCCATCGAGGCCATGATCGAGCTGGGACGGCTTGAGGAAGCCGAGCCATTCGTCGACATGCTCGAACGTGAGGGCCGCAGGCTCGACCGCCCATGGCAGGTGGCAGTCGGGGCGCGGTGCCGGGGCATGCTGCTCGCCGCGCACGGCGACTTCGACGCGGCGAGCGGCGCGACACAGCAGGCGCTCGCGGAGCACCAGCGCCTGCCCATGCCGTTCGAACGCGCACGGACACAGCTGCTGCTCGGGCAGATCCAGCATCGTCAACGACACACGACGGCGTCCACGACCCTGAAGGAAGCGCTGCGCACATTCGAAGAACTCAACACCCCGCTATGGGCTAACCGTGCACAGATGTTGCTCGACCACACGTGTATCCATCTGAATCGCAGCGCTGTGCTCAGCCAGACCGAGCGGCGCGTCGCCGAACTGGCGGCCACAGGTATGACCAACCGCGACGTGGCGGCGACGCTGTCCATCAGCCCGAAGACCGTCGAGGCGAACCTTTCTCGCGTCTATTACAAACTCGATATACGTTCGAGGACCGAGCTTGATCGGCACATAATTTAGACCGAGCGGTAAGCGAACGCCGGTTGATGCAACAACGACCAATAACGCCACAGACGCGGGGACTGAGCGGACGGGTGAATTCTTTGCAGGCATCCCACCGAACAATGTCGTCGATGTTTGCTGTCAAGCGAGGCCCGCACAAAGGTCTCAGTCAGGAAGTGGGTATCGGATCGAACACGAGGCTGTTTTCCAGGAATATTCCACGTGGTGCTATGCAGAAGCTCTGCGGCAGATGCATATCACAAGTGAAATAAATTCGCTGATTCGTCACATGATCTTTTTTATGCATTTGCCAAAATTGCATAAGAGTGCGGATTTACGAGTACGTCAGCAGCGCGCCCTGTAAAGAGCAGATAACCAAGTAGTCACATTTTGCTGTCAAGACGATCTACTTAATGCGATGATCGCCCGAATGACTCAAGAGGTGGTATGCCGTCCGGGGGAATTGGGCGCGATAGCCGATTTCCTGACCTCGGCCTGCGCGCGCCCATCGAGTCTAACCGTCGAGGGTGAGGCCGGCATCGGCAAGACGACCCTATGGTTGGCCGCGACGGAGCAGGCGCGCGAGCGCGGGTTTTGCGTCCTATCCGCGCGGGCGGGTGAGGCGGAATCGGCAATGGGCTACGCGGCCGTGGCGGACCTGCTGCGCGACGTCAAGTCATCCATCTTCGTCCGGTTACCAAACTTGCAGCGGGTCGCGGTCGACAGGGTGCTGTTGCGGAGCGGCGACGAGGGTCCCGAAACCGATCGACGGGCGGTGGCGGCCGCGTTCTCGGCAATTGTGGAGATGCTCGCCGCCGATGCGCCCGTGCTACTGGCAATCGATGACCTCCAATGGTTGGACACGTCCAGCAGAGCGGTAGTGGCCTTTGCTGCTCGCCGGATCAAGGGACGGGTGGGGGTGCTAATCACCGAGCGCCCTGAATCAGGGTGTCCGACCGCGATTACTTGGTTGCGCATAGGGGTCGAGAATGACATCCGCCGTATCCACCTGGGCCCCTTAAGCTTAGGCGGGCTGCATGCGCTCGTTTCAGGCCGGTTGGGTAGATCGCTTCCGTCCCCGACGATGGCGCACATCGCCGAGGTCTCCCAGGGCAATCCGTTCTATGCGCTGGAGTTGGCGCGTGCGGTCGGTCAATCACCGACCGCCGAACACGAGCTGCCACGCACGCTGGCTGACCTGGTGCGTTCCCGCGTAGGCGATCTCGACAACGAAGTCCGCGACGTATTGCTGGCCGCGGCTTGCGTCACCGACCCGACCGTAGACCTGCTGGCACAGGCCAAAGGCATCGCCGCCACCGAAACCGTCGTACTCCTCGAAACGGCTGAGAGCAAAGGCATTATCGGCATCGACGGCAATCGGGTTCGCTTCACTCACCCGCTGCTTGCTCGAGGCGTCTACACCGATGCCCGTCCGTCGCGGCGCCGAAAGATGCATTGGGCCTTGGCCCAAGTTGAGGCGCTGCCCGAGGTTAGAGCACGGCACCTGGCACTGGCCACGACCAGTGAGGATCCGGCAACTCTGGAGGCACTAGACGCGGCCGCGGAAGCCGCGCGAGCGCGGGGTTCTCAAGCCGCGGCGGCCGAGTTGGTCGACCTTGCGATCGGCCTCGGCGGTGACACGCCGCTCCGTCGGATCCGCTCGTCCCGGTACCATTTCCATGCCGGCAACTACGGACACGCTCGCGCACTACTCGAGCCTTGCATCCGAGAGCTGCCGCCCGGTCCACTGAGAGCTACCGCGGTGGGCCTGCTTGCCGAAATGCTCATGTACCACAACAGCTTCGTGCAGGCGGCCAAGATGCTACACGGCGCGCTGAAGGATGTTGAGACCGACCGCGCTCTGCTCGTGCAGACCTTGATCTTGTTGTCCTTTGCCCGCGTCACTGCCGGCGAGTACGACAGGTCGCTGCACAGCGCGAGCCAAGCGGTGACGCTGACCGACGAACTCGACCTGCCGGCTCTGAGCAGTCAGGCGTGCGCTATGTGGGTGATGGCCAACTTCATGTGTGGGCAAGGTGTTGACATGCCCAGGCTGCAGCGCGCGCTTGACCTGGAGGACCGCGACGCCGACGTCCCGGTTCCCCTCCGCGCGAGCGCTGTTAACGCCCTTGTGCTCGCCTGGACCGGGCGACTTGTTGAAGCCCGCGCACAGCTGTCCGCCGTGCGCAACCGCTGCATCGAACGCGGCGAGTACGGCCACTTGACATTCATCGATCTCCACAGCTCATTGTTTGAGGTTTGGCGAGGGAACTTCACCGAAGCCGCGCAAATCGCCAAGGACGCGAAAGAACGGGTCGATCAACTCGGCGGCGATAACGCATTCGTCCTCGTCGATGCCATTGGAGCCGTCGTCGCCGCATACGCGGGACGTGAGCAGGAAGCTCGGACACACGCACGGCTTGCCATCGAGAAGGCCAGCCGCTGCGGCTCACCGCGACTGGCAGATCAGGCGACCATGAGCCTGGGGTTTCTCGAGGTTTCGTTGTGCAACTATGCCGATGCCCTGACTACCTTGCAGCCGCTGGTGGCACGCTTCAGCACGCTGCCCGGCACGGAAATCGTTACCGCAGCGTTCCTGCCTGATGCAATCGAGGCCATGATCGCGCTCGGTCGCCTCGACGAAGCCCGACCCATGATCGAAGCATTGGAGCATCACGGCCGACGGCTTGACCGAGCCTGGATGCTGGCCATCGGCGCCCGTTGCCGAAGCATGATGTTGGCCGCCCGGGGCCAGTTGGAGGCGGCAACTCGCGTGGCGCAGCAGGCGATGACCGCACATCAACCGTTGCCCATGCCCTTCGAACGCGCCCGCACTCAGCTACTACTCGGCCAACTCCAACGCCGGCAGCGCCAAAAAGAAGCCGCCACAAGCACATTGACCGAGGCGCTGGCTGCGTTCGAAGGGATGAAAACAGCTTTGTGGATGGACCGAACCCGCGGTGAGCTGGCACGTATAGGGGTGAGCCCGACCCGAGCCCTATTGCTCACTCCTTCGGAGCAACGCGTCGCAGAACTGGCGGCCTCCGGCCTGACCAACCGCGACATCGGCGCCGCGGTGTTCATCAGCCCGAAAACCGTCGAAGTCAACCTAATGCGCGTCTACCGCAAGCTTGGCATCCACACTCGAGCCGAACTCGGCCGAGTAATCGGCCAGCAAACAGAGAGGAAACCGCACTTTTCCTCCGGTGGGCCTAATGGCTAACGCATGGTCACAACAGTGGGCAGATCACGGGTGGCGACCGACAGGGACGTTTTCACAGCCTAATCGGTTCGCTGCTCGCAATGCTAGCCATCTGTCTACCGATGTGATCGGCCGTTCGGTCGAGTTTTCCGCGCTTGCCAAGTTCTTGCAGTCGGCAGGTGTTCAGCCGTCCGGACTGGTCATCGAGGGCGAAGCCGGCATCGGCAAGACCACCCTGTGGCTGGCCGCGGTGGAGCAGGCGCGCGAACAGGGATTTCTGGTGCTGCCCGCACGGGTCGGACAGAACGAAACTGCGCTTGCCTACGCGGCACTTGCAGACCTACTCAGTGGTGTCGACCCGGCCGTACTCACGAGGCTGCCCGGGGTGCAGCGCATCGCGGTCGACCGCGTGCTGCTGCTGCGGGCCACCAGCGAAGGGCCGCCCGCCGACCAGCGCGTCGCCGCCGTCGCGCTTGTCTCCGTAGTGGACGCCCTGGCTGAGGAGGCCCCGGTCTTGGTGGCCATCGACGATGTGCAGTGGCTGGACGCCTCCAGCGAGGCTGTGGTGGCATTTGCCGCCCGGCGGTTCAAGCGCCGGGTCGGGGTGCTGGTCACCGAACGCGTCGATGCAGATAACGGGAGCGCATCCTGGCTACAGCTCGCCAAACCCGACACCGTCGACCGCATCCGCGTCGGACCACTAAGCTTGGGCGGTCTCCACACCCTGATCTCCACGCGGCTCGGCCAATCCCTTTCGCGTCCCACCATGGCGCGCATCGCCGAGGTTTCCGGTGGAAATCCCTTCTACGCACTGGAATTCGCCAGGGCTATGGATGCTTCGTCAACCAGCGCCGACTCGGTGCTGCCCGCCACGCTGGCTGAACTCATGCGTATCCGCATTGGGCGCCTGGACCAGCAGGCCCAGGACGTACTACTGGCCGCCGCGTGTGTCGCGAACCCGACGGTCGAGCTCCTTGCGATGGCGACCAACAACACTGTCGACCGCATCGTCGAGCAACTCGACGAGCCGGAGAGTAACGGAGTCGTCCGAATCGAGGGCAACAGAGTGCGGTTCGCCCACCCACTGCTCGCACGAAGTGTTTTCACCGAGGCGAGCCCCGGTCGGCGCCGAGCGATGCATCGGTCTCTGGCCAGCGCCCTTGCCCTACCCGAGCTGAAAGCCAGACACGCGGCGCTTGCCGCCGCAAGCGCCGACCCGGAAACGCTGCGGGCTCTCGACACCGCCGCTGAGGCCGCACGCGCCCGAGGCGCTCCAGCCGCCGCCGCGGAGTTGGTTGAGCTGGCGATCGGACTCGGCGGCGATAAGCCATCACGCCGAATCCGCGCGGCGGAACACCACTTCAAATCCGGTGATGCGGACCGAGCTCGCACGCTTCTGGAATCGACGATCGATCATTTGCATCCCGGACTGCTTTGGAGCGTCGCATTGAACTTGCTGGCCGGCATCCGCATGTACGACGATGCCTTCGTCGACGCTGCCGCCCTCTTGAAACGTGCGCTCGACGACGCGGAACGCAATCCAGCCTTATTGGTCCAGAACCTCATGTCGTTGGCCTTCGCGCAGGGGATGTCTGGTGAGTTCGACGATTCCTTGCGTAACGCACGCCAAGCCGTGACGCACGCCGAGCAGCTTGGCGACCCAGGACTCATCAGTCGGACGCTCGCGCTGTTGGTGGCCACGACTTTCCTCTACGGGCACGGCGTTGACGTAGCGAGCTTGCAGCGCGCACTGGCGCTGGAGGATCCCGATGACGACATCTTAATCCCGTTCTGCGCCAGCGCCGTCCATGCCCTAGTGCTGGCGTGGGCCGGGCAACTGGACGAGGCCCGTACCGTAATGCACACCGTCCGGCTGCGATGTATCGAGCGTGGCGCCGAAAACGACATGGTGGCGGTGACCGGTTACTGCACGCTGATCGAGATGTGGCGGGGCAACTTTGCCGAAGCTGCACAGCTGGCCCAAGACACGATCGAACAGGCCGAGCAGGTCGGCGGCTCGCGCGCGATCGCTTTATCGGTGCGCGCGGCAGTCGCCGCGTACACCGGGCGTGAAGGTGACGCCCGTGCCGATGCCGCTGCCGCCCTAACCATCGCCCGGCAGTGCGGGTCACCGCGACTTGCCGAGTGGCCGACCATGAGCCTCGGATTTCTCGAGGTCTCGCTAGGTAGGTACGCCGAGGCCCTCTCGACGTTCCAGCCCCTGCTGGAGGCTCTTGATGCCAGTCCCGGCACCCAGATCATGACCGCCATGTACATCGCCGATGCCGTGGAGGCTATGATCGCGCTGGGGCGCAACGCCGATGCCGAGCCATTGATCGGGGAACTCGAACGTAACGGCGACCAGTCTTGCCGCTCCTGGATGGTTGCTGTCGGTGCGCGGTGCCGCAGCATGTGGTTGGCCGGACGGAACGACGTCGCGGCGGCCAACCGCGTTGCGCAAGACGCGATGATCGAACATGAACGGCTACCCATGCCGTTCGAACGCGCCCGCACCCAACTCTGGCTGGGCCAGCTGCAGCGTCGTCAGCGCCAAAGGGACGCTGCCAGAGCAAGTTTCCGCGAGGCTCTGGAGGCCTTTGACGCAATGGGCACACCGTTGTGGGCCGACCGCGTGCGTGCCGAACTCGCACGCGTCAACGTCGCACCAACTCGGAACCTCACGCTCACGCCCTCCGAACGGCGAATCGCGGAGCTCGCGGCGTCTGGCATGACCAACCGCGACATCGCTGCGGCACTGTTCATCAGCCCGAAAACCGTCGAAGCCAACCTAGCGCGCGTCTACCGCAAGCTTGACATCCGCACACGAGCCGAACTCGGCCGGCACAT